>NZ_JBNNUF010000008.1:0-235522 GCF_050279465.1 Bacillus sp. NPDC094077 | reverse complement strand
GCAAAATTAAAAGGTATGAGTCCGGTGCAATACCGAACACATACCAAAGGGGCTGCCTAATAAAATAATATGTCTAACTTTTTGGGGTCACTTCACAATCAGACTTCGTCTTTTCGACGTATAACGAATTACAAAAATTATTAATGGCTTCGCAAAATTCAACAACAATTCCTTCACCTTTTTATGTGTTAAAAAACTTTGCAACACAACCTGTGGATCAGCTTGCCCCTTTAAAGGTAGGAGTGTCAATTTTTAAAATAAGCAGCGCCAAAGTTTTCATTAAACCTCTTACACCAAACAGAAACTGAACCATATTTACTTACATCTACTCCCTCAGGAATTTCATAGTTTTGGTCCCCCTTATTTCCCTTTAATTTTCCTAATTCAATATACTGATGCTTTTTAACATCTTCATTATTTTTCAAACGATTTGTAGAAACTAATACTACTCGAACATCTAGCCCATTAGATGTTGAAAAATTAGAAAATCATAAAACACGTTTTCCATCCGCTAATTGATGGATTGTTGCTGTTCCAGTTGTTTCATGGACACCATTTTCAAATTGACTTTCATTTATAACTTGATCTTGTTTTGCTTCTATTGATCGCATTTCAGTTCGTGGCAGTGCTTCATTCACTTTCTTATCAATAAATAATTTCTCCGGTCGGAACAAAGACCATAGGATTCCCACGATAATTATAAATCCCCCTATAAATAATATATATTTTCTTTTCATGAAGTAAACGTTACAAAAGTCTTTCAGTGGTCTTATTTTTTTCTGATATGTTAGGAAGAGTAAACCAAAATTCACTTCCCCGTTTACCATCTGCGCGATTTCTCACACCAATTTCTCCTTTGTGCCTTTCAATTAATGATTTTGCGATGGCTAGTCCAAGGCCGGATCCTCCAGATTGCGAACTCCTTGATTGATCTGTCCTAAAAAAGCGTTCAAATACGCGTAGTTGGTCATTTGGCGAAATTCCCTCTCCTTCATCACGCAAAATAAACTGGACTTGTTGATTTTGCTTATTTTCTTCTACAATCAATTCAATTGTTCCAGCAACAGGGGAATATCGAATGGCATTATCTAATAAATTACCTATAACCCTTGCTATTTTACAAGGCATAACTAAAAGTCGAGGTAATGTATCAGAAACATCCAATTGTAAATCAATCTGTTTGTTTCCCAATAAGACAGAATGTGACTCTAATACATCTAACAGGATTTTATCTATATGTGTGAAACTTGGGTAAAAATCTCCTTGTTCAAACTCTAACTTTGAAAGTTCAAATAAGTCATTAATTAATCCACTTAATCTTTCTATTTCTTTTAAGATCGTTGCCAAGTATTGCTTTCTCATTTCAGGATCTTCAATCAAGTTATCTTGTAACGCTTCTATCATCAATTGTATGCTAGCCATAGGCGTTCGTAAATCATGTGAAATATTCGTAATCAATTCCTTACGTGCTTTTTCCCCTTCTTCTAACTGAGTAAACCCTTCTTCTAATTTTTTTGCCATCTGTTGAAAGGCTGTTGCTAATTCTTTAAACTCCTGTGGTTCTTTTCCAATTATATACATCGTTTCGAAGTGTCTATCACTAAATTGTTTCGTTAATGCCATTAAATTTCTAATAGATCTCATAATGGGGCGTGTCATTAACCAGTAAATAAACGTTGAAATTATTAGTCCTACAACTGCAATTACTGTTAATAATCGTGTTTGTTCTGGTTCAAGTAACATTCTCGTATCACTATACCATATAGCAATTACCATGATACTGGTACTTAATAAATTCATGAGTAACAATTGAATACGTAATCTCATGTTTCATTTCCCCCATTTGGTTCAAAACGATATCCTATACCCCAAACTGTATGAATCCAACGATTCTTTATCGTATGCTTCTCGAGCTTTTCGCGTAAACGACTCACTAGTACAGTAACTGTATTTGATGTCCCTTCGTGCCTAAAATCCCAAATTAGTTCAAGAAGCTGCGAGCGAGAAAATACTTGTTTTGGATGTTTTGCCATGACACAAAGTATCTCAAACTCTTTCACCGTTAACTCCACTTCATTTTCACAGACAAGTACACATCTTGTCTTTGGATATATTTTTAAATCTGGAAATTCTATCACTTCCGATAGAGATTCTTTTGCTTGTATCGGTACCTGGCTACCTCTTCTTAGTATAATTTGAACCCTTAATACTAATTCACGAGGGGAAAATGGCTTTGTTACATAATCATCTGCTCCCATTGTTAAGCCTAAAATTCGATCCCTTTCCTCTCCCTTAGCAGTTAACATAATAATAGGGACATTTGATTGTTGACGAATTTCTTCGCATAGTTCCCATCCATCCATTTTCGGTATCATCAAATCTAAAATAATTAAATCTGGTTGATGAGTAAGAAACAAATCTAAACCTTCTATGCCATTTACAGCGGTATATACTTCATACTCTTCTCTTTCTAAATACCGTTTGCATACTTCTCTAATATTTTCTTCATCTTCTACGATTAAAATTCTTTTTTTCATATAGAATCCCACTTTCTTTTTACCAATCACAAAAAAATATTTCTCTTATTAACTTTAAATCTGTGAAACTTGGATACACGGATGTTGTTACTAATAGTATTACCAAATTAAAATCTAACACCTGAATCTTATAGTCACTAAAAATTATATAATTTCGATGATAACTTTAACATTTGACTACTCATACTGTCTATATAACATTTTTTAGTGGAAAAATACTGAGGACTTTTCAATTTGTAGAATATGCAATAGTGGCAACAAATGTAGAGAAAAACTTTTTATATTTAGAGACCTCTATATACCCCCTGTCCAAATGGACAGGGGGTATATAGATTACATAACTATTTAATACTTTCTAACTCCCATTTATGATTATTTCCTGGTGAAGTTGTATGTTCAGATTTTAAAATACGCTCACCAGCACCCACAAGCGGGGCGATACCATTATCTGCAACAGAACTAGTCCACTGATTTTCTCTAGATGTTATATAAGTAGAATCAAATTTTAGATAGAAACTCTTTTGATTAGGAAGCTTGTCTAATTTAATAGCAGATTTATTGTTTTCAGTATCTAACCAACTATAGTCATAACCATTCCCAATGTTTAAATACTGGTAATTACTATGACTACTATTCGTAAACTTCATAAACACTTCTTCATCTTTTTTGAATGGTTCTTCTGGTCTAGATTTACCTTTTCTTTCAAGTATTACTGGTGTTGCCTGAATGTCTGGTCCGTGTATTGCTTGTTGGATAGGACCGAGTCTTAATCCATCCCAATTATTACCCTTAAGTGAAAAGTGTACATATCTCCCATTAATTGATTGACTTAAGGTACCAGCGCTCCAAGATTCTTGTACACCGTTATAGAAATTAACAGCTGACTTCAAATAATACTGTTTTCCTTCTACTATAGGTTCTCCAGAATTATCTACTACTATTTTATCGATAGCGTCTAGATAGCTTTTATTTGAAACAAGAGGCGTGAAAACTTCAGTTTTATTGTCTTTTACATCAATTAATTCAAACTTAGCTTGAGATTCTCCAAGAGATGCACGGTTTACTGCTATGTCTACAGGTTCATTTTCTTTAGATTCATACACATTTGAATTCTGATTTCGAACTAATGTTACCTTTTGGCTCTCACCTTTTTTATTACGAACCGTAACAAAGATCTCTTCACTCAAATTAAATATCCCTGGTATAACCGATGCGTAAATCTTTTTCTTGCTATAATCATAACTGCTATATGATAGAGTTGGTCGTAGTGCACGATTATCAAAGAAACCAAGGTTCTTACCTCGTTCTAAAAGAGTCCTACTTGGACCATAACGAACTCGTTCTTCGTTTAGGCGACCATTTACTACATAATTCGCTACCCAACCTTTATCAGCTATCCCAGTATGTGCAAAGAGTTCGTCTAGTGAAAGATTATGCTCAATGTTAGCAGGCTTTTCCTTGCTCGTTCTTGGTGTATAGACTCTATATTTTGGTATAGAACCGTAGTTTGTTTCTACTAATGTAGTAGAAGCATTTACATTTGATGCAAAATGTGACCAATCTCCTAAATTTTCAAACTTTCCATCTTTCATTGTATACACATTCATCGTACTAGTAGGCAAGACCTCAATAGAAAGGGGTGCCCCTTGTTCTACTGCTTTTAATTCATCCAGTGTTAGGGAAATTTTCACATCCGCTTGACCTTCTACACTGTCCATTAGAATTTCAGTTTTATTATTCCCCCCTTTTTCTGTAGTTAACAAGTTTGCTTTATAACGGTCTTGTGTTGCCTTTACAGTATTGATAATTTTATTTCCTAATCGAATGTTAAAGTGAGGTGAAACATCCCCAGCAGATGCAGTACCCGTGTTTTTATATTCTAGATGGAAACGCACATTTGCTGCTTTAGATGAATCAACAGTGGTTGCTGTCGACCAATCAAAACTATTAGAGATGCTTTCTGTTTCCGTTTTTGTATTAGAGTAACCATATCCTACATTTAACGATCCTTTTCCTGAAGGGACAGGACCCACTGCCGATCCCTCGGCGCCACCTTCAACCCCTAACCCAACATTAAAAGAATGTTGTACAGATAAACTTTTTTCCCAACTTTTAGTACGCGATTCACCATTTGAATCTGTAATACTAGCAACTGGAGTAATATCGATACGTTTTACAGCAATTTGTAGATTTGGTACATTCGCGATCATAGGGTTAAAATCTGTATCAGAATCACTGTCATAATGCTCCACTTCATAGCTATCTGTAAAAGGGTCTCCATCAGAGTTTGCACTCCTAGGATTTGTTATAAATCTCTTTTTCCCAAAGTCATTTACTAGGTCATATAACTGGGCTTCATTTTTCCCTGTCTTTTCATTAAATACAATTTTAAATCCTTTTTCTTCTACAATATTAGGAATACCATCCTCATCCCAATCATTATTTTCCTGGGGTTCTTCCATAATCATGATTCCCTTTTTTCCAGAATCACCATAGATAACATTCTGTCCTTCCTTTATATTGGTGTCTTCTTTAAAGGTTTCTACTTTCCCGTCTTGTTGAGGCTTTGTTTCAGCTAAAGTAGGGGATGTTATCGTCAGTGCCATAGTTAAACTACCTAGTACACTAAGTGCTGGCTTTAATTTCTTCATTTTTATTTTTCCTCCTTGATTTCTAAGTAAGTTAGAACGCCTACTAATAAGATTAATTTCATCATATCTACCAAATCTTTCATTTCTCTCTCGTAAGTGTTACAAAAGTCTTTCATAAACCTATTATTTTTATTTCATTGTTTTCGCCAGATTTCTATATACTAAAAAGTCCCTTCAAAATTTGAAGGGACTTTTTCTTGTTATTTTGGTTTATCTAAAAATTCATTTCATAGTCCATAATCTAGTCTAATACTTTATTTTAATCCATTGTCATGTATCTTCGTGCCATTTAATGATAAGGCTAAATCTTTTCTATATTACGTTAAGAAAACAAGAACAGGGAAATCTAATTATACCAACTAAATACAGTCCGAAATATCCTTACACTTTTTTACAGATGAATGTTGATTTTTGTAATGATGATGCTAAGACATATGTACCTATAATTCCAGTGTTCCCATAATTTCTTTCGTAAATAGTCTAAAATCTTTTAAATGTTTTTCAATAATTTGACGAACAATATCTAAATTTACACTTTGATAATCATGAACAGCGATATTTCGAAATCCAACCATCGCCTTTAACTTACTTGCTAGATCTGCGCTAAGTAAACCTGCTGTAACTAACAAATCAAAAGCCTCTTGACTCGATTGAGGTAATCCTAGCTTTTTCCCTGCTACAATATGCATTGCTAAATCGATATTGGCTTTAAAAGCTCTTTGTATGTTCAATATTATTGAATCTTATTTTGTATAATCCTCTAAATTTCCAGGGGCATTTCCCCATATACCTTCTTTCAATTGATCCCGCATTAACGGGCAGTAAGACTCCCACCTCAAAATCTGGCGAATGCGAGGGAGTTAGGTGGGAGATTAACTGTTCGTAAACGCCCGATTGGTTCAACTAATTCAATTACATGTTGTATAAGGAAGCCCTTCTTTTTTCCATGCAAGAAATCCACCCTTTAAATTAACCACTTCCTTTATACCAGCTCTTTGTAAAATACTAGCTGCTATAGCGGAACGCAATCCAGTCCGACATTGTAAAACTATTGGACAATCTTTCGGAATATAATCTAGCTGCTCAAATAGATTACCTAAAGTGATATGTATTGCATCATGAAGGTGTCCTTCCTCCCACTCTTTTTTACTACGCACATCGATAACCTTAACACTTCCACCTTTTATATGCGAATATAATTCAATTGATGTTTTTTCTTTGTAATTTTCTAAACTATCAAATCTTTGTATTACTTTTAAAGGTGCAAAAGCAATAATATTATCTAGCCCAATAGATTCAAAGTCTCTAATAACTTCCTCCACTCTAACCTTTTCCGTATCTAAAATTATTAAAGTTTCTTTTTTATAATCTAATAACCATCCACACCAAGTTGTAAAAGAGTTGTTATACGGTATGTTAATTGACTTCTCAACATGAGCAGCAGCAAAACTCTCTACATCCCTTATATCAACTATTTGCTGAATGCTCCTCATCATTTCTTGAAGTTCTTCTACTGTATTAATAGCAGTAATCTCTCTCTTCTTACGAATTGGCGGACCATACTTATTTAAATTCTTCATTAATGGAAAATACTTTGGAGGCTCTGGCTGTCCTGTCAATAAAGTCGATACAAAATTATCTTCTTCATTACACCGAAACGCCCAATTAAACATCTTTTCATAACCTAATGTGGAAGTTGGAATTGCTCCTAATGCTTTTCCACATGCACTTCCTGCACCATGTGATGGCCATATTTGCAAATAGTCGGGGAGTATTTTTATTTTTTGTATAGAATCAAATAACTGTTTCGCACCTATTTTTGCAGTATCTTTAATACCAACAGCAGTTTCTAATAAATCAGGTCTTCCTATATCTCCTACAAATATAAAATCACCTGTGAATATTCCTATCGGTTTATCATTCGTATAATTATTTTGACTTGTATCAGTTACTAAAAAGGAAATACTTTCAGGCGTATGCCCTGGGGTATGAATTACATTGAATTTTATATGACCAACTTTAAACTCTGTGCCCTCTCTAACCAAATTGTATCGGCCCTCTTTAAGATATTGATATTTCCAATCACAATCCCCTTCATCAGATACATATAAATTTGCATTATAAAGATGGGAAAACTCTCTAGACCCAGAAAGAAAATCTGCATGAATATGAGTCTCAGCTGCAGCAATTATTTCCATCCCCTCTTTCTTAACAAATTCTATATATTGTTCTATATACCGACCTGGATCAATTACAATGGCTACACCTTCCTTCTGACAACCAACTAAATAGGAAGCATGAGCTAATTTTTCATCATAAAAATATTTTAAAAGCATAGCTATTCCCTCCAAATACTTATTTCAAATTACTTTTCAATTTTTACAACAACTCTCTATCTTTCCCTATAGAATCCCTTTCAACATAAAATTCCAATACATATAGGGCAACATATATCTTTTAAGTAAAAACATACTATACCGTTCTTTCGCTTGATTAAACGGAAATGTTTCTTGAGGCTCATGTTCATAGTTAAATTCAGCGAGTATAAGACTTTTATATCCTGTAACAATCGGACAGGATGTATACCCATCGTATCTTGCCTGCAAGTCTCTTCCGTTAAGCACGTCCATAATATTTTGTTTTAAGACAGGTATTTGTTTTCGAATTGCCGCCCCAGTTTTAGAGGTAGGTAAATTGGTACAATCACCAAGTCCAAAAATATTCTTATATTGTACATGCTGCAAAGTATAAGGGCTTATATCTACCCACCCCTGATGATCACTTATCTCACTCTCTTTAATAAAATCAGGCGGCCCCATTGGTGGAACAACGTGTATCATACTATATGGTACAATTTCTCTTTTCAGTGTTTGCGTATCTTCAAAAATTGCTTCTCTCCTTTCAACGATAATTTCTACTAAGTTTTTATTATAATTCGTTATAATTTGCTTTCTTTCTAGTACTTGTTCTAATGTATCAGCATAACGTGGAACCTGAAATATGTTAGCGTTTGCGGAATAAAAAATTACTTCACTTCTGTTTCTTACACCGCTATTACAAAAATACTCTTCTGCTAAATACATAATTTTTTGTGGAGCCCCACCACATTTAATAGGAGTATTGGGGTGGGTAAAAATCGCATTCCCTCCTTTAAATTTTTCAATTTCTCTCCAAGTAGAATCAACATATTTATAAGAATAATTACTACAAACCCCATTAGTCCCAATAGACTCCTTTAAGCCTTTAATACCATCCCAATTTATTTGTATACCGGCTGCTACAATAAGAATTTCATATTCAAGCAGCATTCCATCATCTAAAAGTATCTTATTTTCATCTGGGAACAACTTAACGACACTTTTTGGAATCCACGTTGCTCCTTTTGGAATAAGTGAATCTTGATCACGCATCGTACATTCCTTTGAAACAATTCCTCCCCCAACTAAACTCCATAGTGGTTGAAAGTAATGTTTTTTTGATGAATCTATAATAGCTATACTTTCTTTCAATAGGGGTACATTTCGTAACAAATGTGCAGTAGAAGATAGTCCTGCAGTCCCAGCACCAATCACAATAATTTTATAACCATCTCTGCTCTTCATTATCCTCCTCCTATCTGAAATTAATTTTTAAGTTTACTCATTATTAGCCTTATTTCATCGTAGTAACAATATTATAAGTTAAGAACACTATTTTTTTATCTGATTTAAATGAATATTTTGTTAATGTTACCCGTCGACATATTATATGCGTAAAGTCCTTATTTTTCATAAAAAATTGTGAAATTTTATCGCATTATGTAAGACATTTAATATCAAATATATTACTTTCACTATGAACTTAATATGTTTATAGGACTTGTATTAATAAACAAGGTACTAAATTGACTCTTAAGAAGTAATTATCATTACATTTATCAAAAAATTGAAAAAATATGTGTAGATAGATATCATCTTAAATACATATATAATTAATTTTAATTTTCTGACATAATTTCGCATAATTCTTAAACTAGTTGCGTGCATTATGAAATAAAATATTGCACCGTGTCAGTCTTTAAAAAATTATATATCATAACTTTAAGAGAGGAAGGAAAAACTATGAAGATGAAAAGAAAAATCATGATGACAACGGCCCTTGCAGCTACATTAGCTACAGGTGCACTACCTACTACATCGGTGTTTGCTGCAGAAAAAGAGGCTCAAATGAGTATTCAACCATTTGCACAAAATAATTTGGAAACAGCCGTTAAAGCTGCCTTAAATGGTCCAGAAGTCAAAAAAATAAAAGTATTTGAGCATGAATTTAATGTAAAAGAAATAGAAGTAGTAAACCTAGGTGCAGGAAAAAAATATGTTAAGGGGCAAATTTCTCATCATTTAAGTTTTCGTCCAGATGATCAATTTTATTATGAGTTTACAGTGCAAGATGGAAAGGTAATAGATAAGCCGGTATTTAATATTGATAGAGGTGGTTGGACACCATTTGCTGCTCCACTTTTATCAATTCTTGCTGCGTATAATGGAATTCCAGTTAATCCAAATGATTTAAACGCACTTGGTCAGCAGATTGGGAAAGTTATAGATGGAAGCTGGGAACATGCAGCCCAATCTATCGCAACTGTAGTTAGTTTAAGTTTTAATGAGTAGAATTATTTAATTTTTATTAGCCTTGCAGAGGCCATTTTTCGTACGTAACCTTGTTATAAGAGATTCTGAAACAGCTATAAATAGATTTTTACCACTCAGTCGCATTATCTTGATTTGTTAACCGCCTTATCATTCATTATATGTCACAAAAAAGAAGTCTTTTTTAAGGCTTCTGTTTTGTTTGTATACAATACGATAAATGGTTGTTTTTTCCGATTCTATACTTCAATTCTTTAAGAATCCTTTTGGCTCTTAGGTACAATTCATTACACAAATTATTAAAGTCTCAAATAACTTACTCCCCCTATTTTTAATTACAACAATTCATTACTTTAAGAATGAAAACAATAAATATGGTAAAAAAAACATCTTATAATAGCTATTGTTTAAAGATCAGGAGAGATAAAATGAACAAAATAAAAATGAGAAATTTCTTTAAAATTAGCATCCTCACTTGTTTTACACTAGCAAGTTTAAGTACCCCATCTACTATTTTAGCTGATAGTCATCCAGGTTATTCCTATGAATCCAATATAGGCTATCAAAATCCATCGTGGATGTCGAAAGTAGCAGATTCAACAAAATTAAGTGAAATATCTATTCCAGGGACTCACGGTACAATGGCTTTACATGGAGCAAGTTTTCTTGATGAAAATTTGACAAGAAATCAAACTATGAGTCTACCCCAACAATTAAATTCTGGAATTCGATATGTAGATATGCGTGTTAAACGTGTAAAAGATTCTTTTGCAATGTACCATGGAATTGTAAATCAAAAAGCAATGTTTGAAGATGTATTAAAAGAGACAATTCAATTTTTAAAAGATCATCCGACAGAAACAATTTTGATGCGTTTAAAAGAAGAAACTACTCCTGAAAATGGGTCTCTATCATTTGAGGAAATATTTTTAAAATATAAACATGCTAATACTTCATATTTTTGGGATCCTAATTCCGTACCAACTTCAGACAGAAACAACCCTACTTTAGGAGATATCCGTGGGAAAATTGTAATCTTACAAAACTTTACATCCTCTAAATTGTACGGTATTGATTACGAAAGTTTGAATATACAAGATAAATTTGAAATTGGAAGCGGACCAGACGAAATATATGGAAAATGGAATGCGGTAAAAACCCATCTACAAAATACAAATACTAACTTTAATAATGGGAAAATATATCTCAACCATTTTAGTGGTACGGGGGGGGCAGCCGCATTTTTAAATACTGTATATCCTTGGTTTGTTGCAAGCGGAAAAGAGAATAGAAATACTGATAGTAGTCCTAAGTTGATTCAAACGAATTTCACTAATTCGTGGAGTGATTTCCCTCGCGATAGAAATGGACAAGTATATTATGGTGGGATGAATACACTTGGGACCGAACTCTTGCAACAAGGTGGAATTAAACATTCTGGTATCATCGCAGCTGATTTTCCTGGCCCAGGTTTAATCGATAGTATCATTAAATTAAATGGTATACATTCGGATGAAAAGGAAATATTAATTTCGCAAATTCCATCCGAGTCTAGTCCTTTATCCGGTCAACAAAATCGATCCAGTCAAAACTTTAAAATTGATAGTTTACCTGTAGGTACCAAAGAATTAAAATGGGTTATTGAGCCTTCAGAAAAAGACCATCCTTCTACTATCTCTTTCAATGTAATGATTGATGTTTCTCTAGGCACAGATTCTATTCGTTGGAAAAATATTTCACATGGATCTAGGACTGAAGCTTACACAAATACAAAATATTATATTGCAAGTCCAATTGGTGCCACTAACAAATTCACAGTGAAAATATACGCTATAACAAATTAGAAATTAAAGAATCCCAATGGAATTCTTTTTTGATGGAATACCATTGGGATTCTTTTTTGATTTCATATCGCAAATATTGGTATGGAGATTAAAAATCCCACCTCTGTTTCGAAATTGCATAGAGAATAAGTAATAGAAAGAGCCTCAAAAAATCACAAAGAACTTCCTACGCTTTTTTCTATCTCTCTTTCCTTTTCAATGTCGCTATTTAATTGCTAATTTGCTATTTGTAAATCAATCATATCTTGGTTTAAATTCATTAACATATCATTTAAACCATTAGATAATTCACCCAATTCATATTTGGAACGACCCTTAATTTTCTAAGAGAAATCCAAAAATGTTAACTACCTTTTCCCGCTTATCATTTATTCAAAACTGGCTTCCAAAGCGATAAGGCAAAAATCCAATTTGTGTCGCCATTTCCTTGATAATCTTGAACCGCTTCATACACTTTTCCCTCATGTACTACTCTATCACCTTTAGTATATGCTTTTCTTGCATCCCATTTTTCATATGTGGAATTCTCTGAATTTGTTGTTACATTCAAAACATCACTTCTACTAGATTCATTTCCAGCTAAATCAACCGCCGTCACTACATATTTATACGATGTATTAGCCTTCAAATCTTTATCCGTAAAGGATGTATTATCCGCTGTCCCAATTTTATTCATAACCCCAGCGCTTTCTCTATATACAATATAATGGTCAACACCTACATTATCTTCAGACGGACTCCACATCAAATCAACAGTTGTCGCTGTTGTACTCATACTATGTAATCCTTTTGGTTGAGTCGGAGCCTCTATATCTGGGATTTCATTTGTTGTCTTAACCTTTAGTTCTTCACTTTCTTTTGATATGTTTCCAGCAAAGTCTAATGCCTTTATTGTATAGGTATATTCCGTATTTGCTTTTAGTTTTTTATCAATAAAAGTTGTACCTGGTACCGTATCAATTACTTCTCCATTGCGTAACACTTGATATTCTTTTACACCTATATTATCAGTAGAGGCCTTCCATGTTATTTCAACACTATTGGCAAAAACTTTAGACGCATTTAATCCAGTTGGTTGACTTGGGGCTACTGTATCGGGAGTTTCATTATTTACTAAATTCACATCAATTACATTATAAAAAGCGTTTGACGTATCTGCTACATCCCATACAGCTAGAATAACATGATAACCATTGCGATCCGTTGGTACATTAATTGTATGTGTTAAATTATTTGATGCGGCCGAACCGTCATGTTTCACAGTTCCAATTGGTTCTAATTCAGCACGTGTCAATGGTTTATTAGGATCCCATCCCTTTTTTGTAATGTAATAATGCCATTTACTTGTAGAATGTGCCGCTGTATATTTCCATGTAAATGTATTTGCTCCACCCTTAATTGTGTTTTTGAACCAGCGATTTGATGTTTGTTGGTCAAGAATTCCTCCAAACAGTCCTCCTGCCGAAGCGATTTTTCCATCAATCGGTCCACCATCTGGGAATCCTTTAGGTGCTTCAAGGCTTTGAGGTTCGTACATTACATTTCCACAATTTAAATTTAATGCTCCATAATTTTGACTACATAAAGCAGCACGACTACTCGGCTTTTCAACAAATCCATGTGCATATGCACTTTGAGGAATCATTGTAATTGCCGTCACCCCTGCAGCTAAAACACAAGCACCAATTCCTTTTTTACTTTTTCTTAATCTTTCAAATTTAGATGTTAATTTCAGATTCATTCTCGTCCCCCCAATATATTGTTTTCGCTAATATAATAGCAATATAGAGATAAACGAACAAATTACCAATTAATATATTAATATCTCTCATACATTGGTACATTTATTATTATTTTTACTCTCCTATAAAGATAAAACACATAAAATATTTCTGTTTTGTAACATTATGTATTGAAAGAGGAATAAAAACCTTATTCAATTTCACAAAAAATTCAAACATTTATCCGAAGAATTATATTTAACTTCATGTAGAAAAAATACACTTTTAAAGTAAAAAAGTCTGGAAGAAACCGATTATATCAGTTTCTTCCAGACTTCCCACTTCTGTTATACAACATACAAATACGTCATTTACAAGGTTAAGTTCACACATAGTTTCTGAACCCTAAAAAACACCATAAATAATATGGTTTGATTCATATGGTTAATGCACACAAATCGTTTAATCTTAGATATATACTCCTATAAAGTCCACATAACTAATGTAATCTATATATTGACTAGCTTCTAGATGTTAAAACTCATAAATTAAAAGTAACAGACAAATTAAAACAAGTGGTTCAACAAACACATACAATACTCCTATTAATTCAAACTAAACCTTAATTACCAAAATAACTTAATATATTCAGCTTACTTAATTCCTTGTTAATAGTCATTTCCTATCACATACTATAAATTTATCATGTTATTTTTATCCAATAAGGCACAGAAACAAATAAAAAACTTCAGTGTGCTTGAGATTTATACATAAACGTTTTTAGGGTGAAACGTTTTAAGGGTACTTTAAGTACTGAGCTTTTATTAAATGTTCCTGTACCTAGTATTTAAATTAACTTATGTCAAAATATTTTACAATATAAGTGTTAAACGTTACATATTTCTATATAAAATGATACATTTCATCAACACACCTCTCCTAATCTTTATGCTAAATATAGAAAATTCAGCTCATTAGGATTCAATTTTAAAATCCTTATAATAGCAAATAAATATATTAGGCACATAATTGTCACAAATTAATAGTTTATCTACTTTTTTATCACCTATGAAAACTTTATTACCACTTCAATATTTACTCCTAAACTAAAATACATCTATGCCTACAAATACTTAAAACTCCTTTAAATAATCTTTCAAAAGAGTCGATAGTTTTATATTTTTTATTTTTTTATTGTACATTTGTACATTTGATGTTAGGATTATGCCTATTAAAATTGAATCCTAACGATTCTTCTTTATAATGTCCATATATTAATTGTTAAATAAAAATATAGATTCTGAAATATATTTAAAATCAGAACAAAAATGTCGTTATTTTACAATGATGTCGTGGAATACCTTTAGAATGGAAAGATATATGCAACAACGTGTTAAGGGGTTACAGGGGGAATAAAAATGAGAGACTTTTTTGATGATAAGTATAAAAATATTGAATTAAAAAGGAGGTTAATAAATTTAATAAGTGAAATT
The DNA here is from genome assembly GCF_050279465.1 of Bacillus sp. NPDC094077. NCBI lineage: Bacteria > Bacillati > Bacillota > Bacilli > Caryophanales > Bacillaceae > Bacillus > Bacillus sp. NPDC094077. Next base: position 220,648 of record NZ_JBNNUF010000008.1, on the reverse strand, counting down.
AGCGAGTTCAAAGGAAAATTAGCTGCTTATCAGGAACAAAACCCTGACATATTTAATAGTTTAGAAAAAACTATACCACTACATTACATAAAAAATTTCACTACTATTTATGAGGATATAAAAGTTCCTAATAAAAGATTAAAAGAACTTATTTTAGATGATATAGTACCTCAAAATATCTCGGAAGATGCTATTTTTTGTTACTATCAAACATTTTCTTTTGTGCATAAAGACTCCTGTAATTTATTAATCAATCCAGCAACTATACAGGAATTACATTTTCAGCTAATACATTACATTACCTCTGACAGTGCCAAATGGCGTGAAAAACCTTTTATTATTCCAGGTATTCCAGAACATGGAATGCACTTGAATAGTTACCGCATTCTTCCACATGAGCTTATTCCACAGTTTATGGAGCAATTATGTGATCAATACAACTCATTAAATACTAGTAAGGGGCTACATTCACTTTTATTAATAGCTCGTTTTATATTAAATTTTTATTGTATAGTCCCTTTCAATCAAGGTAATGGCAGGCTGGCACTTATGTTAATGCAATTGCTGTTAATTAAGAGTGGACATACATTTGTTAAATATGTATGTTTGGATAAATATATTAAGAAAAACGAATCTGAATATTACAATTCGATTTATAAATCTTCGGTGAATTGGTATTGTGAGGAACATAATAGTAGCTTTTGGTTAAAAACGTTTTTAACTATTATATTAGAGGCTTACAAAGATCTTCATAACACAGTTCTAGATTCTATATGTAAACATACTAAAGTTGAGAGAATTCAGGATTTTATACTTAAACAAAAACAACCCTTTACTAAGGAGAGTATTCGTAACACATATCCAGACATTGCAGAGAGTACAATCAGTAAGGCTTTAAATTCCTTGCAATTGTTTGGCCATATTAAGCTAGTTACAAAAGGAAGAAACGCAAAGTGGACTAAAGTTTGACCATGCTTTTAAAACTCTTACGGTTCAAAAATTCAATTATAACTTTATCAATGATTTTCATGACTTTGGACTCATATTCATTGAATTTCATTTTAATTTTAGGCTATTATTACTACTTTAGTTATTTCTAATTCCTATAAAAATATTATATATAAAAACAGAAATTTTGTCGAAAAAAGTCACATTTTAATATTTTTTCTTTATTTTCTGGTTGTAAACGTTTCAATTTCATGTTACCATCTTAATCAAACAATAGATGGTAATAAAAATGAAAGTATTTCTTTCTCTTAGAAACATATAAACGTACGGTAATATCAAGAAAATAAGGCCAAAGAAATATTTGATACCTGCTAAAATAACCAATAGGAATTTTGCACGTTATTTTTTCTGTTAATTCAGAAAAATGCATTTTGTCCCTAAACAAAATTTGTTAGCATGCAAAGTTCAAATACACTAGAACACCCAAATAAATGTAATGTCCTTTTTAATCGAGCATTAAGGTATGAAAAAAGAATTCTTCCTACAAAATTCAGCTGATTAACTTAAAGACATCTAAATTACTACCTTAATTGCCATCTATTGTTGAGAAAATATTTACCAACTATGAAAAAGAACCTATCATGGGTTCTTTTTTATGATAATCATTCAAATTTCAATTCTATCTTGATACTTAGATTTCCACACAAATTACCTCTATTTTTTTGCTCTCAATTAATAATTTTTATTCCTAATTTGTTTAAATTAGTGAATAAAATTCCATCATATAAAAATAATAAATACAATTAATCGTTATTTATTAAAGAGGTGTCAATTTTGTCCTTAAATGAAGAGACCTTAGAAACTAAGACAGATAAAACCATTGAAAAGATCCAAACAAGTAACTTAAAAGAACTTAAAAATACACTAGATAATATCTTTGACATTAGTGCAGATTTAATTGAACATCCTTTGCAATTAAAAACAAACACGAATATTTTACTATATTATTTTGAAGGCCTTACAGATGGTGTCGCATTAAAAGGCAATGTTCTTACACCATTATTACAAAAAGTAAATGAAGACAGTCAAATATTTAATTCTAATATTATTGCTACTCATACCAAAATAGTATATACATGGAATGAAATTAAAGAAGGATTACTTGAGGGTCAATGTGTACTATTTATGGAGGGAGAAAAGCGGTCACTTCTAATAAATACAAAAGGCTGGGCAGAGAGAGCAATTCAAGAACCCATTTCAGAAGTTACTATTAAAGGCTCACATGATGGATTTATTGAGAATGCTACAAAAAATATAGGCTTAATTCGTCGATATATTCCTTCTACAGAGTTAAAAATCAAAAAGCTGACGATTGGAGAACGAGCCACTTCTTTAGTCTATTTAATTTACTTAGGTGATGTAGCAAACGCAGATGTAGTCCAAGAGATAGAAACTAGAATCTATAAAATTAAAACGGATGCGGTATTAAGCATTGGAGAACTGTCTAATTTTACAAAAGATCAAAATTGGACTCCTTTTCCACAGGCTTATTTAAGTGAACGCCCAGATGCCATTTCAAATCATATACTTGATGGAAAAGTAGCAGTGTTAATGGATAGATCCCCTAGCGCGATGATTGTTCCAATTAATTTAATTGGATTTTTTCAAACTCCAGATGATTATAATATTCATTGGCTCATTGCATCCTTTTTTCGCTTATTACGATTTGCAGGATTTATTATAGCTATTTTTTTACCCGCATTTTATATTGCAATAGTTTCTTTTCACTTTGAAATCATTCCTATAGATTTATACACTTCTATTGCGACGTCAAGAGTCAAAGTCCCTTTCTCGCCCTTACTGGAAGCTTTTATAATGGAAATCACACTAGAAATGCTACGTGAAGCTGGTATTCGCTTACCACAACCAATTGGACAAACCATTGGAATTGTTGGAGGGATTGTGATTGGGCAGGCGGCTGTTCAAGCTGGTCTTGTAAGTAACGTTATGGTTATTATCGTATCGATTACAGCCATTGCATCATTTATTGTTTCTAATTATGATTTATCAAGTTCTATACGCCTTATTCGTTTTCCAATGATGTTATTGGCATACTTTTATGGGATTGTAGGTATTGTTAGTGGATTAATGCTCTTATTTGCTCATTTTGTTTCACTAACTTCCTATGGTTCACCATACGGATTACCAATAGCACCATTTCGTCTCCAAGAATTAAAAGATTCTTTTGTAAGATTTCCTATTTCTATGATCACCACCCGCTCGAGTACAGGACAACCGAAACAAAAAAAGAAAGAAGAAGGTGGTTCGCATAGGAAATCTTAAATTCCAAAACATAACTTTATTTGAATTTATTATTTTCATTCATTCACTGCAACTTGCTTCAGGGATGTTAATTATGCCAAGCCCACTTGCCACTACTGCTGGCACAGATGGCTGGATTTCTATCATTCTTGGGTGGATAACTACTTCTATAATCGGCGTAATTATTATATTAATGTTACAAAAAAATCCTAACAAAAATTTCTCACAGATTTTAAAAACATACTTTGGTAAATGGCTAGGGACCATTTTTCTTCTTTTATATGCCTTTTATCTATTTTTTGCTGGTTTTAATACTTTATTAAAGGCAACTGATATTGTGAAAGTGTGGATATTCCCTTCCGCTCCCGCTTATCAAATCGCCATATTATTACTATTGCCTTTTATTATTTTAGCCCTGAGTGGTTTAAGGGCTCTTACTAGTTATTCTATGCTTGTTTTCTTCTTCACTACTTGGATGCCACTATTTCTTCTTTTTTCATTAAAAAGTATGTACGCTCCTTTACACCTACTACCTATTTTTAAAGATGGTATATACCCTATTGTAAAAGCAACAAAAGAAACAATTACCCCTTATGCCGGCTTAGAAATTGCATATTTTATTTATCCGTTCTTACAAAAAAAACAAAAGGCCATAAAAGGAATACTAATAGCGAATACTGGAACCATGTTTTTCTATTTATATGTGACTATTCTTTCTTATATATACTTTAGTCCGGAGGGGATAAAAGACGTAATTTGGCCAGTATTTCATCTGTTAAAAGGAGTTCGTTTTTCTTTCATAGAACGATTAGAAATTTTATATATCGCTTACTATTTGATTGTATTTTCCACTACAATATATCCGTATTTATTTTTCAGTTTTGAATCTGTGACCATTTCATTTCAAAAAAACGCCCGCAATTGGACACTGGTTGCTTTTATGTTATTTATAATCGGCTTATTTATTTTTCTAAATCCCGATGTGGATCAATATTTATTTATATATTCTCTTATGGATATCTTAAATGTCATTTTCTTTATTCTATTGCCAATCTTATTTTTCGGTTACAGTATTCTTTTTACTTGGGTTACTAGGAGGAAACAACTTTGATTCGAAAATGGATATGGATTGTAATTTGTTGTGTATATTTAATTGGTTGTAGTCAGAGAATTCCTCTTGAAAAGGTTTCATTAATCCTTTTAATTGCCTTGGATAGAAACTCTAATGGAGACGTAAAGGTTGGTACAAGCATCCCACTCTTTCATCATAAACAGCAAAAAAGTACAATAGAGCATTGGGCGCAGGCATCCACTGTATATAATGGATTCAGTAAGATAGATACGAAGTTAACGGGTTATATGACAGCCTCCAAAGCCGAAATAATTTTAATTGGGAAAAAATTGGCGCTAGAAGCAAATTGGCTGCAGGAGCTGGATTCTTCTTACCGTGATCCTTATGCTACCATTAATGCTAAAGTAGTGCTTGTTGATGGACCTGTAGAAGAAATTTTTACAATTAATAAGCCAGATAAACCATCACTACCATCTTATATAAGTAGTGTAATCGAATCCTCCATTCAAAATAATCAATCCGTTTCTTCCACGATTCAACAATTAATGAGAGAAAAAAATGAAGAAGGAATGACACAAGTTGTTCCAGTTATCAAAAAAACAAAGAATGAAATTGACACGGTAGGAATTGCATTTTTAGATCATAAAGGAAAGTACTTAACTAAAATCCCTAAAAAAGATGTTAAATTTTTCAATCTTATAAATAAGTCAAAAAGTAACGGCCGAATGATACTACACCTTGTGCTTCCTCCTAAAAAATCCAATAAAAAAACAAACGCTTCTATCTTCGTACAGAATGCGACAAGGAAGGTAGATGTTAATTTTCAAAACGGAAAGTTTGTATTTAATCTCGATATATATGCTAATGTAGCTTTAATTGAAAAAACTAATGCGAATTTAATCAAGGAGCATTATGATAATAAAAAAAACATAAATAAATTAAAGGATGCTATTCAAAAAGAAATTAATAAGAATTTACAAAATATGTTGAATGAAATGCAGCAGAATAAAATTGATCCAATCGGATTATCCCTATATGCTAGAGCTTTTCAATATAAAGAGTGGAAAAAACTAAAAGGAGATTGGTTGCAAGCGTTAGCAGAGGCTAAAATAAACGTAAAAACACACGTCAAAATAAAAGATACTGGGACCATTAGAAATTAGACTATTCTATCCTTATATTTGATAGCATTTCTCAGTGGAATTTCCCCTCCTCAATAATTATTTTGTAAAAGATGCTAACTCAAAAAATTTTTCGGTTCTTTTAAAAGGGCAACAATTCAACTACGGTAATCAAGTTCAATTTTCTAATTTAAAGAACCGAAGAAATTGTAACTCCATGACATAACATCAAAGCCGAAATTCCCAAGTCAGGGAATTTCGACTTTTTGAGTTCGTACGAATATCATAGTTTTAGTTCTATGTACCTTGATACAATAGATACACATCAACATATTTGTGAATAATTTTATTAAATTTAAATTAATTTCGCATTAGAATCCTATAGATACTATTAATCATGAACTGACTGCCCTTCTTTGTTCTGTATGCTTTTTATTTCCGCGTTGTATAACTGGAATAACAGCACTTCCCATCACAAAAATTGCACCCGTTATTTGAATAAATGATGGAATACTATTATTAAACATTATATCTAGTATCAGTGAGAACAAAATGTTTAGATATAACAATGCAGACAAATTTGATATTCTTGTTGTTAACTTATATGCCTTCCCTCTAAACCATTGATTCCCTAAGCTTCCCATTGCCATTAGAAATAAAAATAAGAGTACGATTGAATTAGTGGTAAAGACTTCACTATAACTCTCCTTTGAAAAGAATCCAGATAGTGTGCCTGCTATTACTGTTCCATATAAGTACGTATAAGTCATAATAGATAAGTTATCATCCGTTTGTGCGCTTCTATGTAAAAAAAATTGCGAAAATGCTAAAGATAGTCCTGAAAGTAGCCCTATTCCTAAATAAAAGAAGGATTCATAATCCATACTACCCGTTTTTAATATCAGAAAAACTCCAAAAAACCCTACAAATGCTGCTATTATTTCTAGCCGTGTTGCACGTCTTGTTTTCGAAAAAAGTGTAATAAGGCAAATAAAAATAGGCCCTGTATTATATAAAACCATTGCTATGAAAAGTGACGTTTTAGCTGCGCATAGAAAAAATAATGCTTGTGATAATGTAATGGAAAAAGCTCGTGGTAATTGTTTATAACTATTTCTCCAAAATGAAATTCTCTTCATTCTCGTTATAATAAAAGGTATTAAGAAGAGCAAAGGAATAAAAAATCTTGCTGTTAAAGTTAAAAAGAAATCACCTGAGATAATAGCATGTTCTGCGAAAAAACCTGATAGTGAAAAACTAATACCTGAAAAAACCATAAAAAATGTTGCTTTTTTTAGATTATCCATTAAATTTATACCTCCTTATTGAATCCTCCCTACCTTTACTCCATTTAAAAAAGATGGTCTTCTCGTTCATATGGTAATTAAAAAGACCGAGAAACGGATTCATTGTATTTCTCGGTCTTATAAAAATGTGAGATTAATACTAATAAAAGAGGAAAATCATCCAGTAATTAAGGCAATATGAATTCTCCTTTAAAAAGTAATCTTGCTGTCCGAGTAACACTAGACTTTTTAATTACATATCCACTATTTGATTCCTCAACAACAGATTCTGTTTGAATTTTTCCAGCAGGGTGCTCTATTATAATTTGGCTTGGTTTTTTCATTTTGTTTTGGTAATTATGATGTACAACATGATATGCAGTTGTACCACAAATATTTATGGCTGCTGATAATGCAAGCGATCCTGTTACTGCATGAGTGCTATGACATTGATGAGGAATAAAATATCTTGATGTTATGGTTCCTGATTTCCTTGGCTTTGAGACGATTGCAATCTTAGGAATGACTTTATTGGATACGTCCCCTAAATTCGCAAGATAAGCTACTTCTTTTCTAATCAAATCAATGTTACGTAAAAATGACTTATTCGCATTTAACACCTCGGGTTTTTCATCTCCTATAATCCCCAATTCACTGGCTCGAATGATAATTAACGGTACAGATACATCGATACACGACACATTAATTCCATTAATAACATTCAGTTTTTCTCCGGTAGGAAATAACTTTCCCGTAACTGACCCTATTGAATTTTTAAAATTAAGATTAATAGGAGCCCCTGTCCCTGGAACTCCATCTATCTTAATATCTCCTTCATATACAACATTTCCATTTTTAGTGGCTATTGTCGATTCAACGATTACATTTGTATTTAAGTTTCGTATGATTATAGTTTTTTCTCCTGATCCAACTTTAATCAGTCCGCTCTCTACTGCATAAGGTGCAACAGCTGCAATTATATTCCCGCAGTTTACGCTATCGTCTAATATCATTCTTTTTAGATCCGCTTGTAAAAATAAATAATCAATATCTACCCCTGGTGTAGTGGACGCTCGGATAATTGCAATTTTATTTGATAAAGGATCTAATGTACCCATTCCATCAACACCACGTGCATTCCCTGCCCCTAATGCTTTTAAAATGATTTCATCTCTAATAGATTTATTGGCAGGTAAATGTTTATCTAAAAAAAAGAAGCCTTTTGACGTTCCTCCACGCATGATAAAACAAGGTATTTTCATTTATAAGCATCTCCCTTTTATACTTCATATCCTAAAACTGATATTCTTTATATACAAAATATAAAATCTTAATTTTATTATTTTGTTAACCAATCTAATCAAAGAAAAATATATTAGTTCGCAATCTTTTTCCCTCCCTGGATTATAAATACAAATATAAAAAAGATAAAATTGGAAATTATGTTAATCACCCCCTATCATTTGGTATCCATTCTAACAATAAAATACAAAAAAATTCATCAAATACTTTGTATAAATAAAAGATTAATTATTCTGAACATTAATCGCATTAGATTAATGACATATACCAAACAGATAACTTAAATTATAAGTACATTCGACAATAATTGAGTTTTTTCTGAATTTTCTTGAAAAAATCGTAAAATCACTCCATTTTTCCTTCTATTTTGCTATGATAGTTACAATTAAATAGGATTAGGATATTTCTATAGGATGGGGGAGTATATAATGAGTGTTTCAGTAAAGGGAAATGAGCAATTAACCTCTCTATTGAACGACTGGTATCGATCTATGCTATCTCAACAAGTTATAAAAGCTACTAATCTAAAAAAGAAAATTGATGAAAAAATTAGTAAGTTAAGCATTGAGCCGAATCAAGAACGTCAGGATCAAAATTTGTTACTGTATTACTCACTACTTGAATTCCGTTACACGGTCTTAACAGATAGCCTTGGTATTCAACAGAATAGTTTTGATGCTATTAGCGATTATGATATGCCTGCAGACCATTTTCTGCGCTTCTATTATCACTTTTTTAAATCCATTCATTCCACTTTTATATCAAATTATACTGAGGCAGAGGAACATTATAAATTGGCAGAAAAGATATTAGTAGATATACCAGATGAAATAGAACATGCTGAATTCTACTATAGAATTGCTACTTTTTATCACCATACTTATAACATGCTCGCTTCTATCGAATACGCAAATAAATCGAGAGCAATCTTTTCGAAGTATGAAGGTTATGAAGTAAAAACAGCCTTTTGTAATAGCTTGCTAGGTGGCTGCTGTATTTATTTAAAGCAGTACGAACAAGCAGAAGATTATCTTAATTCTGCAATTAATTTACTAACAGAGGATAAGGAAGAAAATTCTTTATTATATGTTAGAAGTACTATGGGGTGGCTCTATTCTAATCAAAGCATGTCTACTTTAGCTATTCGTCATCTTTCAGAAGTAACAGATAAAATCCCTACACACTTTAAAGCTATCTTCCTACAAGCTAAGGAACATTATAAATTAGGGGAACAATCGACAGCTAACAAACTTATTGATAAGGGATTACAGATCTGCAGAGGAATTCATAACGAAGAATATATACATCACTTCTCTATTTTAAAAAGATTAAACGAAAATATTCCATTGGAAGAATTAGAAAAAATCATTCAGGAAGGAATCTTATACTTTGAGAAAGAAGAGTTATGGGAACATGTTGTCGAATACGCTGAATTATTTGCTACAAAATGTAGACAATTAGAGAATTACAAAAAGGTAAGTGACTATTTCCATATTTGTTATCAAGCAAGACGAAAATCAATCGAAAAAGGAGTATTAAAATAATGAAAAAAATTAGTTTATTATTATCTGGTATTGCTTTTATTGGGGCGTTAACGGTGGGAATTTTTCAGTTTTCTAAAACAGATCAACTTGCTACTCATGGACATTACCCTGCTCCTTCCTATAGTATTGGCGATTATGGTGGTGCACCACCACAAATATAATTTAAGTGTATTTAATAACCCTTCAAATGGAGGGTTATTAAATACAAAAGTATAAACTTAATATTCTTGTGTCGCTTTTGTTATAGCTTTAAATGAAAGCTTGAATAAAATTTGTAACTGTCACTCTTTAACACACTTTCTAGTATTCTATCCTAGAATCAGAAATTATATCTTAAATCCACCAATTAACTCTTGAAGTTCTTCGGCCATCTGTGCTAATTGTATTGCTGAAGAATTTATCTCTTCCATGGAGGCATGTTGTTCCTCAGATGAACCGGCTATCGTTTGCATACTTGAAGAATTCTCTTTCACAGCCATAGCTATTTGATCAATTGATGTATCGACTTTCATTGCATCAGTTGTCATTTTATTTGATAGTTCCACCATACCATGCACTTTTGACACGATATCATTTGCAGATTTTGAAATTTCATAAAAACTTTGTTTTGTATCATTCGCAACCTTAATTCCCGACTGTACTTCTACTCCTACTTCATTCATAGCTTTTACAGTCTCATGTACGTCTGCTTGTATTTCATTGATTAAACTTCCAATTTCCATTGAAGATTCGGATGATTGTTCCGCCAACTTCCTAACTTCATCGGCAACAATTGCAAACCCTCGCCCCTGTTCTCCTGCTCTAGCTGCTTCAATCGCTGCATTCAATGCTAATAAATTTGTTTGTTCTGCAATATTTTGAATCGCTTCTAATATACTACCAATTTGCTGCGATTTCTTATCTAATAATTTAATTACATTATCGGATTGAGAAACAGAGTGATGTATAGACTGCATTTGTGTTACAGTTTGTTCTACTAATTGTTCACCCTCATTGGCTTTTTGTTTTGTATATATGGATGAAGCCGATACTTCAGAAGCATTATCAGCTACGTATTGAATATTTCGTGTTACCTCACCAATTAATTTAGCTCCAGACTCAACTTCATTATTTTGAACTTCCGCACTATTCGAAATTTCTTCCATCTCTTTTGTAATTTGTTCTGTCGCAACACTTGCTTGCTCTACGCTAGCAGTTAGTTCCTCCGAAGAAGCAGCTACATGTCCTGCAGATGTGTTAATTTGAGAAATAATATTACGTAACGACTCTGCCATTGTATTGAAACTACCACCTAATTGACCAAGTTCATCTTTTGAACGAATATCTATTTTCTCAGTTAAATCTCCCTGACTAATTCTTTGAGCTGAAATAACTAATTGTCTTAGTGGATTTATAATAGATCTAAGTATGAAGAAAATTACAATTCCACCTAACAATAATGAAGCCCCTATTATAGTGAGCGTTTTATAAAAAATAGGATTGGTAGCTTCTTCAATTTCTTTCGTAGGCATTACACCAGCTATTTTCCAACCTGTTTTTTTGTTTGTCTTAAAGCTTATGTTTCGATCTTCACCATTAAGGCTATAAGTAATTACTCCATCTTCTTTCTTGTACAGTTCATCCGCTAAAGTTTTCTCTAATTTCTCACCAGGCTTTAGTGATGGATGAACAACTATAGTTTTATCTTGACTGACTATAGATACAAAGCCTTGTTTTCCAATTTTTATCATTTTGGATGTTTTTACGATATCATTAATATTCAAATCTACACCAATGACACCACTTTTATCTGCATTTTGCTTTGCAATTGCAATTACCATATTTCCTGTAGCCTTTGATTTATATGGAGATGAAACAATAATCTCTCCATTTGCTTTTACTGCATCCTTATACCAACTACTTTCTAAAGGATTAAACCCTTCTGGTATTTTTCCAACAGGTGCATGAATAAATTGATTGTTACTGGATGCCGTATAAATTGTTTCTATCTCTGGATGTAACTGTATATACTGATCAAATTTACTCTGTACATTTTGTAATTGTTCAGGACTATAATCACCTTGTGTAAGTAATTTTGCAAAATGAGTTACATCTGTATGTTTATTTTCTAATTCATCATCTACAATCTTATCTAAAATACTTACATTATCTTTTGCTGATTGTAGGATTGTTTCATTAAGATCTGTTTTTGCCTTATTATAAGATGATACTCCTACGATAAGACTAGGTATAATTAATATTGCGATAAATGCCATAGACAACTTCGTTTTAAGCTTTATTTGTCCCATTCTTTCTTTTATATTAAACACTAGATACTTCTCCTTTTCATTCATACTACTTATATAGTTTATTTTAATTTTTTCTCCTTTATTTTTTCTACATTCACTTATGGTACCATTCGAAATGAAATCACCGTTACATCCCTTCGCCTGAATCTTCGCATTTAGCGATTTAAATTTCACAAGCGGAGTTTTATCTATCCTCCTTTCGAATATGTTATCTTTCTATATTTAGCAATTTTAAGACTACGAATTGTTCCAAATACACTGGATGAAACATATACTTCATTTAATTTGACTTTGATTGGATAAAAAGTTTAACGAATTTTCCGAAAGAATTCTCCTTCCTCAAGTGTGTGAAGGGCGATAGCCCAGCGGTAGGTGGGAGATGAATTTCGGTTTGGCATACCCAAAAACTTTTGATAAACTAGCTATATGAAGTTCTTTGATAACTTGATATATGAGGTTGCAGGAAGAAAATAGAGTGCGAAAACCAAGCCATTCGGTTCCTGCGTAAAATATCAACCGTACCAAGAGAGCACCCAAGCGTTGACATCTAGGGGTGGAACACCCCGAAGTAACGCTCAGGGAGACGAAAGGTTACTTTCGTCGTGGAACTGAGAAGCTCCCACTTCAAGCTTTGCTAAGTGGCGAGTAGTTCACTTCAGCACTATTCAAATCGGATGAAATCCTTACCATAATAAATTCTCTAAAACTTAATTAAGTAAATCTATTCCTTGTATAATTATGCTTAACAGCCTTTTAACCATTCTAAATGCATCACTTCATTCATGAATCATTTACTACAGCCGATTATGTTGTATTGGATAACTAAACCATAAATTCTGAATAGGAGAATAAAATAAATTAGAGAACTTCATTGTAACACGTATATATAAGTTTTAGATATTAAAATTGAACAATATATTACTTTTTCATTATTTTGATTTTCATATTTAGCTAATAGTCTATTGTAAACTTTATCTTTTTCCTACAGAAGAATCCCTCCTCATATGCAATATTACATATAAGTTACCTTAAATATTTTGTTATACTATGCATGTGAATTTTTCACCCAAAAATCCAATCAAACGCATATTTATATATATGACACCCTAATTGATAAAAGTGAGAAGAATGTTTATCATTCTTCTCACTTTATATTTCCATAGAGAAGTCTCGTCACAACGACTCAATGCTAAGGTTTTGAAGTACCCCCTTAGCGAATTTTTTTGATTCCTTGTTCCATTAGCTACTGCTACATACTTCTTCTTTACAACAAAGAGCTTTTTATCACGCATGTTTATTTACAACATTTAGTCTTTATTGGACAGTCATTCCAGTTTTATTACGATTTGAGCCATTACATTTCTCAAATAATAAAATTGTATTGTTTGGCTTTGTCGCAATAGCTGGTGCTTTCTTAACACCTACTATTGGTAAATTAGCCGATAAAGGTAATATTTTTTCAGTGACCAATGTATCAATTGTGCTCGTACTCTTATCTATTATCCTATTATTAGATTTCTAAATGTATAATTAAACGTTCATTAACACTATACAAGCGGTGTTAACTATCTTAATTGAATATTAGTAATAGTAAGTATAAACATTATCAATTTACTATATATTACATTTATGTAAAAATAGATGTATGTTAAGCTTTTTCAAAATCTTTCCCCTAATAAAGATTTGAAGTAGCATTTCATGATTCTCCTTACTGTTAATATGCCTTGAAAAAGAACCCTATAGGGTTCTTTTTCTTCTCATTATATCCTCAGCAAGTCCTTATTTAACATACAAAAAGGACTGTCAATTACTTGAAGCCCTTTTTGCACGTTAATATACACTTGTATTAAGTACTTAACACTTTATTGTGTTAGGCATTCATACTAACTAAACGTCTCATTATCATTTAGATATATAACACTTCAAAATTTAGAAGTATACAATAACAAATCTTTCCCAGCTTCCAGCTACATAACTATTAGCTGTTAATTCTCTACCACTATTAGCTGATATAAATCTACCATTACTAAGTGCTTGTAATACATATATCCTATTGTCTCCACCATTATATAAAATAAATTTTTCCCATGCTCCAATTGATGTACGATCTGCTACTACTCTACCATTTGGCTCAAACGAAACATACTTCCCATTACTTTTTGCTTTTAAAGCGTACGTATATAATTCCCCAGTCGGAATTAATTCGAATTTCTCCCATTCATTAACTGCATTACGATTAGCTACCACATTTCCCGATGGTTCAGCAGAAACATATTGTAAATTTGCTGCCTGTATAGCAACTGTCCAACTTCCATTAAATAAATTCACGCCTTTTAGTGAACCTGTATTTGATTGATTGGCTGCCGATGCATCATTCGATGGTGTTATCATCAATATCATTAGAACCATCGGCAACACCATTAAAACTAGCTTTTTTAAGATTGTATTACCATTTTCATGAATTATGAACCTCTTCATTCCCATTCCTCCCTTAATATACATAGAACTTACGTATATCATACCAAATATGTAAAATTTTGTAACAGAAGAGAGGCTTTATCAACAAATACCTTATTATTCTGTTTCTTTTTTCTCAAATTTATAGCACCTAAACATCGCTCTATTCTCAAACATATTGTTTTAACTATTTTTTCTCTTATAAATTCAGTTTCTCCTATGTATCTATCCAAACTTAACTAGTATTATATTCATCTAAACCAAACTATCCGTTTAATTCCCTTTTGATTTATAACCAACAGCTTCAGATTTTAGTGTTTGATTTGTGCCACTTCGTTTTTTTGGAAAGAATCCTACAATTAATAACAACAACATCCATGCCAGTATGAGCACTATATTTATTCTATTGCTTGCACTTAAACTTAAAGTGCTCCACATGTAGGTTCGACAAAATAGGTACAGAGCAATACTAAAAAGTAGAATTGTTCTAAATCCAACTCTGATGTAAGGCTTTTTCTCGTGCTTCAAAATGAAAATTCTTTTCTCCTTGTTTAATCTAATTACAAATAGTAGCAAGTATATACCAAGTGTTGCTCCAATAACAACGGATACAATTGTGTTGCTTTTTCTTTGTTCTTCGAAGGAAAAGTAACTTTCAGGGAACTTCCCAGTCTCGTGTTTTATCCATTCGTGGTAAATATCCTGTCTTAAGTCTTTACCATTTTCACCATTCGTGAGAATGACCAATCCATCCTTTGTATTCGGAATGTAGCCATAAAAGGAATGCCATCCCCGATTATCACCAGAATGATACATCATTTTCCATTGATTAGATAACTTACTCTCAAATATACCTAAACCATTCTCGCCTAATATTGGCTTTTGCATTTCCTCCACACGTTCACTTTTGATGATACCATATCCCTTATCTTTATGATCATTGGTGTCCATGCTTGCAAGTATGAAAGTCATCATATCCGTAACATTTGTTTTGAGACCTGCAGCAGCCTGTTCGGTATAATGATAATTCGGGATTTCTTGACCAAAGTATCCGTATGCCTTCGAAAGATTTGATTTATCCGGGGTTTGTCTGAATGAGCTCGATTTCATTCCTAATGGTTTCATAATTTGTTCCTCCATATAACGTTCAAATGGCATTCCTGTCACCTCTTCAATAACAAGCTGCAAAATCGTATAACCAATCCCGGAGTATATCGCTTCTGAACCTGGCTTCTTAATTATTTCAACCGAATCACTATTCCACCCTTTCCCAGATAGTGATTCTTCAATAGAATTAAGCGGTTCCCCAGGTACCACTCCTAAATACCCTTTATGTGTGGGTAATCCTGCCGTATGGCTTAATAATCTTCTTATCGTGACTTCATTATTATCAAACTTCGAATTTGGTAATTTCCATTTATTTAGATACTTGCCAACCGGATCATCTAATGATAGAAGCCCTTTGTCTGCAAGATGTAGGACTCCCCAAGCAGTAAGACTTTTGGACACCGAACCTGCCTGAAATAAAGTATTATCCTTCACTTCTTTTCTCTTCTTTTTATCTGCATAACCATAATTTAGTGTATAGGCGATGCGCCCATTATGTACAACTCCTATTGCAACCCCTGGTACATCATAGTTCTCCTGCCATTTAGGTACTTGTTCATCCATCTTTTTCTTAAAGTTTTCTATGCTCCTATCAGCTAATATGTTCGATTGTGCCCTTGCTACTTTCGTGGAAGTCAATTCACTCATAATGAGTATGAAAATAAATATGCATACAACATTTTTAAAAAACCTAGATGTTCTTTTACTTTTTTTCATCCATCTCAACCCTTTTTCAGAATATTCCATCCGTTATCCAGGTTATATTATTAAAACATCCAATTCTATCGATTTTCATTACATAACCTTACAATTTTGTAATAAACATCAACACCACACATTTCTCAGGCTATTCGCTTTCTATCATTGGTAGATAATATTACTTATTTTTGTAAAAAATTATGACCATAAATGTATTCAATTGGCGAAATAAGTAAATAAATTTCAATATTTAAAGGTTGGAATCTCACAAAAAATTCATAAAAGTTATTTAACTTTAAAGGTTTAAACAATCGCAACCACATTTATTTAAACCCTCAAAATACTTTCTACGCTATTCCCTAAAAATCTTATTTTCTATTGTAACTGAACCTGATTACTACCCTTTATATAAAAAACATCTAATTCTATTTGAATTAGATGCTTACATTTAGTCCTTAGGATTAATATTCTAAACTATTTATGACCCTGTAAATCTTTTTTTATTACATCCCAAAGTGAATTATCTTGACGTATCGGTTTACCCTCTTCGTCCCATTTCATTTTGCCTGTTCCCAATTCATAATTCATTCCCGTCCAAGTGTCTTCACGGAATGCATAGAATGATTTATGCCAACCTTTTTGATTGAAGATAGAAATAAGATCTTGCATGTATTGGGTAGCTCCTAGAACAGTGCGGTTAATTCCAAACTCCTCTGCAATAATTCGATTAGATGGTACATGATTTTTCTTAGACCATTGTTGGATTGGCTTCAAAAATTTCTCTAATCCCTGTTTATTCCACATTACAGGTTTCTCTAAATCCCCTACTTTTACTAATCCTGGATATTGATATTCCTTGTTTTGCTTTTCACCTTGACTCGTTAATTCATATGGTTCATACATATGAAATGCGTAAAGTGTTTTTTTATCCTTTACGGGGTTTAAATATTTAAAGGCCCATGGAGTAGCATATAAACCTGAATCTAAAATAACCGGTGTTTCTTGGTCCACTTCACGAATGGAATTGATCACCTTTTCATAAAATCTGTTTAGATCAGCTGTCGTTCCTTTCACTTTTTTATACCATTTCTCATAATCTTCCGTCCAAAAATCATTATATCTATTATTTTTAGCTGTTTCTGGATGCGGTTCATTTATAATATTATAACCAACCACTGCGGGATGATCTTTTAGTTCTAGAGCAAGGTCCTTCCAAAATTGACTTGCTTGTTCTTGGTACTTCTCCTCTTCCCATATTCTGTCGTCATTTTTGTTATTATTAAATTGACGCCATCGATCACCAGGTAAGGATAACATTGTAAGAACAACTTTCATTCCTTGCGATTGTGCGGCATCTAAATCAGCTTTTAATTTTTCTAAATCCTCCTTTACTAATCCCTGATAGTTATCTGCATTACCTATCAGAAAATCCTTTCCAGAAGTATCCGGTTTATCCTCAAATAGAAAATCTTTATCTTTTGCCCATTTATCAGGTGCTAAACGTACATATTCAATATTAGCTTCTTTTGCACTTTTATAGTTTTCAGGTAATGACGTGCTATTCATAAAATTAGTACCCTTCCTTTTTGAATCCCAAAAACTAATTTTTGAATCGCTCTTGTGATAAGTATCAGCTCTTACATTCATTTCCTGTACTCCAAAACTCATCATGCCTAATAACGCAACAATTGGCAAAACTTTTTTCACAACTTTTCCTTCTTTCTCTTTATATTTTACACACATAACATACCTTTGTTTTGTTACAGGAATATGGCAATTTTCCAAAAATGCCTTTTAAGTTTATAAAGCAGTAGTTCATTCATACATACAAAAGAAAGAGATAATTAGAACGTTGCTTCATTCTCTAAAAAACAAAAAAGGAATCCTTTACGGATTCCTTTTTGCAATGCACTCTTTTTCAAATGGTGCATTTTGCACCTATTTCTAGTATACCTTATAATTCCTATGAAATAAATAAGATTAAATGAAATTTTGAAGTAACAGTTTATGTATGTCGAACAATTAAGATGGCTTCCTGCCATCCCTTGTTCGAAGCCAATTTATCTCCCACCTACTCACTTCTCGTTCCTTGAGGAAGGAGTCTTCTTGGCTAGAATGATAAAGTTTGATTAAATTATTATAACCCTTGATTTATAGGCACGTTTAAAGAGCATATTTCTATTAATGATCAGACTTTGTTATAATTTATCAAACTATATTTTAAATCCACATTTCACCCTTAAAACAAAAAGAACTTGTAGCAATCTCTACAAGTTCTTTTTAGTTTCAGATGAATATACGTGTCAAACAAACTATCTTACAGATTCATTATAGAAACTACAGGAGTAATGCTTTGACAAATATATTATATAACAAATATTAACATCAACGAATTTAATCTTTGAAAATTATGTGAATTAAGAAAGAAAGTAGCTTTTTTCTTAGTTATTATTAATTTCGTTTACTACTAACTTCTTTTTACTTAAATAAATTGCTCGATCCGATTTTTTAGCAACTTCTTGTGAATGCGTCACAACAATTACACATTTATTCTCTTGATGGGCAAGCTCCTGAAATAACTCAATAATCTCTTTTGCTGTTTCTTCATCAAGATTTCCTGTTGGCTCATCAGCGATCAGTAAATCGACATTACAAGATAGCGCTCGAGCAATTGCTACACGTTGTTGTTGTCCGCCGCTTAGTTGCAAGACATTTCGTTTCGCTTCTACTTCTGTGAGTCCTACCTTCTCTAATAATTCTAATGCTCTTGCTTTTTTATTTTGTACCTTCACACCTGTAATTTCCATTGCCGTTAATACATTCTGAAAAGCAGACATATAGGTAATCAAATTATAAGATTGGAAAATTACAGATACATTTTGATTACGGTATCGATCCAAGCCAATTTTTCGAATATCCTTGCCATTATACAGTACATAACCATTTTTAGGTATATCCAGCCCACAACCTAAGCTAAGAGTTGTAGTTTTACCAGATCCAGATGGCCCTAAAATCGTGTAGAAATGCCCTTTTTGAAAAGAAAAATTAACATTATCTAGTATCGTTACTTTTTTTCCGTTACTTTCATAATAATAATCTAAGTTTTTAAATTGTAAAATTGTCTCCATATCGAGCCTCCTTATTCATCTTTTAAAAGAATTTGTTTTGGATTTAAGCGTAGAATAGATAATGCCGGAAGAAGCGTTGCTATTATAGCAATAGCTAGTCCAATCCCTCCCATTTTCCCTAAATCCTCTCCTGTTACACTTACATCAATTTTATCAATTGGATCTTCATTTTGGTTTTGCGGAGTACCACCAGCTCCAACCATCATTACACTACCATTTTGTGAATTGTCTTTTTCTTCGCTTGCTGTAGCAATTTCACTCGAAAGTAAGTTATCCCCTACGAATTGAGAAACTTTAGCTCCTGTTGTTACGGATAATCCAAATGCTAAAATAGCAATGCATACGACTTCTACTACGAACTGCGCCATCAGTTTCCATTTTTTCTCTCCAATAGATAATAAAATCCCCATTTCCTTACGACGTGCTTTAATCGATAACATAATGATTAATCCTAAGATAATCGCACCTGCAATAGATACCATATAGATAATCATTTGAGACGTAGAAGCAATATTTTCGATAGGACCAATCATTTGCTTGTACAATGAATCATGTGCATCTAACTTAAAATAATTAAAATCAATATCAGATTTTTTTGCTTCTTTTTTAAATGCATCAATGTATTGTGGATCGTTCAATAAGTACACGACCTGAATGCTACTCATACCTTCATCTGTTTCTAATTTTTTTAAAGTAGAGTGAGGCATATATAGTTTATTAGCTGGATTCATCATAGGAGGGGGATTTTGACCCATTGGTTGCTCATTCGTTTCATAAATACCAATAATTTCAAGTTCAAGAGTTTCCTTCTTATCCCCTGATTGAATTTTAACCTTATCTCCTACTTTCAAATTGTTTTGTTCCGCTAATCGTTTTTCCATTAAAGTTACATTCTGATCTTGCATCTTTTCTGTAATTGGTTTCCCATCAATGATTTTACTTTTTCCATTTTTAAAACTTTCTTGTAATAAAGTCTTGCGAACTCCTTCTATCATAAGAGAAGAATTCATATCTATTTCTGAACCTGATCCTGATCCTCCCACCATTGCAACGCTACCTTTTCCTTTTCCTTCTTCTTCTCCTTCTGAAGCTCCTACTAATTTAAACCCATCCGCAATTCCGAAATTATTGGTTATATAATTATAGTCTTTTACATACTTGGACTTCGCTAATTGATCTGTTTCTTTTGTATTGAGCTGCGGCGGATTAGGCGCTTCTCCAGTTTCCCTTGCTTGTTTTCCTAATTTATCAAAATCAAGACCTAAAGTAACATCAGCACCCAGTTTTTTTCTTGCTGAATCAGCAGCTTTTTTTGATGCATTTTGGATTGCGAATCCTGCCAGCACTAAGTTTGTAACAATCAGAAAGACCGCCATCAAAATTAATGATGTTCCTATTCTTTTTTTCATACTGAGAATTGCGCGTTTTATAAAATTCATTTTTCCTAACCTCCTTGATAGTTGTTATTCTAAATACACTATCTGGAGTTTATATGAAGATATTCAGTAGATTATCTAAAGATATTGGGGCTTATCTGGAGTGCATATGTAGTGATTCGTTAATATAGTCAAGAAAAACTGGAACACAAATTAAAATACGTAATCGATTTGGAACATTGGTAAGGAGTCAGTCCATTTAATGTGGAATGAGGACAAACGGAATAATAATAGGTATAAAATATCAGTCACCAACCGATTAACTTGAGGAAGGAATACAAACACGGGATAACTCCCTTTATTTATGACCCATACAGTACAGGATGAGATACTATAGCTGGAAAATTAGCCTCCTGCATGGAATAACAATGTGGGCATTCTTTTTGCTTCATCACATTTACCACCTCTGATATATCTAGTACCCACACAAAAAGCACATATAAAAAAACCACCGAAAGGTGGCTATATTTTTAAGCGGCACTTGTTTAATTCGCTAATTTCACGTTTTTTGTTAGTTTTTCACCATTTCGATAAACTGTTACTTTAATTGTATCCCCCAATTTTTTCTTTTCATATAAATATTTACGGAATTGAACGACATTTTCTATTTTTTGTCCATCTAATGCAATCACAACATCATATTGTTGCAATCCACCTTTTTCTGCTGGTGATTGGTTTGAGATATTCCTCAATACTGCACCATTTGATATCTCTTTTGGTAATTTTAATTGATTGCGTGCAGAATCTGTCATTTTCTCCACATCTAATAACTGTACACCCATCATCGGACGTTTAACTGTTCCACCTTTCTCAAGAGACTCTAGGATCGTTTTGGCTATATGAATCGGAATTGCAAATCCAATTCCTTCAACAGCTTGTTGTGCAATTTTACTCGAATTAATTCCAATGACTTCACCCTGTTCATTAAACAAAGCTCCTCCACTATTCCCAGGATTAATAGCTGCATCTGTTTGAATTACCTGTGCTTGCCAATCCACTTGTTGATTTCCAAGGGTACTAACAGGTATTTCTCGTTCCTTGCTACTAATAATCCCCTTTGTTACACTACCTTCTAGCCCCAATGGATTCCCAATGGCTATTACCGTTTCCCCTGTACGAATTTTTTCTGAGTCTCCAAGTGTTGCGACTCTTTTTACATCTGCCCCGTCAATTTCTAATACCGCTAAATCTAATAATGGATCTGTCCCTACTACTTTAGCGGGAACCTTTTTACCATTATTCAATTTCACTTCTACTTTATTCGCACCGTCTATCACATGATTATTTGTAACAATGAAAGCCTTATTGCCGTTTTTTTTATATATGACCCCTGATCCCGAACCAGCTTCTTCTGATTGATCTTGCGTATTAAATGAATCTGCATTTTGTTTATAGTTAATGACACCTACGACAACTTCTTTTGCAGATTCAATCATATTTTGAGGATTGCTCACATCTTCTGATTTGTAAGAGATCGGCGTAGCCTGATTTACTTCGTTATGCTTAGGAGATTGACCTGCACTTCCTTTGATTTCATTTATATAAGGGGTGGTCAATCCAATGGTAATTGCACCAATCACTGCACCAATGATTCCTGTGAAAAAATGCCCTGTTTTTTTATAGGCTTTATTCCTATTGCTTTCTGTTTGATTTGTATCATAGTGTCCCATTGTGAACATCCCTTTCTCCTTTAATTTACAATTGAATATTTTTGTCTTCATATTTGAATTACGATGTATGAATATAATATTTAGGAATCACCATTTCAAAAAAAGAAAATTTTACCTTTAGGCATGGTTTAGACATAAATCAACTGTTTTTTCGTAGGGGTAACATTATATTTGAATTTTTCTATGAATATATGTGTAACGATATTCAAACCCACTTCGAGCTTGTCTCTAAAAAAAGAGCCTATTCGGCTCTCAACAAATAGGGTATTCAATGTATATAGTAGCATGCATGTTTATACAGGTGTTTTGCAAAAAGTGGAAACAGGGGACAATAAACATCCATTAGCTTATTTATTCTTTTGTTCTAAACTTAGATCCTAGCATTCTCGTGAGAATGGATGGTAATAGGTTTGTGTGTAAATAAGAAGGAAGGGATAAAATTTGATAGATTGTGTAAGTCGTCAACATCATGTATCATTCCTTTCTATTTGGTACATGTATCATACAAACTTAATCTGTATTCTATATGGAGTTAATCTAGAGTTATAGTAAAGATTTTCAGTACCTAGTTATTGAATACAAAAATAGAGAGAATCAATTTGATCCTCTCTATTTTTGTTCACTAGACTTATATAGCTTCCTTTTATTTACACTTGTGTATTTATTTAAGCACGATGCTGATTTCAATTTTTGTTTTTTCTCTTTTATGCGTCTATTATTCGAATGAGGGGCCATCCACAGTTGTACATCTAATAAAGAAAGAATGATGTTTGCTTCCAGTGACATCTTAATTACCTCCCTCTGTCTTGTTATGTATATAACCTATCTCATGCATCTGGAGCTGATTTGAAATACATGTAGTTTTCTTGTGAAGTTTTTATAGTGTTTCTAATACGTCTCTCCACATCAACTCCAGATTGGAAGGTTATAATGACTCCAAGAGGTGATATTATGAAGAACTATCACATTCTGGTGGTAGAAGATGATCAAGAAATACAAGAATTAATCAAACAATTTTTAATGACACAACAGTATACAGTTATAGTTGCATCAGATGGATTAGAGGGCATGAAACAATTTAATAAGCAATCCTTCGATTTAATTCTTCTAGATGTGATGATGCCAAACCTGAATGGATTTGAAGTTGCCAAAATGATTCGAAGTCAGTCAAATATACCAATTATTATGCTAACCGCGCTAGAAGAAGAACAAGATCAAATGAAAGGATTCGATCTTGGAATCGATGATTATATTACGAAACCTTTTTCTTTTCATGTTTTGATGAGACGAGTCGAAGCAGTACTGAGAAGAAGCAATAATCAAAGTACGGATAATCATTTCATATTTAGAGAACTATATGTCGATGGCGATGCATATAAAGTATATGTAAATAGGGTTGAAGTTCCCTTAACGACAAAAGAATTTGAAATTTTGCAACTACTACTTCAAAATGAAAAAAAGGTACTCACAAGAGAAAATATCGTAGAAAAAATTTGGGGATATGAGTATGCCGGAGACACACGAATGATTGATACGCATATGAAAAACATACGAAAAAAATTAGATATACCCTATATTAAAACAGTAAAGGGCGTTGGTTATAAAATCGATGAATAGGATTGTAAAAATCATGAAGATGAAGAGAATTACCTATAAACTCTTTATGACTACATCCCTCATTTTGTTAGCCTTTGCAACCTTGATTTATGTAACTTTATACTTCTTTCTCCCTAAATTTTATGAGAAATACAAAACAGATCAGCTTCAAACGGGAATCGAAGAAATAATTGATAAATCTAAAGATCTTACGCTTCAAAATGCAACACCACTTGTTGATGAATACGCACAAAAAAATAATGCAGTGATATATCTTCAAGATAATGAGGGAAGGATTATTTATTATCCTTTTCTTCAAAGTACTATTCAAGAGGGTACTGTTCGGGGGGGTACTGTTCAGGGGGGTACTCCAGCAAAAGGTTTTGTTACAACAGTACCAATAAAGAGTTTGGATCAATCTCGTAATTCATATGAGGTTACCAAGCCAATACAATTCCAAGATGTTAACTTAACGCTTGTGGTGTCCGCAACATTTCAACCGATCGATGAAGCTTCACAGGTCTTGGTACTTTTTCTACCCTATATTAGTATCATCGTACTGGTTATTGGTTTAGGAAGTGCTTATCTCTATTCAAGGTTTATTACTAAACCACTTATTTATATTAATGAAGGTGCACAAAAGATGGCAAACTTGGATTTCTCCGAAAAAATTGAGGTTCGTTCTATGGATGAATTAGGGGAATTGTCCAATAGCTTGAATGATATGTCCATAAATTTACAACAGGCAATTTTTGATTTACAAAAAGCGAATCAGCAATTGAAAAGTGATATTGAAAAAGAAAGAGAAATAGAAACAAAGCGAAGGGAATTTTTTGCTATTGTAGCACATGAATTAAAAACTCCTCTTACTCTTATGAAAGGATACTTAGAAGGGATGATATATAATATCGGCCCTTATCAAAATCGTGACCAATATTTAAAGAAAAATTATCAAATAATTGAAAGTCTGGAACAACTGGTTCGCGAAATTTTAAGCATGTCAAAATTAGAACAACATACCTTTAAACTTCAAGTGGAAGAAGTAAATCTTTCGAAATCAATAGATACAATCACAAAAAACCTCGAATTTTTTGCTTCTCAAAAAGGCATTCAAATAATAAAAGAAGTCGATTCTGACATTTTTGTTTATACGGATTATGTTCTTTTAGAAAAAGCTTGTAAAAACATCATTCATAATGCGATTATGTATTCACCGTATAACGAAAAAGTCTATATAAAGTTAACAAAGGATTCTAAACAAAACAACATCCAAATGCGAGTTATCAATACAGGTGTCAAAATAAAAGAAGAAGATATACAACATATTTTCAAACCATTTTATCGAATCGAAAAGTCAAGAAATCGAAATACGGGAGGGAGTGGCTTAGGGTTATATATTGTAAAACAAATTTTCGAATCCCTTTTTATCACGTATTCTATGAGTAATACAAAACAAGGCGTACAATTTTTGATTACCATTCCATTATCCATAAAATAAATAACAAAAGAGTCTCAATCTTATTTCACCCTATAGAAATAAGATTGAGATTTTTTATATAGGATACCGTCAAATCGATAAAAAGACGTTATCTTTTCCAATGATTTCTCAGAAAGAATAACGTCTTTTTTTATTTTAGGGGATATTTTGTATTGTTAGCCTGATAGATATATTGCGGGACCCCTATTATAAGAATCCTGCATCAGAACATAACAAAAATATAAACAAAAAAGAATTATTTAAAGTATAAGTTACATTCTAATATTTAATTGTTGATAGCTGACGATATCATTATACAGCTTATTTAGAAGGGGCATGTACATTTCGAAGAAGTTCTTCAATAAGTATTGTTTTTTCATTCACCTTTGTAGCATATGTGAAATCACCATAACAATATGGATACCTAAAATTATTTTTATTTCCACCACAAGTGTACATCTCTGGATTTTGATCAACTTTCATCTTAGAAAACTTTTTGGCCGAATCTTCCGAGTGTTGTTTAACTTCTTGACTAGCAATAAAATCAATATACCCTGGTCCCATATTATAGCTTTGAATAATTG
Organism: Bacillus sp. NPDC094077; assembly: GCF_050279465.1. Classification (NCBI taxonomy): domain Bacteria; kingdom Bacillati; phylum Bacillota; class Bacilli; order Caryophanales; family Bacillaceae; genus Bacillus; species Bacillus sp. NPDC094077. Next base: position 194,611 of record NZ_JBNNUF010000008.1, on the reverse strand, counting down.
TATCCATGCTAACATTTTTTTCCGTTCCATATTTGTACATTTGAGCAAAGTGTTTTACCCCTTGTTTAATGCTCAAGTTTGTCTCTTGAATTTCATTTGGCTTTAATCCAAGTGATTCAGAAGACTGCATAGGGTCGTTGCCCTCACCTCTACTCTCTTGGTACATAATTCCTAATAAAACTGCTGTTTTCCCTTCTAAATTATATTTTTCTAATTCTTTTTTCAAGGTGGGCTCATATTGTAATAAACGTTTTTCGGTAGCAAGCGCTTTATTTTTATGAATATTGATTTTATGAGTAAAATATAGTATTCCCAGCATTGTTCCTAAGCCTAAAATACTAATAAAGAATACTATAATAATTTGTTTTTTACTCGTATCCTTCATATATTCCTCCTCGTATAAGAGATTCAATTTTTCAATGGTGGTTGGTTATTTACAAAATCTGTAATAATCATCTATTTCTCTGCCCCTTTTTACACTCGAATTTATTTCTTTTAAGTTTAAAGTTTAATATAAAAATTTAAAGATAAGGTAAAGATAAGATAAAGAAAAAATAAAGTGCATTTTTTAGAGTACTTGAAAAAGATATTGGTACAAACGAATATGTGGGGCAACTTGTTGATATGAATGTATATAGTGATAATAGAGAGGTTATCGTACAAGTTATTAATTATGGAGCTATCATCCCAGAAGAAGATTTACCCTTTCTTTTAATATACTTTATATAAAAAGCTACACGATAAATTATAAGAAAAAACGGCGAACCCTCCACGTAGGAGAATCCACCGTCACAAATAACTGATTATTTTATACCTATTTTTTCTTTTGCTTTCGTAGGAAGCCCGTCTTTCTGCACTTCTTCCCAAGCTGTTACACCTTTTTTATCTGAGTGATATATACGTAGAAAGGCTTCTTTGCGAAGATTCTTTTGCGCAATAAATCCTAACTCCTTTTCTTTACCTTCCTTATCAAAACCCGATAATGTATATTCATACTCCTTTCCCATCACTTCATCATCCATAGATTTTGAAACTCCCTTTTTTCCATCCATTGTAATTTGAACGTAATATTCATCTTTGTCCATACGATTGATATCACATCCAACTAAAAGGCTTGCAAATACAACTAAAATACTAAAAAGTGCCATATATTTTTTCATGTTGTTCACCTCTTTGATTTTCATAACACTGTAATCTTAATCTGTTTTCGGTTGAAAAGAAATTCAAAAATATGACGTCAACATTACCTTTTCGTAAGATAATATAATTATCTACATCAATATTTACAAATGAGATATTATTCCCCCTAGGCGCTGTACAATGAGATATTCGTTTAACCATTGAAAATCATTTAAAGGACTTCTTGAAGGAAGACGGGTGAAGTATCCTACGCGCTATTATATCGGATATTTAATGGCTGTACTTACTGGGATGAGACAAGGTGAGATATTAGGATTACGTTGGAAAGACGTTGATTTAGAAAACGGCATTATCTATATTAGACAGACTTTAACTGTTGGTAGAGCGTTGAAAGTCGGAGCAAAAAACGAGGCAAACGTAAGATCATTTACACATATCCACCATGCTTATAGAAGAACTAGAGTCTCATAAAAAGTTAATCCTACAAGAAAAACTTATCTACGGCGAAGATTATACTGATTTAGACTTAATCCTTCCTACAATTCACGGCAGACCATTAGAATCACGGAGTTTCCGTAGAACGTTCTATTCCCTAACGAAGCACTTAGAACTTCCTCAGATACGTATACACAATCTACGGCATACTCACGCTACAATGTTGATACAGCAAAATATTAACGTTAAATTAATTTCCGAACGACTGGGGCATACGGATATCGGTACAACACTAAATACGTACGGTCACGTACTACCAAGTATGCAAAAATCGATAGTGGAAAAGTTAAACGAGCTATTTAGCAGAAGTGACCAAAGTAGTGATTCGTAATTATTAGCCAAGTACTTTCTCAATCTCCATCTCTAAATCTACCGGCTTCGTCTGTGGTGCAAAACGCCCAACTACTTTCCCGTCTCTTCCAATTAAAAACTTCGTAAAGTTCCATTTCACTGCTTTCATACCAAGTAAACCTGGTACTTGTTCTGTCATGTATGTATATAGTGGATGAGCTTTATCACCTTTTACATCGATTTTTGCAAACATCGGAAAGTTTACACCGTAGTTCAATTCACAAAAACTTGTAATGTCCGCTTCTGTTCCCGGTTCTTGTCCCCCGAATTGATTACAAGGGAAACCGAGTATTTCTAGTCCTTGGTCTTTATATTTATCATATACTTCTTGTAATCCTTTATATTGTGGTGTAAACCCGCATTTACTAGCTACATTTACAATAAGAAGCACTTTTCCTTCGTAATCTTTTAACGATTTATCTTCTCCTGTTATTGTTTTAGCTGAAAAATCATAAACTGTCATTGTTCCTGCCCCTCTCTTCACTATCATTCTATGTTTATACTATACTACATTCGTGAATATACAGCTCCTATTACATATTTCTCCCTACGAATGAAAACGCTTTATTTTTGTTCGGAAATTCGACACAAACTACTAGACTTTTATGATGGAAAGTTTTACAATTGAATTGTGAACAAAATGTGACAGTTTATATTCTATTATAATAGAAAAGGATGGTGTTCATTATGAAAACTGCACAACGTGAAACGATTTCAAATCGCGAGTTTTATTTCGTACTATATATGATGTTATTGTATGTTACTGGCTGGGTAATCGATGTAAATGGTTTATTCTTAAGCTCCTACTTTAATTTAGCAGGAGAGATTATGCTTCCAATAGTTGGCGGTATTGTTGGACTGTTCGTTATGTCTATCAATAAAGAACAAACGAAATAACAACATTACAAAAAGGCAGAAGACGAGCTTTCGTTTTCTGCCTTTTTTCTTTTTTAGCGTATAATAGAAACATGTAGTATATAAGGAGTGGTAAATATGAAAAAAGTAGAGCAATTATCTTCTCACCTATATCTTATTGATGATTACGACTTACAACATAATGAACGAACTGGTACGTACGTTTTATTAGGTGATGATATTACTTTAATTGAAACTTGTGCAGCCCCTTCTCTTCCCTATATTTTAGATGGCTTACAACAATTACATATCGACTTAAATGATGTAAAAAACATTATCGTTACACATGTTCATTTAGATCACGCTGGGGCAGCTGGTTTAATGATGAAAAAGTGCCCAAATGCTACTTTATATGTGCATTCTCGCGGGGCACGTCATATGATTGATCCAACAAAACTCATTTTAGGCGCAAAAGCTGTGTATAAAGAAGATTTCGATAAACTTTTTGATCCAATTCTTCCTATAGAAGAAGAACGTGTTCACATTGTACAAAATGGAGATACGTTAAAAATTGCAGAAGACCGCATCCTTACATTTTATGATACACCAGGGCATGCGAAGCACCATATAAGCATCCATGATTCATTAACAAACGGTATTTTTACTGGTGATACAATTGGGATTTATTATAGAGAGCTTGCAGACCTTGGTGTAGAGTTATATCTACCGTCAACGTCCCCTTCACAATTTCAGCCAGATGCGATGATTGCTTCTAAAAATCATATTCAAAGTATGAATGTAGATACTATTTATTTCGGCCATTACGGTGCATCATCTCATGTTATAGAAGTATATAACCAACTTGAACATTGGTTACCCATTTTCGTTCATACTGGTAAAGATGTCTTTGAAAAATATAATGATTTCGATGAAGCGACTAAAGCATTACAAACTTTATTAATGGATAAAATCACTTCTCACCTTACAAAGTTAAACGTCCCATCCAATCATTCCGTTTATAACATTTTACATCTAGATATAGAAATTAGCGCAATGGGCATTATTGATTATTTCACGAAGCAAGAGAAAACAAATTCCACTATTAAATAACAGTAAAAGAAGAGATATACAATAGTAGTTATTGTATATCTCTTCTTTCTTTGAATATATTTTAAGTAAAGGATGGTGGAATGCAATGCAAAAAGTAATGCTATACCTCTGCTTTACATTATTTATCGTCTTATTATTATTTGTCGGAGTGAAAATTCAATTTTATTTAGATACAGACGCGCAGGTGAACTTTAACATTTATCCAAGGCTATTCTACTATACCCTCTTTCCTCTTGTAGTCGGCATTTTATTACGATTCCTTCAATCCATTAATCGCGAAACGAGTAAACAAAACTGGAGCTTTCAACCGGATAAATTTATTGCTATTACAGTTCCTACAATATTAATTTCCTTTTCCCCGGCACTACTCTTCTCCCCTCTTGGCGAATTCCTTCCTTACTTACTTAACATTATTCTTATAAATACAACATTTGTTACTATAATTAGTTTAATAGCTGGTTATTCACTATTAGATTGTTTTATACAAAAGGATCATGCAAATAGCAAAAATGAAGGATAATTCTGTTCCGCCTCGTTTCCTGTTGCTACATTCATGAAATAACAAATAAATTCATAGCTACACTATAATACCGGTAATTAGAAATGCGGACAAATGTCCACCATATAATAAATATAGTGCGCTTTAATTACTGTATATAGGGAGGGAATTGTAATGACTTATGGATTTAATGACTATTATCGGCAACAATCAGGAGTCCATCCTGTTTTAGATCAAATTTTAAATGATTGGAGTGGAGAACAGAAAAAAACAGTTTACGCTTTAATTAATAAATACGGTTTACCCAGTGAAGCCAGTACTAGAAGGATTATTTGGCACAATAATAGACCATGGAAGCGCACAGTTGTTCATCTCGATACAGTTCCTCATAACTTCCCAACACCTCATCTTGACTATTTAGGACAAACGATTGATTTTAAAGCACCTATACAATTTTTAGATGAATTAGCGAAATTTGATGGTAGTTTATATTTAGATCGTACCGCTGGTGAAGCAACCGCTAAATGCGATTTAGAATCAGCTAACTTTATGGCTTTAAACTTAATGTATGGATATTGTTACGGGGAAACGTACTGCAGAGGATGCTCGTCGCTTTGCAGTTGAAATTGAAAAACTTCTGCGATTACACGGACAATCTTCACCATACTTTGAAAGATTTTTATTCCCACAACAAAGTAATACAGCTGACCCAGATGTTTCTTTTTTTTAAAAGATAGATGGTAGCGTTGTCTAATATAATCTCTCTTAAATAATACATGCAATCATCATATTTTTATAACTAAACAAGGAAAACCTAATTATTCACAGGTTCCCCCTTTTTATCTATCTCACCTGTTCATTTATATACTCCATAAGCTGCTGTGCTTTAATAAATCTTTCTTTGTATGCCTCAGGTACTTCTTCTACTTCCATTCCACCAGTTGATTTTGTTTTTACTTGTACTATTTCATATGTCATTAAAGCTTCCACATAGCCATCAAACTCTTCTGGTGTTAATACTTCTTTACTAGATTTATGACCGTTTAACTTATCAAAGTATGGTTGAAGGTCCATATTTACCTTTTTCATTTCTTCCCTTTTAGCTGGTAATAATTGATCATAATCAATATTACCGTTCGAATCTCCATACTCAAGCTTTGCATTTGTTAATTTTTTTAGTTCTTTTGTAAACTCTTCATATTCCTTTGCCCCCATATCATCTTTCGCTTGCGATAACTTTGCACTAAAACGCATATATGCTTCTAATGTCATCGTTCCGGCATGTTTTTTTAAATTCTCAAAAGATCCATATATACCATCTGCCATAATAGATTGATAAGCAAAACCAGTCGTCGGAATTAAAAATGCTGCAGCAAGCGCTCCTGCGATAAGGCGCTTCTTCCTTTTACTCCCCCCGCGCTTCATTTTTATTTGAACAATTACTTTTTCTTTTAACTCCGGCGGGGCAACAATCCCCTTCGCTTCTTCTTGTATAGATTCTCTAATCTCTACACTCTAAACTCATTTCACATTCCCTACCTCTCCTAAAAAGATTTCTTCTACTTGCTCTTTTTGACGTAGTTTCTTTAATGCAGCATGTATTCTAGATTTCACAGTACCGATTGGAATATGTAATATATGTGCTATTTCTTCTTGTGAGTAATCGTGTAAGTATCTTAAGATAATAACTTGCTTCAATTTATACGGTAATTTATGAATGAGTTCGATTAGTTTTTGATTTGATATTTTACTCACAACATCGCTAGAAAAATCAATTTGTACTGGCTTTCTTTGCTCTTCTGCTTTTTTTACAATTCGTAGTCGCATCCACCTCTTTCTTCTATAAGAATGAATTGTTTAATCGCAAGTCCAATTAACCAAGGACGAAATGGCTTCTCACTATCGTATTTACGAAGTGATTCATATAGCTGTATGTATATTTCCTGAACAACATCATCTACATCCGCTTTATCTTCCATTAAAAAATGTGCTGTCTTATACACTTCTTGAATCGTTTTATCATACAATTCGCTATACGCTTCCTTATTGCCTGATAAAGTTAATTTAATTAGATCTGTATACACTGTTTCATCCTTCATCTACCATCCCTCCTTTGTCTTACACTATATATTGGCAAGCAAACGATATTTCGTTCGATTTTTTCAAAAGTTTTTTTATATAAATTAATATAATGATCTAATAACTTCATAAGATTCACTTATAACCATGCATAACAATTATATAATTTTCCATTTCCTAATAAAGCTTTAAAATGATTTATATAGTCAAATTTAGGGGGATATATGATGAAAGCTATCGTTGTAACTTCTTTTGGTGGTCCTGAAGTGATGAAATATACAGATGTGGATATTCCGACCATTTCAGAAAATCAAGTATTAATTCGTGTTGTTGCTACAAGTGTTAATTTTGCTGATATTAAATCTCGTTATGGCAAAAAAGGAAATAAATCATTACCTTTTATTCCAGGGATAGATGCAGCTGGTATTGTAGAACGCGTAGGTTCTCATGTTAAAAACATTCACCCTGGACAGCGTGTCATTTCTTTTCCTCAAACTGGATCTTACGCAGAATATGTTGTCGCAAACGAAAACCTAACTTTCGTTTTACCTGATGAAGTCGACTTTCAAACTGCAGCCGCTTGTCCTATCGTATCTTTTACAAGCTATAATTTACTCGCAAATGTTGCAAGAATTCAACAAGGTGAATCTGTACTGATTCATGCAGCTGCTGGTGGAATTGGTACTACAGCGATTCAACTTGCAAAACTATTAGGGGCTAGAAAAGTTATCGGTACTGTCGGCAGTGACGCGAAAAGAAAAATTGCTTTAGACGCTGGAGCCGATTATGTTATATGCAATCAAGATGAAGACTTTGTAGAGAAAGTCAATGAACTGACAAGCGGAGAAGGAGTTCATGTTATTTTAGACTCTATTTCTGGAACTGTTTCGGAAAGAAGTTTACAATGCCTCGCTTATTACGGTCGCCTCGTTCATTTCGGTAATGCTAGCGGTGAAATTGGTAATTTCCAAACGAAAGATTTACACGCAAGTTGCCGTTCTATACTCGGTTTTAGCTTCGGCACTACAAGAAAAAAACGTCCTGAATCACTCCAAGAAACTGCAAATCAAGTTTTCCGTTATTTACGTGACGGAATTTTGCAAATTAAGGCTACGAAATCTTTTCCACTTCAAGATGCAGGGAAAGCACACGAATGGGTCGAAAGTAGAAAAAGTACAGGGAAAGTCATACTAAACGTTCAGTCAGCTCCCTAAAATGAATACTTAAAAAGGGGGCTATATATGGGATCACGAATTATGCATGTTATTATTGCTAACGGGATTGCCGAAAAATTATCCATTCAAGATAAAACTTCTTTCTTACTTGGAGGTGTAGCTCCTGATGCTGTTCATTCAAAAAAAGAAAAAGGAACTTCACATTTTTACGCCGGTACAACGAAAAACTATACGAGAAGAATAGATTATGATTCATTTATTCATAAATATGAAGTTCATATGGATTCCCCTTTTCTCTTAGGCTATTACACCCACCTCATTGCCGATGATAATTGGCTAAACGGCTTTTTTCTACCTTGGCTAAAAAATAGAATAGAAAACGACGAAACTATCGCACCTATGTACTATAACGATTTTAAATTGTTAAATGCAAAGTTGCTTCATCATTACGATAAAGAACAAAAGCTCTTCTCTCTTCTCAATCAAGAAGCTCACATTGTGGATATCGAAGAGGTTTCTAAAGAAAACGTTTTAGCTTTTCGAACATATCTTTTTGAAGATATGTTGTATCCCGAGCAGCATTTGCATGAAGATTTACAAGTGTTTACGTTTGACCAAATTGTTGGTTATATTGAGACAGCTATTGAAAAAGGCGCATTTTTTATTAATCAACTCTCTAATGAAAAATCCACTTCAAATATTTAATCCCCCTCATTATATACGAGGGGGATTTTTACATAACTATATAATTATTTATTTTTCTCCATTACTGCAAAGTAATTCCCTTCACTATCAGCAAAGTTAAACACTTTACCAGAAGGCATAGTTACCATTTCTCCAACTGTAACATTTTTATTTGTTAAATCTGTATATAGTTGATCAAGGTTTTCTGAGAAGAACATTAAAGACGGTGTACCAAGATTTAATTCCGGGCTCATTTTAGAAATAACTTCTTTATTATGTAGTATAATGCTCGTTTCTGCATCGTTAGTTGGAGCGATTTCGATCCATCTCATTCCTTGTTTGTTATCTTCCTCTGCAACTACATGAAACCCGACCTTTTCCGTCCAAAAATTTACTGCCTCATCTTGATTATTTACATACACCATAATTTGTCCGACTTTATGAATCATTGGTTTTCCCCCTAATACTTTTTATATTCTATGTAGCTTTCTACAAGTTCTATTATTAATCCTTTTTCATTCATATGTACTTCTTTACGAAGTTTATCGACTGGCTCGTAAACAAAAAAGACGTAACTACACATAGTTACGTCTTCCCAATTATTTATCTAGGCTTTTTCTTCCCAGTAAATGCTGGTTTCTTTTTCTTTGGTGCTTTCGGTTTCGTTTCTACAAATGATCCTTTGAACATTTCTTGTTTCGTAAATACGATACCTAGTTTTTTTGCAAATTGAAGTAATTTACGCTCTTCTTGTGGTGTTACAAGAGAAACGACTGTTCCCTCTTTACCCATACGTCCAGTACGACCTGAACGGTGAATGTATTGGTCTACTGTGTCTGGTAACTCTAAGTGAATTACATGTGTTAAATCATCAATATCTATTCCACGTGCTGCAATATCAGTAGCAAGTAAAATTTCTAATTTTCCGCCGCGGAACGCACGCATCGTTGCTTCACGCTCTTGCTTACTTGCCTCTGCATGAAGAGCAGCTGCCTTCATTTTACGGAATTTCAGTTTCTCAGTAATTTCATCTAAACGGAATGGGTCATTTAAGAAAGCAACTGCTTTTACATCGCCCATATGCATAATTCTTCTTACGTAATCATTTTTTTCGCGTCGCTCACAAATGATATACGTATGCTCAACTAAACTTTTTGACTCTGCACGTGTTACACGTACTAATTGTGGTTCAACTGCTAAATCACGTGCCGCGTCTTCTGCTGCTTTTGTCATTGTCGCCGAGAAGAATACTAATTGACGATCTCGCATCGTTGATTTAATTACATCCTGTACAGCGCCCATCATCTTTTGTTTTACGATTTGATCAAACTCATCAAATACAATTGTTTTCACTTCATGCATCTTTAGCTTTTTCATACGAATTAATTCTAAAATACGGCCTGGTGAACCGACAATTACTCTCGGGTGTTTCTTTAACTTTTCTACTTGGCGCTTAATATCTGCACCACCAATTAAAGATGCACCTGAAATATCAGTTCCTGCTGTAAACTTTTGAACCTCTTCATGAATTTGCATTACAAGTTCACGCGTTGGAGCTAAAATAACAACTTGTGGCTGTTTTACTTCAGGATTAATTTTATGTAAAAGGGGTAATAAGTACGCTAATGTTTTTCCTGTTCCAGTTGGAGATTCAGCTATAACGTCTTGTCCTTCTAAAATAGTTGGAATCGCTTGTTTTTGAATTTCAGTTAACTCTTTAAAACCAGCCTTCTCCCAAGCTTGTTGTAAAAATGGTTGCATATCTTTTATCATTCGTTTTTCTCCTTTATCTCTATTTTTGAAGAAAATGCTGTATTGCTCGCACTGTTTCTATCATGTGAGAAATAACAGCTATTAAATCATCAACATGGTCTTCTGTAATCGCTTTTTGAAATAGAACCTCTACCTTATTATGATATGAAATCGCTTGCTTATTATATTCGTATGAAACTTTCTGCATAATCATTCTTTCTTTTCCCCATATAGAACACATTAAAGTTTCAATTTCTTCGCACACTACTTCTGGTTGTTCTAACGGGAATGAAAATGCTAACTTCATTTCACAACCTGGTGTAAACTGGGGCACTTCTAGTATTTCACCAGACAAGTTCTTTGCATCCACAGATAATGAAAATGTTGCTTCTACTAATGGTTCGAACGGTTCTGTTAATTGAAATGAAATATGATATATACGACTTAATGAGGCAAGGTCCATCATATCCTTTCGATCTGTTACAAGAATATCTCCATGTAAATCAAAATCATAAACAGCACCTTCTACGATTACTTTTAGATTGTCAAAAGCAGTTGGATCAAACATAATTTCCTCCAAAAAACAGGCGCCTTTCGATGGAAAGGCGCCACTTGATGTATATATAGTTTACAGATAAACGAGATGAATTACAACCTTTTAGAATAAACCTACTGCTTTTCCATCTTCATTTACATCCATTTGCAGTGCTGCTGGTTGTTTTGGAAGACCCGGCATTGTTAACATTGTACCTGTTAACGCAACGATAAATCCTGCACCAATAGATGGTTTTAATTCACGAATTGTAACGATAAAATCAGATGGGCGACCTAATTTTGTTGCATCATCAGAAAGAGAGTATTGTGTTTTCGCCATACATATCGGTAGGTTACTCCAACCTTCTCCTTCAAATTGAGCTAATTGCTTGCGCGCTTTCGGAGCAAATTCAATATCTTTTGCGCCGTACACTTTTTGAGCAATTGTACGAATTTTTTCTTCTAAAGGTAATTCTAATTCATAAAGTGGTGCGTAGTTATTCTCACCTTTTTCGATCTCTTTTAGTACTTTTTCAGCAAGGTCAACTCCACCTTGGCCACCTTTCTCCCAAACTTCTGTTAAGGATACTGCATAGCCACGCTCATTGCACCATTCTTGTAAGTATGTAACTTCTGCATCTGTATCTGTAATAAATTTATTAATTGCAATTACGAAAGGTACACCGAAGCTTTGAATTGTTTCAACATGCTTCTGTAAGTTTTCCATACCTTTTGCTAATGCATCTACATTTTCTTCTTTTAATTGATCTTTTGCTACGCCGCCATGCATTTTAAGCGCACGAATAGTCGCAACAATAACAACTGCTTCTGGTTTAATGCCAGCTGCACGAGCTTTAATATCTAAAAACTTCTCTGCGCCTAAATCTGCACCAAATCCAGCTTCTGTAATAACATAATCACCTAATTTTGCTGCCATTGTTGTAGCGATAACACTGTTACAACCGTGAGCGATATTCGCAAATGGCCCGCCATGAATGATAGCTGGTGTATTTTCTAACGTTTGAACTAAGTTCGGTTTTAATGCGTCTTTTAATAGTAATGTTAACGCACCTTCTACGCCTAAATCTTTAACCGTTACAGGTTGATTTGCAAAGTTATAAGCAACTACGATGCGAGATAGACGTGCTTTTAAGTCTTGAATATCTGTTGCAAGGCAGAATACGGCCATAATTTCAGATGCTACTGTAATATCAAAACCATCTTCACGTGGTACACCTTGAACTGGTCCACCAAGACCAATTACTACGTTACGAAGGGCACGATCATTTAAATCTACACAGCGTTTCCAAACGATTTTACGCGTATCAATTCCAAGTGTGTTTCCTTGTTGGATATGATTATCAATAAACGCCGCTAATGCGTTATTAGCAGTTGTAATCGCATGAATATCTCCAGTAAAGTGAAGGTTAATATCTTCCATTGGTACTACTTGTGAAAAACCACCACCTGCTGCTCCACCTTTTAATCCCATTGTTGGTCCAAGAGATGGTTCGCGAAGCGCAATTACTGTTTTCTTACCAATTTTAGTAAAAGCTTGGCCTAAACCAACTGTTACTGTTGATTTACCTTCTCCAGCTGGAGTTGGGTTAATCGCTGTTACTAAAACAACTTTACCGTCTTTCTCATCTTGTAAGCGCTTAAAAATATCAAGAGATAACTTACCTTTATAATGCCCATATGGCTCTAATTCATCTTCTAAAATGTTTAAATCAGCTGCAATTTCTTGAATCTTCTTCATACTTGCTTCTTGTGCGATTTCAATATCGGATTTAACTGTTGTAGTAGTTGTCATATACCCTAGTCCCCCTTTAATTGGTTCTGATGATATTGTATCAGTTTTTTGTATTTTCTGCACTTATTTCCCTCCTAAAAATTCTTCGGTTTCTTTATACACGCCTTAACATAAATACCCATAAAAATGTTAATGCTTGTTGTAACTCTGTCGGTAATTGACCAATCATCTTTTCATTTACTCCGCGCTTATATACTCCTATGCCATCTACAGCATCAAATCCTTGTTCTTTCGCTAACTGTTCAAATTCCCAAGGCATCATCGTATTGCATACAACGTTTTTTCCATATAAACGAGGATAACTGTTCTCTCGAGGCTTTGCTGTCGGTCCTAAAATGGCGATGCATGCATATCCATCTTTCTTTAAAACACGTTTCATTTCATTTAATGCTTGTAACGGGCTCTCAGTCCATTCTAAAGAGTTGATCGCCATAACCGCTTCAAATTGTTCATTTTCAAACGGTAATGAAGAAAGATCTCCTTTCACAAAAGATAAATTTGGACCTTCACCACGGTCCTTACCTTTTTGAATCATAACTTCTGATATATCTACTCCAACTGCTTTATAACCCGCGCGACTTAATTTATATGTACCGTATCCATCACCACAGCCAACATCGAGCACTTGAGCTTCTTTCTCCACGTACTGTTCAAAAAATGGAATAATTGTACTCCTACTTCCACTGTCCCACATTTCCTGACTATTTTGATTCCAAAACTCTGCACTACTATCCCACTTCTTCTCTGCTGATTCATGCCAATTAAATTCCGTCATACATTCCCCTACCTTCACGTATTATCATTCATTTCATTCTACATCATTTTCCAAAATTCCTGTTTGTCTTCATAAGGAGATGAACAGGATAACAACGGGATATATTTTCTCCAATTTTTGCTTTACTTGGGTTTAACTCATACTCATGTTCTTTTCTTTATGAAAGATACTATAGATACACCCAATTGAAAGAGAGGGATGTACATGCGAAGAAAGAGAAATCATCATTTTAAAAGTGGTGAAAAAAACGAAGAGTATGCGGCTGAAATATCTCCAGCTGGCATTCCAATAATACATGAGCGTAAAGAAATTGCAAATGAAATAGAAGGTACAAATACCGGTGCAATGATCGGCTATGCCGCATTATTTCTTTCGTTATTCTCAATTGCTTTTTATCCAGTTACACTCGGCTCTCTTGCGATTTTAGTTGGCTTATTAGCTGTTAATTTCGGATCGAGAACCCTTGGATATACAGCAATTGGTTTTGGTAGTTTTTCTGTGTTATTTACTTTACTTTATCCGCTTGCTTTGTCAGCATTTTAAAAAAACACACCAAGTTATACTTGGTGTGTTCATTCATGATACAACATAATATGACCGCATCCACAACAATGTTTCGCTGTAATTTCTTGAAAAACTGGATAATTCTCTTCATCCCGATGCTCAATAAACACTTTTTCAAATCGATACATGTTTGGTGCATATGCCCAATCTTGTTTCGTACGTGCATATAACGTCGAGGAAAAAAACTCCTCACCGCCACAAACAATACATGTATTCTTCATCACTATCCCTCCTATGCTTGTCTTACTTCATCTATATGAACGTAAGCATAAAAAAAAGACCTTCTATTACTAGAAAGTCTTCTCTGAAACAAAAAGAAATGTACCAAACATTCCTACTCCGCTATATTCTTTCGTAATACCAGCTTCTGTTTTAAATGTTTGCTTTACAGTCATAAAGAATACACCATCTCGTGCATTTGTACTTTCAAATTGTAGCTTTTCTTTTTTACCATCTACATTTTGCGTGCATTCAAAACTACTCTCATCGCATTTCAACGCATACTTATCCTCTACATACAAATTAAAATCTGATTCTTTCGGACAAGTAATAAGTAATATTGCCACGAGAATAATACTTACAATACCCACAATTGTATAATATTTCTTCATTTGTTCTCCTTTCAAATGACAAGAAAACTTGACTTCATGCGCCAAGTTTTCTTAGTCAACAACCCATTGCCACTCTTGTTCTTTCTTATCAAAAATGAGCCAACCAGTTTCTGTTGCTTCTTCCTTCAATTCATCAATATTATCTAGTACCTCATCCGTACTTTCATACGAACCCACTACATATACCGGAATTTCAAGACCTCTTCTTGACTCAATTTTCCCTGCTAAATCGATATAAAGACCATCTTCCATTAATGGAACAAGTCCCATAACCACTTCTTTTGAAATTGCTGGGAAAATTTTTGATTTTTGGAAGAAAGAAAAACGTTTCTTACCGAAAGCACCGAGTTTATAAGGAATGACTTTACTTAACATTCCTACAAAGTCAGCAATTCTACGGTAATACACTTTGTTGTACCACCCGTCATCATGTGAAAAATAAACAAATCTATTTTTCAATAACGGAAAGAATGTTCTTGCAAGTGGTTCTTTTTTGTGAGCCAAATATAAAAGTTCTGCAATTTCTTTTGACTCTAATTCATCTAAATCGCTTGCATCATCAAAATCTACCCAACAAAATTCATCAAATTCATCAATCTCTGCTTGAATTAACTTATGTATATTTTCTTCCTCAACATATTCAAATAAAGTATGATAGTGAAAATCCGTCCATTCAAAGTTATGCTTCAAAAGCAACACTTGATGAAGCGGTGAAGGGATGTTACTTGCAAACTCTTTAAACGTAATTCCTGATGTAATAAAACAATGACCCCGACGATTACCATTAATATATATCATATTCTTTACTTGGTCAGATCCTCCAGACAAAGCACCTAGCCACCTTCGTTTTGTATGTTTCAATTCTATAGCATATTTTAACATGAAAAATTTTAGAAACATAGAAAAAACTTCAAAAACTATTTACAATTTCATGTGTTTTATTACATACTGATTACAAGAAAAAACACCTGCTCATAAGCAGGTGTTTTTAAAGGATTTCATCTGGGTTTTGAGGGTGATGATTTCCCTCTTTCTTTTCATCTTTTTGGAACATCGATTGAATTTTATCAATTGTTTGTGGAGCTAATTCAATCATTTTTTCTGCTAAATGTGTCGCATTTTGTAAATGAAGAATATTTACCCCATCTTTATTCACCACAAGAAATGCTACTGGTGTAATGGAAACACCACCCGCGCTACCGCCACCAAATGCAGGGTTACCGTTCGCTCTTTGACCATCATTCGTCTGGAAATCAGAACCTCCTGCTCCAAAACCGAATGCTACTTTAGAAACCGTTAACACTACACCACCGTCAGCCGTTTGAACAGGCTCTCCAACAATCGTATTTACATCAACCATTTCTTTTAAATTTTCCATTGCTGCCTTCATTAACCCTTGAATTGGATGATCCACCGTTCATAACCTCCTTTGTCATATCTTTCCTAGTTTTTCCGAAAGTTTGTGAACTAAACATAAAATTTTATATTGATTTCAAAAAATATAAGTTGTAATATTTAGAAAAATAAAAAAAGAGGTCGATTCGTTATGATACGAAAATTAACAAAGAAAGATCATGAGCAAGTATTCTCTTTTCTAAAAGAAGAAGCAGCCCTTAACTTGTTTATTATTGGAGATATAGAATCTTTCGGTTACGAAACGGACTTTCAAGAATTATGGGGAGCATTCAAAGAGAACGGAACGTTAAAATCGATTTTACTCCGCTTCCACGATACATTTATACCGTATAGTAAAGAAGAGTTTGCAGCCTCTGACTATGAGGCACTTCTTTCAGCATATAAGCCGCTTAAACTCTCTGGTAAGTCAACTATTGTAGAAAGGTTTGAAACTGCTCCACGTATACAACTAGGTGCCAAAAATGAAATGTATTTTTGTGAATGTCTCGATGACAATAACTTACCTAACACACCTATTCTTGAAACAATTAAACTTGCCTCGCTAGATGATATAGGGCGAGTTATGCAATTACGAAGTAACATCGCTGAATTTCCGTCTGCTAATGAATCAGAAAAAATGTTAAGGCAAGCTATCGAAACAAATACAGGACGTACATATTATATTGAAAAAGATGATGCAATCATCGCATCCGCCTCTACTTCTGCTGAAAACTCATTATCCGCTATGGTCGTTGGCGTTTGTACACACCCAAATTATCGCGGGAGCGGATACGCTTCGCTCATATTACAAAAAATGATTCAAGACTTTACGAAAGAAGGCCGAACGCTTTGCTTATTTTATAACAACCCAGCTGCTGGACGAATTTATAAACGATTAGGGTTTAAAGATATTGGGATGTGGACGATGTATCGATAATTAAAAGCCGATTTAAAATCGGCTTTTTAACATATTGTGCTATTCCAGCTTGAAATATTTTCTCACTTCAAAGTCATAATTACCTGTCTTTCAACAAACCCAAAATCTTCGTACATCTCTTTTGCAAAATTCCCAGCAAATACGTTCAAACGAATCTCCGAATATTTCTCCTTCAATTTCTTAATACCAGCTTCCATAAGTTCTCGCGATAATCCTCTCCCGCGATATTCCGGGAAAACGTACAGCTCATATATAAATCCAAGTTTTTCACGAGAAAAATAGTCTACATTTTCCCCTATTAATATCCATCCCATTACTTTATTTTCTTCTTTAATGACTAAATAGTATGCTCCCTTTTCTACTAATGGCTTTGTAATTTCAATTGCTTTTTCCGTACTTAACTGACAACTCCCCTTCGTCCCTTCCAAAAGCGATTGAGCTGCATATTTTAATATTTCATTTGTATCTTCTTGATTCGCCTTTTCTATCATTTTTCACAACCCCCATCATGCATAGGCATCAATATCGCTTGTTCAAAATTCTCTGCTTCCATAACAATTGCCATTAACCCATTCTCCGTACTCGTTTCATGAAACTCCCCCTTTTCCCAAAATACCGCTTGTCCAGCTTCTACTTTCACTTTTTCTTTATCTGCCCCGCATACATATCCTTCGCCATCCACAATAAGAAGCAGTTGCGATATAACTGCTTCATGATATCCAATAATTCCATTCGCTTGTAAATGCATAGCACCTATATGTATATTCTCTTGAAACTTTAATATTTTCGACATAATGAAATTTGATTGAAATACTGATATGTGCTTTCCCACTTTTTCACTAAAATCAAATATTTGCATTTCAAGTCCTCCTTATATGTATAAAACCATCCTTACTGTCTGCATCATATGTCCTTCAAAATCTTCTTCAAATTGCTCTAGGGTCGCAAAACCTTTCGCTTCATAAAAGCGTTTTCCTTTTTCATTTGCTGCTTCTACATGTATGTACAGTTTCCGGATCCCTTTTAATGCCTTAATCCCTCTTTGTAATAAAGCACTTCCTATTCCTTTCCCTTGCTGATCGGGTAACAAATAAATCGCACCTAATTCTGCTTCGTTTTGCAGTCTAACAGGTGAAAAATTCGCAAATCCTATTACTTCTCCCTCTTCTTCCGCAACGAATAAATGTGTATTTTTAAGACGATATTTCATTTTCTCATCAGAATATGCTTCATCTAAAAAGCTATCTTGAATCTCTCTCGGAATAATTCCTTCGTATGTATCATGCCAAGCTATTTTCGCTACTGATTGTACAGCATGTATATCTTCTTGCTTCATTTCTCTAATTACATATGTCATCTCGTTGTCTCCATTCTCTTTAAATTATATTCTGCTAATATACTAGAAGAAACCGCAGAAGCATTCCCACAATTCACCTTAATTAATTTTAACTTCTCAATCGAAGCTGTTGTAACATCAAACTTTTCATATATATACTCCATTACACTTAAAAACTGATTTGCATTTAACCCTTTAGCAATCGTGCAATGTGGAACCCATTTTCCCGGTACATAATATGACATTGGATGATCATGAAAGGTTTTAAAATAATCATGATAGGAGTGATGAAATCTTAATAATCCATAGGTAATGGTCGGTGCTAGAAAGATCGTTCCGTTAGTTGGAAAAGTTCCAACTAACGGAAAATTTACAGCAGTAAAATTCTCTTGAGTAACTACAAAATCCTTTAATTTTTCAGTATATAAATTAACATCTAACTCATTATAATCAGCAATTGTAATATGGGGTTCTATTCCAGCTAATTGATTTGATCCTATTATATCTGTTAGTTCATTTTGCAATTCTCTAATTTTATTAGTAAACACACTATCAAATGTAGCAATAATAGCGTACACGCTTCCTCACCCCTTCGTTACATATAGCGCTTCCCATTCTTCACGAATCATTCCCATTCGAATAGAATCGTAGTATGTTCCGTTATAATATCGGCATTTTCGCATTCTACCTTCTAAGCTCATTCCTATTTTCTCCGCTACTTTCATCATTCGTTCATTACCAGACCAAGTTGTGAGCCCTACTCTACCAATCTCCATATTTTCAAATAGTAAGTCCCTATATAATGTTAATGCTTCTGTACCGTAGCCACCATTCCAGTATGTTGGATTATAAATAACAATTCCCATCTCCAACCAACGCGTCAGTTTATGCTCCCAATAAAATCCGACTGTCCCTATAATCTGACCGTTATTTTCTATAATTAAATTTGATAGCGGTTCTTCTTTTAAACGAGTTTGCATCATCTCTTTATAGGACGAGTATTCTTGCATTGTAAACGGAAAATACGGTGCGTCCCATTTCTTCCATTCTGGATTTTCTTCTTTAAATACGAGGCTCCATAATGTTTTTATATCCGATTCTTCAATTGTACGAATTGTAACTTTTTTCCCCTTTAATATAACGTTTTGCATAATTCCCTCCTACATCCCTCTTTATTTCATATATAATTATAATATTTTTTCTGAAAAATCAAAACAAATATCATTTATTATATTGTATAATTTTGTTATTTGGCACCCAATATTTATGAAAAGAAAAGCTTCTAATCTTTAATTTCAGCATATTTGAGGAGGCAATCTATTATGGAACAAGTTCAAAAAATGTATCAACGTTTTCAAGAGGACATGAACTGGAATCATAACAATAAAAGGAATAACTATCAGGATAGTAAGGATTTTCTTCTATTTACCCATATGTTATTAACAACGGAAGTAGCGGAAATAGCGGAAGAATTTCGTGCACTCATTTACAAAACTGAACAACTAAAACAAAACGGAGTGTCAGAAGATGAATCCTACATAATAGCAAAAGCTGAAATACGCGAAAATCTAGGAAAAGAACTTGCAGATTGTTTAGCTTATTTATGTAAGTTAGCCAATTTTTTTGAATTTAATTTAGAAACAGAACTTCGGAAAAAACTAGATGAGGTACGTGATCGTAATACAGTTAATAAAAAATAGGAGGTTACATCCCTCCTATTTCAGTTAAATATTTTACTTTCATTCTTATTCATTTCTAGTATTATTCCTTTCTCTATCCAACCTTCTACCCCATCTTTCTTGATTAAGTCATAGCCCGCACAGCTACCATCAATAAGTGAAACAATATCCCCTTTTCTAACGCTTACTTGCGCACAAGAAATATCGGTTTTCACCGTGTATTCACCTGACTCAAGTTGCTTAATGTATTCGTTTTTCACAGAGAGTACCTTATTCGTTTCCTTTTGCCTGCATATTGTATAATCTCGCATCATCTCCACAGGCTCAATGTAATAATACGGATAAGTAACCCCACCCAGCATTTCTATATCCGCATTAAAATCTGCTATTACTTCATACTCTGAAAAATTGTCTACATATGTATAAAAAAACGTATCACCTGTAGTTGCCCTCTGAATAATAAATGCATTTAATTGCCCTGCCTCTTTAATTGCATTTCCGCCGTCAATTGCAATAATTTTTTTCTTCTTATCAATAACTGGATTGTTAGAAGGCGCTTCTTCAGAATAGTTCACAACAGGCCAATGACCAACTACTACATACTTATTTGCTCTATGTGATTTATTATAAAACTCTGGCATTGCTATCGCATTTTTGCGCTCGGTTTCTTTCCAATCTACTCTATCTTCAAGTCCAGCATGTACAAAAATATAATCTTCTGTTTCAATCGCTGTTGGCAGCTCTGTTAGCCACTTTATTTCTTTTGAAAATTGACTCATTAACACTTCCTTCACTTCTCCAATGGAAGTATCTTCATGAATAGAAAAATGCAATTTCTCTAACCACTCATTAAAAATCGAACGCTTTCTCGTACATAAATAATGAATGAGACGAGAATTTTCATTAATAAGAGCATCAACTAAAACTTCACAATTCCCTTCAACAACGTGAACATTTAAATTATTCTCCACAAGATCCATTACATAGTTTACTACGCCGATGCTATCGCTTCCTTTCTCACAAAGGTCTCCGTTAATAATTAAATAATCTTCATCATTAAAGTTAACTTTATGTAGTAATTCTTTTAAAAGATTTAATTCTCCATGAATATCAGATATCACGATAACTCTAGCATCATTAGGGATTGATAGTTTCTTTATTTTCTCCAAGTATAAGCGCTCCAATCATTCTCTTTATTATTTATAAAAAAAATTCGACAAAATACACTATATAACCTTTTCAAATACATATATCGTAACTCACATCCTATTAACAGTTCAATAAAATCTACCCGGTTATCTATAATAACTTTTCAAATAAAAAGAAGCTGTTCCCAACTCTTTTGGGACAGCTTCTTTTTATTTATAATTCTTTATGAAAAGAAAAACTCACCTTATCATACCCTTCTCTTTCATAAAAACGGTGGGCATCCAATCTAGGAAACGCTGATGTAAGAGCGATAGACTCACACCCATTTTCCGTTCCCCAGTTCTCTATATATGAAAGTAATACATTCCCATATCCTTTTGAACGATGCGCTTCTGCTGTTACAAGGTCATATACGAAAACGTGCTTCTTATTATAAAAGTTTGTACAAATTGCTACACCGGCAAGGCTAACAACTTCATCATCTTCATTACGTAACGAAAATAGTTTATAATTATCTTCTTTCATTTTTCGAAATAAAGAGCTCGCTTCCTCTTTTGAAAGCTTCGTTCGTAATTGCTGTAAAACAGGTAATACTTCATGTAATTGTTCTTCTGCTACTACTTCTTTCACATTCATTTGAACTCTCCCCTAACTATTTGTATAATTTTCTAAATGTTATATCATTATTATAGAGAGCATCTGCCCTTCACTTAAGTGACAGTTTAATTATTTTTTATAAGGCCAGTTTTAAAGGAGAGTTCATAACATGGATTTTACTATCCCATTGCAAATAGAAAGTAACACACCTATTTACTTACAAATTTACGAATATATAAAACATGAAATTATACAAGGGACTATTTCTGTTGGCACGCGTCTCCCCTCACACAGAAATTTAGCATCACACCTTAATATTAGTCGTATTACAGTCGAATCAGCTTATCAACAATTATTAGCTGAAGGTTATGTAGAAAGCAAACCGAAACGTGGTATTTTTGTTGCAGATGTTGATATTGACGTTATTCCAAATAAAAAATTAATTGTAGCAAGGGAAGCTAACAATTTATTAAATGAACAATATGAATATGATTGTAGCCAAGGTCTTATTGATCAAACTGCCTTTCCAATTACAAACTGGAAAAGAGCATTACAAGAAGCACTACTAAAATACGAAAATGCTTTATTTACCAAAGAAGACCCACAAGGCGAATTTATTCTTCGAGAGCATATTTCAAATTATTTATATCATGCGCGCGGAGTACATTCTTCACCTGATCAAATTGTAATCGGAGCTGGTACTCAGCCCCTTCTTTGGCTACTACTTCAACTACTTGGTCCTACAAAAGAGTACGGGATTGAAAACCCCGGCTTTCACCGTATACATGCAATTGTTAAAAGCTGCAATCAACAAATTCATCTCATTCCATTAGACGAAAAAGGGATTCATATTTCTAGCTTATACAATACAAATTCCAATGTCGCATACGTTACACCATCACACCAATTTCCACTTGGAATGATTATGCCTTTATCTAGAAGATTGGAATTGTTAAAATGGGCCAATGATCGCGATGGATACATTATTGAAGATGACTATGATGGGGAGTTTCGCTACGCTGGTAAACCAATTCCTTCTTTACAAAGCCTTGACTCAAATGAACGTGTTATTTATATGGGGACCTTCTCAAAATCCTTTTTACCTTCTTTACGAATGGGATATATTGTTTTGCCACCACATCTTTTAAAAACCTATCAAGAGTTGCAAGGTATTTTTAAACAAACAGTATCTACTATACAACAACTTGCTTTTGCTAACTTTATACAAAGTGGAAATTGGGAGCGTCATATTAACCGGAGTCGTACATTATATAAAAGAAAACATCATACATTAGTAAAATCCATTATGAAAGAAATGGGTACGAATGTTCAAATTCTTGGCGAACAATCAGGTCTTCATATTGTTCTACGTATCCATAACAATATGAATGAACAAGAACTTATTGAATCAGCTAAGAAACAAAGTATTAAGTTATATCCACTTTCTCCATATGATTTTGTAAATGATTTACGCAAAGAATCTCACGTATTACTCGGTTTCGGTAGTATTCCGGAAAATAAAATTGAAACGTTGGTTAAATTATTAAACGAAGTTTGGTTTAATAATTAAAAGAAAATTGCTAACAGTGAGTTTAACTTGTAATACACTAACAATTCAACAGAACAAAAAAGAAGGCTGTTCCAAAATATCTTTTGGGACAACCTTCTTCTAGTTATTCACCTGATCGAGCTGCCCTTCCCGGACGCTTGACACCAGTTGTTTCTGTTGAATAGGATGCTTCAATTATAGCAGTTGGATCTACAGAGAGAACGAGATCTTTCATTTTTGGATAAATGAAACGATTTGTAATACAATAAATGATTTTCTTATGCTCTCCTAAAAAACCACCTTCTCCATGTAGATACGTAACGGATAATTGCAATTCTTTCATAAGCAGATCGCCTATTTCTTTATTTTTCCCAGAAATAATCATGACGCTCTTTCCTTGATTAATACCGTCTAATATGAAATCAATCATCTTCGTAACAATATAGAAAATTGCTAATGAGAACATCGCTTGTTCGATTGAAAATAAAATGGCAACAAAAATGAAAATAACTGCATTTACAGCAAGTAAAAATGTACTAATTGGTACTTTAAAGTGTTTGTTCATCCAAACAGCTAACATTTCTGATCCATCAATTGCTCCGCCCATTTTTACAACGATTCCAACACCAACTCCAAATAGAACTCCTCCGTAAAGTACAATTAATAATTCCGAAGTCGTAATTGCTGGAAATGGTTTTAAATAAATCAATCCGAGTGTTGTAACAACATTTGCATAGGAAGTACGGATAAAGAACTTCTTCCCCATTACTTTTGCTGTAAATAATAAAATAGGAATATTAAGTCCTAAAAATACTCCGTAAAGCGGCAACCCTGCAACTTTATTTGCCATAATAGCAATGGCCGTTACCCCGCCATCTACTAATCCATTAGGTGCTAAAATAAGCTCTAATGAACCTGCTACAATAATTGAGCCAATTGTTAATAATACGTATTCAAATACTTTCTTCATTCATTACCCCCAAAACTTATATATTTTCTTAGTATTATTTTACCGTAATTTTACAACTAATACAAAGATATCAGCTTATATACACAAAAGTTTCACCTTTACGGTGATTTTTATGTAATTTATTTAAAGCCTAATAGCAGAAACACACTTACATATTACAGTAAGTGTGTTTCAAACGTTTATTTAAGTTTTAAGTACGAATTCATTTTCATTTTAAATATTTCATCAACTGCTCGATTATACCCACCAGCATTTCGAAGCGACTCTCCAACCTTACGACTATTTTCCTTAAACGTCACATCATCCATTACTTTCTGTACAGCTTCACGTAACAATTCAGAAGTTAATTCTTTACGATTAAGCCTTATCCCAGCCCCTACTTCAGTCACTCTTTTCGCAACTAAAGGCTGATCTCCTGTTACCGGAATTACAACTAACGGGACACCGTAATATAACGCTTCACTAGAACTATTCATACCACCATGTGTCACGAATACATCGGTATGCTGTAATACTTCTAATTGCGGCACATAATTATACAACTTAAAATTATCCGGAATGTTTTCAAATTGACTTATATTTACCTTCTTACCAACAACTAATACGACTGTCGCTTCTACATCTTTAAACGCTTCAAAACACTTTTCATACAGGGCAGGTTGTTCATTAAAAACTGTTCCCATAGAAATGAAAATCACTTTTTCATCTTTTAAATCTTCAATAGGAAAACTGCCTACTTCTTTTCGAGTAGCAATTGATGGACCGACAAATTTATAAGATTCATCAAATACATCCGAATGCGGCTGATATTCTTTGGAAGTATATACAATAGTAATATCACCAGGATGATTCATAATATCATACAGACTATTGCATTTCATTCCATATTGCTTTTTCCATCTTTCCATACCAGCTAAACAAGATTGGTATAGTGGATTAGTTTCATCTATTTGTTTCGATTCTTGCTCATCATTAAAAGTAATGTACTGATTAAAAGCAAAAGTTGTACAAGAAGAAACGCTAGGTAATTGTAAAATATTCGCTATAATACGTCCTACCGGAAAATGATTATCGTATATCAAGTAATCGTACTTTTCTCCTTTTGTTTCTTCTACAATTTGAGTAACAATACGTTCTGATGCTTCAATCATATGAGATAGCATCGTCAAAGGACTACCACCCTCATTTACTCGTTCCATAATATTAATTTGCGAAAGAAAATTCTCAAATGATCGAAATTCAGCACCTGTTGCTTCAACCTTTTTTCTGTAATCTTCAATACAATATGACACGACTGTTTCCCCGCGCCGAATTAGCTCACTAACAACTGCTAAAGTCGGATTAATATGACCTTCTCCAGGGAAATTTATTACGAGTACATTTGCCATAATATTCTCTCCTATCCAGTTAATATAACAAAATTAATAATTAATTATATTAATTAATTTAAATCTATTATAAAGGAATCTATTCTACTACTTCATATTTTTCTCTTCATTTTATTATTGAGAAATATTTTCTATAGCCTACACTATTATAATTAACAATCTTATAAAAGAATGCTTAATTCCCCTTCTATCCCTCATTTTCTGTAAAATACGATCTTTATATAGGAGCATTTTTACACGTTTATCATTCATACATAGTATTTTGATAATTCTTATAAAACTAGAAAAATATAATTTTCACTTCGATTTCTCCCTATACATTTATTTATGTTCCATATTGTTCCCTATCATAATCACGTCGTATATAATCTGTTATATAATGAATTTATCGAATTCGCAGAAAAAAGAGGTTCTCTTATGTTACAACAATTATTCACTTCACCTATTCTATCGGTTCAACCCTTACATCCAGGCTATGAAGATCATGCAAGCGACGTTTTTCTCGTTCAAACAGAAGAAAAAGAAGTTATTGTTCGTTCTTCTAAAATGAATGAAGAGCCAAATAATGATTTTTGGTGGGGATGCAAAAATCTTTTTGGAGTTGATCCAAGGAACGTACATCATTTGGAAGCAATACATAAATTGCTGCAAAAGCATACACATCTTCCTATTCCAACTATTTTACAGAAACATATTTTAAATGGACGAGAATACGTCGTTGCCGAAAAATTAAAAGGGAAAACACTTCAATCATTTCTCGAACAACCTGATTCAATTTTATTCAGCCTAGGAAAAGGACTAGCAGAAATTCATTCGTTTCAAGCAGATTTTATAGGAAACCCAGCAAGAACTTTCCAAGTTCCACTAGAAGAATTTAAGTCTCACATTTTAAAAGTAAGTAAAAATCTTGTAAATATGTTTTATTCCGATAATGCAAGCATACATAACGCATTTCATACTTTTGAGTTACAGCTTTCTACCTTGCCAGGACCCGAGGAATCTACACTCGTCTTAATTGATATGGACCCTACTCAGTTTTTATCAGATGGGACAACTATTACAGGTTTAGTAGATACAGAAGCTTATGCAGTTGCTCCACGAGAATTTGATTTTATCGGACTAGAATATGTACTTACAGAAAAAGAGGCTCGCGCTTTTAAACAAGGTTATGAGACCATTATGCCCATTCCTCGTCTTGAAAAATGTAGACAGCCTTATCGATATTTGTATCGGTTATTATCTGTTCAAGGTAGTGTGGAATTAGAAAAGTGGTTACGTCACCCATCCTATTTTTAAAAACGATTGCGAGGGATTATGAAATGAATATTGAAAAAAAGAAATCTTTAACAGCAAACGAAATTCAGCAAATGAAAGATTTAGCTCATATTTGCGGACAATACGATCAAATTGATTACTCATCAGATTTACATGTTAACTTTTTAACTGCTCGTAATAAAAAAGAGATAAATGATTTTCTATTTTATGATGATACCCAATTAATCGGTGCATTAAGTATGTATGACTTTGAAAGGCCGACTAAACTGGAGTTAATAGGATTTGTGCATCCAAACTATAGAAAACAACATATAGGCACTACCCTTTTACAAACTGCAATGAACGAAATACAAAAAAGAGAAACAGACGAAGCTCTTCTCATCATTAACGGTGATTCCTCATCTGGGAAAGCATTTGCAAATCAAATGAAATTATCTTATCTATACAGCGAATACAATATGACGTGCAAATCAAATGAAACACAAAAAACAATGGAGAATAATATTAAACTTTCCATCGCATCTTCAGAATTACTTCCTGACCTTATAGAAATCTCTAGTAAAGCTTTCGGAGATTCTGTAGCAAATACATCCGCATGGTTACAAAAAATGATGAAGTCACCTTCTCATCAAGTTTACATTGCTCTCATTAATGAAAAATCAGTTGGAACGATTACAGTTACTCACCAAGAGCGATCTACTACACTTTCAGGCTTCGCAGTTCATCCTTCTTATCAAGGTAAAGGATATGGTAAAGATATTCTAAGTTATATGGTATATACACTTATTACAGAAGGAGTTTCAACAATTGAATTAGACGTCGAAACGAAAAATAACAATGCTTTAAAGTTATATACACATTGTGGCTTTGAAATTATAATGAAGCATAATTATTATGACTTGTTAAAGAAGCACCAATAGCCCACTTTTCATTTATGAAAAGTAAAGAAAAAAACTGAATCATATCGATTCAGTTTTTTCTTAATATATTTACAACCGCAGTCGTTTCATTATTTTCTTTATACACACGAGGAATTCTTCTGTCTAACATACATGTAACTTCATAATTAATTGTACCTAATGTATCAGCTATTTCTTCTACTGCAATTTCTTCTTCACCTTGTTTACCGTAGAATACAACTTCGTCTCCTACTTGTACTGGCATCGCTTTTGTAACATCTAGCATAAGCTGATCCATACAAACACGGCCAACAACAGGTACTCGAACTCCGTTTATTAATGCATGCCCTTTATTAGACAACTGACGATTATAACCATCAGCATAACCAATCGGTACAGTTGCAATCCATTCTTCACCCGTTGTTACATACGTATTTCCATAACTAACACCACGATTTTTCTTCGCATGTTTAACATGAGCTACTTTTGATTTTAATGACAACGCTGGTTTTAAAGCTACAACAGTATGATCAACTTCTTTTGATGGATACATTCCATAAATTCCAATACCGACACGAACCATATTTTGAAATGTGTTGCTAAGTTCCATTGATCCTGCACTATTTGAACTATGAATATATGGTATTTGAATTCCTAATTCATTTGCTGTATTTACAGCTTTCTCAAATAAACTTGTTTGCATATTCGTATATGATTTATCAATTTCATCTGCCGTAGAGTAATGTGTAAACATCCCTACTACCTCTACATACTCCACACGGTTTAATTCTTCTAGAAATGGTTTAACTTCTTCTTCTTGTAAACCGATACGACTCATTCCTGTATCAATTTTCACTTGAATTCGCGCTTTCTTTTGAAGGCGTTTTGCAATTTCATTTATACTTTGTAAATCTTCAATTCTATAAACAGTCATCATCACGTCATATTGAATTGCATCTTCCGCAACTGCTACTGATGTATAGCCTAAAATTAAAATTGGAACGGTAATTCCAGCTTCTCTTAATTCTATTGCTTCATCTACAAATGCTACTGCAAGCTGGTTTATTCCTGCTTCGATAGCAGATTTCGCAACTTCAACCGCCCCGTGTCCATACCCATTTGCTTTTACAGCAGCCATCATCGCGATATTTTCATCGTTCACACGTTTTTTAAATTCTTTTACATTATGTTTTACAGCATTTAAGTCAACTTCAACAATTGTATCTCTTCCATATTTCAAGCTCATTGGTCTAACTCCTAACTCAATAATTACATTCCATTCTATTTCACGTTTCATATGACCTTTTACAATATAATACTTTTCCATATGCTAGTCAAACTACTAGAATTTTCGGAATTTTGAGTATGATATAATACCCTTAAGAAACTATTATATACGGAGATGAGGAGAATTACAATGTTTGTACAATCTGCGTTGCACCAACTTAAAGTTGCTGTTGATACTTCTATTCAAATACTGAACCAATATACTGAAAGTGATTTAAAAATAAAACCGATTGAATCAAAGCGGTCATTATTTGAAATGTGTACACATCTTTCCCTTATTTGCCACGCTGATTTACTCATATTAAATGGTATTACGGAAAAAGAATTACATACCTTTTATATAGAACAAACACCAGAAACAATTACTCAAATGCAACAAATGATGATACAAAGGTACGATTTACTTTCTAAAACTTTTTTATCCTATTCCAATGAAGAATTAGCAGAAATTATGACTGCTTATTGGGGTATTTCTTATTCTCGATTTGAATGGTTGCTTGAAATCGTTGCACACTTTTATCATCATCGCGGTCAAATTCATATTTTATTAGTTGACCATATTAAAGATCCCTGCATTCCTTTATTCGAATAAAAAGAGTAGAAACAAAGCCAATAAAGAGTATCAATCCTAATAAAATAAACGTCTGAGCATAGTCCCCTATTTTCATAAGACAAATAGAAATAATAGGTCCTATACTAGTTCCTAAAAATAAAACGAAAGTATAAATAGAAACTGCTATTCCCCTTGCTTTCCCTCCTAATTGGCCAACAAGAGAAACTAAAGATGGAACCGCTATAGCAATACCTATTACGAAACAGACGCTCATCATTACAAGTAACGGCAGGTTCGAAATAAATCCCATTGAACTTAGACTAAAAATAGCGACCAACAATCCTCCTTGAAGAACTTGCTTTACTTCGAACCTCTTTGTTAAACGACCTGCAAGTGGTGACAGCAACATACCAAATAACCCTGCTAAGCGAAAATAAAGAATTTGTTCTGCATTTAAATTGTAAGTAGGAGAGCTCAAATAATTCCCTAAAACAGTATACATATTAACAAAAGCCATTAATAAAACAAACGCAATCATATAGCTCAATACTAAGCTTTTATGTGTAAAAACTTTACCCATCTGTTTAATGGATCCCAAAATATCAGTATAGGATTGAGACATTTCCCCTTTCGGAAGAGAATAATGAACCCATATTGCAGTAATGATATAGACAATGCTAAGAAGAAAGAACACCATATGCCATCCGAAATGCTGACTTACAGCAGTACTTATTACTTGCCCTGTAATTCCAGCTACTAAAAAACCGGTACTAACAAACCCTATTGTTGTAACCTTTTTTTCTACTGGAAACATTTCTACAACGTAAGCTAACGCTACTGGAGAAAATGTAGCTGCTGCTATACCCTGTAACCCTCGAAGAATAACAAGCCAAAATAAACTATCCACAAACCCTAAGAAAAAAGAAACAATCGACAGTGCAAGCAATCCAATAAAGATCACTTTTTTTCGCCCATATTTATCAGAGATTGCCCCAAATAACAAACAACCTATAGCAAAGCCTACAGAAAATATACTGCCTATAGCCGCAGATTGCGCTAATGAAACCTTAAAAAGGTCTGAAAATAGAGCGATTAAAGGAATCGTCACATATAGGCTAGACATAACTACCATACCTGTCCAACATAACACCGCTGTCATTACTGTATAATTCCTTTCACTATTTACTTCTTTTGATATTTCCATCATAAAATCTCCCCCTTATCATGATTTTCCCCATCGGTTTAAAACATCTAAAGCAAATTATTTAAAATGACATTCCTTCAACACTCACTTAATTTGTTTACGTTAAAAGAAATATCACCACCCTCCTTAAATTAGCTAAACATATAATAAGCTAACCTAATTATATATTTAAATAAAAAAGTTGACTCTCACAATCAACTTATTTACCTACCTTCTCCTAATTTCATCTGCATAGTTACTTGCATTTTATTTAATAGCTTCTCTAACACTTGACGTTCTTCTTGACTAAATTCATCAATTAATGAAGCGCAAGATGACCAAAAAGTCGGTAAAGAATGCGCAACTAGTTCCTTTCCTTTCGGAGTAATTTTCACCTTTAATCTTCTTCGATCTTCAGAATGATGGAATCTTACGATTAACTCTCGTTTCTCCATCCAATCTAATAAGCCAGTGACAGAAGCACGTGTAATCCCTAATCGGCTCGCAATATCCGAAGGACTCATGTTCACTTCTTCCCCATTCGATTCCATTTCACGCAAAATAAACAACAGTAAAAAATCTAATTTACTTTCCGAAATACCAAGCGGCGCTAAATCTACGTCAACAGCATCTAGAACATTATCAGACGTCCATAACATTAACAAACCAAGTTTTGCTGCGATTGGATCCGTATCCGCTGATGCTGTCTTTTTTATTAACTCTGCATAAGGCTCAATCCCTAAAGGAATAGCACCTTTTTTTGAATCCATTCATTTTCACTCTCCTTTCTTTTAATTAGCTTACCTAACTATTTTTCATTATACTCACATTCTTCCTTTTATTGCAAGAATATTGTTAGACAAAAAAATCCTGTTATTAAAACAGGATTTTTTACACTGACTAATTATTTTTTCAAATAATCCCAAACTCTTTTAAAGCAAAAGAAATGCCACCTTCACTTGATTTCTTTGTAACAAAGTCAGCTTTTGTTTTTAACTCTTCTCCGCCATTCCCCATCGCAATTCCTAAACCTACATACTGTAACATCTCAATATCATTTCCACCATCTCCGAATGCCAATGCTTCTGACTTACAAATATTTAGATGTTCCAATACTTTTTGAATTGCAGTTAGCTTCGATACTTGATTATCTTCCAACACATTCATAACGTAACCATGAAAACGTTCAAACGTAAGCGTTGGATATCTTTCAAAGAATTTTTGGGCTTCTATTTCATCAGCATATAGACATACACAATAAATCTCTTCTGATAAGTTTCTAACTTTGTTAGGATACCGGTCTAAATTTAAAGTTTCGTTTAATGCTCGTATTACACGTTCATCTTTTGAGGCTATACCATTCATTGCAAATTCTTCTGTAAAGTAAGAAACACTGTGACCATGTAATTCAGCGAAATTTGAAATATCATAAACAATTTCACTTGAAAGTACCGATTTATGTATAACTTCTTCCTTACACTTTATATGTCCGCCATTTGCAGAAATAAATGTGTCTATGCCCAGCTCTTTAAATTGTGAGCATAAACTATATGGTCTCCCTGTTGTAACAACTACATGAATTCCTTTATCTATTAATCTTTGTATCGCTTCTTTTGTACTTTTATGCATACTTCTATCAATCTCACTCAAAAGCGTACCGTCAACATCGAAAAATACAACTTTGTACATATCTACTTACATTCCATCTAAATGATTTGTATCATTTATAAAATGAATAGTTTTCTGTTTATCTGTAAGTTCAATCAAACTAATCCCCGTATCTCCCATTATAAAATAATAGTCCATGCTAATTGGCATTTTGAAAAACGCACGTAAAATACTATTAATTACGCCTCCATGGGCAACAATTGCAATTCGATCATATGTATTCTCTGTCACGATTTTAGAAAAGATCCCTTCTATTCTCATTCTAAATTCAATAAATGATTCTCCATTTTCAAAACGGTCATGAAGAAACTTTGGCTCTGGATATTTTTCCGCTTCTTCAAATGATAAACCAGCTTGCACTCCATTATTGAACTCCATTAATTCCTCTTCTAGTTGAATTGGGCACCCGATCGCCTCAGCTAATGTTTCAGCAGTTTCGCGGGCACGCTTTAATGTGCTCGCCCAAATGAAATCTGGCGGAAAGTCCGCTTTCACTTTTTGTACAAGCTTTTGTACTTGCTGTCTTCCCTTTTCTGTTAATTCAAAGTCAGCTCGCCCTTCATGTACATTTAAAATATCAGCCTCTGACTCTCCGTGGCGTATTAGTAGTATTTGCATGTTTCTTCCCCCTTATCTCCTTTAAACCAAAACTAAATTTTAACATACTATCAAAATTTTTCAAAATAATAAAAGCAATCTCCATTCCTAAAAGAATGAAAATTGCTTTTATTACCAACTAACTTCCTCCTAAACTAGCTTTCGACTTTCCTCCAACTCCCCAATGTGAACTAGGTATTTCATTTACTAAAACACGTATACGCCCAATATCTACGTCTAAATTTTTTGCAACTACCTCTGTAACATCCAAGATAAGGTTTTGAATCTGTTCTTGTCTTCTACCTTCTATAATTTGAATTTGTATAATTGGCATTTCTATCTCTCCTTTCTATTTATTCACAAAACATTGAAACGCTTCCTAAGTCATCAAATTGTGCAATTATAGAATCACCTGCTTTAAAAGCAATCGCTTCTGATAATGCTCCACTTAATACGATATCACCTTTTTTCAATCCTTCATTTTGTAAACCAAGTTTATTTACCGCCCAAGCAATCGCCTCTGCTGGATGTCCCAGTACAGCTGCCCCCGTCCCAGTCGTAGCAATCTTACCGTTTTTCGACATAACCATCCCTACACTAGCTAAATCTATTTCTTTAGCATCAATCCATTTACTTCCTAATAAAAACTTTGAAGAGGAACAATTATCTGCTATTACGTCAGGTAATGTAAATTTAAAATTTAAATACCTGCTATCAATAATCTCTAAAGCTGGAGCGACATATTTTGTTGCCTTTAATACATCATCGGCTGTAACATTCGTACCTTGTAAATCTTCTCCTATTAAAAAAGCAATCTCTGGTTCTACTTTTGGATGGATCAATGTTTCATATCGCAACGGCTCCCATTCGAACGCTAACATATCATGTAACAAATATCCGTAAATGGCTTCATCAATCCCCATCATTTGTTGTTTTGCCTTGCTCGTTAATCCAAGTTTTACACCAACTCTTTTAGAACCTTCCTTCACTTTTTGCTCAATTAAACATTTTTGCAATCTATAAGCATCATCCACAGTTAAATCAGGATGCTTATCCGTTACTTTCACTACCTCTTTTCCTTCCTTTTCAGCCTGGAGTAAATACTCCACAATTTCTAAATCTGCCCCTTTCACTAAAGCCATATTTTACACCTCCGTTTTTATCTTTGCTAATTCTGCCGCTACATCTAAAATCATATCCTCTTGTCCACCAACTACTTTTCTTTTCCCAAGTTCTATTAAAATATCACGAGCGTCTACACGAAAACGCTTTGCCGCTCTTTCAGCATGTAATAAAAAGCTAGAGTATACACCAGCATATCCCATTACAAGACTACCTTTTTGAATTTCTTGTGGTACTGGCAATAAAGGCGCAACAACATCCTCAGCTAAGTCCATCATCTTATATAAATCTATATCTAGCTTATATCCCATACGATCTAAAACAGCGAGCAATACTTCCGTCTGGGCATTTCCAGCTCCAGCTCCAAGACAGCGCACGCTTCCGTCAATACGTGTCGCACCTTCTTCAATTGCCGCCACTGTATTCGCTACCGCAACAGAAAGGTTATTATGTCCATGGAATCCAATTTCAACATTTAAAGATTGACGTAATGCACGAATACGCTCACGTACTTCGTGAGGCAATAAAGCACCGGCTGAATCAGTCACATAAATCGCTTCTGCACCATAATCCTCCATAAGCTTTGCTTGTTCTACTAATTTTTCAACTGGCGCCGAATGTGCCATCATTAAAAAACCGCACACTTCCATACCTAACTCACGTGCAAATTGAATATGCTGAGCTGAAACATCCGCTTCTGTTACATGCGTTGCTACACGAACAAGTTTCGCACCAACATTTTTAGCTTGCTTTAATTCATGGATCGTTCCAATTCCAGGAATTAACAAAACAGCTACTTTAGCTTGCTTACACTCCTCTACCGCTACTTCAATCAGCTTCATTTCGTTAACTAATGACTTTCCATATTGTAATGTGGAACCACCTAAACCATCTCCATGACTCACTTCGATATAATGCATACCAGCCTCATCTAATGCCCTAGTTACAGATTGAACTTGTTCTTCTGTAAATTGATGTTTCATTACATGACTTCCATCACGTAAACAAACTTCCGTTATTTTCACTGGCATTTCACTATTTCGCCTCATTCATTACACCCCTTTTCTTCTCTGAAATGATTTGCGCCGCAAATTCTTCACCTACTTTTAAAGCCGCTGCTGTCATAATATCTAAATTACCAGCATAAGAAGGGAAGTAGTCTCCAGCTCCTTCAACCTCTAAAAATACAGTTACACAATTCCCATCAAACATCGGCTCTTGTTTTAAAGAGTAACCTGGGACATACGTCCTAACTACTTCAACCATCTTATGAATTGCTTCACGGATAGAATCCTCATCCATATACTTAACTTCACAATATACTGTATCTCTCATTAATATAGGTGGCTCTGCAGGATTTAAAATAATAAGTGCTTTCCCATAATCTGCCCCGCCAACTTCTTCAATTCCACGCCTCGTCGTAATTGTAAATTCATCAATATTTGCCCTTGTACCTGGACCTGCACTTAAACTTGAAATTGTAGCAACGATCTCTGCATATGTAACATTTGCTACTTCATTTATAGCATGAACAATCGGAATCGTTGCTTGTCCTCCGCACGTAATCATATTCACGTTTTGCTTTTTAATAAAATCATTATTTTGTATAGCTGGACAAACAAATGGGCCACATGCAGCAGGTGTTAAGTCAATTACAATCTTCCCAAGCTCTTCTAACACTTTTGCGTGATAACTATGAGCTTTCGCTGAGGTTGCATCAAATACAATATCAGCTATACTTGGTTTATCTATAATTGCTTGTATTCCATTATCAAAGACCTCGTATCCGGCTTCTTTTGCTCGCTTTAGACCATCCGATTCTGAATCTATTCCAATCATGGCATTTAGCTCTATGACTTCACTTTTTCTTAATTTATACATTAAATCTGTGCCAATATTACCAGACCCAATAATGGCCACCTTTACTTTTCCCACATTTATCCCCCCTCTTTTCAACGCTTTAATCTATATGAACGTAACAGAAACCGCACCTAGTGAACCGAAATCAGCTTGAATACTATCTTTACTATGCACTGATACTGCACCTGATAACGCACCT
This sequence comes from Bacillus sp. NPDC094077, assembly GCF_050279465.1. NCBI lineage: Bacteria > Bacillati > Bacillota > Bacilli > Caryophanales > Bacillaceae > Bacillus > Bacillus sp. NPDC094077. The sequence continues at coordinate 158,531 of NZ_JBNNUF010000008.1, read as the reverse complement.
GGTAAAATTAACTCCCCTGCTTTTAATCCAATATTAAATTCATGAAGTTTATTAGCTAACCAAGCAACAGCTTGCGCAGGATGTCCTAATGCAGCTGCGCCAGCTCCCGTTGCAATTAAACTATTATTCTTATAAAGTGTCATTCCAGTTGTACGTAAGTCTACTTTATCAACGCTAGAGAATGTATCACCAATTACCACTTTTGCCGACGATCCGTTATCCGCAACTGTGTCAGCAAGCCTAATATTCCAATCGGCAATTCGGCTATCAATAATTTCAAGTGTAGGCACGACATATTTCGTCGCCATTAGTACGTCAACATATGTAACATTAGGTCCGCTTAAGTCTTCTGCTAAAACAAATCCTATTTCTGCTTCTATCTTTGGAGCTACAAAGGATTTTATTGAAACCTCACTACCATTTTCTAATTTCATATCATCTAGCAAATGTCCATAATCTGGCTCATTTACCCCGAGCATCTGCTGCATCGCAACACTCGTAAGTCCAACTTTTTTCCCAATTACGCTACGTCCGCTCTCTAACTTTCTCCCCACAACTTCAAGTTGAATATTATAAGCATCTAAAACTGATAAATTAGAATATCTCTCTGTAAAAGGACTAATCCCTACACACGAATTTTCAGCTTGTATTAGTTCATCAGCTAATCCTTTAATCATTAACTTCATTCATCTCACCTCATTTTTCAATTTTATATTTATTACAAATCAGCCAAACCTTAATTAGCCCCCACCTAAATTCTTTGTCTCCACAAAATTTTTGGGTAGGAGCTTTACAGCCGGATTAAGTGCCATTGTTACAACATTGACCTTATAATTTCATCGTAACTGTCTTAGCTTCCGTATAAAATTCGAAACTATGACGCCCACCTTCTCTACCAATTCCACTAGCCTTTGAACCTCCAAATGGAGTGCGTAAATCTCGAACATACCAACAATTAATCCATAGTAAACCTGAATCGATTTGTGAAACCACTCGCTGTGCTCGTCTAAGGTCATTTGTCCAAACAACTCCAGCTAATCCATAAATAGAATCATTCGCAATACGAATCGCATCCTCTTCCGTTTTAAACGGAATAACAACTAGAACTGGACCAAATATCTCTTCTTGCGCTACACGCATACTATTATCAACATCATATAGAATAGTAGGTTCATAAAAATTCCCTTCTACTAAACTTTCAACTCTTTTTCCACCATAGGCTAATTTTGCACCTTCTGAAATGCCAATTTCTACATAACGATCAACTGTTTCTAAATGGGATTTTGATACAAGTGCTCCCATATCGGTATCTTCAGAAAGTGGATCTCCAACTTTTATTTTTTGTACAGCCGCTACAAATTTCTCTAAAAATTGTTCATATACACTTTCTTGCACAAGTAATCTTGAACCAGCTAAACAAATTTCTCCTTGGTTCCGATAAATAGCTTCAATCGATCCTTGTACCGCTTCATCTAAATCTGCATCTTCAAATACGATATTTGCTGATTTACCACCTAATTCTAATGAAACAGGAATTAGATTTTCTGATGCATTACGCATAATTGTTTTTCCAGTACTACTTTCTCCAACAAATGAAATTCTTCTTACAGCTGGATGTGTTGTCATTGTTGTCCCAACAATATTACCTGGACCTGTAATAATATTAAGTACACCTGGAGGTAATCCTGCATCATTTGCAATTTCACCGAGCATAATTGCACTTAATGGCGTATAGGAGGCTGGTTTGACAACAACAGTATTACCAGAAGCGAGTGCAGCTGATGCTTTCCATGTCATTTGCATAAATGGCAAATTCCAAGGAATGATTAAACTAGTTACTCCCACCGGAGCGTACTTTGCATATGACATAAAATTATGTTTGTCATAATGCTCATGTACCAAATATTTAGCCATTTCAGCAAAGAAGCGAAAATTATGAGCCGAGCGTGGTATATCGAATCCTTTACTTTCTTTAATTGGTTTTCCAACATCAAGAGTTTCTATATACGCTAGTTCATCCACTCTTTCCATAATTAAATCTGACATTTTGCATAAAATATTTGATCGCTCTTCAACAGGCATTTTGCTCCAAATGCCACTTTTAAATGTACGTTCTGCCACATCAATTGCTCTTTTTGTGTCCTCTTCATTTGCCTTTGCTATAGAAGCTAGCTTTCTATTTGTCGCTGGATTGAACGTATCAAACGTTTCACCACATATGGAATCTACATATTGCCCATCAATAAACAATTTCGCATCTTTTACTTTCAGCTTGTCAGATAATAATTCTTTATTCACCTTCCTTACCTCCTATTCCTCAACTTCTAAAACCATCTCAATTTCAATTGTTGTGTTATTAGGTAATTGAGCCATTCCGACCGCAGAGCGAGCGTGTTTTCCCTTTTCTCCAAATATATCTACTAATACATCCGATGCTCCATTCATTACTTTTGGCTGATTAATAAAATCTTCCGTACTATTTACAAAACCAAGTAGCTTTACAACTCGTTTTACCTTATTTAAATCACCTAGTTCGTTTCTCACAACACTTAACAGATTCAACATTGATTGTCTCGCTGCTTTATACCCTTCATCAATTGATATATCCTTTCCTAATTTCCCGTGATACTCATCTACACCTTGTCCAGCAGTAAACAATAAGTTACCTACTTTTACACAACTAACATAGTTCCCAACTACTGGACGAATAGCTGGTAGTGTAATTCCCAACTCACTTAATTTGTCCTCAGGTGTTTGTACTCTCTGCATATGTTACACCTCGTTTTTTTATATCAATATTTAAAAATTCTGCTGCATTTCCCCCAAGCATTGCTGCTATTTGTTCCTCCGATAAACCGACTGTTTCATCAATCACTTTGCCGGGATCAATTTCTCGCAATAAAAATGGATAATCCGAACCCATGAAAATCTTTTCATGCCCAAATCTTTCAATCATATATTTCAAATTAATAGGATCATAATTTAAAGAATCAAAATAAAATTTCTTTGCATAATAACTAGGAGGGTGTGTAGTCAACCGTAAATGCGGCCATACTTTCCAGCCTTGATCTAATCTTGGCAAAATATATGGAAAAGATCCGCCGCCATGCGCAAAACAAACCTTCAACCGTGGAAACTTTTCCATTATTCCACTCCATATTAGTGTAGCTGCCGCAAGTGCCGTTTCACTTGGCATCCCGACTGTGTACATAAAATTATGGTGAGGCATTCTATCGCGCCCTAATGTTTCCCATGGATGAATAAATATTGGAACTTGCCACTTTTCAGCCATTCGAAAGAATTCAATAAACGATGGGTCATCTAAATTTTTCCCATTCACATTTGTACCAATTTCAATACCATGTAAATTTAATTCCGTAATACAACGCTCCATTTCACGAACCGCAGTTTCTCCATCTTGCATTGGAACCGTTCCTAATCCAACAAAACGATCTGGATATGCTAAAACTGTTTCTGCAATAAAATCATTTTGAATACGCGCCATACTTTCGGCTTCCTCTGGTTTTGCCCAATACGAAAATGTAACAGGAATTGGCGATAAAACTTGAATATCAACACCTTCACGGTTCATATCTTCAATTCTTTTCTCAGGACACCATACTTGATCTGTAACGTCACGAAAATTTTTACCACCAACCATAATACTTGCACCACATGTACAAGTCCGATTTAATATTGGCCAACGACCGCCACCAAACTTCTCTTCAAAATCCGGAAAAGTTTCAGGAATAATATGTGTATGAAAATCTATTCGCACTTCCATTCCTCCACTTCTTCTGGCATAATGTAACCACAGTTTTTACATGCGCGAATTTCCTTATTTGAATTAAAACTATGAATTGCTTCTTTTACTTGTTTTTCAATATCATTTAATTGAACACGTACACGATGCATTTCATGATTACACTCGTCACAGAACCAAACGAAATCCTCAAGTTCTCCTTGGCTACGTTTTCTTTCAATTACTAGCCCAAATGTGTTAGCAACACGATGTGGTGAATGTGGTACCATAGCTGGTAGCATAAACACATCCCCTTCTTTTACTGTGACGACTTCCCGCTTACCTTCCTCTGTAATACATTCCACATAACAGTCACCTTTAATTTGGTAGAAAAATTCATCTGAAGGATCTACGTGGAAATCACGTCTTCTATTTGGACCACCTAATATCATGGCGATAAATTCCGAATCTTGCCAAATAACCTTGTTATTTACTGGCGGCTTCAATAACTCCTTATTCTCATCAATCCATTTTATTAAATTAAAAGATTGTAATGTTTTAGACATATTATTTCCTCCTCATTTTTCCTTCTATTTAAATTGTTTTCATAGATCAACCAAGTAAAGCGCTAGACTTTTGCAACTCTCCACGACATACATAATTTCTAATTCTCGTTGAAGATATTCGCTCCCCTTCTTCACAGCAAACATCTTTCACTATAGAAATATTGAAGTGTTCTCTTAGCAACTCTATGTTACCCTCTCTATTTTTTCCGAATCTAAAATCTTGTCCAATATAAATTTCTACAGGACGTAACCTTTTTAACTCTTGAACAAAACAACTCGCACTTTTTGTTACATATGACTCATCAAACCGAATTACAATTACGTGTTCAACACCAAGATTTTGAAGACGTTTTACCTTCTCATCAATAGACGTTAATACTTGCGCCCCTTGAAAATAAGAACGTGGCGGTGGATCAAATGTATACACAACATTTGCTATCTTTAATTCCTTTGCCTTCTCAATCGCATTTTTAATAACAGCTTGATGGCCTTTATGTACACCATCAAAAGCACCAATTGAGACAATGGATTTCGTTAATTCAGGTATACACTGCTCATGTATATAAATGATTCTCATCTCTCTTCTTCTAGAGTTAAATTTCCAAATAGCCAAATTCCTTCGAGATCAAATTTGCCGTATTCATCACACTTTGAATTATGATTTCACGATTACTCCCCTGCATATACGATATAGGTCCAACAATATTAAGTGCCGCAATGGTTCTCCCAGTATAAGATCGAATAGGAGCTGCAATCCCATACAGGCCATGCTCATTTTCATTGTCACTAATTGAATAACCTTGCTTACGAATCTTCTGTAACTCTGTCTGAAATTGTTTTATACAAGTAATTGTATTGGGGGCTCGTGGTAAAAGTCCTTTTTCTGAAGTATATTCTAAGGGAGATGAATGAAATGAAAGCAGTACTTTCCCAGTACTTGTACAATATGCAGGTTCTCTAGATCCAACATGTGTTGAAATTTGAACAGACTCCTTTGATGAAACTTTCATAATAAATACAACATCACCACGATCAAACATGCCAATATGCACAGTTCCACTAAAATTTCTTACAAGCTCTTCTACAAGCGGAATTGCTCCACTATAAATTTCTTGCTGAAACATGACTTGGTTTCCCCACTCTAACAATTTCCAACCTAGTCTATATTTTCTTTGCTCATCTTGTATGAGCATTCCTTCAGCACATAACGTACGCACAAGGTGATGAACCGTACTTGCATTCATATTTAGTTTTTCTGCTATTTCAGAATTCCCTAGTACAGGTTCATCACTTGTGAAACAATTTAGAATTTTGCAAATTTTACTGATAGAAGCGATCAAATCATTTACCTCCCCTATTTCAGTTATATTTCTCTATTTTTAAATGTGGCTAAAAAGTTTAGAAGATTTACGTCCTATCAGTAAAATTCTTGTTATCATCTGCTGCTCCTTCCTTTTCCAAGCAAAAATGTAAGCGTAAACATTATTGCTTAGCTCAAAGCACCTTCAGATGAACTTGATTGCAAAGCATTGTTTACTAGGGAAAAAGTTTGTTGTTTTTTGTACGCATTATAAAACATTCCCATTTTACGCACCGGATCTCCTGAATAATAACGCTCATATTGTAATAATCGTTGTCCAAAAGCTTCTCCACATAAATCCCATGCTAATTTAAATAAACGAACTCGTTCCTCAGAAGAGACACCTTCACGCCCAATATAATATTTATTCATATCATCTTGAATCTCAGGATTCATAAAATCAGCACCTGTCGGTGACATCAATAATCCACCAGCACCAATGGTTTGAATGATTTCAATAGCTCGTGGATACATTTTAGGTAATAAACTGCGTATCGTATCAAGCGGCAACCTTGCAGGAACAACTTCTCCATATGGATTCGTTTCATATTCATACTCAGCTACTTGTAAGAGCGCACGTATCGTTTCGACATCTTGCATAAGTTCTGCTAACTGGTTTTGTACATTTAAAAATCCATCTACCCCTATCGAATCTGCTAATTTCATAGCTACTTCAGCAGCGAATGATAATTTTACTAACCCTCTTACTCCAGATTGATGCGCTGGCTGATGACCAATTCCCGTTTTAGGATACAATTGATTCCCAGCTTCTACACTTTGATAAATAAATACTTTATCCCATGGGATAAACACATTATGAAATACTAGTAATGCATCCATTTCCTCAAACCTTGATGCAAGTGGATGATCAAATAGAGAGCGTTTTCCATCTTGCATTGGCTCACGACATAGAATTCTTAGGCCTGGTGCGTCAATTGGAACTGCAAAAGAAATTGCATGACGTTCATCACCCGGTTTAAAACTTGGATAAGAGTATATAATTACTTCGTCTGTAATTGGAGCAAGTGTCGCTAACATTTTAGCACCGCTAACATACATCCCCTCCGCTGTTTCACTTACTACACCTAAATGCATCGTTTCATCTTCTTGTTGGTGAGAAGCTTTACTCCGATCATTTTGCGGATTAATAATCGCATGTGTTAAAAATAGATCATTATCCCGTATATGTTTATAATAATTCTTTATATTCGCTCCCCATTCTGGGTTAAATTTCTCGAAGAACCACGCATTACTTGCCATTGAAGTAACTGTTACATTTAAAAAATCCGGTGTTCTTCCCATTAAACCAAAGGTAGCTTTCGCCCATATTTCAAACAATTCACGACGTACTTTTAAGTCCTCATAATTTTTTGGAACTAAAAATGCATTCGAGACTCTTTCTCCAGTCTCTTCGCATATATGAGTAATCTTATCTTGATATTCTGGATTGTGCTGCATATCATATAAGTTCGCAATTTGTAAAATAGGTTCACGAAAAACATCTTCATTTACTACATCCGTTACTTTTCTCCCGCCAATCCAAATTTCAGGATTTCTTTTTCGTAATCCTTCAATATACTGTTCCCCTGTTCTAATTGCCATTCTTCCCCCTCCGATTTCCCAAAATAATATACTAAAAAGTTTAGAAACTCTATTAGATGACTGAATTTTCAATCATTATATCAATTTTAATTCTTGCAGTTTCTCCTTTATTTCACATTATGAAATCTTAATTTTTTTTAGTGAACATGAAAAAGGAACGGTTTCCCGTCCCTCATCCATTCACTTTTTCCGCATCATTCCAGTAATACTTACTAAACGCTTCCGTTAACACATCAATCGTATTATATAATTCATCTAACGTATTATCGATACCACCAACTTCAATTAGCATTGCATTTTTAGATAAGTCTTGATTATAAACACCATCGCCGTCTTTTTTATATTTGGGGAATATCCCTCTACTTAACCCGTAATAGTTTTCATCTATATAACTATTGATTGCCCTTGCAATTTTTTCATTCTCTGTATGATTTCCATTTTCCATTCCAATAATAAAATATAATCTTGCATACGACTTCCCATTAATTACTTTTGTTGTTACCTTCTTCCGCTGATCATCACGATGTATATCAATTGGAAACGCGATTTTATTATTCTGCGCCAATGTTTCTTTTACATATCCATGAGACGCTTTATATGCTTGATACCATTTCCACTTTTTACTCGCTAATAAATCTCCCATATTCGTTTTATCATGAATTACTGGTATTCCCTGTCCTTCTAGCTGTTCTTTCAAACGATCTCCTAGTAAAGACACATTTACATCTGGGCTCGATGGATCAGTAGCCCCCGGTAATAACGGAAAGAAGGATTCCCAACTATGTGTATGGTAAATATACACCGCGCTTTCTCCTTTTTTTGTCCCATTCTTTTTTTGCACTGGGTTATTCTTTTCCGCTTCTGTAATTTTTTCTTTTGCTACTTCTCGCTCTTTCGTTACTTCTTCAATCGGTACACTAGATTCATTTGGGATATTCGTAAAGTTTGTCCCTTCTCCAGCTACGATAATATTAGAGTAATACTTTGACATACCAGGTACTTCTTTACCGACAAATGTTCTTAAATCTTTTATTTTCAAGTCTGTCGCAATAGAGAACATTAAATTCCCAACTGACTCCCGTTTATTTTGCTTAAAATAATCAAATCCGTAATAATGATTCTCACTTTCTATCATTTGAACGAAACCTTGCATAGACACTTTTCCAAACCATTGATTCGCATAATTCGATTTCATTGTATGTAAAAGAGACGTCAAAATTGACGCAATAATAATTACTACTAGTGCATATAAAAAGAGCAACGAGACTAGCTTCTTCCCATGTATACGAGTTGCATACTTTTTCACTGAATCACCTTCTTTATACATGGATATGTACAAGCCTTTCTTAATATACGTACAAAAAAGAGAAATGGCATCCCATTTCTCTTCATCATCCTTATTGTTCTTTTCCTGCATCATTTGAAGGTAATTTCTTCGTTTGTTTTTCTTTAAAAATTTCTCCGATTGCCCCAAGTGTACCAAGTGTTTCAATTGCATTAGACGGTATAAAGACTTTATTTGCTGGCCCTTTTGCAACTTCAGCTAATGATTCAAATGATTTGTAAGCAAGTACACGCTCATCTAAATCTGCTGCACGAAGTAATTCAATACGGTTTTGTTCTGCTTTTGCGATTTCCTCAATCGCTCTTGCTTCCCCTTTTGCTTCCAATTCTTTTGCTTCTTTTATACCTTCAGCTTCACGAATACGCGCTTCTTTATCCCCTTCAGCCATTAAAATTTTACTTTGTTTTTCCCCTTCCGCACGAAGGACTTTATCTTGTTTTGCTGCCTCTGCTTCTAAAATAATCGCACGTTTATTACGTTCTGCTTTCATTTGTTTTTCCATCGATGCTTGCACATCTTTCGGCGGGTTAATATCGACAACTTCAACACGTTCAATGCGAACGCCCCATTTTTCTGTTGCTTCATCAAGCGCTAAGCGGATTTCTGTTGAAATTTTCTCACGACCAGATAACGTTTCATCCAGTTCCATTTTACCAATAATTTGACGCATCGTTGCAGAAGTAATGTTACGAACACCATATTCATAATTTGAAATACCGTATGTCGCAAGTTCTGGTTCAACAATTTGATAGAAAATAATTGTATCAATTTCTACTTGTACGTTATCTTTCGTGATTACCTTTTGTGGTGGTACATTCGTTTGTTGAATACGTAAGTCATGATATACACGAACGCGATCTACAATCGGGATTAAAATATTTAATCCTGGGTGCATTATACGTTGAAACTTACCAAATCTTTCAACGACCCCAACTTTTTGCTGAGGAATAATTTTAATTGTTAATGCGATAAATGTAACTACAATTAGTGCGAATATAATCGTTAACGTTAATGCTACCATATTTATTCACTCTCCTTTTTCACTTGTAATATAGTACTATGCCTCTTTATAACAACGACTTTTTCTCCAGCATCAATTGGAGCATCTGCAATAGCTGTCCAAGTATCTCCATCCACTTTCACAATACCGTTCGCTTCTTTTGTAATCGCTTGCATAACAGTTCCTTTTTTACCGACAAGCATATCTACTGTATCAGTAAAACCTTTTGCTGCTCGAAAGTTTTTTGAAATTCTTTTCGTAAAGAATGTCAATGTTAAACTTACAATCGCACCAGCAACGACCTGTAAAAATAGTGCGTCAGGAGCAAATAAAGCAATAAGACCTCCGACAACAGCTCCAATTCCAAGCCAAAGCATATAAAATGTAATCGACAACATTTCCGCGATAAATAAAATACCAGCTATTATAAACCAAATTACCCAACCAGCCATATGCAACCCTCACTTTCTTTCTCATTTTCTATATGTATATGAAGAAAAGAATGGTTTATCCGCCCTTTCTCATACTTGGGCGTTTGCTACAAGCTATTGTACCTATTCGCTATTACAAATTAGCATTATTAAAATACTATATTAATATATTCTTCATTATACATGAAAATCCCTTTCAAAAAGCGACAAAAAAAGTGACAAAAAATTAAATTCTTTCGAAAATTTAATTTTCAAACTATAATAATTCTAACTACAAAAGTATTATTTATTAAGAAGGTTGTGTTCTAATTGCGAAATCGCTCACTAGCTTACTATTTAGGTTCCAAAATATGCATCACTCTCGCTGACATCGTATACATAATGATTATTACAACTCACATCTATATCACAACTAAATCAGCTACAATTACTGCTCTTTTCCCATTATTGCAAGTTATCACAAATCTGATTGCTAACACATCTGCGCCACTTATAATGAATCGTTTTCCATCTTATACGTTGCTATATACTCTGCAATGGACTAAAACAACTCTTTTACTACTATTAATGATTTTATTTCCTGTCCTTTCCACGAACATTTTAGCCCTATTAACTTTCATTTTTTTCATTTCATTATGTAGTGGCTGGAGCGCCCCATTATTATACGGCATTCTTCCGCGCCTAACACCAAAAGAGAACTTAGTAAAAGTAAATAGTATCTTTTCCTTTTCAACACAAATTGTACAAGCGGCCGCTTATTCATTTACAAGTATTATAGTTCTTCTCATTGGTCCTACTTCTACACTCATGATTAATAACATTTTGATGATTTTTGGATGTGTTGCATTACACTTTTCATTACGTTTCATACATACTGAACGAGCAATAGAGCCCTCCTCTTCAAAAAGGACTGCTTTATTAGAAGGTTGGAAACTCTTATTTCAAAATCCATCTCTCCGTACCGTTACATTTATGGACTTAATTGAAACTTTTGCAGGGGCAATATGGATCGGTGCTATTACGATGGTATATGTAACGACGATTCTTCATAAAGGAGAGGAATGGTGGGGATATATTAATACAAGTTATTATGTTGGCACGTTATTGGGTGGCCTATTAGCATGGAGGATGAGTTCATATATTCAAAACAATTTAATACGCTCCATGGCGATTGGCTCTCTTTTATTTAGTATTCTTACATTTTTATTTGGTATGACAAGTAATGCATTTATTGCCCTGTTTCTTTGCATCCTAATGGGACCATGTTATCAAATTAGAGATATTTCTCAAACGACAGTTTTACAATCAAGTGTTGCCCCTTCTTTATTATCAAAAATGTATACAGCACATGGCGCTCTTCTTTCAACAGCCTCTGGATTATCTATGCTAAGCGTTGGAATTTTTACAGATACGTTCGGTGTTCGTACAATTTATATCATTGCTTCTTTTCTTATTTTATGTTCTGCTTGTTTATCTTTTAGCTTATTAAAATATCATAAGACAGAGCAGAAAGATATTTCACTTTAATCAATAAAGCAAAAAGGACAGGGAGTTCCTGTCCTTTTTGTATATTCTATTCATGACAAGTTGGGAATTTTTCTATGCTTTGTCGCTTGTTCAAAAGCATATGCTAGTTTAATTAATACCCCCTCACAAAAGGCAGTACTTGCAATCGTAATTCCAAAAGGTCTCCCGCTTTCCATATATCCCGCAGGTATTGCTATAGACGGATAACCTGCTTTCGCACATATAGTAGACCCTATATAGGAAGGGAACAATATCGCATCAAGATTATATTTTTCCAATGCAAAATCAATACCTTGTTCTTGTGAAAAATATATATCTTCTAACCTTGCATTTATATATTCAGGATTACTTAACGTATTAGGAAAATCTTTTCTTACTTCTAACCTAGTTTGTCCGTATTTCAAAGCTCTTTCTGCTATGTTTTTATTAAACTCCATTAACTCCGAAATAGAATGTACTGGAATAGTAGAAGGTAATTTAGAAAGATAGTTATCCAAACTATGCTTGAGTTCATAAAGCGATACTCCCCAGCTCCATTCTCTATGAAAAGTTGGAATATCAATATCTTCTACTACCGTCGCTCCCTCACTACGTAATACTTGGATTGTTTCCTTAAACAATTTTTCATCGTACTCATCAGATTCATAATATTCTTTTGGTGCATTGCTAAATACACCAATCTTCGCTCCATTTAAGCCATTAACATCAAGATATTTTGTATAATCCTGCTCTGCCCTTCCTTCACTTTTGTGAGTAGCTGCATCCATCTCATCCACTCCCATTAAGCTCCCTAACAAAATAGCCGCATCTGTCACCGTTCTAGCAAATGGTCCAGCCGTATCTTGTGAATATGTGAACGGAATAATTCCTCTACGACTAATTAGACCAACAGTCGGTTTAATACCTACTACAGAGTTTTGAACAGCCGGGCTCAATATAGAAGCATCCGTTTCTGTCCCAACAGATACTACTGTAAAATTAGCGGCAACCGCTACGGCAGACCCTGTACTTGAGCCCCCAACGAACATATCATCCTTGCCCGTTCCATATGGATTTATTGTTTGACCACCTCTTGCACTATATCCAGCCCACATTTCAAAGGACATTCCATTTGCTAACTCTGTCATATTTGCTTTTCCTATTATCACCGCTCCTGCTTCTCGCAGTTTTTTAACGAGAAATGCATCTTCCCTACTTATATTTTGTTCTAGGGCAATCGTACCTGCACTTGTATGCATTGAATCATTCGTTTCAATATTGTCCTTTAGCAAAACAGGTATACCATGCAATAGTCCTCTTACACCTTTTGTCTTTCTTTCATGGTCTAACGCTTCTGCAATAAAGATAGCGTCTGGATTTATTTCTAAAATTGAATTGATTTTCGTATCGTCTTGGTCATACTTTGCAATTCTATGAAGATAATACATGACTAATTCTTTTGAAGTTAATTTCCCAGCTTCCATCGCTGTTTGTATATCATGAATTGTTAATTCTTTTTGTAATATTGTACTAAACTGGATTTCCATTTGTCTTCTCCTCCATAAGCTTTTTTCATATCATATATCTAGCAACTTTTCATTTCCCTCGCCCCTCGCATTAAGCACTAATATCCCCTTAAAGGAATTCCACTCATCTATTTAAAAAGCCTTTCATTTCCCGAAAAATAAAAAGAGTCTGAAACGAATTAACCTCCGCTCCAGACTCTTTTATCACTTTACATATATCTCATCTAACAGATGTAAAAACTCCCCTTGTTTTCCAGCTAATTCAGGGGATTTCGCAATATCAATCCATTCATAGCAAAATACTAGCCCTTGATCTTCTTCACCGGCACTTACTATATGTTCCCAAGTATCTTTTACATCCGTAGGTAAAGTTACGTGGAAAAAGTGGCGTTTTTGATACTCCTTTTTTTCCTTCACATGTATGATGTAATCTGCTAGTAAACGCTCTATGCATAAATGACGTAATCCAGATTCTTCTTGTATTTCACGCAATACCGCTGCTTCTAACGTTTCTCCTTCATCAACTGTTCCACCTGGTACTTGAACACCAGCTTCAGGTATATCACGATGTTTAAAAACAAGTAATTGCATAACCCCTTCTTTTTCTCTCGTCACATACGCATGTACTTTTTTCTTATATAACATCGTCATTGTACTTCTCTCCCCTCAATTGTTTACCCTGTTACTTCTTCAAGCGTCAGTTGATTTTCATATAAATATGTAGCTTGTGGATTACCCACATACCTTACGTGCCAAGGCTCATACCGATAGCCAGTAATCGATTCTTTCTCTTTTGTATATCGAATCACAAAACCAAATTTATGAGCATTTTCAGAAAGCCACTGACCTTCTTTCGTTTCTCCAAAAACAGTCTCTAGCTGAAACTTAGCAGATTGAGATGTAATATCCATAGCGAGTCCAGTTTGATGTTCACTCGTACCAGGCACCGCGCTAGACATCGCTGTTTTCGCTTCTCCATCTTGTTTTTTATACATCGTATTTAATGCTTTTTGTCGATCAAAGGATCTAAATCCAGAGACTGCAAAAAGGAAAATACGCTCCTTATCAGCTTGCTGAAACATTTCCTCAAGCGCCCCGGCTGCTTCTTTCCTCATTTTTTTCTTTTCTTGATCACCTTCACTAGAGTAACGCACTTTCGGAACAACTAAGTCTGGCGGTCTATACCCATCAGGTAAACGCCTACTTTTATTTACAAGTACAAGCATCGAATTCGGATTACTAATTACTGCGATATCCCCATCCATATTAGCAATCGTTTCTTTTGCTTTCGGAAATATGTTATTTACATTCACTTCCCGCGCCTGCTTATCCTTATACATTTTATAATTGATTCCTGCTACTCCAACAATGAGTATCGCCGCTACGATACCAAGTAGTGTCCATCTTTTTTTCATATAACGACCTCTTATTTTAATAATTTGGCCATTTCATACTCATCGATGTCCTTTCCATCGATAATAAGAGCAGCTCTTTTGACACCTTCTTTCTCAAATCCAATTTTTTTATATAGTGCCTGAGCTCTTGTATTGTGGGCCATTACCGTCAATTCTAAACGCCATACATCATGTAATCTTGCCCACTTCTCAACCTCTTTAAACAATCTCGTCCCAATACCTCGCCCACTACACTCTTGCAAAATTCCAATTACAATGGTTGCCACATGCCTCTTTCTTTGAATGTTATTTCCATTCACTAAAATAAACCCTACTATTCTCTCATCTTCAGTTGCTACAAATATGATTGCAGTTTCATTCTCTATAAATCGATGAATCATTTGTTCTTGTTTCTTGACTGTAATTTTTCTTTCTCCTGGTTCATATAACATAAATTTCGTTTCTTCATCTAATTGCTTACTTAATTGCAAAAATGATGCAGCATCTTCTATTCTGATCTCCCTAATCACCTAAATCACCCTGCCAATTTCATATTTAAAAAATTTTCCTTGTAAAAAGATTTTCTCTACTATTTCGAAAATTCCTTTCTAAATCTACCAGTATAAATTGACAAATTTCGATATCACTATAACAATGACAAATTATGTCTATTATGTGACGTCTTATCATTCCAAAACAAAAAACGTAAGCTTTACACTTACGTTTAGCCATTCACCTTTTCTGCCTGCCAAAAATATTCACCAAATGCTTTAGCAAGTACATCAATCGATCGATTTAATTCTTCTTCGGTATTATCTACTCCGCCAACTTCAATTAATATCGCTTGTCCTGATAAATCTTGATTATAAACTCCATTTCCTGATTGAAAGCCTTTTTGAATTACTCCTCGGCTCACCCCTGGATATTTCTTATTAATCGTCTCATGTAAAGCCGTTGCTAATTGTAAGTTCTTTTCATAATTTTTATTACCTTTTCCAACCACAAATGCAAGCTTCGCGTATGATTTATCTCCAATTGTTTTTGTTGTAACATTTTTCCGTGCACTATCACGATGCAAGTCAAAAAAGTATTGGAGTTCTTTATTACCAGTCATAGCTTGTTGTACAATTTCTCGTGACATTTTATAAGAACTATTACTATTTAATCCTTTACTTATCAACTTTTGACCGACATCAGTCTTATCGTTAGTAGCCCCTATACCTTCGTTTTCTAACTGTTCACGAAATCGATCGCCGACTATCGAAATGTTCGTTGCAGAACTCGTTGCTTTATTCGGATCTGGATCATTCGTTAAGTTAAGTAGCGGCAAATAAGATTCCCAACTATGTGTATGATAAATAAATGCAACTTGCCTCTTCCCCGTTGTTTGAGCTGGTTGTTTCTTCTCTTTGTTCGTATCGGGCTTTGGAACTTGTCCAGTTTCTCCAATCCGTTCTTTCACAACTTCTTCAAGAGGAACACTTGACTCTATCGGTAAGTTGGAGTAATTTGTTCCCTCACCTGCTATAACGATTTCTGTATCATACTTACCAAATCCAGGAAGTTCTTTCCCTACAAAACTACGCACATCATCAAAACGAATATTTGTAGCCATAGAAAAGAGGAATGAAGAGATTGAAAAGTCTTGATTCAAATTCCGATACTCCTGTGTAAAATAATGATTTTCTTTCCCAAGAACGTACATATATCCATTCATCGATAACTCATTTAGCCAGTTATATAAATACGTTGACTTCGTCTCTTTCAAGGAAGTTACCATCATACTAATAAGAAAGAAAGTCGCTAATACCGTAGTAATAACAAATAAAATGAACTTACGCATACTTGTGAACTTCACATAAAAAAAGCCTCGATTCATACTATCACCCTCTCTATTTCAAGTTATGTACAAGCTCTAGAGAATAGACCGCTTAAATTCCGGCTATATTGTTAACGAGGTGAATTGAATTGAAGCTACTAGTAGGAGCATTACCAATCGTTCTATCATTCATTTTTTATTTCGTTGCTAAGCATCCTAAAATCTATATTGTGTTGCATATTTCTGCGTACTTGGCACTATATGTACTCGGTACAATTATTTCTATTAATATATATGATGTTTTAATACAAGATTTAGTTTTCATGACAAGCATTCATGGAATTTTGCTAAATCCATTTTTCCTTATATCAGGAGCGTATATAGGAATATTCACTTTGTACCTACTGTTGTCTCACATTATTACAAAACTAACTACTATAAAAAATGGAGCGTAATGAAATGCAATCATCTTACATCTGTCATGCATGCAATAAAAGAATTGCAAGAAAGAAAGATCTTATTACGGCGACATGGTACTTCCGTTTTTATTTATTTCACAACAATTGTTTTAAACAGCAGCAACTGCTCATCTCGCGATTTATCCCTATAAATACTCTTTTTGGCTTCTTTCTTATTATATATGGACTTATTGTTGGGAGCATTCTTATGATTACAGAGCCATCTATCATTTGGTTTGTTTTTTTACTTCCTACCTTCTATCGCTTTCTTTCATATTATTATGTTGAACGTTTTTTCTCTAAATAAAGGGTAGATTGACCTCTAGGAATACTTAAACATTCCCAATCATTTTCTTTTAACATTTTACCAATGTAAATAATTTGTCCAATATGTAAAGCATAATGAGAAATTTGTCTTTCAATCGCTTGCATGACAGTAAGTGCTTCACCGCGAATGTATACTAGCTTCAATAAGTGGTCTGGCGTTATAGTATTCATTGTTTTAAAAACATATTCCCATCCTTCTTGCCACGCATGTAAAGCTTCCTGTTTTGAACTATAGCCACCTTCGAATTCACTATCTCGGTTACGATCTATTTTTTCGCCATCAGATGTTAAAAAATCTGTCCATCTCGAACGCATATTACCATGTAAATGCTTAATAATAATCGCAATGCTATTTGATTCTTCATGAGAAGACCATATAATTTGTTCATAAGTTAATTGAGAAAGTACTCGTTCTCCTTGTTTTTGTGTTGCTTTGAAATTCGAAATTGCACATTGTAAATATTCTCGTCCGATATCCAAATTCCCTCCACCTTTCCACTAACTAATTTTCGTTCCATTTGGCAGTTCCATATTCGGTTGAAGTAAAACCACATCACCCGCCTCAGGGACTCCGCCTAATACAAGCACTTCTGATTTAAATCCAGCTACACGCTTCGGCGGAAAGTTTACAATCGCGACGATTTGTTGACCGACTAAATATTCAGGATTGTATCTCTTCGTAATTTGAGCACTTGACTGCTTTATTCCAAGTTCTCCAAAATCAATTTCTAGTTTAATTGCTGGGACCCTCGCTTCTTTAAATTCCTCTGCATGTGTTACAGTTCCAATCCGTAAATCCAAATTTAAAAAATCTTCAAAATTAGCCATTTTATCATTCCTCCCAATTATTACTTAGACAAAATACAAAAATCCCCTTCAAAAAAAGAAAGATGCCTAAGCACCTTTCTTTTGTAATTCACTTGATTCATTTGATTTATAGAAGAAGAAACCGAGAACCCCTCCAATACATGATGGGATTAACCATCCTATTCCTTCTTCATATAATGGTAACATTTGTAAAACGTTAGAAATCGCGTCAATTTTAATGTTCGCACTTTCTAAACCATTAAAGAAACTAATTAACAACGCACCTAAAATAGCTCCAATATAAATTGTATTACGCTTTCCTATCCATTTATGGAAATACGAAAGAACGATTAATACAATTGCAACTGGATAAATGATCATTAATACTGGCAAAGTTACTGTGATTAATTGTGTTAATCCTAGATTTGATACAATTAAACTAAATCCACATACTAACGTTACAATCGTTTTATGCGAAAATTTCGGGAATAAGTTTGAAAAGAACCCTGCACAAGCAGATGTTAATCCAACAGAAGTTGTTAAACATGCAAGTGTAATTACAAGTCCTAATAAAATTTTTCCGCTCGTCCCATATAACTCATTTACAACATTCGTTAAAATAAGACCACCGTTTTCTGAGACACCAAGTGATGTACTTGTTGAGCCAAGATAAGCAAGTGATAAATAAATTAACGTTAAACCTAATACAGCAATAATACCTGATACGACCGTTATTTTTGCAATTTGTCCACTCTCTTTTATTCCTTTAGAGCGAATAACTTGCACAACAACAATTCCAAATACAAGCGCACTAATCGCATCCATCGTTAAATACCCTTGAATAAATCCACCAAAGAAAGCATTTTCTTTGTAAGCAGCTAACGGCGCAGCTGGTGCTCCAATCGGATCAATTATTGCCTTTCCAACAATAACAGCAACAATTAATACTAATAATGGGGTAAGAAACTTCCCGAACCAATCGACTAATTTAGATGGATTTAATGATAAATACCACGTAATTCCGAAGAAGACTACAGTGTAAAGGAATAGCATGTACCATTCTGAAACCATTGCTTCTGATAAAAACGGCTTCATTCCCATTTCAAACGAAACAGCTCCAGTACGCGGAATCGCGAAGAATGGCCCAATTGCTAAGTAACTAACTAGCGGAAAAATAAACGCGAATACAGGATGAACTCTAGAAGATAACGCTTTCAAGTCCCCCTCTACAAACGCGACAGCTGTTACAGCTAATAGGGGTAAACCGACTCCTGTTACGAGGAATCCAATTGTAGCAATCCATACATTCTCTCCTGCTTGTTGACCTAAAACTGGCGGAAAAATTAAATTTCCTGCTCCTAAAAATAATGCAAATAGCATTAAACCAATTGCTACTGTATCACCTGGCCTTAAACGTCCCTTCATACTTTTCATTGCATAGCACTTTCTCATTGTTTATCTCTATTTTCACAATATGCTATGCACCCTCCTCTCTGCTCAAGATGATAAAATATGCCCCTTACAAAGTAGCGTCTTTCTCCATAATTTCTCCATTCCCCTTTTCATTACTCTAAATATTAAATTTTGATTTTTTTGAATATTTAAATCATTAGAGTGTTATTACGTGGAGTATAGTTGTCAGACCTCTTTGTTTTTATCACACATATAGTAACATATTTAGTTGAAAAATAAAAACATATTTTCAAATTGATTTTTTCGAAAATCAAAATTATCTACTTTTTTATTCTTTTACACAAATTTTATTCAGGCACTACATCTTTTCTATATTGTTATCTAACAATAACTTTATATAGATAACATAGCAAAAACCATCCAACATAAATTAGATGGCTTTTGTATGTTACTCTATCGTTTCAACTTCACGTGGATTATTCATCTCTTCTACATACACAACCCTAAACCCATGATCTTCTAAATCCTTTAATAACGTTTCTAATTCAATATCTTCAAACTCTTCTCCTAATGTAAACATAATTCTACGAACTAATAGAGCATCATTATCAAAAGTCATTAAACTTTGAATACCAGTATATTTCTTTAAAACTGTCGATAACTTTTGAATTGCGCCATTATAGTCTTGTGTTCCAATCATGACAGAGTATTTACTAGAATGAACTCCCCAAGCATCCTCTAATAACTCAAATACTTTTTTATGCGTTAAGATTCCAAGGAAAATTCCTTTTTCGTCAACTACTGATAAATAAGGTAATTTTTTTATTGTAAAAAATACTTTAAAGAAGGAAGAATCTTCTCTCACATATCCATCTTTATCGTTCAATAATTGTAATACACTCTCGTCGAGTGAACCTTTATATTCTAAAATATCTACTTTATATATATTCCCTAAATATTTCTCTTTTTTTTCATCTAAAACTGGTACACAACGATACCCGGTTTTATTCAAATGCTCCAGCGCTTCCCCTATCGTAATTGAACTTGAGCACAGTAAAACTTCCCTTTTCGGCACATAATTCCCTTTAATCCTCATAAAAAGCCTCCTTATGTTAAAATACTTTCTGTGCCATAACTATATTATATTTTCAGAAAAAAATAAATAATTTATTTTATTTTTCTGAAAATTTTTCATTTTCTTGTCATAATTTATTCACGATTCATTCACTTCTATAACCCATATATTCAAACACTCTCTGAGTTTCTTTAAGAAAAATATATTGTAACTTACTCTGAAAAAAGCTAAAATAAGAATAAGAATTTTCTGAATATTCTAAGAGTAGGTGATTATATGACTTTGTTGCGCTCACATATATATAAATTTTTCATTGGTGTTCTCATTATTTTTATTATTAGCCCTATTCCAGCATTACTCATTACACATAAATACTCATACTTAACTGGATTCATAAGTATATTTCAGAATTTCTCACACCTTTCTTCTATATCTATTCCAAAAATTGACTGGATGCATGAATCTATTTTTTTCTCAGCAAATCAGATGATACATACTTCTAACCATGATACACCGTTATTCCCTTACATTTGGGAAATATATTTTTTATCGACTGTTCGTTTTACCTTTACTCTTGCAATCGGATTCTTCATAAGTTTAGGTGTCGGCTATTTATTTATTAAAGCTCCTAATTGTTTTAAAAGGTTTGCTTCTTTTTTAAGCTGGATTCCTTATTCTTTTTGCACTGTATTATTACAATGCTCAGCCTTATTACTACTCCTATACAGCGCAAAATTCATCAAAATTCCTTACTACTCTTCTTTTATCATCGTATGTAGTACTTCCATGATTATCGTTATGCAAGCAATAAAAAAATGGATTCCTTTCTTAAACAACACAAATGAATATGAAATAAAAAACTTTTCTTTTCTTGTGGATACATTATTTTTGGCGCTTACTTCGAATCATAAATCCATTTTAGGTTCCGTTATTCTTTCATTCGTTTTTATGGAATGCGTCTTTCATGCGAATGGACTATTACAATTTATCGTTCAATATGGCGGAAGTACACCTGTAATTGTTACAATTGGTTTATTACTATTGTACATCCCTTACAGTATACTCTCTTTTCTTCAAACACTATGGACGACAAACTACTTCAAACAGCAAACATATACTTTAACGAGAAGTATTTCAAAACCGTAATTTAAAATAACCCCCTATATTCCGAAAGTAGGGGGTTATTCCTTTTGTATAGCGGACAAAATAACAGCAAATTCAAAAACTACTATAGAAACATACCAATATTTGCCCTTTTTCTTTGACTATTCTTTTCATTTGGATTTATTATAAAAGTATAACATAATTGCAGGAGGTGACATCTTTATTCCAAACTTCGGAATAGAGAACACACTTGGACATATTAAATATTTTTCTCATCTTTGTACTTATCCTTATTTCCGGCTTTTTCGTTGCATCAGAATTCGCTGTTGTAAAAGTACGAAAAAGTCGAATTGACCAACTTGCAAATGAAGGTAATAAACAAGCTTTAGCTGCAAGAAGTGTCCTATCTAATTTAGATGTTTATTTATCAGCTTGTCAGCTTGGGATTACTATTACATCTTTAGGGCTTGGTTGGCTTGGTGAACCAACAGTGGAGCATATATTACGACCGCTTTTTGAAAAAATTAATATTACTGGAGCAATGGCGAACACGTTATCATTTATTATTGCTTTTAGTGTTATTACTTTTTTCCATGTCGTATTAGGTGAATTAGTTCCAAAGTCTTTCGCAATTCAAAAAGCAGAAGCAATTACACTTAAGTTTGCTAAACCGCTTATTTTGTTTGATAAAATCATGTATCCATTCATTTGGTCACTTAATAGTACAGCTGTATTTTTCACAAAGTTATTTGGTTTAGAGCCTGCGAAAGAAAATGAACTTGCTCATTCTGAAGAAGAATTACGACTCATTTTAGGTGAAAGTTTTAAAAGCGGTGAAATCAACCAAACAGAATATAAATATGTAAATAATATTTTCGAATTTGATGACCGAGTTGCGAAAGAAATCATGGTTCCTCGTACTGAAATGATTTGCTTATCTATCGAAAATACGTTAGAAGAAAATATGACTATCGTCGCAACTGAAAAGTATACACGCTATCCTATAATTGAAAAAGATAAAGATGACATTATCGGCATGATAAATACGAAAGAAGTATTTCACGATCAAACTAAAGGGATTTATAAACCACTTGAATCCTATATACATCCCGTTCTAACTGTGTTTGAAACAGTTCCAATTCGCAAAACGTTAGTACATCTTCAAAAGAATCGCGTTCAGATGGCAATTGTTGTGGATGAATATGGTGGTACTGCTGGACTTTTAACAATGGAGGATATTCTTGAAGAAATCATTGGAGAGATTCAAGATGAATTTGATGCGGATGAATCACCAATGATTGAAAAGCGAACTCCTAAGCTTACTGTTTTAGATGGCAAAGTACTAATTTCTGAAGTAAATGATATGTTTGGCCTGCATATTGATGATAGCGACTTAGATACAATTGGAGGCTGGCTTCTCTCTCAAGCGATTGACTTAAATATTGAAGTTGGTTATTCCATTGAATATGCCGGTTTTCAATTTAAAGCAATAGAACTTGATGGACATCAAATCAAGAAAATTGCTGTACATAAATTAGATACAAAAAAGGAGTTATAAAGTGACGGTTTTATTAACACTCTGTATCATTGCCTGTTTCATTGTTTCATTTCTCGCCTTCATTTACCCTATTATCCCAGGCATTCTAGCTGTATGGGCTGGATATCTCATTTACCATTTTGGTATAAATGGAGGAGAGTTGACAACTTCTTTTTGGATTATTCAAGTCATTTTCACATTATTCATTTTCGTTGCTGATTTTATTGCAAATGGATATTTCTTAAAAAAATATGGAAGTTCTAAGTGGGGAGAACGTGTTGGTATGATTTCTATCATTGTCGGATCGTTCTTCTTCCCACCATTTGGTTTAATTATTATACCGTTCTTATCGGTATTTATAACAGAGCTCATGCATAAAAAGGCGCCAAAAGACGCCTTTCTAGTAGGAGTCGCTACTGTAGTTGGTTTTTTAAGTAGTACAGTAGCGAAAGCAATTCTCCAAATCATTATGATTATCATCTTCGTATGTTATATCATCTTTTAACCATCCCGATTTTGGGATGGTTTTTTAATACGAAATACCTACCCGACTATTTTCATATATGTTTTTATTACACAAATCCCATGTGAAATGTGCTGTATCACCAACTGTAATTTTCACTCCACCTTCTGGCAATATATCTTTTTCAGTTCGATATATCCCTGTCATATCACCGTCTATTAAATGTGTCGGGCAAACAACTGTCCAACATAATTCACTATGACTAAGTGCCTCATATGCAGCTAAATGATCCTCTGCTGCTGTTGTTGTTTTCCTTCTTGATTCTGTTGATTGGAAACGATATATACTTGGATTTGTTCTTGCTTGTAAAATACCAGCTGTTCCTATTGTAATGATTTTCTTAATGCCTTCTTCTTCCATATACTTTATAATGTTTGGCATACTCTTCGCTAATGTCCCATTCCGATCAGTTCCAAGAGCACTAATTACAATATCACATCCTTTTATCGCTTCCTTTATACCGTTTCTGTTTAATACATTTCCTTCTATAACTTGTAACCTTTCATGCTTTATTTCCATTCTATTCAAATCACGAACTAGTGCCGTCACTTCAGCTGAATCCTTTAATGCTAATTTTATTATGTTTGAACCTACTCGACCTGTCGCTCCTAATATACATACTTTCATTATTTTCTCCTCTTTCATTCTTTCTTTCTATTTTTCCGTAAAATTAATTAATATTCAACAAAAAAGCTTCCCCATATACTTGAGGAAGCTCTATTTTCACTTTATTTTTTTTCTTTAGAATCAGAAGACTGTTCAGTTCCGCTTGTTTCTTTATCCTTTTTTTCATCTTGTTGTGTTGTTTTATCGTCCTCTTTCTTCTTGTCCTCACCTTTACTACAACCTACCATTAATAAAGAACTTGCAAGTGCCATAGCAGTTAATGATTTAACCCATTTGTTCATTTGCGCTTCCTCCTTTTGATAGAATATGTACAATCCCATATTACTCTCTATTTTTAAAGGAGAAATTGAAAAATAGTAAATATACGGTAAATATTTGTAAATTTACTGATAATAGATACACGTAGTTCTTTTCTCTCCATGAAATAAAAAAACTAAGGCGCCTCTCGTTCCGCCTTAGTTTCTTATGCAAACTTCTCATTTTCATATACATGTGTAATTTTATATTCCTTCTTTACAACATATTGCCACACACTATAAACGTAACGGTTCATTTTCAGGAAACAATTTTCCAAAAACGAGCGAAATTCTGGATTTGCAACTTCCACTGCAACTTGAGCAAACTTTAATGCTAATCGTTTCAAATGTGAAATATAACAGATTGCAATATGGATATCTTCTGTATATGTACTATCTGTTTCCTTCTCCACTTCAGGCAAATGAAACGATATCGGTTCACAAGTTATATGCTGTATATTCTCTCCTTCTTGAAAATTCACTTGTTCATTATATGCTTGTAACATATACGGTAAATGCTGCTGTAATAGCTTCTTTAATTCTTCATCTCTGACTTTTCCAGTATATTCTCCAACCTTATTTATGAGCATGTAACTATATCTCATTAAATCTTTCATACAGTCCATTAAAGTGCCTCCCTTCTCTATTGTCTATATGCTATAAGTATGATGCAATAACATTCGATATTCTTGCTAAAAACCAATCCCATCTACTAATTTTCTCAAAATCTTCTTCAAAAAATCGTTTTGATTTATGAAAGTCTTCCTTTAATCGACTCCATACGTTAGCAACAACTGTTTTGTCATATATAACACAGTTAGATTCGCAATTTAAATAAAAGCTTCTATTATCAAAATTCGCTGTACCAATATCAACAATTTCTCCATCAATGATTGTTACTTTCCCGTGAAAAAATCCATTTCGATATTGATAAATTTCCGCTCCAGCATGTAACATGTCTTTTAAATACGGATAGGCAGCTTGTTTTAATAATACGGCATCGCTTTTAAATGGCACGAGAATTTTCACATTGACACCACGATTTAATGCATCTTTTAACTCTTTTATCATTTCTTTACTTGGTACAAAATATGGTGTGGCGATGATTAAAGACTTTTTAGCCTGTTTTAAAAGCGCCCCATATTTCTGCCATAAACCTTTTCCATCTGAAAATAAATATTGATACTTTACATTTCCTTGTGCAGGTAGGCTTTCATGTACAGGTATTTTTTCTCCAGTATCTTCTTCCCAATCTTTAGCAAACCTTCTTTCCATATCCGTTGCACCGTTCCCATCGATGCGTGCATGATAATCACGCCATGGACCAAATTTCGGATCTTGTCCAAGATACTCCTTTCCAATATTAAAGCCACCGATGTATGATACCTTTCCATCTATCGTAACAATGCGTCTATGATTCCGCTGATGCAAAGAATAGAATACATTTTTCAGTTTTGGTTTTTTACTAAATGTAAACTTAACACCATTACTTTTTAATTGATTAATTATCTTTTTCTTCAGCTTAAATCCACCTATTCGATCGACTGATAGTTTCACCTCTACTCCACTAGATGCTTTTTTCTCTAATAACTGTAGAAATTCTTGGCTTATTTCATCTTTACCTACAATATAAAAATGAATATATATATACTTTTCTGCATGCTTTATATCCACAAATAAATTCCTATATAACTCTTCTCCGTTCGTATATAGTTGAAATTCGCCTAATCGAACTTGTCCCACTTCATATTCACTAGCCATTTTTTTCCCCATTTCCACATCGATGTTCATCCAAATGAATACACCTATTAAGCAAAAGATTACAGTGAAAAAGTACTTCATGAATACTTTCCTTTCTCCACTTACTGTTATTCCTATATCTTTCCTTTTTTAATACATTATGATTCAAGAAAATATGTCCTTACATGATATATGTCCATATCAAACAAGAGCCCATTTGCATATTGTATGTTGTATCTTAAAATAAAAGGAGGAAATAACAATGGGCTTCGCACATGGTAATGGATTTGCGCTATTAGTCGTATTATTTATCCTCTTAATCATCGTCGGTGCTGCTTGCTTCTGCTAAGTAGTTATTGTCACGCGATAAGTGGATGAAAAAACTATAAAAGCGGACACCTAATTTTAGGTGTCCGCTTTTCATATTAAAACCATTCCTGTCTATCATGGTAACATTAATGGCTAAGTATTTACTTCAAAAAGTTAGCAATGTGGCTACTTTCTTACTCTCCGCCTTACGAATATGACGTTGTTCTGCACGTAACACAGCAATACGATGTAATTCTTTCTCTTCTTCTGTTTCAGGGATTACACGCGGCACAGGAACCGGATTATTTTCCTTACTCAGTGCAACAAAAGTAACAAATGACGTTGCTGCTATACGTTTCTCACCTGAAATTAAGTCTTCTGCTACTACCTTCACAAATACTTCCATAGAAGTTCTCCCCGTCCAAATTACGAAAGATTCATAACTAACACAATCTGAAGAACGAACAGGGTGTAAGAAATCAACCCAATCCATAGACGCTGTGACACATTCTTTTCTTGCGTGTCTCGTTGCTGAAATAGAAGCAACCATATCCATCTCCGCTAATATCTTTCCACCAAATAACGTATTATGATCATTCAAATCTGTTGGAAATACTCGGCTCGTTTTAAACACTCTTGACTCATTAACTGTTTTTCCCTTTACTTCAGTCATTGTTATCGCCCCTTTGATTATTTATCCCGCTATTTGCGAGTAGCAATACTCCCAAACAAAGAAGTTAGGCGGGAGTCGGGCTACCCGTATACGCCCGATTGGTTCCAAAAATATCCCAATAATCACTACACTAAGTGAACTACACGCTTAATATTAACAACATTCAGAACTTTTAGTCCATAAAAAAGAACCGATGTTATCAATCGGCTCCTCTAAATACATATTGTTCTTTCGGCTGTTCAACTTTATTCCATTTCGTTACTTCTAAAACAGGAATATTTGCATGGAACGGTTGATAAAACTCAGTTGAAATTTCTCCCTCTACTTGAATCCAGTCATCATTATTCCATTCTACACCTTCTGGCTTTTTCACTAACATACCGTATACGCCAGAATCTGCTACACAGTGTATAATACCAAAGCGGAATAAGAAGTATTGATCTTTTTTAGAAGAATCATCTCGGAAAACAAACCCTTTAAATGATAAAGTCTTTCCAGTAAACTCACCAGGATAATTATAAATTGTCTCCATACCCTTGAGGAAATCCTCATCTTTTAATGCAATATTGTCTTTTGTAACAAACTCTTTCTTCCCTTTTTCCATTACACCACGATATCCTTCTTTTCCGTAATAAATACTCGTATCTGGTCTTAAGAATTGTCTTGTCATAAATGGATCTTTACTTTCCGCTTGTGCAACAGGAAAATGAAACCCCTTCGCTTTAACAATGTCCGAATCTAATGTTGCAATTGGGAAAAATAATCCTGAAATAATCGGGAAACAGAACAATGTGTACGAAAATGCTTTTTTCCACCATGTATTTTCATCTTTCGAATGATCGTGCCCACAATGGCTATGATCACAACTACAATCTTGTTTCTCTTTTTCCTTTTGATGCTCTTTCTGGAAAACGATAATAATTTGTACAAGCGTTAAGAAACCTAAAATAATAGCTGCAGTTTTTGATAAATAAGCATACTTCATATTTATATATTTCGTAATGTTACCGGAAATATGAAGCTGCCCAATTAAAATTGTGAAACCTAGTAAGATATATACCCGAAACATAACCTACCACCCCATCGCATAAATGAGTAGTGAGCTTGCATAAACAACAAGTGTAACTGTAACTATCACAACAATTACAAATCTTGTTTTAAATGTCGCAAGCATCATAAACATATTTTTAATATCCACCATCGGTCCATAAACGAGGAACGCGACAAGTGACGCTGTTGAAAATGTACTTTGGAACGAAGAAGCAATAAATGCATCTGCCTCTGAACAAAGTGATAATATATAAGCAAGTCCCATCATTACAGCTGATGAAGAAAACGGACCTTGCCCAATAGCAAGCAACGTTGAAGTTTGTACAAACGTTTGAACTGCGGCAGCAATTAACGCTCCTAACACTAAATATTTACCCATTGAGAAAAATTCCTCAACAGCATGTGTACATACATCCCACATTTTTTTACGTAATGGACGTTTATGGTTCACTTCTGGGAAGTGGTCATCTCTTAATTGATGCTCTTTAAACATAAATGATAATATAACTCCAACAATAATTGCTACGACAATCGCTACAATAGAGCGATACCATACCATGTGCATACTACTCCCAAAGGCAACATATGTTGCAAATAATACAACTGGATTAATAATTGGTCCAGTTAGCATGAATGCAATTCCTGCGTATGGTGGAACGCCTTTTCCGATTAACCTTCTTACAATCGGAACAATTCCACATTCACACCCTGGAAACATCATACCTAAAAAAGTAGCTAATAAAACAGACAGAAATCGGTTCTTTGGCATCCATTTTGCCACCATATCTTCTGTCACAAACATTTGAATGAATCCTGAAATAAATACACCAATTAGCACAAAAGGAAGTGCTTCGATTAATATTGAGATAAATATTGTATTCATTTGCAGGAATGCTTTCGGTAATTGAAACAATTCCATGATGTATTTCCTCCAACTTTTCATTAACAATATGTAATTTTAACCCTATTTTATTAATTGGACAAGGCTTATAGAGAATTCATAACCTCTATACACTTTACATTTTATAAGCTATATTCTATTTCAAAATTGAGATTTTATAGCAAAAAAGCTGTTCTAGCGCAGTTTTATAACTATGCTAGAGCAGCTTTCTTAACGTTAAAAGTAACGTTTCTTCCAAAAAACAAATGCTAAAGTGAAAGATAATGTTACACATATTATTAATACAATTACAAAACCATGAGCCTCACCTTCAAACGGAACCTTTACGTTCATTCCAAAGAAACTCGAAACCATCGTTGGTAAAGATAAGATGATTGTAATAGACGTCAACAGTTTCATAACACTATTTAAATTATTTGATATAACGGAGCTAAAAGTATTCATCATTCCACTTAAAATGTGACTATATATTTCCGCCATTTCAATAGCCTGCTTATTTTCAATTAATACATCTTCTAATAAATCTTGATCGTCTTCATACATTTTTAAAAATGTACTATTACGCATTAATTTTTGAATTACAATTTTATTAGCCTTTAACGATGTTGTAAAGTATACTAAACTTTTTTCAAGGCCTAACAATGTAAAAATCTCTTTATTTTTCATTGACTGATTTAATTGATGCTCCAAATCGATTGTTTTTCGATTTATTTGCTTTAAGTATCTTAAATAATAAGTAGAAATCGTATATAAGAGCTGAAGTGCAAAACGCGTCTTTTTAAACGTATAAAATTCTTTAATACGTTGATTAATAAAACGTTCAAAAATTGGATTCTCTTCTAGACAAATTGTAACAAAACAATCTGGCATTACAATCATACCTATTGGAATCGTGTCATAAATCGAATTTCCTTCTTCATCATGTCTAACTGTCGGAATATCCACGATGATTAAAGTATTATTGTCTTCCTTTTCAATACGAGAGCGTTCTTCATCATCCAAAGGGTCTTTAATGAAATCTAAGTCTACATTTAAAGTTTGTACTAAATACTGAATTTCTTCTTCCGTTGGATGAAGTACATTAATCCAGCAACCCTTTTGCATTTCCTCAATCTCTTGTAGTTTTCCGTTTCGGTCTGTTAAATAAATATTTAACATACTATCACCCCGATTCTTTTTACATGTAGGAATCTACCTCTCTTAAATAACAGTTTTTGAACCGCCATTCTCAGCATATGAAACATACGTTTAAATTTCAATAGAAAAATTATTTTGAAAACGTTTTTATAAGAAAAATCTTAAAAACATAGAAAAAGACAGAGTGTTCTCTGCCTTAAAAAGCTTATGTTGCCTTTATAACATATTTAGAAAGCATCCACAAGTTAAAACCAACTGAAATCGTATAGCCAGCGTATGTTGAAATGATAAAACTTACATAATCGAAATAAGGAAGCAATACAATATTCAAAATTATCTTAACAACAATTCCCATTACTAACCCTAGTACTGTTTTCTGCTGCTGATTTATTCCTTGTAGCATCGCGGCCGTTACTGTAAAGAGAGAAAATAGTATACAAGCTGGAGCATAATACTGTAAAACAACACTCCCCATTTCCGGATCATTTCCAGAACCAAATAAAAGAGTATATACCGGCTTTGCTAACAACATCATCCCAATTGCCGCTGGTACCGTAATCCCTACTACTAATACATTCGTCCTCGTAAAATGTTTGTACAGCAACTTCGCATTTCCTGCTGTATAAGCTTTTGTCATCTCTGGAACAAGGGACATACTAAAAGCGGTCGCAACGGAAACTGGGATAAGCACAACCATTTGGACAAGACCAATGATCGCATTGATTTTTTCCGCTTCCCCTTGCATATATCCAATTTGTATAAGTAGTTTATTAATTGTAAAAGTATCAATTGTCTGATACAACGGTATCGCTAAGCCAACCACAACAAACGGTATTGAATATGTAAAGAGCTCCTTATACAATGAGAAAAAAGATTTCGTTGTTTGTGGTATACTTGCCATCTCTTTTTTCTTTAAGTGCCTTCTCCTTCTTACATAATACGCACTTAAAACACTTAACCCACCTATAGCTCCCATAAATGCACCAAACGTTGAAATACCAACTGCTAAAGACACGGAAGCTTTTAAAATATATAAAACGAAAAAACTTCCTATCAAAATGGTTAATACCCGAAAAAACTGTTCCACAACTACACTTAGCGCAGAAGGTCCCATCGATTGAAACCCTTGAAAAAACCCTCTTAATAAACTCATTACTGGTACAAGTATTAACGCAAAACTTACAATTTGAATGTTAATAGTGACCGCCGTTACACTATTCCCCGTTTGATCAGTTCCATCGATTACAAGTTCAGCTAAATGCGGAGCTAATATATATAGCGTAAAACACGATATAACTCCCATTATTAACATAAAAACGATACCACTCTTTAGTACTCTCTTAACCGTATGATAATCATTTAGTTGATCATATTTTGATACCATCTTTGAAACAGCAAGTGGTAATCCCATCGTTGCTATGCTAAGCATAATGGTATAAGGACGGTATGCATATGTGTATAGAACGTACCCACTCGTACCGACCATTGCTGTAAATGGTATAACATATATAAACCCTAACATTTTAGATATCATCGTTGCCATCGTTAAAAATATCGTTCCACGTATAAACGGTGACCCTTTCATCACATTCCTCCGCTACGCTTTATTATTACACATTATGGACAACTCCCTTTATTTAGAACCGAAACAATAAAAAAAAGCCAATGAAAACCATTGACTTTAACGCGTTGTTTTTTTCTTTTTCAAATACTTTAAACCGAAGTATAGAGCAATAAAGAAAACAGCTCCTATAATTATGTAATGTGTGTAATCAGATGCATACTCTTTAATGTGTCGCCAATTTCCGCCAAGCTTTTCACCTAAGTAAATAAATAGGATTGACCATGGAATGATCGCTACAACTGTATACAGTGTAAAAAGTTTTAATGGCATCTTAGCTAACCCTGCTGGAATAGAAATGGCATGACGTACTACTGGGATAAAGCGCGCAGAAAATATAACTCCAGCTCCATAACGCTTAAACCAATTTTCTGCTATGTCTAAATGGTGTTTATTAATAAGCAGATATTTTCCGTATTTCTCGACAACCGGACGCCCTCCGTAGTATCCAAGCCAGTATAAAAAGATCTGTGCTAGCGTACCACCGATTGTTCCCGCAATAACAGCACCTACAAAACTAATTTTCTCTTCTGCCACTAAAAAACCAGCATATGAAAGTACAATTTCACTTGGGATAATTTCAATCATTAAACCTAGTGCTACTCCAAAGTATCCTAAGCTTGCAAAAAATTGCAATAACTGCTCTATTATATTTGCTAACATATTCTTTTCTATCTCCTTTTTTCTTCACATACCATCCCATTATTACATAAAGGTTGCAATCTGCCAATATCTTCATTTTAACAATATGTACAGCATAAGCATTACTAGTCTATTAGTTTTTCTTTTTGTGGATCTTTCATGTAGGCAAACATTTCTTTAATTTGCGCCTCTGTATTTCTAGCAATTGATAAATCCGGTAATTCATTCTCACCAAAAAACTCTATTTCTTCTGTTTCAATGCTAGTTTTCTTTTCTCCACCCACAATCTCACATCCAATAAAAATCTTATATACATGTGTTGCTGAAGGAGATGGTTGATGTTTTTCTTTATCAAATATAGCTAGTAACTTAAAATCATCTACTTCATAACCTGTCTCTTCTAAAACCTCTTTCGATGCGACTTCTGTTGGTGTATAACCGACATCAGCCCATCCACCTGGCAATGCCCATTTTCCATCACTTTTTTCTTTCACAAATAATAGTTTTTCATTTTGAAAAATAACTGCTCGTATATCAACTTTTGGTGTTTGATAGCCTGTCTCACTTGCAAATAATTTCTCCACGATTTCCCAATCTGTTTTTGTGTAATATGACATCATTGAAATTGAAATATCCCTTAATTGTTGGAAACGCTCTATATCATATACATCCTTAGAATACGTTAAACCCGCTTGAGCTATAGATTGTATTTGCTTTGCCCAATCAATCCATTTAACCGTCATCTCTACACAACTCCATTCTTTATCAAATCACTTTTTATTGTTGCATCTTTATTATACAAAAAAGAGATTGATAATATTTCAATCTCTTTCAAAATTAATCCAATTCATGTAAGTGGTCTTGTATATACTTTCTTCTTTTATTTATATATTCATAAATCATATTCGCTTCTTGGTCAAATGTTTCTAATTTTTCTTTCATATATGGATCTTGTAGTAAATACGGACGAATCGATTCACACATTCCTTCTACTTTCGGCCTCATAAACGAAACTGTAAATTGTTCTTCTAATATTTCTTCTAAAATACTTCGATATTGCTTTCTAAATACAGGTATATCTAACAACCTTGCGCTTAACGTGTTATACCCTTGAATGCGAATATATTCATGATTAAGCGGTCTCCCTTGTACATCTCGTCCCCAAGTCGCATCATAATCCCACGGTATGACTTCAAATAAATTTGTTTCATCGTTATGATATAGTGCATAGTTATGAACGAAACCATCAAAGTTTTGCGTAAAAATAACTCCAGCTAACCACCGTAAATATTTATCTACATTTAGAAACTTCCCAATTTCTTTTTCATAATCTTCCCTCAACAAAGTATTCGCTTGAAATATAAATTCACTCAGTTGCTCTTCACTATTTTCATTCGAATATTTAAATTCATACCCCGCAAAGAGCTCTGTCTTAACATCTTTATCTCGCTCACTCATTAAAGAAAAATTCGCATCATCATCGATCGCATA
The DNA here is from genome assembly GCF_050279465.1 of Bacillus sp. NPDC094077. Classification (NCBI taxonomy): domain Bacteria; kingdom Bacillati; phylum Bacillota; class Bacilli; order Caryophanales; family Bacillaceae; genus Bacillus; species Bacillus sp. NPDC094077. The sequence goes on along the minus strand of NZ_JBNNUF010000008.1, from coordinate 124,509 downwards.
ATAAATAGAACCATCCGGTAATCCTCTACTTTTTAAAAAGTTTTCATCAACTGATTCTAACTGTAAATATACCCCTTGAATTTGACCATTAATTTTTATAAATACATGTTGTGACTTTGGTGAAAGTACACCAATATCATGAAAGAAATCTAGAGATAATTTATTTCGTATGATAGACGGATCCATAAACTCAGAATTTAAATGAAACTCTTTCGCACCTTGAAATTTTTTCGGTTTATAAAACATAACATGATAAGATTTTTTCTCAAATTCACGAATATGAGCACCACGGTAGACAATATCAATGTCATACTTCTTTTTTCCATAAGTTAATTTTGCTGGCACTGGACTATCTGACCAAATGTCTTTTTTCAATTCCACTAAGTACATTGGATGAACAAAAAAATCATATGAAGGTAGCATGTCTTCTCATCCCTTCTCAGTTCTCTTCATTCAATGTATGCGCCTTGTCTTGTCCATACATCCGCTATCATCTATTTATATAAAATTACACTCTTGTCCCATTCAGAAAGACTTCATATCTCATATCATGTTAAGGAAAAAGAAGACCTTTTCAATTTAATACCTGATAAGGAGGATTTCTATGAAACGTGATATTAGAAAAGCTGTTGAAGAAATCAAAAGTGCAGGGATGGAGGATTTCTTACATCAAGATCCAAGTACTTTTGAATGCGATGATGATAAATTCTCTCATCATAAATGTACAACAGAATGTAAATGTACAACAGGGCATAAATGTCCAAGAACAAGATGTACTCGCGTGAAACATTGTACTTTCGTTACAAAATGTACTCATGTGAAAAAATGGACATTTGTTACAAAATGTACTCGTGTACGCGTTCAAAAATGGACGTTCGTTACGAAAGTGACGCGTAGAAAAGAATGCGTTTTAGTTACAAAACGTACTCGCAGAAAACATTGTACTTTCGTTACAAAATGCATACGCTTTGAAAAGAAATGTTTCTGGACAAAACGATGTTTCTGTAAAAAATGTGTATTTTTCCCTCATGGTCATGGTGGCTCTTGCGATGATTCATGGGATCATGGTAAGGACTGTCACGATTGCGGGCACAAATGGAATGATTGCAAAGGCAGACATCATTTCCCATCTTGCAAAAATAAGAAATTCGATCACTTCTGGCATAAAAAACGTAATTGCTAGTTTCTTATGTCCAGAAAAAAGGCCGTTTTTACGGCCTTTTTTCATGTTTACTGAAAGTGACTTATATCTGCAAATTGCTTCACTTTACCCTTACCTTCTTCAAATTCTATTACGCTAAGACTAGCGCTATGCATAAATGGATCATCCCACACATTTTCTATTTCATTACCAGCGAAATGACCAACAAGTAATTTCGCCGTTGCCGCATGAGAAACAATTAATACATTTTCTCCTTTATGCTTTTCTAAAAGCAGCTGCATCCCTTCAATAACCCTTTTATGAACGGCCTCAAAATTTTCTCCTGATGTTGACTGAAAAAGATGTGGCTCATTCCAAAATAAATGTACTTCTTCTGGATACTGCTTTTCTATATCAGCGATTGTTTGTCCTTCCCATATACCCATGTTGATTTCATAGAAATGCTCATCAGCTATTATCGGTATATCACGCTCTCCCTTTATTAACTCCGCAGTATGGAGTGTTCTTTCACTCGGACTACTATAGATTGCATGGATCGATAAATCTTTCATTCGATCCCCTAATTGTTTCGCTTGTAACATACCCTTTTCAGTTAAAGCTGAATTTTTCCGACCTTGCATTCGCTTCGCTACATTCCATTCCGTTTCGCCATGTCTTGTTACATATACAGTTGTTTTCATCTCCTATTCCCCCTTACCAGTTTGGCCGTAATTCCCACGGTTCTACGCTCCCTACAACCCATTCCGCACGTTTATTTTCAATTCCTTTTATTACCCCATCAGCTATCTCATCATGGGTAAGCCACCTTCCGTATGTACCTTCTAACATAAAACCTAATATAATTCTATGATAATTACATCGTGTGCCACCTATTTTTTGTGCGGTCATACGCGATGCTTTACTGCCTAAAATATGAAATAAACTGTATGTTCCAAACGACAATTCTAACTCTTTACAAATGAGTGATAACGCATACTTTGCACTTGAGTGTACCCATGCGACCACTAGTATGATTGGACCAATTCTCTCAATTGCACTTTTAATAGCTAGCTTTACATCGTCATCATTATGATAATCTAACGGAAGGCATGTAATGTTTTCTGGTGCAGAACTCGCTCGTTTAACGTTTTCTAATTTCACTTCATCTCTCCCAATAATAGAGACATGAAACCCTTGATCACAAAGCCACATAGAAACTTTCTTTAACATCCCTGTTCCACCAATTACAAGTGCATGCAAATGTTCTCCCTCCTTAAAAAAATGTCATATGAGGTTTCTCATCCCTATAATAATTTAGACGGTCTTGTAGCGTTCCTGAATGAAACTCAAATTTGTGACCATCAGGATCAATAAAATATATAGACTCACAATCTCTCACATCACGTTCCCTTCCTTGTAAAATATGAACATCATTTTCTTCTAATCGTTTTAACAGACGTTCAAAATCTTTTCGTTCTACAGAAAATGCGAGATGCGTATACGATTGATGAATCTCATTTCTCGGAATATGCGCCTCTTCATTAAGCGCTACCCACACTCCGCATATGTTAAAATACGCCAGTTTTCTCCCCTTAACTAATAATTCCCCTTCTAGTACTTTCCCATAAAATTTAATAGAATCTTCTAAATTAGACACTGAAAAACAAAGATGATTGATTCCCTTTAGCAACTGTAGTTCCTCCTTATACAAACAAAAGATGAGCGAAAATTCACTCATCTTTCATTATACTATTTTTTTGTAATATATGCCCATTTATAACTAAAGTCCCCACCAAACGTATGATTAGCAATACCTTTAACATATGGCTTCTCTAAATACGCTGTACTTTGTTGATACGTAGGAGAGATAGCAGCATCTTGACCAATTAAAATCTTTTCAGCTTCTGCAAGTGCCTTCCAACGGGCTGTATCATCTTTTAGTAGTTCTCCTTTGGATTTCGCTACTAAATCATCATACTTCGGATTAGAATACGCCATTTCATTAAATGTGCTTCCTGTCACGAACATGTCAATATAAGTCATTGGATCTGGATAATCTGGGCTCCATGCAGATAGCGAGAATTCATATTGTAACTTCTTCTCTAAATCTAGTTTTTGTTTATACGGTTGTTGTTTCAAATTCACTTTAATGCCAGGTAAGTTTTTCTCTAGTTCTTCTTTAATAAAGTCGCCCACTTTTTTACGGCTACCGTTATCATCATTTAGTAATTCTACTGTAATTGTATCTTGCCCAAGCTCTTTCTTCGCTTCTTCCCATAGTTTTTTAGCTTTCGCTGCATTATCTTTACTGTCACGGAAGTTTTTATTTACAGAGCGGAAGTCTTTCCCATCTGGACCTGTCGTAAATTTTTCAGGTACTAAGAAATATGCTGGCAGAGAACCGTCATTTAAAATAACATCCGCAATCCCTTTTTTATCATATGCTAAATCAATTGCTTCACGAACCTTTTGATTTTTAAATGTTGCATTTTGTTGATTAAAGCGTAAGAAATACATACGCGGATCTAGCTTCGTTTTAAATTCATTTGGTTTATTCTTTTTATATTTATCAACAAACTCAGAACTTAAAATAACACGATCTGCTTGATCACTGTCATATAAATTTACCCCTGTACTCGTTTCTTTTACAACACTTACATTAATTTCTTGTAACTTTACAGCATCTTTATCCCAATAATTCGGGTTCTTCTTTAACTGATAGCTTTGCTCATGTTTCCATTCACTTAAAGTAAACGGACCATTGTATAATAATTTATCCGCTTCTAATGCGTATTTATCCCCTTGTTCTTTCACATATTTTTCATTTAATGGGAAAAATGAAGGGAACGAAGTAAGCTCAAGGAAATATGGTGCTGGTTGTTCTAATTCTACAACTAACGTCTTATCATCCTTCGCTTTTACACCTAATTGATCTAACGGTAATTCCCCTTTATTTACTTTCTGTGCATTTTTCACATCAAATAAAATAAATGCATATTCTGCAGCTGTTGCTTTATCTAATGTACGTTGCCATGCATAGACAAAGTCTTGTGCTCGAACTGGATCGCCATTTGACCACTTTGCATCACGTAATTCAAATGTATATGTCGTTTTATCCTCACTAATCTTCACATCTTTTGCCATACCTGGAGTTGGTTTATTATCTTTATCTAGACGATATAATCCTTCCATTGCATTTACAAATACACGGAAAGATACAGAATCCGTTGATTTAGATGTATCCATTGAAGGAATTTCGGCTGTTTCTAGTAAATTTAAAACTTGTTTATCTGCCACTCCCTTATCTGATTCTTTCTTCGTTGTCGAGGCCTTCTCCCCATTCCCACATCCCGCAACCAATACACTAGTCGATAACGCAAGTGCAGCAATCATTGTTACCTTCCTCTTCATTCTTCCTTCCCCCAATCTATATGTATAAATGAAAGCCTGTATAATACATATCATTATACAAAAGATTCAGATTATTTTAAATATTTATTTTGATAAAAAAGAAAAAAGCGGTCAGAAATTACTTTCCATCCACTTTTTGTATAGCATTCACTTGTAATCCATCCTCTACGTCAAATGGATTTTGAACTTTAAATATATCGTCCATCATCTTCAAGAACTCTTCTTCATTTTTAGATTCACCATTAATCGTAAGTGAGTATGGCTCAACTTCACCCAATTTATAATCAACAACAAATTGAATCGTCACCTTTTGTTTTGGCATCCCGGCGCTATATCCTTGAAACTCTACTAATTCTAACCCTTCCGTCCCACGATAATATATCCACCCTGAATTTTGAAAATAATTTTCGAACGATTCACCAATTGAAAAGAAAGGATATTCATAAAGCGAGCTAGTACGAACTTTTTGAATAATATCTCGATCAGTTGGAAAAAAGAAATGACTGAAAAAAATACTGGCAACTGCTAAAATAGTAACGATTGTCGCTCCCATTTTACTCGTTCCGCCACTATCACGAATGAGATAATTTTCAACCGATTTATCTTTAATTCCCCGTGCTTTTATCCGGTATATACGCCTTTCTGCAAATTGATAATACAATCCATTTGCAAAAATCCCCATTCCAAATAAAATAAAAATGAGTAATAAAAACGTGAGAGGTACCATATTAATGATGGGTAATGCCACGTTGAACCCCATATAATAAGAAAACGCATCACATGCTACTAATAGCAGCAAAAATAAAGCGGCAGGTAAATAATACTTACGATATCCAAGCCAACCTATATTAAAAATAGCAGCCCAACCATTCCAACTCCACCTTGCAATTCGCTTATTCTCAAGCTCCCATTTTCTTTTGTAATACGGATATTGTCTCCCTACATATTCTTCTAATTCTTTGTCTATTAGCGAGCTTCCTTCACCTTGTGAATTATGCAAGTTACGCTGACAACTTGCACAGTTTAACTGGTCATTCGCGCAAGGTTGCCCACAATTTATACATTCCAAAACAATCCCTCTTTCCACCCATACTTCATTTCAAAATACCTTCGTGTTTTAACAACCACTCTTTCCTCCATAAACCACCCGCATACCCAACAAGCTTTCCACTCTTTCCTATTACCCGGTGACACGGAACGATTATTGAAATTGGATTACGGCTATTTGCTCCTCCAATCGCTCGTACAGCTTTCGTATTTCCAACCTTCTCTGCAATATCTAAATATGAAGCACTTACGCCATACGGAATAGTATAAAGTGCATCCCATACATTTTTTTGAAATGGTGTTCCCTCCGCAGACAACAGCACAGTAAACTCTTTTCTTTTTCCTTTAAAATATTCATCCAGCTCATTTATGCATTGATCTATCATTTCATTAGTATTTTCTTCTTGTCGTTCATCAACAAATATAACAGACATAATTCCTTCTTCGTTCGCTGTAATTTCCAGCAAACCTAATTTACTTTCATAATAGGCCTGGTACATATGTCATCCTCCAATTCATTTCATATTAGTCATTGTAACACGAATAGACAAAATTTTTCGTATAAGCGTTTTATTAGAGAAACAAAAAAGAGAATGATACAATGTAAGAAAATTCAATCAAGGAGGCTATTTGATGAATTCCCAACTTTTTTCACCTTATACAATTAAGGACGTTACGCTAAAAAACCGTATTGTTATGTCGCCTATGTGCATGTATTCATCGGAGAATGAGGATGGCCGAGTAACGAATTTTCATCTTATTCATTATGGAACTCGCGCTGCCGGCCAAGTAGGTTTAGTTATGATTGAAGCAACAGCTGTGTTACCTGAAGGACGAATTTCTAACAAAGACTTAGGAATTTGGGATGATAACCTAATTGAAGGCTTACATAAAACGACAACATTTATACATGATAACGGTGCAAAAGCAGCTATTCAACTTGCTCATGCCGGAAGAAAAGCTGAATTAGAAACGGATGCATTCGCTCCATCAGCAATTCCGTTTAATGATGTAATGAAAATACCAGTAGAAATGAGTATACAGCAAATTAAAGACACCGTATTAGCTTTTCAAAAGGCCGCGTTACGATCAAAACGGGCCGGATTTGATGTTATTGAATTACACGGCGCTCACGGTTATCTTATTAATGAATTCCTTTCCCCGCTTTCCAATAAGCGGACGGATGAATACGGGGGCTCATCTGAAAATCGCTATCGTTTCTTACGCGAAATCATTGACTCTGTAAATGAAGTTTGGAACGGACCGTTATTTGTTCGTATTTCAGCAAATGATTATCATCCTGACGGGTTAATGGTTCAAGATTATGTGCAGTATACATGTTGGATGAGAGAACAAGGGGTAGATTTAATCGATTGTAGTTCTGGTGCAGTTGTACCGGCACATATCGATGTGTATCCTGGTTACCAAGTACAATATGCCAAGCATATTAAGGAGCATGCTAAGGTTGCAACTGGTGCAGTTGGATTGATTACGACTGGTTCACAAGCAGAGCAAATTTTAAATAATAACGAAGCAGATTTAATATTTATCGGACGTGAGCTGCTTCGCAATCCGTACTTCCCAAGAATTGCCGCCAATGAACTTGGCTTTGAATTACAAGAACCGTATCAATATAAGCGAGCACCTGGGAAAATCAATATGAATAAATGAAACCGAGAAGTCATTCTTCTCGGTTTCATTTATTCTATCGTTGTGATTTCATTTGAATTATAAATATGGTGACCCGATTCTTCTCGCAGCGCAGTTATATACATCCCTTTTGCCACATCTTTAGCAGATATAGGTTTATATTTTTTAAAAGCACCTTTAAATATAAAAGGAATAATACGAGATACCTTTTCAGCCATTCGTTCACCAAAACGAAATTCTTGTCGATTTCCTACTAATAATGATGGCCTAAAAATGTGAATACCACCGATCACTAACTTTTGCAACTCCTCTTCCATTTTTCCTTTTACTTGGGAATAAAAGAAAAATGATTTTGGATTTGCTCCCATCGAAGACACAACAAGAAAATTTTGCACCCCTTGTTTTTCAGCTAAACAAGCAGCACGTAACGTATATTCATAATCTACTTTTTTGAAATTTGCCTTTGTTTTTGCTTTTTTTATTGTCGTTCCTAGGCAACTAAAAACATCATCTACAGCAAAAAACTCTTTATATTCCTCTAATAACGAAAAATCTACTTGCTTTTGCTGTAACTTCTCATGCTGCCATTGCATTGGTTCTCTTACAAAAATAGTAACCGAATCGTAGTAATCTGATTCAAGTAATAGACGCGTTATCTCTTGTCCAACTAAACCACTTGCACCAAGTACTAACGCTGTTCGCTTATTCATATATGCATATACCTCTTATTTTACTTTTCTCTCCTTCAGCAAAATACAACTTTTAGGAGTTTCCTTTTCTTATTTTACCATAAGTAAAGCACTATGCGTATGCATAGTGCTTTACTTACTCTTTTTTCTCATCTTTCTCTGGCAATTTCGTTATTGTTGTAGCGTCTCCTAAATTACTTATTAATCTTCTTAAAAATATTAATACAAAAGATAATGGCAATACTACTGCTAATATCAATAAAATAGCTTCCATTAAGTAATCCAAGCACTCAGCCCCCTCTTCATCCTCCTTTCAAATATATGAAAAAAGCATTGTCACATATGCATGCATTTACAAAAATAATACATCTATATTTGAAAACTTTATAACAAAAACAAATCGTAATGATTATTATTTATTGCAACTTTATTAAAGATGTATTATACTAAGTTCGCAAACTAAAACGTAATTATTCCGTTTTGTATTAAAATGATATTTTTTTCTATAATTGGGGAAAATATATCCGTATAAAAAGAAAAGAGGAGAACTTCATGCCTAAAAGATTGACTATATTTTCATTCTTACTTATTTTCACTTTAATTTTTACTGGCTGCTCAAATAAAAAAGAAGGTACTGCCAAGAAAGATGGAAAGCTAACTGTTTATACAACCATTTTCCCTCTTGCTGATTTCGCAAAAAAAATTGGTGGCGACTATGTAACGGTTGAAGCAATCTACCCACCTGGTGCCGATTCACATACATTTGAACCAAGTCAAAAACAAACAGTACAAGTTGCAAAAGCTGATTTATTCGTTTATAACGGTGCTGAATTAGAACCATTTGCTGAGAAAATGGAAAAAACATTACAAAAAGAAAATGTTAAAATTGTAAATGCATCAAAAGGTATCGAACTTCGTACTTCGACTGAAGAGGAACATCACGACCATGGAGATAGCCATAAAGAAGAAGAACATCATCACGACAAAGACCCACACGTATGGTTAGATCCTACACTTGCGATGAAACAAGCAGAAAAAATTAAAAATGCTCTTGTAGAATTACAACCTGATCATAAACAAGAATTCGAAAAGAACTTTGCAGCACTGCAAACAAAATTTACTGATTTAGACGATCAATTTAAAGCTGCTGTAGCGAATGCGAAAACGAAAGAAATTTTAGTTTCTCATGCTGCTTATGGATACTGGGAACAACGCTATGGCCTGAAACAAATTCCTATCGCTGGAATTTCAGCTTCTGATGAGCCATCTCAAAAGCAACTTGCTGATATTGCAAAAACAGCAAAAGAACATAACTTAAAATATATTTTATTTGAAACATTCTCTACTCCAAAAGTAGCGTCCGTTATTCAAAAAGAAACAGGCACAAAGATTTTACGCTTAAATCACTTAGCTACTATTTCTGAAGACGATGCGAAAAATAATAAAGATTACTTCACTTTAATGGAAGAAAACGTAAATACATTGAAAGAAGCAACAAACTAATTAACTATATTTTCCAGGCAGCTGAATATGTCATTCAGCTGCCTTTTTATGTATTTATCCTTGACTTGACCAAAATAACAAGTAAAATTATCCATATTAGCTTTCAGCTATACTATTTTAGAAGGTGAGTTGGAATTATGAATCTTCACATTTGTGAAGTAACAGCAAAAAACTGGCGTTCAGTGGCTGCTTTAAACGTCGTAAAAGACCAGCAGCAATTTATTGAAAGTAATGCGTTTTCTTTAGCCGAGTCATTATATGAAGAGAACGGGACGTCAGTAGGTTTATATAATGGAGAAGCACTTGTTGGATATGCAATGTATGGATGGTATTCGAAAAAATATAAAAGCATATGGTTAGATCGCTTTATGATTGATCAACAGTATCAAGGAAAAGGATACGCAAAACGTTTCCTGCGCTTACTCCTTCAATTTTTGCAACAACAATTTAAATGTAAAATAATTTACTTAAGTTTACACCCAGACAACAAACACGCAATGGGACTATATGAATCATTTGGGTTCCGTTTAAACGGGGATATTGATGATGAGGGTCCAGTTGTAGGTGTTGTAATGGAATTACTTATAGATGAAAATATAAGCCTGTGAAAACAGGCTTTTTATTATACATTTATCAATGTTATGTTTTCTATGTTTAGTTTCTTTCCCTTATGTGCTTCGTTGTTGGAATCTAGCATTATCTCAATGAAATGCTCATTCGATTGAATTAGATGAATCACTTGATTTTTTAAACGGATAATTATTTCTTTTTCCTCATTTGTAACATCTGAAAATAGACATCCAATAATGTTCCGATCTTCATTTGTTACTTCTCCATACAATTTCACCGCAACAATTCCCGTGACGCCCTCTTCCACACTATTTGGATACATATATTTCTCCATATATTCTCTGCTCTTTTGATCTTTCATTTGTTGTAGAAAAAATTGAAACGGCATCCCCTTCATCGGCTGTATGTATGCATTTTTCCATGGCATTGTTTTCTTAAATAAATTAAAAAACCACCTGAATTGCAATGGTTCTGGTTTTGTAACTTTAATTCCATCTCTAATCATTTTTTCATACGTATTATCTATATTTTCAACATCAATTGCTAATCCGATAAGCCCTCTATGGCCATCATTATATTTCCGAACCCAGTCTTGTACCCAACCACCTCCGTCTTTCGTTTTTACCCTTACTAATTCTAAATATTCTTTCCCAATCCATATGTTAGATACTTTAAATCCTTTTGTTCCCTTTCCCCATTTCGGAACATATGGAAGCCCGATAGAATGTACATTTTTAATCGTTTCCTTATTTTCTTGTATTTCTTTATTTACATTTACAACAAGATGATCAATTTTCATATTCTTCCCACCATATTTTTAGTTTTTTAATAGTTTTTCTAACTTATGAATAAATCGAAGTTGCATCTCACATTGTTCATACATGTTTTCGAAAATAAGTTTCACATACTCTGGCGCATTATCTTTCAGTCTTTCTCCCGCCCGCATTTCTTCATAAGTAGACCGTATTTCACTTTTCTGCTCTTCTAAAGCCTCTAAGATTTCTTCTCTCATCCCCTCTTCTTCTGACAGGAAAGTTAGCGCTGTATATAGGTGTTTCGGAAACACAACTGAAGTTTTTTGAAACGACTCCTTTAGTAACCTTTTAAATTCTTGACTTCCCTTTTCTGTAATACAATATATCGTTTTCGACCGTTTACCGGTCATTTCAATTGCTTTTACTCGGATTAATTCCTCTTGTGTCATTTTTTTCAGTGCGTGGTATATAGATGCTGGAAAAACCTCTGCCCATTTACTACTTTGCACCATATCTAGAGCCTGTTGTATTTCATAACCAGATAACGAATCCCTTTTAGTAAGTAGGCCAAGAGCCATTAGACGCATTATTCCGCACCTCCCTTTTAAAAATACTAAATTTTTAGTATTTTTAAACTATTTTAATACAAAACCCAATAATTAGTAAACAAAAAATAAGCCTGCAATTACGCAGACTTATTTCACACACTCTTGAAAATGTTCTTGGAACCATTCTTTATTAATATCTTTACCGATGAAAACTACTTCACTTACTCGTTTTTCACCCTCTTGCCACTCTCTATCGTACGAAGCTGCAAATAATGTATGTACACCTTGGAACACAATACGTTTATCTACTCCGTCAATAGATAAAATCCCTTTATAACGATACAGATACTCCCCTAGCTCTTGCACAACAGCTGACATCCACTCATTCAGTTTTTGTAAATCTAACGGACGTTCTTCGCGTAGTACAAACGATTTTACACCTTCTAGATGGTTATGTTCTTTATGTGGATAAATTTGTAACGTATCTTTCGTTTTAAACGTTTGAATTTGTAGTAATGATGGTATATCTACCTCACAGTTAGTCGCCTCGATTAACTTTGCAGTTGGATTAATTGCTTGCAGTTCATGCAAGAGATTTTCCTTTTCACTTTCGTCAATTAGATCTAATTTATTCACTAATACTACATCAGCAAATGCAATCTGTTCCTTTGCCTCTAATCCTTTTTCAAAATGTTTATATATATGATAACTATCTACCACCGTTACAACACCGTTAATTTGATATGCAGATTGAATAACTGGATCTAAAAAGAATGTTTGAATAATCGGACCTGGATTTGCAAGGCCAGTCGTTTCAATTACTAAATCATCAAAGTCCATTTTCCCTTCTGCTTTTACGTCCAGTAATTGTTTTAAAGCAACGAGCAAATCTTCACGCACTGTACAGCATAAACAGCCGTTTGTCATTTCCATAATTTCTTCTTCAACATTCATAATCAACTGATTATCGATACCGATTTGCCCTATTTCATTTACAATCACCGCTAATTTCTTACCGTGATCTTCTGATAAAATACGATTTAATAAAGTCGTTTTCCCTGATCCAAGAAAACCAGTTAATATTGTTACTGGAATCATTTCGTACCTCTCCTTATAGCTATATGTTTCTTCATTATAGCATATAGAGAAAATCGTTTTTGTAGCAAAACATATTTATTGTATGTACACCTCTGTAACTATATAATAATATGTAGCAAGAAAGCCTTTTCAAAAAATAACAATATTCATCAAGGGGGTACATATAATGGAACGAGTTCAAATGGCCGAAACTCTAGAATTCTCTCGTATTATTCAAGGATTTTGGCGTTTAGCAGAATGGAATATGACGAAGCAAGAATTACTTTCTTTCATTGAAGAATGTATGGATATGGGGATTACTACTTTCGATCACGCTGATATTTATGGCGGATATACGTGTGAAGGATTGTTTGGAGAAGCATTACAACTCAAGCCTTCCTTACGTGAAAACATGCAAATTATTACAAAGTGTGGAATCGCTCCCCCATCACCAAAATTCCCGGAGCGATATGTCGCCCACTATAATACAAGTACAGAACATATTATACAAAGTGCGGAATCCTCACTTAGAAATTTACACACAGATTATATCGATGTATTACTCATTCATCGTCCTGATCCTTTTATGGATCCAAATGAAGTTGCAAAAGCATTTTCACGCTTAAAACAAGAAGGAAAAGTTCGTCATTTCGGTGTATCTAACTTTTTACCTTCTCAATTTAATATGTTAAGTTCTTATTTAGATTTCCCACTTATCACAAATCAAATTGAAGTATCTGCAATGCAACTTGAACATTTTGAAAAAGGTACAATTGATTTATGTCAGGAAAAAAGAATCAATCCAATGATTTGGTCACCTCTTGCTGGTGGCGAAATCTTTACTGGCCAAACTGAACGTGCTGTACGTGTACGTGAAACACTACAAAAAGTTGCTGCTGAGCAAGGTGTTGATAGCATAGATATCATTATGTACGCTTGGTTACTTGCACATCCAACTAACATGATGCCAATCGTTGGATCTGGTAAAATAGATCGTGTAAAAACGGCCGCACTTGCTACAAAAGTTAACTTAGATCGTCAACAATGGTTTACAATTTTTGAAAGCTCTAATGGACATCCTGTACCATAATGTACAAAAAGAAGAGCCGTTTCTTACAGCTCTTCTTTTTCATATGTATTTCTCGTCATTGCAAATACACACATATCCCTTAATCCATTTCCATCTACAGCAACACTAGCACTTTCTAAAGTACCCTCTAATTTAAATCCCAATTTCTCAGGTATCGCTCTACTTTTCTTATTTAGAGAATCACAACGAATTTCTACGCGGTTTGCTTTCAGTTCAGAAAAAGCGTAATCCGTTATACCTTTTGCTGCCTCTACCATATAGCCTTTTCCACTAAACCTTGTATCAATCCAGTACCCAATTTCAAATTGAGGTATATCCCAATTAATACGATGTACTCCAGCAGATGCAATAAATTCACCTGTTTCTTTCGAAAATACTAGTAATCTTAAATCCTCACGCTGCAAAAATTGAATATGCGATTTTCTAATACTCTCTTCTATTTCTTCCTCTGTTTGCTCTTTTTGGGCAAACACCATCCATGGTTTTAATTCTTGCATAGAAGCTTGAATTGCCTCATATACAACTTTACCATCCCCTGGTTTCGGCATTCGAATAAGAAGCCTTTCAGTATAAAATTCAGAAGGAAAATCGAATAATAATGGATTCACTGTAAACACTCCCTATAATTCTTTTATATATAATAATATCCATCTCAAGTTATACAGTAAAGAAATTTCTGAATTTTATACATTTTATTCATTCACTTCTATCGCTACACGAACTCCCGATTCAATTGCACCTTGAATCCATCCGTGATATAACGTTGTATGATCTCCGGCAAAGAATATTCTTCCCTCTGACTTTACAATCGCTGGTTGTAGCTCCGATTCTTGCCCTGCCTGAAATAGTGCAAACCCTCCAAGCGCATATGGATCCAATGTCCAACTTTTTGATATTCCAGATAAGAACTCGTCATATACTTGACCACCTAATATCGTTGCTAAGTTGTGTAATGCGTAATAAATACGATCACCCTTTGATAACCCATCCCATAACAACGCATCATAAGACCATGTATAGCTTCCTAACATCATAGCAGGCCCTTTTTCTCCAATTCCATGACTTGGATAATAGGCGTAACGAATTGGTAAATCTGTTATAATTCTGCCGCCTAATTGCCCTTGTTCTTCCCAAAATCGGCTTTTAAATTGAATTCCTATTTTCGTCGCAGGCATATAATGCAATTCACGAATTGCTTTCCATTTTTCATAAGATATAGAATCAAATGGATCTACTTCCACAAAACGCATTGTCGAAAACGGAATTGTAACAATAACTAAATCCCCTGTAATACTACTATATTCAAAAGTTTCCTCATTCCGGTAGTAAGCTGTCACACCATTAGCATGTTGATGAAGCTTCATTAGTTTTTGATTATATATAATATTTTCTTCTAATTGTGGTAAAAAAGACTTTGGTAATCTATCATTTCCACCTATTATTTCGCAAAATCCGCTTTCCTCTTGCATAATGTATAAAAATCGTAACGTCTCAACGAATGACCTTTCTAAAAAGCCCTCTAAATCCAATAGAACACCAATCATCTCAATCGTTACTGGCGAAAAATACGTATTATATTGATAAGGGTGATACTTTAAAAATTGTCCTGTAGAGTATCTCCCAAAATCCTTTACTACAACATCCCAATTTTTCTCTGGGTTCTTTTTTATAAAATTTATAATGGGCTGTACCGCTAACAATAATAGTTCCTCAGACGTTTTCCACTCTTCATTCATTTCCACAGGATACCTTAAAATACTTGGGTCCTTTTCATATTGTTTCAACGTTGTTTTCCGACCATTTACGTAGATAATATCTGTCTCATTCCTATTAATAAAAGGGCTCACCTGTAGCCCAAACTTTCTTATATATGCCATTGTTAATGTGTGTGAATACGGAATTCTCATCGCTCCAACATCTAAATATAATCCGGTGTCTTCCATTCTAACTGTCTCTATGCGGCCACCTACACGGTTGTTCGCTTCAAAAATCTTCACTTCATGTCCTGCAGCCTTTAATAAAGATGCCGAAACTAATCCAGCCATACCAGCCCCTACTACAATAATTTGTTTCGGACGTGTCGTCTTCTTCAATCCCTTATTTATAACTTTTAACGTTTCATCCATTTCAGTGTTATACATTATATCTTTCTGCACAATTCCACCCCTTACTTCATAAAATGTGCATTAGTGGTTTAGTGCATTTTATTCATAAATCCCCATAAACATAACACCATAGCAATTGGAATATTCATTAAACGTACATAAGGGATAGCTCTCACATCTCTTCATACTTCGTATAATATAGCAACTGCAAAGAAGGAGTGGTTGAAAATGAAACATACTTATGATTACCACGCTACAAAAAAGCATTTAGAATTAAAGAAACAACACCTATGCAAAAAACTTAGTAATATGAAACTATCTGAAAAAGAACGTGAACAAATAAAACATGAAATTGACAACTACGAATATATTTTAAACCTAGTCGAAATGAATCATTATGAACGAGGATTTTCTCGTTAAAAGTGGATATAAGATTATCCACTTTTCATTTTGAGCATTTCATTACGCATTATTCGTAAGTAAATATATAATAGGATGTACATTAAGATTGAGAGGTATATTCTATGATCAAATTAAGTGTATTAGACCAATCCCCTATTTCAGATGGTAGCACAGCAGTTGAAGCTTTTTCACATACAGTTAAGCTTGCACAAGAAGTTGAAAAACTCGGATTCACACGTTTTTGGGTATCCGAACACCATAATTCCGTAAGCTTAGCTGGCTCAAGTCCAGAAATACTTATTTCTCATATTGCAGCGAAAACAGATCATATCAGAGTCGGTTCAGGTGGTGTTATGTTGCCGCATTATAGTCCATATAAAGTTGCCGAAAACTTCCGCGTTTTAGAAGCGCTTTATCCAAGCCGCATCGACCTGGGTGTTGGTAGAGCACCTGGTGGTATGCCAATAGCAACTCGGGCACTACAAGAAGGAAAAATGGTCTCACTTGATCAATATCCAGAACAAATTGCAGATGTTGCAATGTACATACATGATCAAGTACCAGAAAACCATCATTATGCAAATTTAAAGGCTACTCCAGTTATTCCAACATCTCCTGAAATGTGGATGCTCGGTTCTAGCGGAGAAAGCGCTAAGATTGCGGCAAACAATGGAGCTTCTTTTGCATTTGCACAATTTATTAATGGTTTCGGGGGCCCAGAAGTTATGAAGGCTTATCAGGAACATTTCCAGCCTTCATTTTTAGGAGAAAAACCAAAATCAATCGTCGCTATTTTTGTTATTTGCGGAGAAACAAATGAAGAAGCGGAAAAAATTGCTTCTAGTTTAGATCTATCAATCTTATTACTAGAGCAAGGAAAACGAACTACTGGTACTCCTTCTATCGAAACTGCTCAAAATTATTCATATAGTGCTTATGATTTATTCCGTATAAAAGAAAATCGTCAACGTATGATCGTGGGTGATCCCTCATCTGTGAAAGAAAAAATAGTAAACTTAAGCAAAGCATACAATACTGAAGAATTTATGATTGTCACGATTACTCATCGATTTGAAGATAAATTGAATTCTTATCGCTTACTAGCAAATGCTTTTAATTTATCCCGCATTAACGGTCAGTAAGACTCCCACCTCAAAATTTGGCGCAGGCGAGGAAGTTAGGTGGGAGATTAACTGCCCGTAAAAGCCCGATTGGTGTGGGCTAATAATCAGTGGAGGATGGACAAAAAACCCACTGATTAAAGTTTCACTTTATAATTGTAAAAGGGAGATACATCAACTGCGATGCACCTCCCTTTCCTACTACTTATTATTTTTTCCTTCTATATATTCAATAGCTTCTTTTAATAACTCATCAAAATGATTAGGATAATCATGATTTAAGTTAGGCACAACTTTATACTCATGTTCTATATTCTTATCTCTTAATAATTGTACAAATTGCTGTGTACATTCGAAACAATCTTCATCTTGATCCCCGCATACTATATATCCCTTTATATCTTTATCCTGTAACATCCCCAGCAACTCATTCCATTCTTCAATCTCTGGAAGCCACGGTGCCATAAAAATAAAACCTTTTACATCTATATCTTTTTGTAAAATAGTATATAACGCTACTCTTGCTCCAGCAGAAAAACCACCTATTATTACATTTTCTACTGTATGATTTTCTATAAACTTAGCGTAATGCTCTTTTAATTCTTCTCTTCCTCTATGTATATCATCCCAAACAAACCCATCTGAAAATTGAATTTGCGAAGACTGTGGTAAAGCTAACGTATAATCTTGTGTCAAAACTGATTTCCAATATGGTTCTATTATTCCTATATTTTCTTGATCACCATGCATTGTAAGTAGTAGATTTCCCTTTTTCTTGCTGTAAATATATTTCACGTCTGCTCGTTCTGTTTTCTTTGCTAATTCTTCTCTTTCTTTACATAATTGAACCATTTTATGAAACTCTTCAAATTTATGTAGTGGTTTTAAATCGTCGTCGGAAATTAAATACTCATTTCCATACCAAAAACCATTTTCTATAATGGCTTCCTTCATTAAATGTAACGCTTCTTCTTCAAGCCCTGCTGCACTTGCTAATGCATATTTAAAATTAAATATTTGTGCCTCATTCCCCACTACACCTTTAGCATGCTCCATTATATAAGTGTACGCTTCAAAACTTCCTTTATTTGCATAACAATGTAACGTTTCATTTAATAACTGAATATAACTCATACTATTTTTCATATTGCAATTCCCCCAGAACCTTTTATATTATTTACTTCTCGAATTTATATACCATTCTGCGGTCACTGTATATAGCTTATGCTAACAATGCTTTATTCTCAGAATGATACTTAATAATTACTCCTCCCTGTCCAATAAGTTTATTATAAAGTCGAATAAACTGAAAAATCAATATTTTCACAAACAAAAAAAGACAACAATATATTTATTGTTGTTTTCATTACATCTATCCACTCTTCTTTTTTTTCCTATCTGGTTCACTTGAAACTAAATAATGTTTTTCTGAAATATATAAGTTTCTTTTTAATAGACGATTTAAGTAAGGCCCTAGTTTCATTCCGCATATGAGGCGATCTTCACTACCTTCAACAATTGGAAACATTTCTTTTTCTGTTACGTATTGATCTACTGCCTTTTGTACGATATCAATTTCTTTAACTAGGTTTAAATTTTCTTCTGTATGTTCAAATACCTCAAGAGTTTCCTTCGTAATGAGAAAAACATTTGTTGGAAATGCAGGTAAATACGGCTTTAACAAATCATAATTCACTGTATAATCATCATTTACTAATACTGTATAAACGATATTAGCATTTGTTTCTAGAAACTTAGCCATTGCTTGTTCTAATTCATCTTTCGTAATTTCCCGCTCTTCTTTTCCAGTTTTGAAAAAGCGAAACATCGTATCGCCTCCCTTTTACTATATTATAGCATAAAAGAAAACTGAAAAATCACAAAAAAATCCATTGAAAGAATTTTTCAATGGATTTTTCTTTAATATATTTACTGTTATTTTAAGAATGCACTTAGCATCCATACATGTTGTTCTAATGTTGTATGAATTGCTAACAACATGTCAGCAGATGTTTCATCACCAGCTTCACCAGCAACTTCCATACCTTCTTTTAATTCTTGAATAAGTGCAGAGTAATCATTCACTAATGTTTGCACCATTTCCTCTGCCGACTCCTTGCTTGTCCCTTCGTTGACACTAGATGTAGCGAGATATTCTTTCATTGTCGCTAATGGTTTACCTTCTAACGCTAAAATACGTTCTGCTAACTCATCAATATACGTTCCGGCTTCATTATAGAACTCTTCAAATTTCTCATGTAATGTAAAGAAGTGTGGTCCTGTCACGTACCAGTGATAATTATGTAGTTTCACATATAACACATTCCAGTTTGCTACCTGCTTGTTTAATACTTCAACAACATTTGTTTTCGTACTCATACAATCCACTCCTCTTATCATTTTGTAATGCTTATCTTTTAATAACCTAATTGCATTTTACCATACATTTCCTATCCTTTCGAACGATTAGCTTATATGTAACAAAGTTTTAACACCTTTAATATTTCCCTAATATCATACAATTCATGTATTTTTTCAAGCACTTCATATGTCTAATTGTCCAAGCTCATACATATGCATTATAGTAAGTCAAGCTCATCATAGAAGAAAGAGGGATAACATGGACAATCAACAATGGCAAGTAGCAAAGAAAGTCGCTGCTACTTATATCGGAACTGTCGTTGGAGCTGGATTTGCTACTGGTCGAGAAATTGTTGAATTTTTTACAGTGAACGGATTTTACGGGACCATTGGCATATGTGTAAGTGGATTTTTTTTTATATGGCTCGGTACAAAGATGATGCTACTTTCATCACAAATCGGGGCGTTTTCAGCGCAAGAGTTCAACAAATATTTATTTGGAGATGTATTCGGAAATGTTGTAAACACACTATTATTACTCGTTTTATTTGGCGTAACGAGTGTTATGTTATCCGGAGCTGGGGCGGTATTTGAGGAGCAACTCCGTTTACCTAGACAACTCGGTATTCTCATTACAGTTATCGCCTGTCTCATTATAGGTGGCCGCGGATTACAAGGTGTTTTTGAAGTAAATACACTTGTCGTACCTATTATGATGATTTTTATTATCGGGCTTGCTATTACAACCTTTTTCCACGGTACACCCTCTATTAATAACACCATTCCTGCAGAGAGCTGGAATATGAAGTGGATTACTAGCCCTATTACATATGTCGCCTTAAATCTTTCTCTCGCCCAAAGCGTTCTCGTCCCATTAGCAAGTGAGGTAAAGGATCGAAAAGCCATTTTATGGGGTGGAATTTTAGGTGGTGCAGGACTTTCTTTAATTTTATTATGCAGCCATTTAGCTATCTTATCAGTCGATCAATTTTATCAATACAACATCCCAATGGCTGAAGTCATAAGAAGATTTAATGCAACTTTTCACTTTTTCTTCGTTCTTGTTATTTTCGGTGAAGTGTTCACAACTTTAGTTGGTAATGTGTTCGGAATGACAAAGCAAATGCAATCTATCACTGGGTGGAAAAATAACAATATTATTTTCTTCATTTTACTAATTAGTTATTGCTTTAGTTACATCGGTTACAGTGAACTACTCCACATTCTATATCCTATCATCGGATGGGTAAGCATCATTCTACTTCCGATCATTGCGTTTAAACAACTTCAAAAAACATAAAAAGCATCCATGTTATTGGATGCTTTTTTATGTTCATTCACAATCATCACATATTTCCCAATACGGCCCCATTTCCAATGCTAAATATGGCTTTAATTGCAACCGAATCATTCGACTTGGCATGCGCTCTAAAACGAATTGAATGCCTTCTTCATCTTCGTCTAATTCAACTTTTAAAATCACAATTCTTTGCATAGTCGTAATGGGAATTCCATCTTTATATAAAGTGATTTTCACCTCATCATATTCATTAAAATACAATTCGACACTCATTTGATTTTTCAACATTTCATCAACAATTTCATATGTATCATTTTGTTCTTGGATTATATATTTCCAGCCGCCTCTACCTTCTTCTTTCGGAGCTGTTTGAAATAATGTCATCAAATCCTCGTATAGCATAAGATAACCCCTCTCTTACTAAAAAACGATGAGTATTTTATATACCCTTTATCTCTATCACTTTCCATAGCTATTGTACCATATATCACCGTTCTTACCGTATTCATTTGCTTCATAAGTATATACAAAACACTTTCTTCCATCTTCATTATTATATGGCTTACCTCATCACTTCATACTCTCCTAATTTTTTGAAATAACGTCAAAATTTAATCAATGAAAGTTTTATCCTACATTCACTCATTATTTGTTCACAACAATTCATAAAATCAAATTTTTTGCGAGCAAACAACAAAAAAGAAGAGTGACTTCTGTCACTCTCCCTAAAAGAATTTCCCGGTAGCCGCTAATGCTAGTACTATAATTAAAATGGTAAATAATAATGATACAATGAAACTGAAAATGGGTAATGCTTTCTTTTCATTCTTCTTAAATAGTAACCTTAAACTAAGAAAAATGTTTACTGGCACAAGTATAAAATAAAAATATTTAACAATTTGTACCGAGCTATTCGAAAGTGTTTTTAATACAAACACTTCAATTAGAAAAACAACAAAAAATGAAATACTTAGCCAAAATGAGACATAACTAAGCCAAGAATGTCTTTTTGTACCCCAATACACTCCCATATTAATCTCCTTTTATTTGTATTCTATATGATAATAATTATACACAAAGTTAACAAATACCTCTATTTTTCGACAAATTTTATCCCGCATTAACGGGCAGTAAGACTCCCACCTCAAAATTCGGCGAATGCGAGGGAGTTAGGTGGGAGATCAACTGCCCGTAAAAGCCCGATTGGTGTGAGCTAATAATCAGCGGGGGATGGACAAAACCCCACTGATCAAAGTTTCACTTTATGTGAAATACAGTTTTAAACATCCTAAGGGGAATCTCCATCCTCATTAATATTTAGCCTACATCAATCTGATCCTACTTAATAAAAAAGACTGCCTCACTAGCATACTGCTATGCGTGCGACAGTCTGTTCTCTTTTAAACTCTAAATCTTTCAATTAATACTTGTAACTCTTCAGCCATTTGAGATAATGTACCAGCTGCAGAGCCTATCTCCTCCATCGAAGCTAGTTGCTCTTCAGCTGACGCTGCTACATTTTGTGTACTAGTCGCATTATTTTGTGCTGTCATTGCAATTTGGCCTACTGAAATAGATACTTCATTTGCACCTTTTGACATTCCGTTAGCCGTTTCAACCATCGTCTTTATTTGATTAGCTATTTCATTTGTAGATTGTAAAATCTCTGCAAAGTTTTGCTTCGTTTCATTTGCAATAACTAGTCCAGATTGAACTTCTTCATTTACATGATTCATAGATTTTACTGTCTTACTCATATCATCTTGTATTTCACCTATTAATTTACTAATTTCGCTGGAAGATACGCTAGATTGCTCTGCCAATTTACGTACTTCATCTGCAACAATCGCAAACCCTCTTCCGTGCTCACCAGCTCTTGCAGCTTCAATTGCAGCATTTAAAGCAAGAAGATTTGTTTGATCTGCAATATTTTGGATTACTTCTAATATATCACCAATTTGCTTCGATTTATTATTTAATAACTGAATAACTGCATCCGATTGTGAAACAGAGTCTGCAATAGACTGCATTTGATTTACTGTTTTTCCTACTAGCTTTCCGCCATCTTCTGCTTTTTCACGAGTATGAGCAGAAGCCGTATTAATAGATGATGAACTATTGGCTACATGCTGAATCCCTTCTGTTACATCAAACAGTAACATCGCACCACTCTCTACACTTGTTGTTTGCGTCGTTGCCCCACTTGATATTTCATCCATTGCCATTGTAATTTGCTCCGTGGCTTCACTCGCTTGTCTTACACTCGCAGTTAGCTCTTCTGATGCCGCTGCAACATGCCCAGCCGAATCATTAATCCTTCCAATTAACGTTCGTAGTGAATCTGTCATCTCATTAAAACCTTTTGCAAGTTGACCAATTTCATCATTAGAATGGATTTCAATTGTTTGAGTTAAATCTCCCTCACTTATTTCTTTTGATGTGACAACTAATCTCTTTAAAGGCTTTGTGATAGAAAGTGTCACAAAATAAATAAGTGCTCCTCCTACAACTAATGAAATAAACATAACAATTAACATATTATAAAATACGGGTTGGGCTGCTTCAATTACTTCGCTTGAGTACATCGTCCCACCAATTTTCCAGCCTGTTTTTAAGTTTGTAGCAAATACCATTTTCTTTTCACTATCGCCATAAGAGTATGAAAAAGTACCGTGATTATCTTCATAAATTTTCTTCGCCCAAGAGTCAGCTGCTCTATCCCCTGATTTTTCTTGGGGATGCGCAATTATTTTTTGTTTTCCATCTAAAATGAAAGCATATCCTTTTTTACCAATATTGATTAACTTTGTTGTTTTTAATAGATTGTCTAAGCTTAAATCCACCGCAACAACACCGTTTTTATCTTTTGTTTGTTTTGCAATCGTTACGACAATATGCCCATTTCCTTGTGCCTTATACGGCTCAGTTACAACAATACCGCCTTGTTTTGCCACCGCATCTTTATACCAAGAACGCTCTGTTGGGTCATAGTCTGCTGCCATTTGTATATTTGGTTCTTGCATAAACTTCTTATCATTTCCTGCAACATATACTTGTTCAACATCTTTATTCAAGTTGATATATTGAGATAGCATTTTCCTTAATTCATCTTGATTATCTCCTTGATACATATTTCCTTGAATTACCCGTGCAAAAGTATTCACATCGTTAAATTTCGCCTCAATCATTTGATTGATTAAATTATCTAATATTTTTATATTATCGTGAGCACTACTCGTAATTTGTGATTCAAAATTCTTTTTAGCCGTTTGATAAGACATGCCTCCAATAATAGAGACTGCCGCAATTAAGATCACAAAAAATGAAATTAATAACTTTTTCGCTACTTTCATATCGCGAAGCCAATTTAATAGTTTCCCCATTACGAACCTCCTACTTTTACATTTTTCAAATTACATTGAGTTAATTATGAATATATCCAATCCCAAATTACTATTTTATAACTTATTTTGATGAATACTTTGTAAAGTTTAAACAAATAATTTCCTTTTGTCCATATATACGAATAACATTATTATAAAATTTATAAATACAAAAAAACCAAAGGAATAGTCCTTTGGTTTTTTACATTTTTTTATGCTGTTTAGAAATCTTTTTCCATTTATCACGCTCTGCTCTTGCGAGAATAGCATCTTGTTTTCTCATAAAATACGCCAGTTCTCTTTGTAACTTTTTATAGCTTTGCAAACGCTCTATCGTAATAAGTCCGTTATCAATTGCATTATGCACTGCGCACCCTGGTTCATTTTCATGTTTACAATCCCGGAAACGGCATGTTTTTGCTAGTTCTTCAATATCAGAAAATGTTGTTTGAATTGCATCACTTCCTTCCCACAGCTGTAACTCCCTCATGCCAGGAGTATCAATGACTAAGCCCCCACTCGGTAGTTGGAACAGCTCACGATGAGTTGTCGTATGCCGCCCTTTACTATCTTCCTCACGTATATCTCCCGTTTTCGCTATCTCAATTCCTACGAGTGCATTTAACAAAGTAGATTTTCCAACCCCCGATGAGCCGACTAAAGCAATTGTTTTTCCTGAAGCAACAAATTGTTGTAACGAGTCAATACCTCTATGCTCTAAACTATCGACGACGAAGATCGGAACACCAATTGCAACAGCTTCCGTTTCTACAATTTTTTGTTCCACATCTTCACATAAACTACTTTTTGTTAATACAATAACAGGCATTGCACCACTTTCATACGCTAATAGTAAATAACGCTCCAACCTTCTTACGTTAAAATCATGGTTAAGTGCATTTACTAAAAATAAATAATCTACATTTGCTGCAATAATTTGTTCTTCAGTTCTATTACCAGCTTCTTGTCTTGAAAAAGAACTTCTTCTCGAAAAAATACGATGAATGATTGCCTTTTTCTCATTTTCTATTTTCTTTATATACACCCAATCACCAACCGCTGGGTAATCCCCTTTCGTTACCGCTTCATGCCGAAACTTCCCAGACAGTTCTGCCATATATTCACCGTCATTACAAATAATGCGATATATATGCTTATGCTCAAGTAAAATACGCCCTACTTCATAATTCTTCTCTACAGCTTGCTCTTCAAAAAATGAATCCCAGCCGAATGATTCTAAAATATTTTGATTCAAATCAATATCCTCCCTAGTTTGTACTAAGTGGAAGGATTGCGAACTACCTTATATAATATCGCCCTTTCCATCCACCTTTGTATTTAATTTATTATTCATTTCAGCCATATTCGCCATAATACATCACTCCGATCTTATTTTAATTACTCTCATTATATGGAATATCGATTTAAAAAGCTACTTTATTTGACGTAATTTTCGAATAACTTTCCCTTTAACATTCTAATTTGTCCACGATGACTAATTTCATCTTCTAGCACATGAAACCAAAGATAGTGCTGGTTATACGCTACACCGTTAGGCCACTTTCTTTCTGACATTAGCCATGTATCATCTACTTTACTCAAATACTTCAGCGACTCTTCTCGAACACTTTGCAAAAGTTGTACATAATACTGTATTTCATGACCACGAATCGTTCTCCCCGCCTCCCCTAAATACAGTGCATCTTCCCATATTTCTAATTCTTCTTTTGTAAAGTCACGATTTTGAAATGAAATAAGCTGATGGGCTTTTTCTATAGCTGCTATATGTTTTAATAAGGCGCCAATTGAATTTCCACCACTCGGCATAATTAAATCTAATTGCTCAACTGATAGATTTTCTATTTCCTGTAATGTAACCGCCCTCGTATGCTCCAGCATACTTACTAGTTCTCCTATATTTTTTGTATAACCATCTACACTTCTTATTCGATAATCTATATACATATCACGCACCCCTTTCTGAATTTATATTAATAAATAAACGCTTCATATAATAGACTGAAATATATCAGATTTTTCTGTTATAATTAAATTAAGCAAGCAAATAGCCTAAACAAATTTTCTCAATATGCTTATATGAAATATTAAAAGGAATCAATATGAAAAAATCGAATCTTATTCACTAAAAGGAGTGGATTCGATGGAAATGTATCAATGGCTAACCGCAGTTCTCGTTGGTGGCATTACTGGCTTCGTTTCCCATCTAATCAATAACCAAGGTAAGTTATTGCTTCCACGCCGTTTGAAAACTTTTTTTCATTTTGGATTTTTAACTGATATTTTTACTGGTAGCCTAGCTGCACTACTTGGACTCGTTTTATTCGATGTCACCTCAATAAAAGAAATTATAAAAGTATCCATTGTGACCGCTATTTCCGGTCAGACTTTTTTACTTCACCAAGCTTTAGGTGGTGAACAGGCTAAAAATACGCAAATTGGAAAAGCTGATGAGAAGATTCAAGAAATTGACAAATTATTGCGACGTTAGTCTATACTTTCTTTTAAAATTATTGTTATAATGAAAAATAAATATTTTCTATTGCGTCGTTTGTCAGAAGAAAGGGTGTTTCGTATGACAAAAAAGAAAATAGAAGATTTCTTAACAAACACCGAAAAAGAGGAACTGCTAGAAAACTATAAATGTTTACGAGAAGCCCGCACAAAAAGCGAAGCTAACTATTTTGGTGAAGCAGTAAACCATCTATTAAATAAAGCAAAACAACGAATTATTAAAGATGCAGGCATACATGATGAGAATGCAGCAACTGTTCAATCAAAGAGAAAAGCACTGTTTTAGCTAAAACAGTGCTTTTTATTACGGCACTTTTCACATTAGTTTCACATCTATTTCACAAATATACGTACTTTAGTATGGTAAGCTAAGTATATCCTTTTCCAAGGAACTATATGCCGATATATAAATCCCTATCTCTGTAGGGATTTTTTATTTTTAGGATTCCCCCATAATTTTGTTACAATACCTTTCTAATATTTTCATACTTCCTTTAACCTCTACACTCAAAAACTCCTTCAAGTATTGTTCCCCTTATTTTTCTGAACTGCATACTATTTGTCTATTATAAAAGAAGAGAGCCCAGCATTAACGCTACCTCTCTTCCTCACTAATCTTCTAATATTAATTCACTCTGTTTCATATTTGGTTTTTAACTAAGTTTATCACTGGTAGCATAACTGAACTTCTCGAACTCGTTTTATTCGATGTCACCTCAATAAAAGAGAAAAGCACTTTTTATTTGTAAAAACTTTATGATGCAATGCCTGTTTCACTATTTCCATTAAGCTTTTCACTTTTTTTAAACAAAAATAAAGCTACAACATATAGTAATGCAGTAAAGCTACCTACAAGTATAAAATTGTGAGATGCTGCAAATAACATTCCTGCCATTGCTGCTCCAATCATTTGGCCAATGTACATCGAAGCATTCGCCAGAGCAGCTCCTGTTCCTCTTGCTATAGCAGACATATTTTGTAAGTGCCCCATCATCAATACAAACAAAATTCCTGTCACAAAAAATAAAACAAAGAAAAATAATTCAACAAATATAATGTCCTTTAAATGGGGAAGTATTACATAAAGTAATGCTGTAAATACAATTCCACCATAGAAAGAAAGATTATAACCAATTTTATTTACGATTCTAGGGCCAAAAATATTCCCTGTTAAATTTCCTAATCCTAATACGAGCATAGCTGTTCCTACTTCATGAACTTGTAAGCCAAATTGAATGGAAAGCCATACACCAAAGAATGAAAATGCTGCAAAATTACCAGTTTGAAAAACAAAATATGCAAAATAAGAAAGTGAAACCTTTGAATCTCTAAGTAATTGTTTATAGCGCTTTAAGATATTTGTTTTATTTCCACCTATAGGAATTGGTTGTATTTCCGGTAATACTACATAAATAAGAATGGCAAGTAGTGCTGATAATATACCAATGACGAAGAATGGTGTTGTATAATGTATCATTGCTAAATATGCTCCAACTGGAAGCCCTAAAATTTGGGAGATTGATAACCCTGCTGTTGCAATTCCAATTGCTTTCACAATTTGCTTCTTCTCCATAAGTAGCGGGATAGATGCCCACACTTGCGGGGATACAAAAGCAGCACTTACACCTGCTAAAAATCTAAATGTAAGTATCCATAAGAAACTCGGTGCCATTCCACACAAAAACGTACTTATTGCAAAAAAGCTCATACCTAATACCATCACTTTTTTTCTATTTAATCCGTCTGATATAGGACCAGCTATAAGCGCAAATCCAGCATAACCTAAAGCATATGAACTCACCATCCATCCTGACAACTCAGTTGAAACATGATACACCTGTTGTAGTGTCGGCAAAAGTGGTGAAATTAAAAAAGTATCTGTACCGATCATAAACATTATCGTAAAGAATACAACTAGTACTCTTTTCATTTAAACCTTCTCCTTTTATATAAAGTGAAACTTTAATCAGTGGGGGTGTCCATCCCCCACTGATTGTTAGCCCGCAAATAGCGGGCTAACAAGAGGGCACTATCCCTCTTGTTAACCAATCTCTAAAATAGATTCAATCTCTTTCATAGTCGTTTCATTCAATAAAACGTCCACCGCTCTTACACTTTCTCTTATTTGCTCCGCTCGTTTCCCACCAGGAATAACAGTATCAATTCCTTTTTTGTTTAGGATCCACGCTAAAGCTAAATGCGATACTTCGATATTCTTTTCTTTAGCTAAAACTTTTAACTTTTCCACTTTCTTAAAATTACTCTTATATGTATTTTCTTCAAATAGATTTGCACTTTGACGCCAATCGCCTTCGTTCAATTTAAAATCTTCTGTATATTTACCACCTAGTATTCCAAAGGCAAGAGGCCCATACGGAATAAATGAAATATCCGATTCTATACAATACGGCAAAAGTTCTTCCCCAGCAGTACGATCTAACATATTATACGGTGATTGTACAACATCTATATGTCCGTGTTGATTCGCTTCTTTTAATTGCTCTACGTTTACGTTGGATATTCCAATTGAACGAATTTTACCTTCTTCTTTTAGACGAGTAAGCTCTCCAATTGAATCTATGTAACTTGTTTCAGGATTAGTAAAGTGTAAATAATATAAATCAATATAATCAGTCTGTAATCTTCTTAAACTATTTTCCACAGCATTTCTTAAATAACTTGGTTCATTATTAATATAAGTTTCCCCATCTAATAACGGCTGAATTCCACCTTTTGTAGCAAGTACAAATTCGTGGCGTTTTTCTTTTAATACTTCTCCTACCAATTCTTCTGATCTACCGAAACCGTATGAATCTGCTGTATCAAAAAATGTAATCCCTTGCTGAATAGCTTCTTCTATTAATCGTTTTCCTTCTTCCTCATTCACATCAGCATACAAATTATGTCCCCCTACAGCGTTTGTTCCTAACCCTAACTTTGAAATATTTAGTCCTGCCTTTTGCAATTTTGTATAATTCATTTTTTCTCCCCCTATATTTCTATTGTTCGATTATATTCGAACAATAGAAATATACCACTTTATATGTTATAGTGCAAATAACTTAACTTATACAAGCAGGTGAAAAAATGCGTACACTCTATCATCCAAATCGAGAAGAAATTCAATTTTCTTCTGTCTTATATGCACTTAGCGATCAAATTCGTTTACAAATTGTAAATATGTTACTAGAAAAAAACGAACAATCTTGTGGCTCGTTAAACATTCCTATCGCGAAATCAACTTTATCTCACCATTTCAAAGTTTTACGTGAATCAGGTGTTATGTATACACGCCTTGAAGGAACACAACGTTTCATTTCAATTCGTGAAGAAGATTTAAATTCTAGATTTCCCGGTTTATTAGACGTTGTATTATATGCGACAGAACCATACTAAAAAACATCTCATATTCATATGAGATGTTTTTTAGTAATTACTATTCTTTTAACAAATCTATTAATCCATTTCCTTCAGATGTACGTTCATACCCTAAAGGTACAGTTCTTTTTATAAGTTGCGCGTATATTTCAGGCTCTGATAACTTTCTGCCATATTCTCTTTCGCACTGTTTAATAAGAAGTGCTAATGCACCAGCGACATGCGGTGTTGCCATTGAAGTTCCACTTAATACAGCATATTTCCCCTCTGGATACGTAGATAATATTTCATCACCTGGCGCTACTAAATCAATTTCTTGATTTGAATTACTAAAACATGCGATCTTCCGCTCTAAATTAACAGCGCCAACTTCAATGACTTCAGAATAAGCCCCTGGGAAATCTAGTTCCTCCGTATTATCATCACAATCTCCATCATTCCCCGCAGCACATACAACGAGAACATCTTGCTGTACTGCATTTTGAATTGCTTCATGTAATTCTGGAACGTCTTGCGGACCACCAAGTGACATTGAAATGATTCTTACTTTCTCTTTATTAGGTCCTCTCCAATTAACAGCATAATGAATCGCCTCAATAATTTGCTCATAACTTCCAGAACCATCTCCCGCTAAAACCTTTAACACTAACATTTTAGCAAGAGGTGCAACTCCTAAAACGCCGACACCATTTTCAGTCGCTGCAATCGTCCCTGCTACATGAGTACCATGTCCGTTATTATCAAGATAAATATTCGGATCACCTTCATAATCTTTCGTGAAATTTCTCCCACCAATAATACGATCTTTTAAATCTATATGATTAATATCACAACCTGTATCTAATACGGCAACGACAACATCTTTTCCTTTCGCACTCTTCTCCCATACTTGTGGAGCGTGAATCAGTTGTACACCTGGTGGAATTTCATTTACTTGTTCAACCACCTTATTTACGGTAAACGGAATCAATTGGATACCTTTTTGTTTATTCGCTGTACTACTGTTCATCGTAATCCCTCCTGAAAATGTATTATTTTCATTTCAGACCACTATTAAATAGGTTTAAATTTAACATTCGTTTTAACTGTTCTATTCTCCTTCATTTCAAATATTTCTCAATATAATTTACCAACATTTATCCCGCAATTTGCAGGCAATAACAGTTCGAATGATTCAACGAATATATAAAAATAAAAGGACCATTAAATGGCCCTTTTATAGTTTTTTAAAAGAATGATATATAATTTTAAAAATCATATAAATTAAGACTAAACCTCACTCTTGTTTAAAAACTTTTCTATTTCTTCTATTAAATACTTCGCTCCCTCTATACTAACAGTAATGTTTCCATTTGCTAATGATATGTTCTGTCCTGAAACATCACCTGTTATTTGACAAGCATTGTAAGGCTGATATTTTTGTAAAATGACTTTGTCTTCTTCTACGAAAATTTCAAGTGGTGATTTGATTTGTATCCCTAATACATCTCGTAATTCTTTAGGGATAACAATTCGTCCTAATTCATCTACTTTTCGAATAACTCCTGTTGCTTTCATATTACTCCCCCCTTACTCTCTATTTATCTTTTCACCTCGCTTTTTCCATTTTATCACTTTTTGGTAATAGTTGTCTCTTTTTAGAAAATTTTGTACTCAAGTTAAAATAAAACAGTTAACGAATACGCAATCTCTCTTTCAATTGTTTTAAGTAACGAAATCGTATCATTAAGAAGTATACAACTTGGATTCCTATGAAAATACTTAATACAATCGCATTTTCTTTAAACAGTGAGTACTCAAACATCTGTCCTAGCGCAGTTAACGCTACTGCTCCATGTAATGTTGCAACACCAATTGGTACGAAGAATAAAAGCGCTAAACGGATTGTCACTACTTTCGCTAGTTCACCGCCCGTTAACCCCACTTTTCGAATCATTGCGAACAACCGAGTATCGTCCTCTAAATCAGAGAATAAACGGAAGTAAAGAAAACTTCCCGCACAAACGAAAAATACAATTCCGATAAAGAAACCTACAAATAAAATAGGTCCTGCGATTTGTAAACTTTGATTTTGATCGTACTCTTCTGCACTAAACGTTGAATGTTCTTGATAAGGCTTAATCTGATGCGTAAGCTCTTTACCAACCTCAATTTCATCTTTCGTACCTTTCGTTTTATACATATAATCTTTTTCTTCTTTAAATCCATCTTGTAATGAATCATATTGATCTTTAGAGATTACATAAACATTACCTCTTAGTATTTTACTCAGTGAAGAAGTATTAATTTTTTTCACTTCTAAAGGTTCATTCATATTTGGTAAAGTAATTTCTTTTCTTTCTTTCATCGGTGGTCCTGGTATTTCGACTGACAAAAATAAAGCCTCTTTATTTGATACAGTATTAAATGGTTCTCCTGTTAACTTTGCATATTCCTTATAATCTGATTCTTTTATAAAAGTGGCGCTTCTTAACGACTGCTCTTCCGTTTTTTTCGATGAAATATTTATTTTTGAAGCTGATATACTATGTTTTTTTAGCCCTTCATCAATGATCTGTATATGCTGTAATTCACTACTATTTCCTTGCTTAGACTGATAGTGAAAAGCAATCGGTCTCTCCATAATTCCTTTCGTCATTGATGCGAAGCCAACCAATGTACCTATTGCTGAAAATGCTACAGTTGAAATTATGGTTACAATAAAGAACATTCTTGCGTTATCTCTCATACGGTACGCTAAATCTGACAACGTAATAATATTTGTCTGTGTCCAATAGAAACGTTTACTTTTTTTACATAGCCGAATAATAAAGACGCTCAACTGCTTGTACAGCAAATACGTACCAATAATGACTACCGTTGTAACAGGAATCATCATTACAAATACCATTACACCATGTGACAGTAGCGCTCCTGCATAGCCAGCACTAAGCAATACTACTGCTAATATAGAAGAGATTATAGATGCCTTTGGTTCTGGCTTCGCCTCTGCTGATCCTCTAAACAATTTCATAATTTTATTTTTACGAACCATTCCTGCACTGAACAATGAAATAATCATAAATAATACGAAAAACATAATACTCGTTACAACAATTGCTTTCATCGGTATGTAATAGGATAAGGAAATATCTAGTTTTAATATCATTGGAGCTATAAAAATTAATATCCCTGAAAACAACATACCTGAAAGAATTCCAAAAATAATTGCCCCTATTCCAATCATAATATTTTCAAAGAAGATAAGACGCTTTAATTGATATTTCGTCATACCAAGCATCATTAAAATTCCTAGTTCACGCTTTCTCGTTTTTAAAAACATTCCCATTGAATATAAAATAAAGAAGAATGTAAACAAGTAAATAATAGACTGTGCAAAAGACATACTTACGAATACATACTGTCCTAATGCTCCAGCACTTAATGCCGGATGAAACGCAAAAAATGAATACACAAAAAAGGCCATAATAGCAAATGCACTACTCAAAAAATATGCTGAATATGTCCGTCTATTTCGTGTTACATTCCGATATGCGAGTTCTCTAATGTTCATATTACTTCTCCGCCCTTCTACTAACTATGTTCTTATATTAGTAAAGTACGGAAATACCTTCCATCGATTCAAATGACAAAAACCTTACATTTTTGAAAGGTTTAAAAAAATTGCTTAAACGAAGCAGTTTCATTATAATGACTACATTCATATTCATACACCCATCCTATTGTATATTCGTTAATTTTGCGAAATAATAAAGGATAGAAGTATGTACCAATATACATATAAAATTTTTACCGCTTTAATATGAATAGGAGGAAAACATAATGACATTACAAGAACAGATTATGAAAGCATTACATGTTCAGCCTGTAATTGATCCGAAAGAAGAAATCCGTAAACGAATCGATTTCTTAAAAGATTATGTAAAAAAAACAGGTGCAAAAGGATTTGTACTAGGAATTAGTGGCGGACAAGACTCTACATTAGCTGGACGTTTAGCTCAGCTTGCAGTTGAGGAAATTCGTAATGAAGGTGGTAACGCAGCGTTTATCGCCGTACGTCTTCCTTATAAAGTACAAAAAGATGAAGATGATGCACAATTAGCATTACAATTTATTCAAGCTGACCAATCTGCTGCATTTGATATCGCTTCAACAGTTGATGCCTTTTCAAATCAATACGAAAACTTATTAGGTGAATCATTAACTGATTTCAATAAAGGTAACGTGAAAGCACGCATCCGCATGGTTACACAATATGCAATCGGTGGACAAAAAGGTCTACTTGTTATCGGAACTGATCACGCTGCAGAAGCTGTAACAGGATTCTTTACAAAATTCGGAGATGGTGGTGCAGACCTATTACCATTAACAGGATTAACGAAGCGCCAAGGACGTGCTTTACTACAAGAATTAGGTGCAGACGAGCGACTTTACTTAAAAATGCCAACAGCTGATTTATTAGATGAAAAACCAGGTCAAGCTGATGAAACAGAGTTAGGTATTACTTACGATCAATTAGATGACTATTTAGAGGGTAAAGCAGTTCCAGCTGACGTTGCAGAAAAAATTGAAAAACGTTACACAGTGAGCGAACATAAAAGACAAGTACCAGCGTCAATGTTTGATGACTGGTGGAAATAGAACATAAAAAAGAGGCTAATCTCATTTAGCTTCTTTTTTATGTATTAACGATATACTCCTACTCTTTTCTCTAGTAAATCCCGCAAGCAATCTTCATGCTGCTTATTAAACAATGGCGGCATTTTGTCTAACGGAAAAAACTTCAAATCCAACGTTTCATCACCGTCTACTTTCTTCTCTCCTCCAACAATTGAGAATGAAAAGAACATCGTAATTGTCTGTGCTCTATCTCCATTTGGATATGTTTGAAAATATTTTGTATACACTCCAATAAGCTCATTTATTTCTACATCATATCCTGTTTCTTCTTTTATTTCTCGAATCGCAGTTTCTGTAGCAGATTCTCCTATTTCCATTGCACCACCAGGGAATCCCCAAACATGAAAGTCGCCTCTTTTTTGCAGTAATACTTCTCCATATTCATTAAACACACAACCGCCCGCAAAGTTTAAGAAAACATAGTCGTGCCCTACTTTTTCACGTAACTCTTTTATATAATTGGCCATCCTCTTCCCCTTTCCATACATCTTCTAGCGTTATTTCTTATCTTTTTCAAGCAATTCAATAATTCGATCTAGCTTCTGATTCATATTGATCACATGTTGTTTTTTTACAGAGGTGTTTTGCAATAATTTTTTAACAAACAAAGTAAATGATATGAAAAACAAAACGATAAGTCCGATTACTAAACAAGTATATATCAATGTAAATATATTACTTTCAAACAAGTTCATTCAGCCTTCACATCCTCTCCTCTTTATATTACTATAAAATTCTAAACATTTCTAATAATGCACAAGCATAAAAAAAGAGCATCTTTTACAGATGCCCTTTTTTCATTGCTTAATACGTAAATGTAATTGTCGCTAATGAATAACCCGCCATTGCACTATATGGTGCTACTTGATAAGATACACGTTTTGCACCTTTTGGCCAATTTATTTCATTTAATACTTTCTTTATATCTTGCATTGTTCCATCCATGGACTGCTTATATCGTACTTCTACTTTTTCTGGTTTACTAGCAAATTGCTGCTGTAACTTTTTCTTAAATTCATTATAATTGTCTGCCCCGTATTGTGCAGATAAGTATTTTAAATTTGTTTCTTTTAATATTTGTTCATATACGACAGTTTTTGAGCTACCAGCTTTAATTTTGTTTGTTAATTCGTTAAAGTAACTTGTAGTTGCCGCTGGATATTTACTACGATCCCATTCATGGTCTTTACTTAATTGCTCGTCAGACATATTAAAATATGAATATGTTACGCGACCAGCTTTATCTGGTACTGGATCATCAAATGTAGTATCAAGATGATACCACTTGTTTTCAATGTTCACTAAATTCCATGCGTGAGCTTGTCCATTTCCTTTTCCAGTTACAATATGAGATTGAATACCTGCTTCTTTTAGTAATTGATATGTTAACAATGTATATCCTTGGCAAACTGCAGAACGATTCGCTAACGCTTCATATGCTGTATATGCTTGATAAGAAGTGTCATATGATACATGTTTGACAACGTAATCGTGAATAGCTTTTATTTTTTCATGTGCATCCATCCCTGGTTTTACAATTGAACCTATAATTGCTTTTGCCTGAGATTTCACATATTGTGTTTGTTCTTTTGATTCACGGTATTTCACTTGTAGTGTAAACGTATAGTTCCCTGGCATCCCTTTTATAGAATAACTAGTAGAGGCTACATTATATTTTACATACTCATCAGCATCTACGATTTTATTAAACTCGCCGTACAATTGGTTCATAATCTTTTTAATATCTCTATCTTTTGTTTTATATGCGATTGTAATATTTTCATCTCGATTATCAATATGCTTTTTTAATTCTTTTCTAAAATCATCTAATAAATTAGCATCTGTTTGTGTTGTCACTACAGTTGGATTCGTAGCTGCATAAGATACAGATGATGCGTGTAAACCTCCCATTACAATCGTGGAACAAAGTGCGGCAGCTGTCACATACTTACTTGTCTTTCCCATCTCGTCACTCCTTACATTCTATTAATATACGAAAAAGTATCGTATAGTTTCAGAGTATACAATACTTTTCAAAATAGGTCATATGAGATTATGCATATTAATTAATTCACATAAAAAAGGTTGTTCTTTTTAAAAGAACAACCTTCTTCATTAACAAGTTTGTAATACGCAGCATGTATTTTCAAAACGTTGATTTTTCAAATCTTCATTACCAATACAGAAATATAGCATTCCTAATTCTCCCCAAACCATATTACAATTTTTATGATCTGAATCAATTTGGAATAAAAGCGTCATTTGCTGCGGGTCTATCCCCATATATTGTCCTGTCTCATGTAATACTTCCTCTTGTACCGAGAATGGCTCACCAAGCATTTGATGATTATCATAGTTGTCTGGGATTAACTCTTCAAGTAACTGCAAGAAACGATCTGAATCTGCCTCATCTTCAATGAAAAGCTCAGGTAATTTATACGTCAGTTCAAAAGTAATTGCACATTGTTTATATTTCACTTGCGATTCATCTGCTCTACGTAATTGCTCTACAGGGCTATCATAATAAAGTACACGTCCAGCTTTGGTTAGATCCACATCTTCTTCAAAATAATTTTCAATGCTAAAGAAATATAACATCCCTGTCTTAGGAAGATTATGATCCATACCAACGTTTTGTAAATCACTTAAATTAAATTGAGCAATAAAATGTAACGGATTTCCTTTATACATTGGATATTTAAATGAATCCGGTAAATCAGGAACTCCCCCCATTTTCGAACTACCTATCGCAATCGTTTCCTGTTGTTTTGGTACAACTTTTATACAAGGAAATACAGTATTAATAAGCTCCTCTTTTAAATGTGTCAGGCCATATTTATCAATTAATACTTCAATTTTCTTTTTCATAAATTCTCCTTACATTTCTATACTTATTTGTATCATAGCACAAAGATTATACTCCATTCATCGTAAAATCAACAAGCCTTAAAAAAACGGGCTCATCCTTCATACGCGAACAAGTTTAAAAAAGCATAATATACATTGTTCCTACAAACACGATAGTTCATTATTTCTTCCAGTACATTTTCCCCTCGTTCATTTTCATTTTTAATATAAGGAGGAATTCCACATGGGTTACGGATATAGTTGTGGCGGTTACGGTTACGGCGGTAGTTGTGGCGGTGGCGGTTACGGTTACGGCGGTAGTTGCGGTGGATGTGGTTATGGAGGTTTCGCTTTATTAATCGTTTTATTTATCCTTCTAATCATCATCGGAGCTAGCTGTTGGGGCGGCTTTATAGGCTGCTAGTAAACTCAAAAACTATTGTAAAAAAGCACGTACAATACGTGCTTTTTTGCCATTTTCAAATCTTTTATTCGAAAGGAAGTATGTTTTATGAAAATTGATGGTGTTTTTGAAGGAGGCGGTGTGCGCGGAATTGCGCATGTAGGGGCAATTTGCGCGTTAACCGAAAAAGGGTATGAATGGGAGCGTGTAGCTGGAACATCAGCTGGCGCTATTATCGCAGCGCTCCTAGCAGCCGGATATTCTTGCTCCGAATTAAAAACAATAATAACCGACATTGATTATAACAAATTTATGAAGAAAACTTTTCTTGATAAAATCCCTTTTATCGGTAAAGGACTAAGTGCATGGTCTACTCTAGGTATTTATTCCAATGGATTTATAGAAGAATGGATTGAAGAATTACTGCGAAAAAAAGGAGTTCACTTATTTACAGATTTACCTGACTTAAACAAACTCAAAATTATCGCTTCTGATATAAGCAATGGTAAAATGGTTGTCTTCCCCGATGACCTACCAAACTACGGATTTTTAAACTATCGCTTCTCAATCGCTAAGGCAGTAAGAATGAGTAGTACAATCCCATTCTTCTTTGAACCAGTGAAATGGAGAACTCCAAAATGGAAGCAACCTTGTTATATGGTGGATGGAGGAATTTTAAGCAATTACCCAATTTGGATTTTCGACTCACCTACCTCTCCTCGCTGGCCAACTTTTGGATTTCATTTTGTAAAAGATGAAATTCAAGCTGATCCTGCGCATTATAAAGAACCCATTTCCATGTTCAAAGGTCTATTTAAAACAATGATGCAAGCCCATGATTTACGTCATTTAGATAAGGAATCAAAAGCAAGAACAATTACAATTCCAACAGGAACAATTACAAATACAAATTTTGAGCTAACAAAAGAAGAAAAAGAGTGGCTTTATAATTCTGGTTATAACGCTGCTAATAAGTTTTTACAATCTTGGAACTTCAGACAATATATTGATGCATATAGAAACGGAAATCAGGATCGAAAAACAAATCGATTTTTCCGCCAACTTGACTCATAATACTATTATTTTTCATAAGAGAATGCTTGATTTTTTAATAGTAAATAAGCCTAGTAATTATATATTACTAAGCTTATTTATCTCATACGTAACCACACACATTACTTATGGATAAGTTAGCCCTTCAGCTTCCTCTGCAGTAATTACTATGTAACGATTTCCCGTTCTTAATCCTAACAATTCGGCCTTTTCAATTGCATCCCGCTTTGTCTCCGCATAAGCAGCTAAATATTTATCCCCATCGATAATTTGGCAAATTACATATTGTTTCATTACTTTCTCCTTTTACAATTTAATTAGTTGTGCAAGCTTTTTTATACCTATTTCAATTTCTTCTAACGTTGCATATGAATAAGATAGACGTAAAAATTGGTTTGCACTTCTATCATACAAAGTACCCAGGTTTAATAAAATCTTTTCTTGCAAAGCTTTGTCAAATAAACTTCGATTTGAAACGGATACATTCATATGTAACCAAATATAAAAACCACCTGTCGGTTCATACCATGTTGCTATTTCACGACAATATTTCTCTAACATTATTAACATAAAATTTCTACGTTTTTTCAATTCGGTTCTTACAAACTGTAAATGTTCATCATACAATCCATTTGTAAACCACTCCGCTGCAATTTGCTGGGATATAGAACTTGAACCATAATCTGTTTGCATTTTTATGTCTGCTAATCTTTGAATCACTGGTTCAGATCCAACAATCCATCCGATTCTTAAACCTGGACTAATCACTTTAGACATACTCCCGATATGTAGTACAATTCCGTTTTTATCATATGCTTTTAAAGGCCTTGAAACGGGTTCATCAAACCATAAGTCTTGATACACTGCGTCCTCTATAATAGGCAATCCAATTTCATTACATATCTCCATCACTTCTTTTCGTTTCTCAGCATTCATACTAAAGTTTGTCGGATTATGAAAAGACGGGATTGTATATAAAATAGATACATTAAATTGCTTCTTATATTTCGCAATATATGATGCATTTAAGCCATTCTCATCCATTGGTATTCCAATTAAACGCATTCCTGCTGATTGAAAAACATTAAGCGAATATAAATATGATGGTTTTTCTAATAAGATCGATGCTCCTTTTGGAAGAAGCCCCATAGAAATAAGTTGCAACGCTTGAATTGCTCCTGAAACAATTAAAATAGAGTCAGGAGATACATATACACCATGCCCTTTTAAATAGTCCGCAATTTTCTCCCTTAAATAGAGATTTCCTTTTGGCTCTTCATACCCAAGTGTCACGTTTGATTTTAACAGCTTATTCATTATTACTTTCATCTTTTTTTCAGGTAAGAGACTTGGTGAAAGTTCTCCTGTTCCTAAACGAATTACATGCGGATAAAATTCAGCTTGATTAATCTCTTGAATAGCAGGAAGGTTCGGATAATGAAGTCCTGTT
Source organism: Bacillus sp. NPDC094077 (assembly GCF_050279465.1). Taxonomy (NCBI): domain Bacteria; kingdom Bacillati; phylum Bacillota; class Bacilli; order Caryophanales; family Bacillaceae; genus Bacillus; species Bacillus sp. NPDC094077. The sequence continues at coordinate 84,013 of NZ_JBNNUF010000008.1, read as the reverse complement.
TCCACATAAGACTGCCAATTAGGCGGCGGGGCATATGTTGGAGTATTCTCATTATTATTTACAACAATCGTTCCCTTCCGGCCATTTCCTTCAATGTACCCTTTTGCTGCTAGTTCATCGAAAGCCATTACAATTGTACTTCGATTCACACCAAATGTATGAGCCAAATCCCTTTGTGAAGGTAATTTTGTTCCAACGGTCCATTCTCCATTAACGATTCTTTCTTTTATATACGTTTCTATTTGTTTATACAAAGGAGTCGCTAAAGACATATCAGGTTTCCAAACTAACCTTTCCATCATATCACCTTACATTCTTTTTGGTTGGTAACCTCCCCAACCATTATGGATGGATACAAATTTTCATTTCTTCTATACAATATACACTATCATAATGAATTAAAGTAGGAGGTAATATAATGAGTGAAGCAATTATTCATGGTATCATCCTTGCATTTGGCCTTATCATTCCATTAGGTGTCCAAAATGTTTTCGTCTTTAACCAAGGTGCGAGCCAACCAAATATTTGGAGGGTAGCCCCTGTAGTATTAACTGCCTCTATATGTGATACGTTACTAATATTAATTGCGGTACAGGGTGTCTCCCTTGTACTCCTTACTTTTTCTTGGCTAACTAGCACGTTATATATAATTGGATTTTTCTTTCTCATATATATGGGCTTTGTTATTTGGAAAAGTAACCCTTCCAATGATGTAAAACAAGAAAAAAGCATGCCTTTAAAAAAACAAATTATTTTCGCTGCATCGGTTTCGTTATTAAATCCACATGCAATTTTAGATACAATCGGTGTAATTGGAACAAATTCCATTCAATACATAGGAAGTGAAAAATGGGCTTTTACATCTGCAACTATTATCGTTTCTTGGATTTGGTTTATTAGCTTAGCTTTAGCTGGAAAATTTTTAAAAAGGCTAGACTCAACAGGAAAGGCAATCGTATTATTAAATAAATTTTCAGGCCTCGTCATATGGGGTGTCGCACTTTATATGTTAAAACAAGTTATTTTTTCCTAACTAAATTAAGAGGATTGCACGCTAATTACACGCCATGCAATCCTCTTTCAAATTATGCAGTCGGTTCTGGCTTCTGTTTTATTCCCTTTTCATCTTTTGCTGGTTTAATCCAAATCATTGCTATAACAGCACCAATAGCAGCGAAAACACTTGTTAAATAAAACACTTCATGGTCCGCCCCTTTCATAAAAAAAGAATATAGAGGTGGTCCAGCTGCTACACCGATAAACCGCATGGAACTATAAAATGACGTAACCGTTCCCCTCTGCTCTTTTTCAATCCCTTGTGTAATTAGAGCATCTAAACATGGGAGTGCCATACCAATTCCTATTCCCATAATAACAAGACAAAGAAGTAGTAGATAAATCCCTTTTATAAATAAAGGTATTATGACTGATGCAGCGGCCAGTAAAAAACCAATATAAATACACTTCTTCATAACATTTTGATTATCTCCAATTTTTTTACCGGCCATATATGAACTAACTGATAGAACAAGCAAAGGAATCGCAAGTACACATCCTTTCCATATACCGTGAATATCATACTTAGACTCCAGTATAGTCGACAAATAAAAGAGAATTCCGAATAAAATAAGCATAATAATTGCACCTAGTACAAAAATGGCAAATAACCATCTTCCCTTTTCTCGAAACGTAGAGATAATAGATTGAATAAATTCTTTTAATGGTGGTACTTCTCCTTCTTGTTTTTTCGCCTTTACTAGTACTAGTAATAAAACAATTGATACTACACATAAAACTGGAATTGCCCAAAATGGTAAGAACCATACAATGGCAGCAAGAGCAGACCCTAAAATAGGGCTGAGCACTTTTCCAAATGTATTTGATGTCTCAATGATTCCTAAACCTGTACTAACCTGTTTTTCATCTTTGTATAAATCACCAACACACGGTATTACAACTGGCATTGCCCCAGCAGCACCAATACCTTGAATCGCTCTACCGATCAGTATCCAATTGTATGGATTATCAATTTTCCAAGATACCCAACCTGTTATCGCTCCCCCAATAGCTGCAATCAGTAAGCTTGGAACCATTACCATCTTTCGTCCCCATCTATCTGATAAATAACCAGCAATCGGTATAAGTAAAATCGCAATGATGGAGTAAATTGTAATAATCATGGATACTTGAAATGATGAAATATGTAATTTCTTTTCGATAGTCGGCAAGATTGGAATGAGCATTGAATTCCCTAATGTCATAACTAATGGAACTGATGCAAGCGCAATCAAACAACAGTTTTCTTTTTTTAACATGTTGATTTCGGAACCTTTCATCATATATTTCTTACCATATAATAGCCCTGCTGGAACGTAATTTTTCATTCCACCAGGGCTATTACATCTTTACTACTTCCCATTCACAACAAAAGAAATTGGGTAAAATATAGTATTATTTCTATTCTTTGAATCCCGTTCACAATTTATCCTTACCAATTAATTGAAAAAAAAAGAAAGGAAGAATCCTTCCTTTCTCCTATAACCTTCTACATTTAGCGAGTATATCCGCCACCAAGCTGTTGTTCTGCCATCGCTACAAGGCGTTTTGTAATTTCACCGCCTACAGAACCGTTTGCACGTGAAGAAGTGTCAGCTCCAAGTTGTACACCGAACTCTTGTGCAATTTCATATTTCATTTGATCTAGAGCTGCTTGTGCTCCATGTGATGCTAATTGATTAGAATTACGATTTCTAGCCATTACCGATCACCTCCTTGATATATATATAAATTGTGTTAAATTCGAATTTAAATACATGGTAATTTTTGGTTATTTGTATTATAAAAAAGAGCCTCAAAACGAGACTCTTACATCATGTTACATTACGAAGTTACTACTTGGTATACTTTTTAAAAAATACAATGTTTACATAATACTATTATTTATATCAAATTATATAATTGATTTACATCTCTCCAACAATATGCTGTTTCTTCTACATTTAGTCTCTCTAAAAATTTCATATCAATTTGTTCAGGATTATATTTTTCATAAAACCTTTTAGAAGGATTATTCGTAACCACCCAAACTAATAGCGATTGCATATTAGTTTTTTTACATTCCGATAGCAATGCTTGAAATAGCCTTTTTCCAACCTTCAATCCTTGATACTCTTGCAAAACGTAAATTGCATATAATTCTATATCACAATTATATGTACCTGTTCTTTCCGTTCCCCCATCGATAAATCCGACTATCTCTCCATTTAACGTCTCTGCTACAAATCTGTATTGTGGATTTTCTTCTTTTTGAAAAATATTTTCCCATTGTTTTTTTCTTTGTTCAAATGTTACATTTTCTAAAATTTCGTTAGCGAATATCCCTTTATATGTTGTTTTCCAGCTATCAGCGTGTACCTTTGCTATACATGATATATCATCTTTTATCGCTCTTCTAATATGTATCTCCATCATTTTCCCCCTCCTGTTTACTCATCATTATATCAATTTATTTCCTTAAAAAATCCAAATAAAAAAAGAGTGCATTTACTTCACTCTTTTTTATTACAGTTATCTACTTTCAACTTCAACTGAAACAACTCGATCAATCTCTTTAAGAGAGCTATATAACTCAGTTGTATATAAATCTTCTGGAGCTAAAATAACCATCTCCAATTGCTGAAACGCGCCACTATCAATATCTTTAATTTTCACTCGTTTCACATGCATACCTAAATTTTTAATTTGCTTAAATATACCATCTAATTCTCGATGCTCTTTTACAGTAATTTTTATAGATAAGTCCTTTTGTCTTAATGAATACGGGCCTGCAATTTTCACAAGTTGAGGAAGTACGTTAATCGCTAAAATAATTAAAATCATAGCAACGGTCGCTTGTATATAAAATCCTGCTCCAATTGCAATACCTAAAGCTGAAGCGGCCCACACCATTGAAGCTGTCGTTAAACCAGAAATAACATCATTACTTCTTCGTAAAATTACACCAGCACCAAGAAAACCGATCCCACTCACAATTTGAGCAGCAAGACGCATTGGATCCATGTTTGTATGTCCTGGAACAGAATATACATGCACTGATTCAATTGAAACCATCGTTATTAAACAACTTGCTACAGAAATAACCATACTTGTTTTCACACCAAGCGGTTTATTCTTTAGCTGCCTATCTATCCCGATGAATAATCCTAAAAAGAGTGCTAAACCTAATTTGAACAAAAATTCATATGACATCTTTCATTCTCCTTACTTTACAATGTTTCCCTTCGAATAATTCACTATAACTCTTTTATGATATCAATTCCAGCCTTTTCTATTCATTTAATGACAAAAGCCGAAAAAACATTTTCGAATGTTTTTTCGGCTTTCTATTACGATTAAGACCTTTCTTTATTTTTGTTCTTTAATCTTAATCTGCGCGTCTTTGTAAAATGCTAATTTGTTGTCATTATACTCTTTTGTATAATTATTAAACTGCTCTTTCGACTTTTGTGCTTCTCCATTTAATTCATTAACAGCTTTAACTTTTTCGCCAATCTCTTTTAATTTCGTTTCTTTTACTTTTAATTTTTCATACAATTCTTTTTCAGTCGCTAACGCCTTTGTATAATTTTCATTCATCTTTTGAAATGCATCATAACGGTTTTTATACGACTCTTCTACTACTTTCGCTTGTTTTTGTAACTTCTTATCTTCAAGCTTCTCTATATTACCTTGAACTGATTTCGTTTCCTTCTGCGCTTTTTCTAGCATTTCTTTCTCGTTTTTCAATACTTTTTCACGATCATTTACATTTGCAGTAGCTTGCTCTATCTTCTTCATAACTGCTTCATTATGATCTTTACCCTCTTGCAAAATTTGAGAATATAGTTCTTGACCTTGCTTCTCTAAATTCTCTAATTTTTTCGCTTCATCAACTAAAGACTTTTCTTGTGTCGCTGCTGTTTCAAAAGCTGTATATAGATTTTCTTCTGGCTTTTCACCGAAACAACCTGTTAATAACCCTACTGATATGGCTCCAACTACTGCTACTTTTCCATACTTCAACGTTCATTCCTCCATTACATACGGTTATCATGCCAGAAGTTCACTGGGAAGTGACTCTCTTCATGATAAGCTTCAAACTCATAACCCTTTTCTTTTAACCCCTTTAAAATTGCTGGTACAGCAGCAACTGACTGCGGATGAATATCGTGCATTAAAATTACTTCCTGTGGTTTTGTTGCATTTGTTAATACATTTTGAGCAATTTGTGCTGCAGCTGCATCAACTGGCATTTTATTATATTTCCAGTCTAATGAATCAATTGTCCAATCCCATACTTTAAATCCGCCCTCTACTACTTTATTTCGAAGACCTTCATTTAATCCAGGCATCGAACCGTATGGGGGACGTGTTAATTTAGGTGATTTTCCAATAATATTAGCGATTAAGCCTTGATCTTCTTTCATCTCATTTACATACTCGCCATTTTTATATAACTTTGCAAAATTATGTGTCATACTATGCATGCCTACATAATGCCCCTCTGCATTTTCACGTTTCACTAAATCCGGAAACTCTTTTACATTCGCTCCAATTAAAAAGAATGTCGCCTTCGCATCATGCTGTTTTAACGTATTTAATAATTCAGCCGTATATTTCCCTGGCCCATCATCAAATGTAAGATAAGCAACTTTTCTTTCTTTTCCATTAAAACGACTTGGTGCCGTTTTATTCAATTCAACTTTCGGTTGTTCACTTGCAAGCTGTACTACATTTTCTTGTTTCGCAACAGCCTTTGCTGGTGAAGTAATTGATTGAAACATAAAATACCCAATAGCTACTGCTGCAATCGCTATTAAAACAACTACTACTCGTTTAATATTAAAAGCTTTTTCCATTCTATCGAATTCCTCTCCCTATTAATCTTATATATAAATCACCCAATATAATTATACATCTATTTATTTTATTAAACTATATAAACAGACTTTATATGTATTATAATGGGAGTTTTATCAAAATTATTGTTCCTATTCCTTCTTTACTCATAATACTAAGCGTACCTCCATGAAGCTCCACCATTTTTTTAACGATAGCTAAACCAATACCTGCACCTGCAGCATGATTATGAATCTGGTAAAACGACTGTTCTATATATGGTAAATGTTCTTTAGCAATTCCAATCCCTTCGTCTTTCACCTTAATCACTGCTTGTCCTTCATTTTTAGTCGCTTCAATGTGTACTATACCTTTTTCATGTGAATATTTAATAGCATTTTGAACAATATTCAAGAAAATTTGCTTTAGCCTATTTCGGTCTCCCATCAATTCAATTCGTTCTATAGTATTGATGAATTGAATTTGCTTCTTTTCAGCGTTAGGAGTTAATTGCCAAATCGTCTCCTCTAGTATATCGTACAATTGCACCTTTTGTTTATATAAATTAAAATGATTTGATTGTAATCTTGAAAAATCTAGCAATTCTTCTACTAAATGAATCAATCGGTCTGTCTCACCTGAAATAATTCCCATGCCTTGCTTTATTTCTTCTTCCGTTAAATGATCGACTGTTTTTAACGTCTCACTCCACCCTTTAATTCCTGTTAAAGGCGTTCGTATTTCATGAGAAATAGAAGCAATAAATTCGTTTTTCATCTTCTCTGCTTTTTCTATTTTATCAGACATATAGTTTAAGCTATGCGCTAACTCACCTAATTCACCAGGATAATCTTCTTTAATTTTATTTTTCATTGTTCCTTCTGCGATTTGTGAAGAAGCCTGAATGATAGATTCAATTGGCTCAACAAATGAATTTGCCAAGCGCCTACTAATTAAGAAGACAATCCCTGAAATAACAATACCTACGGAAATAGTAAACATAATGATTTCAATAATCTTTGCATTCACATGTTTTAAAACGGTCGTATATTTTAAAACACCGATAGTTTGTCCTTGATGTACAAGTGGGCTTAACACTTCTAGTTGTTTTTCATTATCTTTCGTAGTAGTAACTTGATTATACATTTCCCCTTCCAATAAAGATTGTGGAATATTCATTTTACCTTCTACCTTTTCACCACTTGAAGATTGTATAAGCGAACCATTACGATCAATTAACTGTAATTCCGTTCCTTCTAATTGAAAACTACTAATTATGTCGCCACTATATTCTTGCAATCGAATAAAATATAGTGAATTGTATTCCGAGAAAAATCGTGTACTCGTCTTCGCATGAGATTCTATATATTGCACAATACCATTATAATAATAATGATAAATTGAGACTGAAAATACTACTTCAAATAATATGAGCATAAGTGTAATGACCGTCATAAAATATAAAGTCACTTTCCGTTTCATCTTATACTTTCCTTCCACACATATCCTTTTCCCCACACAGTAAGGATAAATTCAGGTTCTGATGGATTACATTCTATCTTTTGACGTAACCGTCTCATATTTACATCTACTACTTTCGTCTCGCCTACGTAATTGGTCCCCCAAATCATATTTAAAATTTCATCACGCGAAACTGGCTTGGAAGACTGATTCATTAAATACTGTAATATCATGTACTCTGTAGGGGTTAAATCAACTAACTGCCCACCTTTATATAATCTTTCTTCTATGATATTTAACGAAAACGGACCAGACGTGATTGTATTCGTTTTTTCTTCATGTACTTCTATTCTTCTTAATAAAGATTGTATACGTGCAGTTAATTCTACTGGACTAAACGGTTTTGTAATATAATCATCTGCACCAATTTCTAGTCCTTGTACCATATCCCCATCTTGTACACGTGCAGTTAACATAATAATGCCAATTTTTTTATTTTCTTCCCGAATAGCTTTACAAACTTCAAAACCATCAATCCCCGGTAACATTACGTCAAGTAACGCTACATCAACAGTATGTTCACATAAAGTCTGTAACGCTTCTTCGCCAGTACTAGCTTCTAATACATAAAATCCAGCACGTTTCAAATTTAAGACAATAAAACTACGGATTGTTATTTCATCTTCTAAAACTAAAATTGTTGCCATAATTCCCACCTCCCTACTCTTGTTGATAATCCGCTAGCGGTTTTATATATGCTTTCACTTTTTCAAACTTTGGTTGCTTCGGTACTGCATATACGTGAGAAGCCGTTTTCACCGCTGCCTCGAATTCTTTTATTTTGAACCATTCTTTCCGCTTAAAAATATGGACTTCAAGCCATATTTCATTTGTACTTGCATCCAAAAACTTTTGAACATTTGATTCCTTTTGCTGATCTGGGATAGTAATTTTCCCTATTAACTCTTCAGGAATTTTCACAAAATACCCTTTTTCTATATCGATATATCTTTCTTCTATAGGTTTAGTTCCATCTTCACCCCACTGTATGTAACGTTCAAAGAGCGGACTATCACCATATGACTTATCTTCCCAACCTTTTGGACGTACGGTACGGGCAAATTCAATAATGCCGTCTTTATTAACATCTTTGCTTTCCACAACATATTCATTGAATAAATCTTCTTTCCCCTCTATAGGTAGTACCTCATAATGATCCTTATTAAATTTTGCTACATAGGTTATACCTGAATGAGCCCCAATTCCCGCATCAATTACAATTGCCTTTAATGATTTAGAAATATGTCCCATTTGTATTCTTTGAATACTATTTATAAAAGGATCAAATGTAACTTCTGATATTGTCTTAAACTGTTCAATAAACTCAACTGTCAACTTCTCATCTTTTTCATAAGTAACAAGGCTTATATCATTAAGACCATTTCTATTTAGATCCTCTATAAATAACTTCGTATAACGCCGATTATATATCTCCTTCATATCTTCATTTTCTTCCGAAAAAACATACATAACATGTTCTAACGATTCACGACTTACAGAGATTCCAATTAATAACTCTCGCTTCCCGTTCCCTGTAAAATCACCGACTTCAACGATATCTACATCTCCACCATCAAATTTATGCGTGGACTTTATTTTCCACCCATTTCCGATTTCCTCATATACAGCTAAATATACGCTATAATCTTCATTAGGCAATTTATAAAATAAGATGGCTTCTTTCTTATTATCTTGTTTAAAATCCATTGACCAAATCATCTGTTTATCTTTATTAGACATCGGAGTAAGCAACCGGTAATTAACAGGCAAATCTTTATCTATTTGCTCTTTTAGTTCATTGATCCACTTTTCATTGGCAGGAGCTCCCATTAAACTTGTTGGAGCTTCAGACATTTTACATCCAGTCAAAATAAAGACGATTCCCATAATGCTTATCCATTTCTGCATTTGCTATCTTTCCTTATTACAGATTTTAATTATTTCTCTTTACTTTTTGCTTCTCCAATATTCTCATACATATGAGTATAATTTCTCTAAAATAAAAAATCGTTACAGAAAAGTTACAAATCCATTCCGATAAAAAAAGATTGGCAAAAGCCAATCTTTTTTTATTATTCGTTTCGAACTGATTTTGGCGTTACACCTAAATGCTGATTCAACTTATTTGAAATCTCTTTCACATTTTTTTCATTTGGAATGTAATAATAAATACCACCAATACGTTTATCCGTACCTTCTACTTGCATTTTTTCCATTTCCAAATTAGATCCTGCCATATTTTTCGTAATAGCAAGCATATCGTCAAATGTTAAGTTCGTTTTCATATTTTTATCAACTGCATCAAGTAAAGATCCCATTTTGCTAATTGATTGAACAGACATTGCTTTTTTCGCAATTGCTTCAATTACAAGTTGTTGTCTTTGACCACGCATTGCATCGCTATCAATTTTACGCGTTCTTGCAAGTGCAAGTGCTTGCTCTCCATTTAAATGTTGGTAACCTTTTTCTAAATGAATCATACCTGCTTGGTCTTTACTATCTTGCTCTGTGAAAGTAACTGGTACATCAATATCAATACCACCAAGTGAATCGACAATTTGTACGAATGATTCAAAGTTAAACTTCACATAATAATCAACTGGAACATTTAAAAATCTTTCCACTGTATCTCTTGTACTTTCAACACCACCAAATACGTGCGCATGAGTAATTTTATCTAATTTCTTTCTAGATGGAATATAAACACGTGAATCACGCGGAATACTTACTAACTTAACAGACTTATCATCTTTATTAATTGTTGCTAATAAAAGTGCATCTGTTCGAACAGCTTCACCGTATTGACTTTTTCTCATTTCACTTCCGTCTACACCCATAATTAAAATTGAGATGTTATCCTTTAAAGGTTCAACTTCTTTATCACGTTTTGATGATTTATCAATTTTTGCATATGCATCACTTACTACTGCTTTTGCTTTGTTATATATTAACGATCCATATCCTACTCCTCCAAAAATAAGTAGGAAAAATGGAATTATAATGAACCATTTTATTGACTTTCTTTTAGAACGCTTTTTATTACTTCTCGTATTTTGTTCTAATTCAGAGCTCATACCCATTCGCCTCTCTTTCTCTTTCCCTAGTATAATGTAAGTCTATAAATCTTCATATTGAATTTCCTTTCAATTACCTTACAATTTTGTAAGGTTGCTTCATGGATCCAATATGTATTCCATTTCACATTATACTCTAGTGCTTATTTTTGGCAAGTCACTATTCATTAAAATTAAACATTAAATTTATATATACTATTTTCTAAAAGTTGGTGTATACATGATTTGCTTCCCTTTATTAATGATTAAAGCTGATTTTGCTTTTATTTTTGTTTTTTCTATTTCCACATCATCATTAGAGAAATTTACAATGATTTTAATATCTTTTCCATATGAAGCAGATTGTACTAATTTATCTTCTGACAGGTATGCAAAGTTCGTCATCTCTTTTTTTACTGCTTTTTCATGAACTTCATTCCAAACTTTCAAGTGTTGTGTAATTTCTTTTTTATGCTTCTTCCACTCTACTTCATCTAAATGGTATAACGGGGGAACATTATACAATAACTCATACAACATACGATTTCCTACCTCATCTTTTACTTTCAAACTTCCCCATTCCCAGTGATGTGTTGTAATAACGGAATCATTGTATACTAATTTATATAACGGTACCGAATATACTGGATTTAAATATACTTGTTTATATTCTTCTTTCAACGGTACTTGTTTTGCATATTTTTCTGGAACATTTTGATTTGGTGACCAATATCCACCAACATAATACGGGCTCGTTTTGTTTTGCCTCATATCCTCATCGTCCCATTTAATAACTGGCGTTTCAATTCCATGAGCAAATGCAATCGTACTACTTGCAAAATCATTTCCGCCCTCAGAGCCGACTACCATGCCTTTTTCTTGCGCAATATAGTCCATTCGTTTTAATCTTGCTTTTAAATCTTGTTCTTGTGTCGTGATATGTTTCGTTGAATAGTCATCATAAATTTCACCCGTCGCATCACAATCGATAAACCATGAATTATATTTAGGGCCATTTTGTAATATATCGTTCATTCGCTCTTTTACGCTAGGAAGTGATAATGTCGGATTTAGTTTTCGACCTCTACCTAAAAACCCTTGCACTTTTTCTCCATTTTTCTTCGTTACAGTTGCTTCTTCATATAACGATGGATCATTAAAGGAAGCTGTATTCCAATTTTTATCACCTTTCTCATGAATAGAGTGATAAGAATCATATGGACCAACTAAATACCCCAACTTCTTAGCTTCTGTAACAAAATTAGGTTGCATATATCCTTGTTCCCAGTTCGGTAGACCAATCCACGCTTTGTCTATTCCTGCTCCTTTCATTTCCTTTATAATATCCGTTCCATCTGCGTTACCCCATTTACTTACTTCTTCAATCGCATCACCGAGCGCTGACTTTAATAAATGTTTATTTAAGCTATACAGCTCTGTCTTCGATAAGCGATCTACACCTTTCTTTAAAAACGCACTAGCTTCCTGATCAACTTTCGGGAAAACATCCTCTTTATACAATTCCTTCATTGATAATGCTTCGTTTACATAGCGTAAAATAACATTTTTTTGATACTTATCAATGAAATCTTGTTTACTTACTTGTTCAAAAACATTCAGTTCTTCGGGCTCTGAACTATTTTTTTGAATGAGACCTTTTATATGGCTAAACACAGGGCTATTTATTTGCTCTCTTACCTTCGGCCAATTTACGTTACTTTCTGATAAACCATTTTGATTCCAAAAATAAAAATGAGCCGCTCCGTATAGTTTTTCGATTTCTTTATTTTTACTAGCCTTTTCTTGTAATGTTTTAAATTCACCTTTTTTAACAATATTATCCTTATACAGTTTAGCAATGCTTACTGCATCATTATTTGTCACATATAACTGAAATCCATATGTTTTATTTTTATTTATACTCGGAAATTCATGTATAAAATCAAACCCTATTTTCGGGTCCGAATGAAATTTCAATTCATTGTTAAATATATTATTTACGATATATACAATCGAATATTTAGAACCATTTAATGCAAAAAACTTCATAGAAAATGATTCAGCAAATGAATATGCATCATCCTTTAAAAACTTCTTCCAATTCTCATCATTACTTGGAATTTGCTTACCTTCCCATAACGGAAGTGTATAATTTTCAGCTTGTACTTTCGGCCATGTAAAGCTTTCTGCACCAGTCGATTCCACTTCAATATTTAAATGATCTTTTATCTTTTCTAAGTTTACTTTTACTTTTTGATCTGGATATTCCCACGATGTGCGATCTTTGTCTTTTATTACATTCGACACCTTCATTTTCGGTAACGGTTGTGATGCCTGTTCCTTTACACCATCATGTTCTACAGTTAACGTGAAAGTCTCTGGATTTACATCGTAAGTAAAATCTTTATACGTCGTTTTTTTTATTTTAGACTCTTGTACAGCATTATTATCTTTTACATCACACCCGACTAAAGTCGAAAATGACATAGTTGTAAGAAGACATATCGCTATCATTTTTTTCATCTTCTGCACCTCCACCACTGAATATACAGGGGCTTTGTTACAGGAATGTGGCAAAAAATAATAGAGCTAGCATATCGCTAGCTCTATTTGTAATATTAAATATTACTTCATGAATATAACAAAATTTACTTTAGAAAAAATATGTAATACAATACGTACTTTTTTCATTCTCACTAATTTTCAGACCAAACAAATCAAATCTTTAACAAACTTTTCTTAACTGAAAAAGTAAGTGTATATAATATATCCTAAAATTAGTATTAAAATTATTACTCCTGTGCTTTTCCAACTCATACCACCTGCCATATCAACGGGGTTACCTGATTCCGCCCTGTTGAGTCCATCATTCAAAGAACCGGTAGGATTATTTTTTAATTCACTTTGTCTCATACGTTCTCTTTTTTCTTCTGGTGACTCTTCTGAACTCATATAATCACCTCCAAAATCGCTCTTTATTCAATTATACAAAATTAATATTCATTTAATATTCTCTTTTTAAAACATTATTTCTCCTGAAAAATTCCAGCTAAAAATAGATTCTCAATAACTTAAAAAAGCTAGCGCTGCTAGCTTCCTTTATAATCCAATATGTTCTTCCTTATTTACAGTAATCCCTTTATGATCGATTTCAAGCTCGCAAACTTTCATAGCTGTAAATACTTTCGCTAATTGCTCAGCAATTTCTTGACGTTTCTCATAAGGTGTTAAAATAAATATAGATGGTCCCGCACCACTAAGCGCTGTGCCATACGCTCCGAATTCTTTTGCACATTTCCGAATTGATGGTAATAACGGTACGAGTTCTAAACGATACGGCTCGTGAAAATGATCTCTTTCCATCATTTCACCTACAACTTCCCACCGCTTTTGACATAACGCAGCTACTAATACGTTACTTATCGCACTAGCCTTAACTGCTTCATGAAACGGAAACACCTCTGGTAATACAGACCGACTTTCATCCGTATTTAGCTCCTCATTCGGAATAAGAGAAATTACGCCTAATTCCTTACTCTCAATTCTTACAACCGAAACATTCTTTCCATCAAGTGCTCCGATTACAGTTCCACCTAAAATAGAAGCCGCAACATTATCTGGATGCCCTTCAAAATTTGTTGCAATTTGAACTTTTTGATCAGTTGTTAAGTTCAAATTACCAAGTTGATTCGCAAGCTCTATTCCTGCTACAATCGCCGATGCGCTACTTCCTAGCCCCCGTGTTAGAGGAATATTACTAGTAACTTCTATTATATAGGGCGATAAAGAAGGACATACTTTACATGCCGTGCTAACGATTAAATTTTTATCATCTGTCGGAATTGAATCTTCAAAGGAATGGATTACTTGCCATTTATCAGTTTTTTCTTTTACTACCACATCTAAATACAATGACAAAGCTATTCCAACCGAATCAAATCCAGGTCCAACATTCGCTGTACTAGCAGGAACACGAACGATTAATGGTATCACGACATAATCACCCCTTTAATATGATCTTTAATTTGTTCTATATCATTTGCAACACTTGCAATGTCTAATTTATTAGAAGAAAGAGCGATATCAGGATCTTTCAAACCATTTCCAGTTAATACTGCAACAACTGTTTCTCCCTTTTTGATTTTTCCAGATTGAACATGTTTAATTACGCCTGCTAATGAAGCATTGGATCCTGGTTCTGCGAAAACTCCTTCCGTTTTTGCTAACAATCTATATGCATGTAATATTTCCTCATCTGATACCATATCTATTTCACCATGAGACTGCTCAGCAGCCTCTACTGCATACGACCAACTTGCCGGGTTACCAATACGAATCGCTGTTGCAATTGTTTCAGGTGCTTCAATTACATGTCCTTTTACAATTGCAGCTGCTCCTTCCGCTTCAAAGCCGTGAATTCTTGGCTTCTTATAGCCTTTTTCTTTCTCATATTCACAGAACCCTTTCCAGTATGCTGTAATATTTCCCGCATTCCCAACAGGAATAGCTAGAACATCTGGTGCGCTTTGCAATTGGTCACAAATTTCAAATGCTGCTGTTTTTTGCCCTTCAATTCGGTAAGGATTCACCGAGTTAACTAATGTAATTGGCTCTTCTGCAGCAATATTTCTTACAGCCTTAAGTGCATCATCGAAATTTCCTTCTATTGAAATGATTTCGGCGCCATAAGCGACTGCTTGCGCCAATTTCCCATGCGCAATCTTTCCTTCCGGGATTACGATAATACATTTCATTCCGAGGCGTGCCGCGTATGCTGCAGCCGATGCCGATGTATTACCTGTCGATGCACAAATGATTGCCTCCGAACCTTCTTCTTTTGCCTTAGCAACCGCCATTACCATGCCACGATCTTTAAAAGACCCTGTCGGGTTCGCTCCTTCATACTTCCCGTATAACTGAATCCCTAATTGCTTTGATATATTTAATAATGGAATAAGAGGTGTATTCCCTTCCATTAAACTGACATCAGGTGTATTTTCATTCACTGGTAAATAAGAAGCATATTGTTTTAATAGTCCTTTATACATATTGTTTTTCCTCCTCAATAATGTAGTAACTGTTTATTTCACTTGCGACAGCTTCTATCGCTCCTAAAACTCGTTCGAATTGATATTTTGAAGTTCGATGTGTCACAACAACGACTTCTGCAAGTTCTCGATTTAAAGGTAATTGGATAACCTCTTTTAAACTTACAGAATAATTAACGAAACATTCTGTTATTTTTTGCAACATCCCTGGCTCATCTCGTAATGAGATACGTAAGAAATATTTCGAGACTACTTCTTCATCTCCTTGTAATTCGTAAGGCTCTGGTTCTTTTAACACACTTTTATTTTTCGGAACTTGATTCATGCTTTTAACGATTGAAATAATATCACTTACGACAGCAGAACCAGTTGGTAACTTCCCAGCCCCTGGTCCGTAAAACATCACTTCCCCTACCGCTTGACCGTGAACATACACTGCATTGAATTCATTATTTACATTCGATAATGGATGATGACTTGGTAATAAAGTCGGTTCTACACTTAAATGAATGGCTGATCCTTGCTTCTCCGCTTTGCCAATTAATTTCATAGTAAATCCTAACTTTTCGGCCATTTCTAAATCTTCTTTTTCGACCTTTCGAATCCCTCTCACTTGCACATCATCTAGAGAAACATTCATCGAAAAACCTAAGTTTGCAAGGATCGCTACTTTTCTCGCCGCATCCAGTCCATCTACATCTGCTGTCGGATCCGATTCCGCAAACCCTAATTTTTGCGCTTCCTGTAAAGCCTCTTCATACGACCATCCATTTTGACTCATCTTTGTTAACATGTAATTTGTTGTTCCATTTACGATTCCCATTATTTTTTCAATTTGATCGGAAGCTAGCCCGTCAGTTAATCCTCTTAACACCGGAATCCCACCCGCTACACTCGCTTCATAACATAAATCACAATTATTTTCATTCGCCAACTGCAGTAGCTCTGTACCGTATACAGCCATTAAATCTTTATTTGCTGTTACGACATGCTTCTTATTTTGTAAAGCCTTAACAATATGCTGTTTTGCTTCCTCAATTCCGCCCATTACCTCTACTACAATATCAATATTTGAATCATTTAGAACTTCATCGACATTACTTGTTACTACGATTCCATCAATGCAAACATCACGTTCTTTATCCAAATCACGTACAACGACTGTCTTTACCTTCACTTCATATCCTGTATCAAGAGCGATTTTTTTATAATGTTCTTTCAAAATATGAACAACACCACTTCCGACTGTACCTAAACCGATTACCCCAACATTAATAACATTATTCATCTTCTAATCTCCTCCTAAAAAGTTTAATTGTTACACCTATCAATCACCTTACTATGCTTTTTAATCATGCAAGTGGTGGTTATTCCCGTACATGCTAATCGTTTCATGTTACAGCACCTCCTTTCAAAGTAATAAAAAAAACACACTCATCCCTAGTAAAGGGACGAATGTGTTTTCGTGGTTCCACCCTTGTTCCAACCTAGACTGATTTCCTTCTAGATTGCTCAAGTTCAGATAACGGCTGATACCGTCAATAATTACTAGATTACTCGTTCACTATTGAAGTTCAAAGGTGGTAAAATCATTTCTCGTGTTAGGAAGCTCACAGCCTTGGCTTCCCTCTCTGTAAACCGTAAAAATGATCTCATGTCCTTATCGTTACTTTTTCGTTCATGTTTATTTGTTAATTCATTATACTCGCATAAAAAACAAAATCAATATATTTTTTAATTATTTTAAATTTTCAATCTAAAAACCTATAAAAAAAACACATCCATCCCTAGTAAAGGGACGAATGTGTTTTCGTGGTTCCACCCTTGTTCCAACCTAGACTGATTTCCTTCTAGATTGCTCAAGTTCAGATAACGGCTGATACCGTCAATAATTACTAGATTACTCGTTCACTATTGAAGTTCAAAGGTGGTAAAATCACTTCTCGTGTTAGGAAGCTCACAGCCTCGGCTTCCCTCTCTGTAAACCGTAAAAATAATCTCATGTCCTTATCGTTACTTTTTCGTTCATGTCTATTTGTTAATTTATTATAGTTATGAAAATTTTAAAAAGCAAGCCTATTTTTCTTCACTATTTTTAAGAGAATGCATTATTATATTTTAAGATAATAAATTACCTAAAATGAACTTATTCTCTCTCACATATATTCATTACATACAAGCCAACAATATTCATATTAGAATCTCTTTCTAAAACAAAAAGAGTTATACACTTTAACACTATATTTATAAAGTAATTTTTCAATACAATCTTTCCCTATAACTTTCTTCTAAAGAACGTGCAACGTCTTCTTCTGAAGCATTCACTTTCGCATGCTTTAGTAACATTTTTGCTGCTGAAGGTAACTCTTTTTTATTTAACCAAGATTCTGGATCCCACATATTAGAACGAATAAAAGCTTTTGCACAATGAATGTAACATTCTTCTATTTCAACAACAATTCCAAGTAACGGATTGCGTCCATTCGCCTGCATTTCTTTCAAAATTTCTTCATCATTTGTAATGTATGCTCGGCCGTTTATTCGGAGTGTCTCCCCAAGACCAGGAATAAGAAAGATTAACCCTACATTTGGATTCGAAATAATATTTAAAATAGAGTCTATACGACGATTACCAGGTCTTTCTGGAATCACAATTTTATTTTGATTTAATACATATACAAATCCAGGTGCGTCTCCTCTCGGTGAAGCATCGCACTCTCCTAATTTATTTGCAGTAGACAATACTAGAAAAGGAGATTTGGACAGAAAATCTACGCAATGATGATCAAGTGATGAAATAACTTTTTTCAAAGCACGTTCACTAGGTTGCCCCAATATTTGTCGTAATTCTTCCTCAGTTGAAATTATTGATTTTATTTCCTTACTCTCAATCTCCACTTATAACCACCTCTTTTTTCTTTATTTTTCCAAAATTCAATACAAATATTGTATAATAAAATTTGCAGAAAGGGGAATTAAAATGACAGAATGGTTAACAATATTTGATCCTGAAAGAAATACACTTGGAAAGAAATTACGTGATGAAGTGCATCGTGACGGTGATTGGCACGAAACATTTCATTGCTGGTTTGTAGAAAAAGATGAAGAGGATATGTTCTTATATTTCCAATTACGCTCTAAAAATAAAAAAGAAGCTCCGAGTATATGGGATATTACATCCGCTGGACACATTATGCATGATGAAGATGTACAAATGGGTGGCCTACGTGAAATTGAAGAAGAATTGGGGCTTTCTTTTCAAACTACTGATTTAGCATACAAAGGTATCTTTAAAATAGATTATGAAATTTCAAATCTTATTGATCGTGAGTTTTGCCATATGTATTTTCACAACGTAATAAACCCACTTCCATTTGCACCAGGTGAAGAAGTAGACGATGTGATGAAAGTACATGCAACTTCTTTTCTGCAACTACTAAAAAGAAATATTTCATCTTTAACGACTATTTCTGTTTTAAACAGTAGGCCGATAACAATAACATTTGAAGATATTTATCCGTATGATCTTGAATACTATGAATTTGTTGTAGAACAAGGAACAGAATTGTTAAAAAAATAATAGTTTGCACATGAAATATGACTCCCAGTTTATATTACTAGGGAGTCATATTTTTTCATTATTGTTCAAGTATCTTCAATTTTTTCTCTACTCGCATAAATAAGTGAATGATTAACAACAGCATAACAACCATAATCACTAAAGTTGTATGAGGATATCTAAATAGTATACTAATAACACTTCCAATTAACATAATAATGTATCCATTTTGTTTCATCACTTCTGCACTATACCTGTTACCCGCATCCCATAATTCCTTATTTTTCATAGATCGTTTCGTACGGTAACCATATGCTGCGTTAATATCTGTCGGTGGATTTTTTTGAAGAATAAGTGCCGCAAGTATAAATATAACACCAATCAACATGCTCATTCCTATATTTACTAGTGCATACATCAATTATATCCACCTCCTAACTTACACTTACATTATACTATACAATTTTGTGAATTCCAATTATTAACAGTCTTATTTTCTCTCTTTAGATGTCTGAAACATACTTGGAAGTGTTACAAAACGTGCTCCTTTCGTTTTTAACTGCGGAATGATTTTATCTAGCGCATCTACAGATCCTTGTAAATGTCCGCCTGGAGTTGAATGCTGAAGTATGACACTACCTGGGAATGAATTCCCTAACACATTATTTGTAATGTTATCAGCACTTACCCCTTTCCAATCAACTGTATCAACACTCCACTGTACAATCATAAAATTTTGCTCTGTCGCCCACTTTAATTGATTTTCAAGTATTTCACCGTACGGTGGACGTATAAACTTCGGTGCATAACCAGCTAAACGATTTAATATTTCTTCTGTTTTTATAATTTGATTACGGTACTCAGCCTCATTTACTTTCGCTAAATTCGGATGATTATACGTATGATTACCAATTACATGCCCCTCATTCGCTATGCGCTTCACTACGTTCGGGTACCTTTCTGCATTTTCGCCGAGAAGGAAAAAAGTAGCTTTCACATTATGTTTTTTTAACTTATCTAATATTTTTGGTGTAAATACTAAATCTGGTCCATCATCAAATGTAAGAGCTACTTCCGCTTTATTGTATGGTCCTGAAAATGCATACGCATATTTTTCGACCCACGAAAACGGTGTCCATGATCCCCGCTCCTCTTCTTTCATTTGGACTTCATAATTTTGAAGGATATTTAATGCGTATGGCAATGTGCTTATATAGTCTCCATAGTAAAATGAGTTATATGGCATATAAGCATACGAAATATCTCGTTCTAGTCCCCATTGAAATGGAACGAAAATTTCTGGTATATAAAAATAACACATGATAAAAAACCTCCCTAAAATTTCATATGTCGTTTATATGCACTTTGTTAGAGAAATTCTTATTCCTGAACAAAAATAAGACTGTCCGTAATTAGGACAGTCTTACTACTTTATAAAATTAATATATCGTTGTACTCTCTTTCGGCAAAGCCTTCACATGTTTTAAATAGCTCGTCACTTTGTCATCATCATCTTGCGGATATTGATAACCATAAGTGTTAGCAAATTCGTTCGCAACTTTCCTAAACAGATCTCCCATTACAAAGAATGACTGCCAAATGTTTTCATATTCTGCATTTGAAAATGTCCTTTTAAATTGCTCCCACATACCTTTGTCAACATATTGCTCAAAATGCTTACCAAACTTCCCTGCATTAACTGTAAAGTCTGTTTTCATACCAATATGCCATTCTAGCATTATGATTAACATATCTCGTACTGGACCTTCAAGCATCCCTTTCACATAAGAAAGTTCTTCTCTCCATAGTCCTTTCCCTACGTTTGTACTGCACCACCAAAATTCATTACAGCAATCCAAAAACTCTTTTTCTGTAGGCTTTTTTATTAAGTAATCCTTATCGCTTGATGATTGAAATTCTTCAATACAATCATCTTTATCAAGAAGCAGTTTACTTAAACTATCTTGTCCAACGAACTTATTTATTAAATTCACTGGAACTAGCGTTAAATCAATACGATTCCCATCCATGAACTGCATTAAATACGGAAATTTCCCGTCTCCATCTGCTGGAACTAATGACATTTCTTCCGGCATTTGTACGATCATTATTTCTCCAAATCTATGAGTCCAATTATGATTAGACGTAAAAGATTGTATATCTTTTACAACATAAATAATATCATAGTCTTGAAAACAGTCTCTTTTCACATGTGGATTTACACGTGATCCATTCATGATGACAGCTCGAATTCTTTCATCCTCTTTTGCTGTATTTATAATTAAGTCTAGCATTTCTCTTTCAGTTCTCATCTACTTATAACCTCCAATTTTTTAATATATATATGGTGCTATGTATGTTGGAGGTCCACGAGCTACATACGCTACACACGATACACGTTATAATTTTTGAAACTTCTTTTTCATCCCTTTTGTCTCCTTACATCATTCTTTTACGACTGCCATTACAAATCCATCGTACCCTTTACTTCCTACCGTTTGAAGCGCTGTAGCACTTACACGTGGCTCAGCAGCTATTAATAGAAACGACGTATCCCTTGTACACGAGGATCACTACTAGTATTGTCAATCACTTCTCCTTCACGTACTACGTTATCCCCAATAATTACAGTACCAGGGCGTGATAGTTTCAGTGCCCATCCAAAATAAGCAGGATTATTTTGTTTATCAGCATCTACGAAAATAAAATCAAGCGGTTCATACTTCTCGTTTTCTATTTGCTGTAAAGAATCTAAAGCTAATCCTACTCGTATTTCAATACTATCACTCAAATTGGCACATTCAATATTACTACGAGCAATTTCAGCATGCTTTTCACTTGCTTCTAATGTAACAATTCGTCCTCCTGATGGCAATGCCCTTGCAAGCCATATTGTGCTATATCCACCTAGAGTACCAATTTCTAAAATATTACGAGCTCCTTGAATTTGTACTAATAGTTGTAAAAACTTCCCTTGAGTTCGCGATACATCATGTGCCGGCAAATTAGCTACCGCGTTTGCTTGAAGAACTTCTTCTAATGTAGAATCTTTTGGTATTAATACAATCACTCATATATTGATCAACAGCCGTCCATTTCTCAATCGTACTCATGGAAATACCATCCCTTCAAGTTTTTAATGCTTTTCTACCATTCACATTTAATTATACCGAAAATTCTGTTTCATACATAAAAAATAAAGAAGGGACACCCACTCCATTACAGAATAGATATCCCTTCTTTGCTTATAAATTTAGCCCTTACGGATTAGTAGACCAAAGTCCAGCAGATTTAATAAATGTACGTTTATTTAATTTCAGCTGTGCTACGATAAATTCTGCAATGTCTTCTGCTTGCATTACTTTATCAGGATTTCCATCAGTTAACCCTAAATCTACCGCCATATCTGTCGCTACTGTACTTGGTGTTAAAGCTGTTACACGAATGTTATGTTTACGAACTTCCATCGCTAACGATTCTGTTAAACCAAGAACACCAAATTTGGAAGCACTGTATGCACTTGTTACAGGTGCACCTTTTTGTCCTGCTGTAGATGAAATATTAATAATATCACCAGATTGTTGTTCAATCATGCTCGGTAAAGCGGCACGAGTTGCATAGTATACACCCATTAAGTTCACTTGAATGATTTTTTCCCAATCAGCAACTTCTAGTTCTAAAAACTTACCAAACTTAGAAATACCAGCATTATTAATTAAAATATCGATAGATCCTAAACCATTTTTTAACGTTTCAATTGCAGCCGTTACCTCTTCATACGAAGATACATCAGCAGTCGCAATTATAGCTTTTACGCCTTCTGCTTCTACTTCTTTCGCTACAGCTTTTAAGTTTTCTTCTGAACGAGCTAATAGACCTACATTTACGCCTTCTTTCGCTAATGCGATCGCTACAGCACGACCAATCCCTCTACCTGCTCCTGTAATTAAAGCATTTTTACCTTGTAATAATTCTGCCAAGTATAACACTCCTTAATCTTCTCAGTTGTTTATTATATTAAAAGTGTATCTATGTTTATGTAAAAAGACAATGATGCACTTTCATGTGCGTAGGTTACTTATAGGTAACTATAGTAATGGTAAATGTGTCTTTTTAAAAAAATAGTATTAGGGGGAAACCCCATGCCCATCAAGCTAAACTTTTGAAGTACCCCCAAATTGAAAAGTTTCTTTCTCTACAGTTAGTTACTTTGAGAAGTCAGCTCTTTTTTTCGTTTTTGGGGTGATTACTTTTCTTAGGTTGATGGCCATGCGGTACTAGCCCATCTCCATCAACCTAAAAATTTATAGCGCTCATAGAACGAAATTTTGTGTTCATTTGTAACAAAAAAAGCACATTCTTTCTTTTTAGGGTGTTTACTTTTCTTAAGTTGATAGATGTGGGTCGGTACCCCTTCAATAGAACGTTAATCAAAATTCTCCGATTACATAAAATTAAATAGCGAGAGCAATCAATTTCTTAACTTGATTGCGATGTAAGGTGACCCCTATCCTATCTTAAACTGCTGGTTTATAAAGAATTTTTGATTAAATGCTATTTAAAATCTACAGTTACAAAAGAATTTGGGATTGAGGAGCTTAAAGACTTATTGATCTAAATCTAAATTTCTTTAGTTATATCATACTTTAACAATTGTCGATGGTCATAAAATTTCTCAAAAATAACACCCATTAAATAGAAAAAGAATAAACCAAAACAAATGTGAATGAGTGTAAATTCAACTCCAAATGAGGCAAATTCATATACAATAACCGGTAATTTTGCGGTTGTCCAAACTCCTAAAAAAAATACAATGTACCGTATGCTCGCTCCTTTTTTTAATAAAAGTGCCGCAATGGGAAAAGCTACGTAGAGGGGACCGGCTGCAATTCCTCCTAATAATAGGGAGAATAAGATGCCATAGATTCCAGATTTTTCTCCCATATATTTAATTAATGTTTCTTTCTTCACCCACTGGTCAAACAACCCTACGAATATTAAGACAGGAGGAAGTAGAAACAGCATATCTAAAATACTTTTTCCTGTTAATTGAAATGCGTTCCATCCCAACGATTGGTTTATAAAAGTCAATATAATGAGTCCCAATAGTAAAATGAAAAAGAAACGATACCTTTTTAATTCATTCATACCATCACCATCCAAATAATATACGAGAATATGAGAGACATTAACAATGCAAACGCATTACGAGAATAAGCAAAACTTCGCCCAAATATCTTTTGTTCCATCGGTAAAGTTGTGATTCCTACTGACATTAATGTAGACATTAATACCGCAACTTGAGGGAGGCCCGCACCATTTTGGACCAATGTATTTCCAAGAGGAAATACAACAAAGCTTGGAATGAGTGCAACAGAGCCAATTATTGCTGAATAAACAATACCGATGAATCCAGATTCTTCCCCAATGATGGAAGAAATGAAGGAAGGCGTTAATATAGATAGTGATAGTCCAACGAAAAGCATAATTGATAGCATGGAAGGTATAAGATTACGAAACATTTTCCATGACTTTAATAGAGCATCTTTTGTTTTATTTCGATCTTTTATAAAAGAAATACTGGTAAGAATAATAGCTATAGTGTAAAGGATAGTACCATTAATCATGATTATACCCCTTCCATTTTTCGAATTTATTTAAGAAAAATGATAAATTTTTAATTTTTTCTTCAATATCTATTTGAAACTCTTCTAATTGTTTTTTTCCCACTGTAGTAATTTTGTACATCTTTCTCGGCTTATCTTGATCAGATGTGTCCAAATAAGATTCAACAGCACCTTCTGTTTCTAATTTTTTGAGTGTACGATATATGATGGCACTATCAATTGGATTGATGGGAAGTTCTTCCTCACATTTCTGCAGAAGTTTCCCTCCATAACTATCTCCCTCTGTTAAAAACAGCAAAAGAAAAGCACCTGTATGTCTCCCTGTATGTTTCATAAAATATCTAACCTCCTAGATTAAATGTAAAAAATATTTTTTGTCATCATAACATTAATAACATTACTGTTAATAACATTATACTGTCGTTAACAGTAATATGTTACTAACAGTATAAAAATAATATAATGTCATGTCAATTCTAAAATATACAACATGTCTTTTATCTTTGTGATAACATGAACTCCATTGCAAATACTACCAAAGAATTAATAAAGCCAACAGAAATGAATGTAATGTCTTCTAGGGGCCCATCAAATTAACATTTTAAAGTGCTCCTAAAGCGGAAATTTCATCTTTTCATAGGTGTCCATGGGAATTTTGTTTATTTTTTCGTTCTGGGGGTAGTTGTATTTTCTTAGCTTGATAGCGATGTGACGATACCCCATCGCCAGCAAGCTAAAAAATGTATCCATAAAACGAAAAAAACGCTATTCTTTTTGTAGAAATATACAGAAAGGATGGCGTTTTTGTATGAATCTATCGATTCAGGATGAGTGGTTCTGTTGCAAAGTTTTTAAAAGCAGAAACAGGTATTGATAAATGAGGGGGAACCATTTAGGCAGTGACTAATAATTTATGTAGTTCCTTGTACGTTGAAAAACCGCAGTTTGGCTGTAAACTGCGGTTTCGTTTAGATATAGCATGAATGGTTTCTATTCATGAACCCAACACCTGATGGTTGTAGGATGAACCGATATTCCACGTTCTCCCAAAAGTTCAGATACATCACGATAACTTAAAGAAAAACGACAATAATAGCCGACGGCTACTAAAATAACATCCTTTTAAAATTGTTTTCCTTTGAAATAACCCATGCATCGTTCTCCTTATCTCATTTTCCCTACAGTTTAGTTCAATTCGAAAAACTTTGCAACAGAACCAAAACAAGATACCCTCAAACCGAAAAAATGGGAGTATCTCGGTTTTATATATTTGACCATAGTTCCTTATTTATATGCAGCTAGTTTTTGTAATAGTTGTTCTTTTATAACCGGCCATTCACTTGCAATAATACTATATACAACTGCATCTCTTACATAACCGTTTGGCAATTGTCTCTCATTTCGCAATACACCTTCTTGTACAGCACCAAGCCTTTCAATTGCACACGATGTGGGATACTTCAAAATATTAGCTTGCTGTACATGGAGCGGCACCCTAATATGCTTAGATTAAAATCATTGCAAACAGCTAAAAAAGTGATTACTGGAATAAAAGTTATGCATATGATCAAAAAAGGACAAACTCTCCAAGGTGAGAAATTTGTCCAAAACCATGACCTCTTTGGTTTAACAATAGTGAATTAGAATAATGACTTAATACTTGCTAGGACAGTAAGGATACCTATAATAATGACAAATACATTGCTCGCTTTCCCTTTGTATTTAGCTAGTACTGGTACTTTATGGATCGCATACATTGGTAATAGACATAAGATTGCAGCAACTAACGGACCGCTAAGGGCATCAATGAGCCCAAGAATACTTGGATTTGCATAAGCAACATACCAGCATGTTAATACGACAAAAGTAAGGATCATTGTCTTAACTGTTTTTTCTCCTATATCTTTCCCGCGTGTTTTACTGGACTTGATAATCATGTCACGCATTACCTCATATGCTCCTATATAATGACCAAGGAAGGACTTTGTTATGGCCGTAAAAGCAATGATAGGAGCTGCAATCGTGATTAGAGGCGAATTAAGCTCATTAGCAAGGTAGGATAGGATTGACAAGTTCTGTTCTTTTGCCATCATAAGATCATTTGGAGTCAAACTCAAGGTACTGCTCCAAACAAAGAACATAACAACAGCGAATGTCATGATATAACAAACTTTTTGTATTTGAGCACACTTGGCATCAGTAGCTTCTATTCCATAGGTAGCTCTCTGTTTCATAACGAATGACGAAATCATAGGAGAATGATTAAACGAGAATACTATGATTGGTAGTATCATCCATATCGTTCCGAGATATCCTGTTCCTGTTGAAGCAGTAGAAACACTTGAAAAACTAAGCATGGACGTATTCCACTGCGGAATCAAAGATATTGCGATAAAAAGTAGAGAAGCTATGAAAGGATATACTAGCATACTCATGATCTTTACAGTGATATCTTGACCAAAATTTAGTATAGCGATAAGACCGAGTACTAATACAAGCGATAAAATGGCCCTTGGAGGCTCCTGCATGTGCAATTGATGCACGATAAAACTACTTGCAGTATTTGTAAGCGCAACCGAATACATCAGCACGATCGTATAAATTGAGACGAAATATACTATGTTAAAAATGATACTTGCCTGGTTTCCGAAATACTCTCTTATTGTGCCTGTAATCCCCTCATCAGCAGAATTAGAAGCGTATATCATTTTAGCAAGCGCCCTATGTGAGTAATACATAACAGGATATGCAAGTATGGTAATTAACAGTAATGATAATAAACCACCTGAACCTGCATTAATAGGTAAGAAGAGTACGCCTGCTCCAATTGCTGTTCCAAATAGGCTCAATGCCCAGGTAGTATCCTGCTTATGCCACTTTTTAGGGTCTGGATATTTCTCATTTTTGACTGCATTATTTTCAGCTTGAAATTCTATGTTTTTTGCAGTATTCCCATTCATATAATAATTCCTCCTTGTGTCCTATTCTTACTTCTCTTTTTAAGGCTTAGGAATATAGACCGTTCTTGAAAAATGAATTGCTTACAAAATGCGCCACATCGTGTGTCATTCTTCTAAGTTGATCAAAATCAAAAAATTCGCTAATTATCAACCTGATGGATTTGTTATCGCTTACAAAATATTTTAATTATAAAGTAGTATATTTTAGTGATAATGGCGCTCAATATACAGACATCCTTAGTAGAACAATAGAGAATAGAATTGTTAACTATTTCACAATATTTCCGATAACTATTTATTGATTTGATTGTTTCTCTCCAAAGATTTTATTTTTAATGGCAATCCCTGTAGGTGTAGTCGCAATTCCGCCTAAACCCGTCTCTCTTAATTCGCGAGGCATCTGTCTTCCAACTCTATACATCGCTTCAATAACTTCATCAGCATTGATGATATTGTTTACGCCGGCTAATGCGATGTCTGCTGCTGCTAAAGCATTTGCCGTTCCAATGGCGTTTCTCTTTACACAAGGAATTTCTACCAAACCAGCGACCGGATCACAAACTAAACCGAGTAGATTTTGTAATGCGGTTGAAAAACCTTCAGAAGATTGCTGTGGCGTTCCACCGGCAGCTTCTACCGCTGCTGCAGCCGCCATTGCTGAAGCACTGCCTACTTCAGCTTGACATCCTCCGTACGCTCCTGAAATACAAGCGTTGTTTGCGACTATCGTCCCAAATAACGCTGAAGTGAATAGAAAATGAATCATATCTTCATGACTTAACTGCAACGTATCTTTAATACTAAATAGGACTCCCGGGATCGTCCCACTCGCACCTGCTGTTGGAGTTGCACAAATAGCCCCTAATGCTGCATTTACTTCATTAACACCGATAGCACTTTGAATCCCTAACACCATCAAATCTCCAGAAAGAGTTTTCCTATTTTCTCGATAGTTTTTAATTTTAACAGCATCACCTCCGGTTAAACCAGTCGGAGAAAATACCCCGTCCCCCTCGATACTTTTATTTATGGCATTTTCCATAGTCGATAAATTTCTTTCCATTTTACTCCAAACTTCTTCATAAGAAGTTTTAGTTTGTTCGATTTCCTGTTCGATCGCTAATTCATAAATTGGTTTTTGGCTTTTATTAGCTGCATCCACAATTTCTTTTATGGTCATAAACATATTTTTTCACTCCTCAATGTAACTAAAGAATAATGAGATTAGCTATATTGCTTAAATTTCCTAATTCCTTCTGAACATTACTTGGCAATAGCGAATCCAAAGCGAATCCATATAAATATTTCCTGTTTTCTTCCAAACTATGAAAGTTGTTGATTTCCACATCATATTGTTTAAAGATCCTGCGTAAGACAAATTCAAAGTCAGCTCTTTCGGAAATCGCAATAATAACTGGCAATGGCCCCTGCAGATCTAAGCTAAATCCGTCAATTTCAACATGTTTGACTTCAATTAATCCACCACCGACCGAAATACCCATCGTTCTAATACTTCGGCTTTCATCCTCTAAATATACATCTGCCGTATTTGGATGACCAGCAGGACTATCACCAGCTTTTTCAATAAAGGTAATGTCAATTCCTTTAGATTCTGCTATTTTAATAGCATCTGGCACTTTGCTGTCATCGGCAGCAAATCCTAATATCCCAGCAATAATTGCAAAATCAGTTCCGTGTCCTTTATGGGTTTCAGCAAATGATTCATAATACCTTACCACGACTTTTTTTGGAAGACCTTGAAATAATTTATTGGCAACTGTTCCAATAGCCAAAGCACCTGCAGTATGTGAACTTGAAGGACCTATCATTACCGGCCCAATCACATCAAAACAACTTTTGTATTTAACAACCTTTTTTTCTTTAATAGATGCTACATTCATGTTCATATAAGCACCCCCATAATTTATTATTTTTAATTGCAGTTGAATCTAGGTTATTAGAATGACCAATTCAAAATAAAATCTAGTTGATAGCGCTTTCGTTTTCATGTTAAATAAATCTCCCTTCTGATCACACAACTTTCTTAGAGTAATCGTATCAGTATGTCCAACTTTAGAAGGTTTCTTGCAAGGTCTTTAGAATTTTTGCACCCGAACTAGGTTTGATATTTTCTCTAGAGGTAATAGATTATCTCTAGACGCCTTCATTATAACTTGTATATTTATGAGTTTAATGTTTTTATATTTTTAGAAAGATTGAATAAACAGAATCTTGAATGGATAATAAATTACACTTGGCATGTAACAATTGTGTCCATTGTTTGAAGCTGTATTAGTTAGTAGAAAAGCAAAAATAACACAGAGTTCCTTTTATTAACACATTGATTATATTGGAAAATCATTATAAAGATACTTATACTTTCCTTTATTGAAACATCTTATTTTAGATGTGAAAGCTGTTGCAATAAAGGATTAATGTAGATGGAAAGGAATACATTAATGAAATATAAAATCACTTTCGGATGTTTATGATTGATTTCGCATTAATATACATTTTCAGAAAAAAGGAACTTCTTTTTATAAATCTTAACATAAAGTAATACTTTGGTAATATCCACTACTTTAACGTAAGATTATGATAAAACATATTAAATTTTAAGTATAATATATATTAAAAAAGGATGTTAACTCTTCTATTACCAACTATCCCATAATATGCATAGCACGGTGAATTATAAAAGGGAGTGCCCAGTAAAGAGCAAACTATGCAATCTATTTTAGTTGCTATTTATTCGGGTGTAATTGCAACTATTTTATTTTTCAAAGCAATCGATATGGTTAGATGAGATATGCAAAAGCTAGCTAATGTGGAAGCAACACAATCTATGGAGGTTCTGTTTGCTGTTATTGGCGAATTAGTTTTATTACATTCTTCATTTCCTTCTATATTAACTTGGTGTGGTGTGTTTATAATATGTTAGAAATGATAGCACATAGTTATGTTTCACATAAGGGTAAATTGGTGCCTAACCAAAATGTTAGTTCCTAAATGATATTTTTAAACGTATATATGAAACCTGTTCAATTTAGTATAGGTAGTTTAATTACTTTTTTTAAAATGTATTATTATAAGTTTCATGTCAAAAATTGATTAAAAAAAGCAATATAAACAAGAGCCCGATATCTTAAATATATAGGGGCATTAGCTTTTGTTTATAAAATTTTTCTTAGCGCACGAAGCTCGCATTTTGTTATTGCTACCCCA
Organism: Bacillus sp. NPDC094077; assembly: GCF_050279465.1. Classification (NCBI taxonomy): domain Bacteria; kingdom Bacillati; phylum Bacillota; class Bacilli; order Caryophanales; family Bacillaceae; genus Bacillus; species Bacillus sp. NPDC094077. The sequence goes on along the minus strand of NZ_JBNNUF010000008.1, from coordinate 53,143 downwards.
TCGCTATCCAGTTAAGGTTTTATGCTGCCCCCAAAACAATAATTTTGTACATTTTTACTCTGGGGATGTCAATTTTACTATTTTTGGGTATTTTTTTTACTAGCTTGATGAACATGAGTATAAATTATTTATGGGTTTATAATTTGATTTTCTTCTAGAAATTCATTTAGATTATTCATGATGAATAATCCTTTTAATATTTTGTAATTAATTTATAGCATAAATAAAACATGAATGTTTCCCATGTTTGAAACCAAATATATTTTGGAGGAGGCTAATTTGATTTTTTCAAAACTCATTGATCGATACGCCCTGTATGATTTGCATAAAAAAAGGAGTGTAGCGTTTCAGTATGCTTCTCTTTCTAACAGCTCACTAGATGTAAAGGACATAGATTCCTTTTATCAAGTAAAACCATCTGATATTCGTTTTAACATTAAGCATTCACAACAGGAAAAGGAATACATGGTTGGACAATTTAAATATAAAAGCTCGATTCAATCTGGTGATTCACGCAACGACTCTGTAACTGGTGAAGTATTCTTACATAAAAATGAAGATACACCTCATGTCATCCTTGTTCATGGTTGGCGAATGGATTCTAACGAACGTGTAAAAAAAATATTTCATGACCATATGACCAACTTGAGGTGGAATATGTATTATTTCACTCTACCCTATCATTTTGAAAGAGAACCCGAACACTCCCTTTTCAGTGGAGAGTTCATGGTAAGTGCCAATATTGAGAGAACTGTACAAGCAACTAGACAAGCGGTAGCTGATTTACGAACTTTGATTAAATGGATTAAAGCAAATAAAAATGGTCCCCTAATTCTAATAGGAATCAGTTTAGGTGGGTTTATTACTAACCTAACAGCTCTAGTCGAACCAGAAATTGATGTATTAGCATCTATTTTCTACGCTAATCGACTTTCTTATTCAATTTGGAAGACAAATCCAGGTAAGTTTATTAAAGAAGACTTGGAACACCATGGTGTAACTTATGATGATTTAATAGATTATTGGAAAATCACTGAACCGAGTCAAGCATTACCAAAAGTAAAAAAAGAAAATATTTTATTAATTTCAGGTAAGCACGATCTATATGTGCCTTCTGAGGATACGGACTATTTGTGGGAATCCTGGGAAAGACCTACGCGATATATTTATACATGTGGACATGCTGGGATTGTTCTTAAACGTAAAAAAATCGCAACTGATACTATCAATTTTATTCGGAATCGATTGAACTAACCACAATTACCCGATGATATACCTGAAAGTGAGAGATACCAAGTATAGAATCTTATTGAACTCTATTTCATTAGACTCTCCCCATATTTCCTATGTTTAGGAGACGAATAGCTTCGTCTCTTAAGTTTAGTCCAGCGGTAATCTCTTTGCCGTGATGTTTACTCCAAGAAGGGAACTCCCACACCAAATGATATTATTTAAGACATTCATGTTAAGCATTTTCAGCCTTCAAAATATTGTGTAGTTTTTCAGCAAACTCTTGATGAAGTTCTGAATTGTAGGCCCCATGATGCCCAGGAAATTCCACAAACTTTGTTCCCAATAGTTCTGTTAGTACGACCGAACATCGGTAAGCAAAAAATTCTCGTGATGCACTTCCGCCAGCTGGAAGCACTTGCATGAGTGAAGATTTTAATCGAGCCTTCAATGCATCTATGGCTAGCGAATAATTTATTATCCCCGGAATTTCATGCTCAACAAAGTACGTTGAATTACTTAAAAGACGCTCTGTTTTCTCATTCTTCGAGTGGCCACAATTGTTAGTATCCACTTCTGAAATTGATAGTAACTTTACAACCTCATTTCGATGATTCTCCTTAAGATATTCCAAGAATTGTTTTGCCTGTACAAGCTCATTGTCATATAAAAGCTGCAATAAAACCGGTTCGTGTGGGATAATAATCCGAATCTGTCCCGGATGTCGTATGCATAAATCGAGTCCGATGACAGCACCAGAGCTACTTCCGAATACGTACGCTGGTTCATCGGTCAGTTTAGCTAGTAGGCGGTGAGCGTCATCACTATGTGTCTCTACTTGATAATCCTCAGTTCGATTAGCAAGATTGCTACGCGAATGGCCACGTCGATCGTAAGTAACAACAGTATAACGGTCAGCAAGATGGTTAGCGAGATTATGAAACTTGTCAGCATCACCACCTCCACCATGGATTAAAAGAAGGAGCGGACCTGTACCTCGTACCTCATAATAGATGTTTGCTCCAGGCACTTGCAATGTTCCATTTTTTAATACGTTCATTTGTAAATCTTCCTCTCTTCTGTCATCTCCCTTAACCTTACACGATTGGGGGAATGGTATAAAATACAAAGAATAACTAAGAAACAAACTCGCCATATGAAAAGGTGCTCCTCATTATTTCGCCAGTAGCTCCTTTTTATTGACATAAATTATTGTTGTTTAAAAATCAACCTTTCTTATGCAATATTACATATAATAATCTTTATTTTTTCTGTTATAATTTTAAGAGTAAATTATTCATCCACTAATTTACACCATCCATATCTACAGTTATGGAAACCCTAATTACATATAAAAAGAGAGAAGAACATTGGTGAGTTCTTCTCTCTTTTTTTACTTAAGATTACTATTCAAATTGCTTATTGCAATTACTTTAAGCTGACTTTTAAATTATAAATTCTGATTTTCATACTTCTTCACGAGCCGATAAAAGGAAAAGAGTATCTGTTCCTTCAAAATTAAGTTATAAAAGAGTTTTGTTTTCCTGTAACACATTATTTATCCTGCTATTCGCGGGCAGTACGCTTCCGCACTAAATAAATTTTCACTTTATAACCTGTTTGCAATATTTACACATACCACGCCTCCGATAATAGTAAGCAATTGTAGCACCAAACAGAGCCACTCCCCAAATTGGCCATAATAACTCTGGACCTTCCAATGCCCATCCCCTATGATCTAGACCCCCTTTATTAATAAACCCCCGGATGTACATCAAACCGGCTGAAGTAACCATTATAGAAACCAGTGAAGCAGGAATAATCGCTAATGAAAGAGGTACACGCCTACCAGCAATACACGGAAACCAACGCGGGAAAATTTCTCCCCAAGGCTGAATAAGTCCCAGCGTAAGAATTGCTCCTCCAAGAGCTACGGTAGCCAAGGACGCGCCCATTAACCAAATTCCAGGTGAATCACGCTCAAAAGAATCAAGTAATTCTTTGGTAGTTCCCAGTGGAATGCCTATCGCCCAACACCATCTTGTTATGGAATAACAGATAGGAATTATTATGGCAATGTAAGTACACCTTTTCCCCCAAGATGCTGCTGAGGATTGTGATGTCCATTTTGATTGATTACTATTTCGGCCACAATACGAACAAGCATTTCGTGTTTGACGCTGATAGACTAAGGCAGTCGCACTCCATAGAAAAGCTCCTAGCATACTAATATACTGATTTATAATCGTCCAATACATCATCTGTTCAAAAAATTTAACTCCATGCGGAAAATCAAATGGCGCTCCAATCAAAAAGATAAATCCATATGCTGCAGACGCCAAAACACGGTAGTCAATAACTGCAAATAATAGAATCGCTACTAACATATACATAAACATGAGTAATACTATTCGTAAAAGGCCCTTGCCCCAGCCACAAATCATCATGACAGCTACAATGACCCCCATTAATCCAAAGCCAACCATTATAGGTGCACCAGTCTCAGGCCTCAAACCAGCTAGCATTGAATATTCAGATTGTGGATCCCCTATTCCAAATGGAAACCCCTTTCCTCCCAACGCCCAATACTGACCTAATATCAAATACATCAGCGACCAAACAACCGCCGTATAACCAATCCATTTGGGCCATAATGATAACCATCTAAAAATATGAATTCCGTTTTCGCTTTTCTTCTCAGTATTTGACATCGCGAAAGAACAACTCCTTTTTTTAGAAAGTGATCAAGCTAGAACCTTTTACAATATTTACACTGCCCTCGCCTCCTTTGGTAGTAAGAAATAGTCGCTAGCCCTAATGCTATTCCCCATGGAAGCCAAAATAGTGAAGGCCCTAATTCTCCCCAATTTCCCGTATTGATGGAACCGTCCAATATTTTTGAAATGATAATCGGACTTATTTTTAATCCTGCAAGAATGAGAAGAACAGATGCACATGTTGCTGGTATCACCGCGAACCAAATAGGAACACGCTTTCCACCCAAATAATAGAACCAATGAGGAAACTTTTCTCCCCATTCTTGGATAAGTCCCAATGTCAGAATAGCACCGCATATAGGTAATCCACCAAGAACAGCCTCTATCATACGTTCTGTAAGTGACTGGCTACTAATTGTCATTGCTGCTGTATTACTCATCCCCAATGGAATCCCTGCTGCCCACGTTAAACGAACAATCGCATAAGGAAGTGCCAAAACGATAGCAATATAGGTCGCATATTTCCCAAATTTATTTCCGGCAATTGATATATCTTGAGTCTCTTTTTTTCGCCCACAAATCACACATGCTCCTCGGCTCCGCCGCTGATAAGCCAATGCTGTGGCTCCCCATAAAAATCCTCCTCCCATACATAGAAGTTGATTTATGACAGGCCAATCGATGAGTTGAAAATGTAACATGAATGAATAAGCGAAATTCTGTAATACCCGGACATCGGGAATCACAAACACTAAGGTGATGCACATTATCCATGCGAAAATGAGCAGGATTGCACGTGGAATTATTTCTCTCCATATTCGGATTGTAGCCAATGCAACGATTGATCCAAGCCACCCGATGCAGGCGATTGTTACTCCTCCCACATCTGATTGTATGTTTGCTAAAAATGATCCCATCATAAACCCTCTGGAATCATTTTCACCAAAAGGGAATCCTGCGCCTCCTAAAGCCCAATACGCTCCCAGAAATCCGTAAGAAATGGACCAAATTGCAGTTATATAGGCAATCCACCGATACCAATTTGATAGCAAAAAACTCCGCTTTTCCGCCCTGCCTTTCAATGTACCTTGTGAATAGTGATCTTTCGACCGTCGTATATGATTTAACTTAAAAACCATATTCTTCAACTCCCCAGTGTATATTGATGAATAAGTTCATATTATGATAAGAAAGCTAATTTGAAACGGACCTCTAGAACTGTTTATAAACAGTTCTAGAGGTCCGTTTAGTGAAGAAATTCCATAATCACATTTGTAAGGTAACAACCTGGAAATATTAAAAAATAAAAATACCAATTCCGCATAATGGAATTGGTATAAAAACCTTCTAATCTAGATTAATAATTTTTTTCCTGATTCGGACGCATAAACCCATGTTCCCAAGCAAAAACAGCAGCTTTCGTACGATCAAGCATATGCAGCTTACTTAGAATGTTACTAACATGGCCTTTAACTGTCTTTTCACTAATGAAAAGACCTTCAGCAATTTCAGCATTCGTAAGCCCTCTAGCAATCAACCTTAATACTTCTAATTCTCGTTCACTTAGCTCAGAAAACGGATTGGGAGATGTCTGTTTCGTAGCACGAATCTCATTAACAACCCGTGCAGCAACCCGTGGATGCATAATAGATTCACCTTGTACGCCTCTCCTTACAGTTTCAACCAATTTATTAGGCTCAATGTCTTTAAGTACATATGATATTGCACCTGCACGTAATGCTGGAAAAATGTATTCATCCTCATGATACGAAGTCAACACAATCACTTGAGAACGAGGACTAACTTGCTTAACTCTTCGAATGGCCTCTACACCATTGATACCTGGCATCACTAAATCCATTAGTACGATATCTGGCACAAGTTCAGTAGCTAGAGCCGTAGCCTTTTCACCATCTTCTGCTTCTCCAACTACATGAAAATCAGGTTGAATTGTGAATAGAGCATTCAATCCTTGTCTTACAATGGCATGATCATCAACAATTAAAATCGAAATCAGATCTTCCTTCCCCATTATTTATCACCTCTTCTGAATTGCAATTGACATTCGGCTTGTTACCTTCTTGAATGTCTGGTTGCTTACACTGAACAGTAATTTTCACACCTTTCTCCATCTCACTTTGGATATCAATATACCCCTTTAACGTATAAATCCGTTCACGCATAGATGACAAACCTATTCCTTGTCGATCCAGTCTTTGAATATCAAACCCGCAACCATTATCATGAATAGAAAGAGTTACAACTTCTTCACAATCTAGATGAATCATTACCATATTTGCCTGACTGTGGCGTGCAACATTATTCAGTGCCTCCTGTGTGATGCGAAAGAACGTCTCCTCAATAATGGAGGATACTTGTCGCTGTCCACTTATCTCCAAATTAACTATGATACTAGTTTGTTCTTGCCACCTCGCCGCATAATCCTTTAATGCATATGCTAAATCCTTCCCCTCAAGTGCAACAGGACGTAATTCCTGAATCAATGCACTTAACTCGTGCTGGGTTTGCTGTAACACATTCTCTGCTTTTAACAAATGCTCTTTAGCTTTGTCTTCGTCTTTTCCGATAAGGGATTTGCTAGTGTTCAGCCAGATTGATGTAGCAAATAGTTGCTGCTTAATACTATCATGTAGCTCACGAGCTAATCGATTGCGTTCCTCTAGTGTTGCTAAATCTTGACGGACTTTAAACAAAGTACGTAGTTGTTTCGCCATCTGATTCAGCTTACGTGCCAACTGCCCCAATTCATCCTTTGAAGGATCTTGTACAAATGTTGTGAAGTCTCCATGACTCCATTGATCTGTAGAATTTAATATTTTTCGGATACGACGAACGAGACTTCGAGACGTAATAATTCCAAAAGTAATACCAACAATTGCTGCACCAATAAAGAAAGCCAACATACTAAATCCAAAAAACTGAAAAGTAGCCTCCCAAAAATCACTGAGAGAAAAATGTATGTTTTCTGCTTTAACCACTAATACCCCACGAACATCCTTCTCATTTGCTAATGGAGCAACAATATATAAAATCTCATTCTTATAGTAACTATATGTTTTAAATTTACGCACTTCAGATGGTTTCAGTGACAACACTGTATATATATGCCGAGAAACTTTCGCAGGAAATTCTGCTTTATAATCAATAAACTGCGGCACATCCTCTCCAGCACTTGCAAGTAAATTCCGATTAGAATCAATGACCGCAGAAAATCCATCGAATTCAGTTCCTACTTCACTGGGCCAATCATCTAATGCTTTCTTCAGTTGACTTTGATTAATAAATGGTCCGTTAAAGTTAGAAGATATATTTTGAGCTTGTACACTTATCTGTTGTTCAAACATTCGGTCCGCATTATATTTCACTAGACTAAGTGATATAAGAAATCCCATCACTTCAAGTGTCAATAGTACACCAATGGTTGTTAATACATAAAATAAAGTCAGTTTCCACTGTAAACGGTGGAAATGTCGGCCAAAACGAGATAGAAATTTCATGTTCTTTCCTTCCTACTTAAAAATGTAGTGACCATCGTATCATTCAACTTTTACTAAAATCTCCCCTTTACTATATGATACGTTTTGTAATTTGACATTCCTCCCCTCAAGTGGCTTCTGTATATAATGCATTTTAAATTTAATTTTTCTTGATAAATCAAAGATTTCCTGGCATACTCTTAAAATTATTTGTGCATGAATATAATCTCTCCATAAACGTCCAGTAACTCCAAAATATACAAAAATTGAGAAATATAAAAAAGACACTCTTATGAGTGCCCCCCTTCTTAGCAACTAAATCCGCTGCAGCTAGCTCCAACTATGATTCATAAGATAAAGAGCACAACTAGTATGGCGAATCCGCCACCTCCGCCGCAACTACCACCATATCCCATATGAATCTCTCCTTTGAGTAAGAGGAAAATTTCAAGTTTATATTTAATTATTAAAATAAACCACACCAAAGTTTTCATTAAATCTTTTACACCAAACAGAAACCGAACCATATGCACTTACATCTATACCTTCAGGAATTTCGTAGTTTTGGTCTCCTTTATTTCCCTTTAATTTTCCTAATTCAATATACTGATAGTTTTTCACGTCTTCATTATTTTTCAAACGATTTGTAGGAACTAATACAACTCGTACATCTGGCCCATTAGATGTTGCAAAATCAGAAAGTCGTAAAACACGTTTTCCATCCGCTAATTGATGAATTTTTGCCGTTCCAGTTGTTTCATGGACACCGTTTTGAAACTGCCCTTCACTTATTACTCGATCACTTTGTTGCTTTGCTTCAGTTGATTGTATCTCTGTTTGTGGCAATGCTTCATTCACGTGCTTATCAATAAATAATTTCTCTGGTCGGAACAATGACCATAAAATCCCCAATACAATTATCAAACCACCTATAAACCATACATATTTTCTTTTCATAAAGTAAAAAACCTCCTGTAACATACTGTGTAGTAGAATGTTAACAAGAAGGTCTTTCATTTTTATAACGTAAATGTTACAAAAGTCTTTCAGCGTCCTTATTTTTTTCTGATGTGATGGGAAGAGTAAACCAAAATTCACTTCCCTGCTTACCATCTGCGCGATTCCTCACACCAATTTCCCCTTTGTGCATTTCAATCAATGATTTTGCAATAGCTAATCCAAGTCCGGATCCTCCAGATTGCGAACTTCTTGATCGATCTGTTCTAAAAAAACGTTCAAATACGCGTAATTGATCATTTGGAGAGAGTCCGATTCCTTCATCCCGCAAAGTGAATTGGACCTGTTGAGTTTGTTTATTTTCTTCTACAGTCAATTCAATTGTTCCAGAGATAGGAGAATATCGAATTGCATTATGTAATAAATTACCTATGACCCTTTCTATTTTACAAGACATAATCAAAAGTCGAGGTAATGTATCAGGAACATCCAATTGCACATGGATTTGTTTGTCTCCTAACAAGACAGAATGTGACTCTAATACATCTAATAGAACTTTATCTAAATGTGTGAAACTTGGGTGAAAATCTACTTGCTCAAACTCTAACTTTGAAAGATCAAATAAGTCGTTAATTAATCCACTTAATCTTTCTATTTCTTTTAATACCGTCGCTAAGTATTGCTTTTTCATTTCAGGATCTTCAATCAGGTTATCTTGTAATGCTTCTATCATCAATTGCATGCTAGCCATAGGTGTTCGTAAGTCGTGTGAGATATTGGTAATTAACTTCTTACGGGATTTTTCCTCTTCCTCTAACCTAGTAAACCCTTCTTCTAACTTTTTTGCCATCTGTTGAAAGGCTGTTGCTAATTCTTTAAACTCCCGTGGTTCTTGTCCAATTATATACATCGTTTCAAAGTGTCTATCACTAAATTGTTTCGTCAATTTTATTAAATTTTGTATAGATCTCATGATAGGACGTGTCATTAACCAATAAATAAACGTTGAAATAATGAATGCCCCAAATGCAATTACTGTTAATAACCGCGTTTGTTCCGGTTCAAGTAACATTTTCGTCTCACTATACCAAATAGCAATTACCATAATACTGGTACTTAATAGATTCATGAGTAACAATTGAATACGTAATCTCATGTTTCATTTCCTCCATTTGTCCCAATATGGGTAGCTATAAAGCTAGACACTTCTTCATCTTTCTCTACTAAAACAGCTGCGGCTCCATCTCCAAACAAGATACATGTAGTTCGATCTGTATAGTCTGTAATCTTAGATAAGGTTTCTGCCGTTACAATTAAAATCTTGCGATGAAGACCAGATGTAATTAAACCATTCGCCAGATGTAATCCATATGTAAAACCAGCACAAGTCGCATTGAAATCAACAGCGCCTGTATGTTGAATATTAAAATGCTCTTGTATTTGGCAGACTACACTTGGAAAAGTGTAGTCTGGCGTAGTTGTTGAAACGAGAACACAATCAACGTCGACAAGACTTTTATGATAACGTTCTACTAAGTTTTCAATAGCTTTAAAAGCTAAAGTAGAGGTATATTCGTTATCACCAGCAATTCTTCTTTCCTTCATCCCAGTTCTTTGTACAATCCATGCATCATTTGTATCTACTATTTTTTCTAAATCATCATTGGTCAACTTTTTTTCAGGTACATAGGTACCAATAGCTGTAATTCTTGCTTTTGATTGCATACATGTATCCCCCCTTTACTATTTTTACATCTAGTTATATAATCAAATAATATTACTAGGTCCTAATTATTGCCAATATTCGAACATGTAATTTTAGGAAATCAAACTAACTAAAATATCTAGCTATGGTATAAAGGAGAGAAATTCATGTTCATTATTCAACAAATTAAAGAAATTATTCCCCATCGTTATCCCCTTTTATTAATTGATAGGATCATTGAAGTAGAAGAAGGAAAGCATGCAATTTTGATTAAAAATATTGTGACTAATGAAGGATTTTTTATCGGTCGTTTTTCTGACTATTCAATCATTTAATGCATCCTTATTGTAGATGCCCTTTGAGCATGAAAAAAAGTAGAAGTTTATTGAAAAATTTTCTGGAGAAGGACAATGCTAAAACCTTGTATTAATGGAGAAATAAAAGAGATTTAGAATAATTTAAAGGGAGAAGAGTGATGATTGATATTTTAAAGATTTTTGCGGCCTTAGCTTTGGGCTACCTTTTAGGCAGCCTTAATACAGCGGTGATTGTAGGGAGAATATACGGCAAGGACATAAGAAGCCATGGAAGCAAAAGCGCCGGTCTTACCAATACTCTGAGAGTAATTGGAAAATCTGCTGCGGTCTTTGTTCTTGCGGGAGATATATTGAAAGGGATGGTTGCCTGTTATATAGGCTTGTTCCTTAGCGTTTACTTTTATTCAGGAGAGGCTAAAGATTGCGTAAGCCTTTTAGCAGCAGGCGCAGGGGCGGTTATAGGGCATAACTGGCCGGTATATTTTGGGTTTAAAGGGGGCAAGGGAGCACTTACAGCAGTGGCTGTGCTGTTTATGGTTGACTGGGTTATGGCCCTTTTATGCCTTGGCTTTTTTGTGATAATAGTAGCTTTAACCCGTTATGTCTCTTTAGGTACAATATGTGCTACATTGCTTGTTGCGGTCATTTCATTTATTCCTGTTTTTGGGAATACCTTGTATTTTTATATATTTGCATTCCTAATGGCGTTTATGGTTATTTTCAGGCATACGGAAAATATAAAAAGGCTGCTTTTAGGAACAGAAAATAAACTTATTTTTCTGCGGCGTTGAGCATGTCGTCTAAATAGAAAAAATTAGGATTATCTAACCGTTTAAGGGGTACAGCAACGATTCTTTACTTTTAGATCCACTCAAGAAAAGTGCACTTTATGGCGTACCGCCACATGCCTATCAACCTAACAGAACAGGTTGCCCTAAAAACGATAAAAATGAACTTCGGTGCTTAAAAACACATAACTTTCGTTTAGGGGGTACCTTAAAATCTTAGGTTGATAGCGATGGGGTACCACCCCACATCCATCAACTTAAGGATGTGTGACACTATCCCCAAAGGAAATACCGTATTGTAGAGTAAAAACATTGTACTTCCTAGTGGAGTGAAATTCAGTTTTATTTCTATAACTCTCCATGTTTCCACTCTTTATTATGAATATCTAATCCTGCTTGACCAAAGAAATGGAGAATAAATTCTTTTTCATCACTATCAGTTTTTTTAGCTAGTTTAGATTCCTCCACATCTTGCTTTTTTCCAGAACGTAAATAAGTAATTTCTATATAGTCTTCAACTGCAGATTCGAAATCTCCATCATACCATTTGTTCAGAATAGATTCATATTTTTGTCTTTCATCATTATTGATAACATTTAAGTTATTTTTTAGGTATTGAATGTTTTCTTTGGTCATTTGAAATTGGCCTACAAAACGGGTACCAGGAACATGAAGATTATTTCCATTGAATGTGAGTTTTTGGAGAGACATATGTATCATCATGTCATTTATAGTTTGCTCGTTTTGGATTTCTCCAATCGACTGTGCTGCTTTAGATAAATCATCTTCACTTACTATATAACTATCTTTTTGTTGCTTTTGAACGGTTTGAGCTTTCGGTTTTTCCTGAATCTTTTCTTCTAGTTTAGGTTTTGATTCAGTTACAGTCTTCTCATTTGAGCTACAAGCAGCCATACTTATAAGTAATGTACCGCATGTTAACGCCGTAAGTAACTTTCGTTTCATTTTTTCCCCTCTAATCTGTATTAGTTATTTTAAATAGTTTTTTAAAATGTAGGATTTCTCATCTCATAGTAGCAAACTGTTTATTTGTATATTATCGGATTTTGTCGAATTAAAATAAAAAAAGAGAGCCGAAGCCCTCAATGAAAATGATGGAAATAATTTACCAATGGATATTGGAGAAATTTCTCCCCTTTCTAATTTATCTTGTTTAGAAAGAATAACGTGTTTTAGTACTTAGGTATATTAAAATCTCTTAAGTTGATTCTTCCCCAAAACGAGAAAATTGGCATCTCCCGGTGAAAATGTATACGTTTTTGTTTGTCAACGTCAAGTAACTCTAAAATCAGTCTTTATTGTATATTTTGAAGTTACTTAACGTTTAGTTTTATTTCACAATCGCGTCTGATTGTGGAATATCAAAAAATATTTTTCAAGGCTTTAGGGCCTGTTTGCTCTTAGCTGTCCTGACAGGAAATATATAGTTACTGAATAATAGACAGCTTTTTTAATCGTGTCACTGGTTGTTAGCAACACTCTAGCAAATAAATTAAAAATAGACTGAAACGCCTCTCATAGCTATCCATATCAATAATCTTTCAGTTCAATCCCGTTGGCAGCTTTTGCTATCATTTTCGAAATTAACTTAAACTGCACGGTCATAAGAGTGGGCACGCGAAACATTAAATTACGTAGGGTGATTTTAAATTTTGATTTTTCAACCATGCTCTTGGCAGCCATTAGTCCTATTTTTTGATTTCTCTCAACGAAATCTCTCATTTCTTGTTCATAAGCAACAAAAGCATGAGCATAATCACCATGTGCAGCATTGAGTTCTCCAGCTAATACATAAGCCCCGACAAGCGCCAGACTAGAACCTTGACCCGAAAGAGGTGATGGGCCATACGCAGCGTCTCCTACCAATGCAATCCGCCCTTTAGACCATTTAGACATGTGAATCTGGCAAATCTCATCAAAATAAAAATCTGTCGCTTCTTTCATAGTTTTAAGTAAATGCGAAGTTTCCCAACCTGAATGGCCTAAGAAGACATTTTCTACAATGCTTTTTTGCACTTTTACATCATAGCGGTCGTACTTTAATGGTTTTGATTGGAACAAAAACATACCTTTTGCTTCAGTATTATCAAGGGCGCTATACATACCCACAGTTTTTCCTGGAATCGAATAAATAAGCGTGCAACGATCGAGGTTGAGATAATTCTCGAGGGTGAAAATCGAGATATAACAACCAAGCGTACGTTTAAATTGTGCTTCATCACCAAAAGTTAAGGTGCGTACATTAGAATGGAGCCCGTCCGCACCGATGACCAAGTCAAAAGTCTGTGGCTTGCAATGAACAAATTGAACTTCTACACCAGCTTCAGTCTCATGTACAGAGGTAATCGAATCGTCCCAAATGTATTCAACTGTATCTTTAGCTAAATCGTATAAAATATTACTAAGATCGCTACGCATGATTTCGATGTCTACCCCCTGTTGATTCCCCATACTTACTTCGCTTATTCGGCCTTCAATCTTACCTTTGTCGTTTACGAAGTGAACACCAGTGGAGTTCGTGTCAGCTGCACGAACTTGATCAAGTATCCCCATCTCCTTAAGCACCGTAATAGCTGCACCACGGATATCAACTCCGAATCCACCCGTGCGTAATGTTGGTGCACGTTCTATTACTGTCACGTTAAAGGCGTAGCGATGAAGCCAGTAAGCGAGTGCCGGTCCAGCAATGCTCGCTCCAGAAATAAGGACACGCATCGTTTGTTTCATAAGTATTTATTCACTCCTATCCTAAAATCCTTAAGCTTTTCAACCTTTAAAGTACTTATATTTTCAAGGATCATATTAGTGCTCTCTTTACATAATATTTTTACTCCTGATTATCGAGTAAAATAACCCTAAATTAACTTCGATTTCCCTTTTAGTAATCTATCCCTAATTACGCTATACCTTCAACTTTCTAATTTGCGATAGTGCAACCAGAAGCCATTATGTTTCCAAACCAGAATTTTTAGTTTATCATGTGATTAATTTCAAAAAACAAATAAACAAGAAGATACGGAGTCTAACTCAAATTCTTATTTTACAATAGCTGCTAGTCCATTAATTGATTTACTTAAACCTGTTGCCCCTTGTGCAAGATATACTTTTTCAATCGCGATTTCTAATATGTAATTTAACTAACTCGCTGGCGTCAGAATTTTTGTAAAGTCGAATATAAATTTGTTGTCCTACTAGTTTCATAACACCCTTCCAATATATTTTTATTTCCATTTTATATGTCTAATTAGGCAAAAGCATACTGTATATTTTATTCACGTCAGGTTGATATAACGTAACATTATAAACAGTTGAATATCGTCAGTAATCATTTTATACAAAAGAAAAGACACTCATATATGAGCGTCTTTTCCGATAGTTTTTTAGCAGAAGCAAGCACCCCCGACTATGATTAATAAAATAAATAATACAACTCTCCAGCAAAGCCACAACTACCACTATAGCCCATAAAAATAGTTCTTAAATAGTATTTCATGTCTTCTATTCATGGCTCTACGAAGTAACACCCTTTTAAACCATTTTATCCCCATTTTTTCATAGAGTTTTCCATCTTGTTCATAAGGCTTAATCCTATAATAATTATCATTAAATATTTTATATAATAATTTCAATATTAGTTTCCACCACCCGCAACAATAATAAGAATAATTTAAAAATTAAATCTATACCACCATTTTTATTTTCTAGGATTATGGCATAATTTATTTAACGATTCAAAAAACATCCAGTATTTTTTAAATGTTCTTACTCTTATTCTATGTGTTGGAAAGGGCTGACACGCATTCTTTTCTTATCAGCCCTTTCCAAACGAAAAAACGGCAGTCTTTTTGATTTAAAATATAAGAGGGCTATTGTTTTTTTGTTATAAAAAAGCTCTTAAAATTATTCTTAATCCGTAAATTTTAAAAAACTTTTGACTTCCAGCGTAAAATTATATAATCTTAGCTTGCTTGATGGGCATGAGGGAGCTCCCCCCTAACACTATTTTTCTTCATGATTAGGAATACGCACAATAAATTCTGTGCCCATTCTTTCCATACTCTCAACCTTTATTTCCCCCTGGTGAAGATCTACTACTTTTTTTACAATTGCCAATCCTAATCCGCTTCCTCCATGAACACGATTCCGTGAAGAATCCGCTTTATAAAAACGCTCAAAAACATGTTGCTTCTGTTCTTCTGATATACCAATCCCTGTATCATGAATACGTACCTCTACGAATTCCTCATGTTCTTTTAACTGAATTGTAATCGTACCACCACTTGGAGTAAATTTAATACTATTATGAATTAAATTAATCCACACTTGGCTCATACTTTCTTGTTCGGCAGTAATATGCACTTTCTCTAAATCAAGGTCTAACTCAATTTCTTTTTCAGCCCAGAGTGGTTCACTATTTAACACAATTTGCTTTAACTGTTGATCTAATCGATAAGTCACTCTTTCTGGTGTGTACTCTTCCGACTCTAAAAGGGTTAACTTCAGTAAATTTTGGCTCAGTTTAGATAATCTCGTTGTTTCAGTTTCAATAATTGTAAAATAATGCTTTCTTTTTTCCTCGGAAAGGCTATTATCTTGTAGCGCTCTGGCAAAACCTTTTATAGATGTTAACGGTGACTGTATTTCGTGAGAAACATCCGATACAAATTCTTGTCTCATTTTCTCCATTGCATTAAGCTCATCTGTCATATCATTTATACTTTTAACGAGTACACCAATTTCACCATCATACTTTTCTTCATTTCGTATTTTTACGGAGAAGTCTCCTTTTGCAATTTTTTGTATCGGTTCAATAATAGTCCAAATCATTGCTTCTCGCTTCGGTCTCATTAGTACTCCAATCAATATCCATATAAGAACAATAAATATAAAACTGACTATATCACTAATTAGAAAAGTAACAAAAGGCGATACGTTTATTGCAAGGGCATTCAATATACTAGATGATACATAAAATGCTGTAGACCAAATTATAGTAAGAAAAGAAAAGAGCGCTATTATAGCTCCAATTACTTTCAGCGTCTTCAACTTACTCATTCGTTCTCTTTTTCTCATTTACTTACCTCTAAGCGATACCCTAGGCCTCTTATCGTTTTAATATTAAACTTCGACTTCTCTTCTTGAAACTTTTCACGTAACCGATTAATATGAACGTCTAGTGTACGTTCATTCCCTTCAAAGTCATATCCCCATACATCTTCAATTAACTGCTCTCTCGAACAAGTTCTCCCCGCTTTAGAACCTAATGTAAAGAGTAACTCGAATTCTTTTAGCGGTAACGTAACCGTTTGTTCTCCAACGTTAACTTCAAATGTTTTACGATTTAATAATACATTTCCAACTTGAATCGATTGCGATACTGTAATTTGATAACGTTTCAATAACGCCTTTACTCTCACTACTAGTTCTATAGGATCAAATGGTTTTACAAGATAATCATCTGTTCCGAGGTGAAACCCTTTTACTTTTTGAGATGTTTCCCCTTTGGCAGTTAGCATCAAAATCGGAATATCATAGTATTTTCTTAATTCAAAACACAAATCAAACCCATCCATATTTGGCATCATAATATCAAGAATAACCATATCAACTTTCACTTCGTCTATTTTCTGAAGTGCATCTAGACCATCAATTGCCTCATATGTTTGAAAACCTTCTCGTTCTAAAAATACAGAAACGAGTTCTCTAATGTGCGGATCGTCGTCTACTATTAAAATTTTTGGTATCAAAGGAACCATTTCCTTTCTACTTAGCATCCTTTATATAATTTATAAAAATGAATAATCAGTGGAGTACAATCCCCACTGATTATTCATCTTATAATGCGCCTTCTTTAATTTTCAATTGTTGCGTTGCAAATTCACGATACATATCATGTGTACGTAATAATTCATCATGCGAGCCACTTCCTGTAAGATTCCCTTTTTCAATAAAGACAATTTTATCTGCATCTACAACAGTAGAAAGCCTATGTGCAATAACTAAAGTTGTTCTACCTTTCATTAAGTTATTTAACGCCTTTTGAACGACAGACTCTGATTTACTATCCAGACTTGAAGTCGCTTCATCTAACATAAGGATTTGTGGATTTCGAAGTAACGCTCGAGCAATCGCTATTCGTTGTCTTTGTCCTCCAGAAAGCTTCACACCACGCTCTCCAACTTCTGTCGTATACCCGTTTGGTAAATCATGAATAAATGCATCAACATAAGCCATCGCTGCTACTCTTTCGATTTCTTCATCAGTCACTTCACCTTCAACACCGTAACAAATATTATCACGAATCGTCCCATCAATTAACGGACTATCTTGTGAAACGTAACCAATTTGACGTCGCCATGACTGTAATGAATAGCTCGTAATTGATTCTTCACCTAATTTAATGGCACCACTAGTCGGCTCGTAAAAACGTTCTAATAATGAGAATAACGTCGTTTTCCCGCTACCGCTTGGACCTACAATCGCTGTTACTTTTCCAGATTCAATTGTGAAATCAATATTTTTTAATACTTTCTCATCTTCGTTATACTCAAAATGTACATTTTCAATTACTATCGGCTGCTTAGCATTCGAAACCTTCACACCAGTTTCATGGTCTTCTACTTCATACTCTAAAATCGTATTAATTCTTTCAGTTGCACCAATCGCCTTTTGGAACTGAGTAAAGAACATAGACAATTGACTCATCGGCATAATGATTTGAACTAAATATAAAATAAACGCTACAAGTTCACCTGTTGTTAATGCACCACTAGAAACTCGCATTCCACCGTAGCCTACGATAATAACAAGTAATGCCATTAATACAAACGACATAACTGGTGAAATTAAAGCTTGCACTTTTCCTTCTTTCAAACCAAATTGCAATAACTTTTGGATACCTTTATTACCAGTTTCATATTCTCTTTTTTCTGTATTTGAAGATTTCACTAAGCGAATTTCTGATAATACTTGCGTTAACACACTTGTAAAAGAGGCTGTTTCATCTTGAAGTGCTTTTGAAATCTTATACATTTTTCGTCCAAGCGGAACTAAAATTAGTACAGATAGTGGAATAACCGTTAAAAGTAAAGCAGTCATTTTCCAATCTAAAACAAATAATACAATTAATGATCCAATTATTGAAATACCGCCAGTTAATAAGTTTGACAAGTGCTCAGAAATTAATGTTTTCACAACACCTGTATCATTTGTCATACGACTAATTGTATCACCTGTTCTATTCTGATCGTAATAAGATACCGGTAGAATAAGCACCTTTTTCCACAAGCGTTCCCTTAGTCCCGCAACAATCTTCTGTCCAATATAATTTAATAAATATATAGACAATCCTGCAGCAATAGTTTGCATAATAAAGAAGGCAACTAGCCCAACAATTTGTCCTGTACTAATTGACGAAAGCGAAAAATTATCCACTAACCCTTTTGTTAACATCGGAATAAATAAACTCGCTCCCGTAGAAAGCAAACTCATTAATAACGCAAAAACAAGAATCCCTTTTGGAGGATTTGTATCTTGAATAAGGCGTAAAAACTGCCTCCAATTCCCTTTTTTCTTCATTTCATTTCTAACTTCCACTCATGTTCATCTCCTCGTGTTAAGCCAAACTGTTCTTTCTAAAACTAGAATACAATACAAATGTAAACTGAATGTAAACACACTTTTTCTATTTTTACAAAATATACATACAAACTCATCTTTACAACAGATATAAACATCTGATATTATTACCTGGTACTTATATTATTCTATGTGAATTATAGACTACGCATAGAAAATATATAACGAATTTTATCAATTAGCCAATTTAAAATACTATATAAATCTCCAGCATTGAAAGGAGTATCCTTTTTGCAAACAAATAAACATTCCGAAAAGGAAACAATCATTTTTATTCATGGATTAGTTGGAAATCGCCGCGCCTTCAAAAAAGAGCATAAACGATTTTCTGCTTCCTACAACATTATAACTTATGACTTATTAGGTCACGGTGAAGATAAAGGAGAAGATATTGAATTTTCATTGCAGCGGCTCGTAGATCAATTATTAAACTTGTATGAAAAAGAGGGAATTAAAGAGGCTCATATTTGCGCTCTAAGCTACGGCTGTTATATCTCTACAATTTTTGCACAAATGCACCCTGAAAAAGTATTAAGCATTTGTCATATTGGTGGACATTATAATAATCCTTCCCTTTTATATAACGTGTTTCAAAAGTTTTGGGAAAAGCGAGGAGATGAATATTCCACTTGGCTTTCTCAATATGCAAATACAATTTTCCCAAGCGGAATATTAAAGGCAAATCCGTTCGCTGTTATTTCACGAAATATTTATTATCGCTTTGGGTTACAATTACACTCGTCTATAATTGCTCAATCATTACGTCATCGCTTAGAATTCGACTTAAAATCAAAATTAAAAGGACTTCCTCACCCTATATTATGGGTAATGGGTGAACATGATCATCTCTATAAATCTTGTCTTTTTGATTTAAAGTCTATTCTTCCAAATGTTTTATATAAAGAAATTCCATTGGCTGGACATGCAGCAAATTTGTTTCGTCCAAACTACTTCCATGATTTATATGCTAAATTTTTGCATGGAAATTTGAAATAAATACTACTCTATATTTCTAGTTTATATAACTATGAAAAAGGCTTCCCAAGTTTCCCTGGAAAGCCTTTTCTCTATACGAAAAGTAGTATATAAACTACTTTTTCTTAGTATGCTTTTGTGTAACCTGTTAGGTGTTTAGCCCAGTAAGAGTTATTAATTGAACTAATTCTTACACCAACACTTTCATTCTCTGCACTAATGAACTGACCGTTTCCTAAGTAAACACCCATGTGAGAAAGACCTGATTTATAAGTGTCAGAGAAGTATACTAAATCACCTGGTTGTGGATTGCTAGTTTTTGTTTTAGAACTCCAGTATCCAGCAACTGTTTGACGAGCGCCTGAATGACCAGTTTGATTTAATACGTAGTGAATGAATCCACTGCAGTCGAAACCAGCAGTAGTTTGACCACCAAATACATATTTTGAACCATTTAAAGATCTAGCGAATCCAGCGATTGAAGATGTATCTCCACCTGTTGGCGCTGTTGGTTTTTGTACTTGGTTTTGTCCTTGGTTCGTACCTTGGTTACCACCAGTACCTACATTGTTCACTCCGCCTTTTACAAACTTCACAAAGTCTGCACTTACATAACCAGTGCGGCCGTTATGGTTAATTTTATACCAACCATTTTCAGCACCAGTAACGTTTAATACTGTACCGTTTGTTACCCCACCAATTACAGGGTTATATGTAGCTGGACCTGTACGTACTTTTAAAGCACCTGTGTTAACAACATATGAACCACCAGTTTGAACTGTAGTAGTATTGTTGTTTGTAGTTGGTTGCTGTGTTTCGTTAGATACAGCTGAACCACCTTTTGTTACGAAGTCTTTACTTACGTATCCAGTTCCACCATTGAAGTTAATTTTAAACCAATCTTGAACTTCACCTACAACTTGAACTGTTTTACCTTTGTTTACAGAACCTAAAACAGTATGAGACGCGCTTGGGCCTGTACGTACGTTTAGTGAAGAAACGTTTACTGTATAAGTACCTGTTCCTTGTTGAACAGTAGTTCCTTTATTGCCACCTTTTGTTACGAAGTCCCCACTTACATAACCTGTTTGACCATTTACATTAACTTTGAACCAACCGTTTTCTTGTCCAATTACTTGTAGTACTTGACCTTCTTTTACTTTAGAAATAACGTCATGTCCTGTACCAGCACCTGAACGTACATTTAATACATCAGCTGTTACTGTGTATTTTAATTCAGAAGTTGTTTCTACATTTTTTGTTTCAGTTACAGTCGTTTGAGTTTGAGTTTGAGTTTGAGTTTGAGTTTGTCCATTAATTTCTTTTAGCGCATCATTTGAAACTTGTGCATGAGCAGAATCCATTCCAGGAACTGCTACGCCTGCTACAGACGCTGCTGCTAAACCTGCGATTACTTTTTTCATAAGTTGTCTTTACTTCCTTTCCCTACTATCCTCTTGAGAAAAACTATAAACTTAATACTTTACAATATTATCAAAGTAAAATATTCATCCAGTTCCATTTTTTAGCAAGAGTTTTATTTTTCACACGTCGTTCATTTTAAACGAATGAAGTGAATTCCGTGTGAACTTCATGTGAACTTTACCATTAAACAGTGTGTTTTTGCAACGATTTTTTCAAATTTCTTATGTATTGTATTAAAATTCGACATTCTATTCGTTATCTCAATATAGAATACTCATTTTCTATCCAATATAAAAAATTCTATTAACCTAATACAAAACAGAGTATGTGTTTCCTTGATAAAATTGATTACATGAAGTGTACTCTTATCATGGCAAAAATTACTTAATTTATCAATAGTATAATATTTTTAAAAAACTAATTTTCTATACGATTTATGATTTTAAAACAATTTGACGATTTATAAGATTTAGCGCACAAAACCTCATTCTACTTTAAAGAAAATACATACTTCATTGACTATTTATTTTTGACTAACTATGGAATTTTCGAAATATTTCCGTTATCATTTATATAATCACATAATATGAAACTCTCATCAACAGAGATGTGCACAATGGGACTTTTACGGACAGTCGCTCTCCACTTAACGTCGAATTTCAGATGAGAGTCTTACTAATAGAAAACAAGGAGGTTCATTTGTGAAAAACATAATAGACGATCACATAAACAAAAATATAGAATTATACTACGCTTCTATTCAACTATTCTCATTTATAACATTACAAAAAGTATCAGTTATTGAAACACGTAAAAACGAATTAAAAAGTCAGATAAAAGATGTCCAGCAAAATAACCCTTACAACTTATAAAAGGTGAACAGGTCGTATGCCTGTTCACCTTTTATGATTTATACTTGATTTATAAATTTTCACACGAGTTTCTAATGGTTGAAACTCTTTTTCGCCAGCAAGTACTACTGGTTTACCCAAAATAAGTAACAATAAACTGCTTTACTTAATTAACTAATCCAAATGCATAAGACATTAACTTATTCGTCTCTGTAAAACGTTTTGTTTTACTTGAAGTCCCCATGACAACTGTAATAATTCGAGTATCTCCTTGTTTTGCAGTACCCGTAAAACAATATCCTGCACTATCTGTAAATCCTGTTTTTAGCCCATCTATTCCTTCTATATATAAAGCTTTATTATTTTTGTTTAACATGTCATTTGTACTTATAACATTAATATTATTAAATGCTAGCTGACTTTGACGTAAGTGAGTCACTTCTAATATCTCTGGATAATCTTTTATAAGATGATACGCCAATGTTGCTACATCAGCAGCTGTCATCTTCGTCTCACTTCCATCAGGTTCCTGTAATCCTGAAGCATTGGCAAACTTAGCATAATCCGACATTTTTAACTGCTTCGCTTTTTCATTCATAAGCTGAACAAAATCTTTCTCTGTCTTTGCCATATGCTCCGCTAAAGCCACAGCCGAATTATTAGCCGACTCAATCATTAATGCATGGTATAAGTCTTTTACAGTTAATG
Source organism: Bacillus sp. NPDC094077 (assembly GCF_050279465.1). Classification (NCBI taxonomy): domain Bacteria; kingdom Bacillati; phylum Bacillota; class Bacilli; order Caryophanales; family Bacillaceae; genus Bacillus; species Bacillus sp. NPDC094077. Next base: position 30,314 of record NZ_JBNNUF010000008.1, on the reverse strand, counting down.
TGTCATTCACTTGTACTGGGACTCTCGCACCCTCTGTTTGTGCAGCTTTCGCACTCATTTTCACTGAATCTTCCCAATGAACTTTCCCATTATGTACACTCTCTAATAAAAGATATACTGTCATCATCTTAGACATACTTGCTGGCGCAAAAGCTTCATTTTCATTATATTGATAAATAATATCTCCATCACTCGCATCGATAATCATAGCTGCTTTTGCATCAATTTTTGGTGGTATGTACTTCTGTGGGACTACTTTTTCAGTTAACCCTGTTTTAGGTAGCTCTGCCACTTGTAAAGGTGGTCCCTCTACATTTGTTGCACTCTTTTGAGTTCCTTGGAATAAGAACCAACATATCCCTGCAATAATGACTAATAGGATTGTTACTCTTCCCCATTTTAACCGCTTCATTTCAAAACTCCTTTAGCAAACCTTTTATACACTCACAGTTAACCATAACAACAATTCCTGTATATCGTCAAGGTAAAAAGCATATTTATTCATCTACAGTAATTATTATTTCCATACAATTCTTTTTACGTATATGTTATACTGGGAGTTCACAAAAAAGTAAGAATATTCAACAATAAATACAGACAATACTTCTATCTAGAAAGGATCCCTACAAATGATACTCCCAAAAAGATTAAAACATGGAGATACAATTGGGATATACTCCCCTTCTTCACCAGTAACCTATACTTCTCCAAATAGATTTAATCGTGCAAAATCATACTTACAAAAGAAAGGATTTCATATATTAGAAGGTTCACTTACAAGTCGATATGATTATTATCGTTCTGGCAGTATTCAAGAGCGTGCTGAGGAACTAAATAACTTGATAAGAAACCCTAATATTTCTTGCATTATGTCCACAATTGGTGGTATGAATTCAAATTCGTTATTACCTTATATTGATTATGATGCTTTTCAAAATAACCCTAAAATAATGATTGGCTATTCAGACGCAACAGCTTTATTACTAGGAATTTATGCAAAAACAGGAATTCCTACATTTTATGGTCCTGCCCTCGTTCCTTCCTTTGGGGAATTTGAGCCTTTTGTAGATTACACATACAAATATTTTGCAGACGTATTACTGACTGATCCACCTCTTCCTTATCACATAAAACAACCGTTATTTTGGTCAGATGAATTTATTAATTGGGAAGAGAAGACGAAAGAAAAAGAGCTTAGACCAAATAATTGGATTTCTGTAACAAATGGACAAGCTACTGGACGTATTATTGGTGGAAACTTAAATACAATACAAGGAATTTGGGGTAGCCCTTATATGCCACATATTCAAGAAGGAGATATTCTATTTATTGAAGATAGCTCAAAAGATGCAGCTACTATTGAAAGAAGCTTTTCATTACTTGAAATTAACGGCGTATTTGATAAAGTTTCAGGTATCATTCTTGGAAAACATGAGCAATTTGATGATTGCGGTACAAATCGAAAACCTTACGAAATACTATTAGAAGTACTACATAATCAAAAAATTCCTTTTCTAGCTGATTTTGATTGTTGTCATACTCATCCAATGATCACTATGCCTATAGGTATTCAAGTGAAAATGGATGCAACCAATAAAACAATACATATTTTAGAAAAGTGGAAGATCTAATAATACTTATATTAATAGGAAGAAATATAATGAACTTTTCCGTTAGAAAACATTAAAAAGCTCCGTTTATCAAAAACGGAGCTTTTCATTATTGACCTAAATTTTGCACCTTATCTTTCAAATCTCGAACTTGATCTATCGTCTGCATAAGCTCAGAATTTTTAAATTGCTCTACATCTATTTTTCCTTCTTCTATCTTCTTCATAGACGTATCAATTAATGTATTTAACTTTTCATTATATCCGACAATTTGTTGGTGAAGATCCTTCGCCACATCTGGTGGTGTTAATTCATTAAAAGCTGGTATATCTTGTTTAATTTCATTTAGCTTCGTTTCCAATTCTTTTCGGGCTTCCCCATCATTAACAGCCTTTTCAACTAATGCTGGCGCTTCATTTGCAAATGCACTTATTTCATTCACATAGTCTGTTGCTTTTTGAGCATAATTTAAAGAGTTCTTTCCTTCCTCTACTATTGAACACCCCATTAAACCAATTGAAACTATAAATGCTAATAAAATGTATTTTATTTTCATTTTAGATTCCCTTCGTCCTTAAAATTGTCTGTTTGCTTCACTTCATAACTTCTAGCTAAATTGCCTTTAACCTTTTTTCAAATAACTATCTACACTCTTACATGTCCTATTATCGTTACAACATCTATTTCTATATGTACACTAATAATATCTTCAATAATATCCATATATCCTTGTCCTATAGCTGTTCCGTAGTGTAATGAAAGCCCCTTCTTTTCGTAAACTGACTTTGGCACTGTAAAAATAAATCTCCTCATGTTCCTTTCATCAGCAGGTTCCATAATTAAAACAATCCCATCCTCATCAAACATATACTCTCGCCCTCCAACTTTACATTCACTATGGCTCAGTATTGCCTTGGTCAACTAAATTTAAAACCTAAAAATATGATACACTCTGCTCTATGCATAAAACAAAAAGCGTCAATTCTTATTTTGCTAAGAATTAACGCTTCTTCAAAACGTTGATTTAAAGGTCCATAATTCGTATATATGTGGGATATTTCAAGTTCCCTCAATTCATTTAAGTACGCGAAAAAGAATATACTCCATTTTCATCTATCACTTACTATCTATAGAGCATATCAGTTTCAGATAAACCAAATTTCCTAGCAATTCTCATTCCTTGTTTTTCAGCTACGTTACACAATTCCACCTTAAATCCCGCATTCATTAATCGTTGAATAAATCCCGATTGATTATAAATTCTTACATGATCTTCATGACCAAAAGCTAATTTTCTTAATTCTGGCGTTACAATTAATTAATTCATTCTCTATAATAAAGTGAAACTTTAATCAGTGGGGGTTTTGTCCATCCCCCACTGATTATTAGTTGAACCAATCGGGCTTTTACGGGCAGTTGATCTCCCACCTAACTTCTTTGCTCCAACCGAATTTTGAGGTGGGAGTTTTACTGCCCGTTAATGCGGGATAAAATCTACATTCATTACGATTGACACGTGAATAATTCCCCATCCATTTGGCTTTAATACCCTATATAACTCTCACATCGCTTTTTCATCATCTTGAACATGTTCTAATACATGGCTACATAAAATCACATCAAATGTATTATTTTCATATATAATTCTTGTAACATCTATTTCCTGCATTAATGGATCCTTTGGTTCAATATCCCCACATACTTAAGTAACGTTTTTACACTGGCTAAACCATCCTCTTAACTTCGCTTCAGGTGCAATATGAAGCATAGTATCATTTCTACTTAACAAATCGGTTTCTGTTTCAATATATACACGATATATCCTTTCACGATCCAGCGAATCACATACTGGACAAATCCCCGTATCTTTATTCCACATCTCAAATTTATATTTTGGAAAATCATAATGTGCTGGCCAAGGAGAAAATTTTTCAAATTGTTGATTGCAATATTGACATTAGCAAACTTCTTTCTCAAATATACAAGTAACTGCCTTATTTAGCGCCTTCTCTATCTTTTCATTATAAATTTGATTTAATTCCCCACTTCTTACTGCATCCTTAATTATTAACCCTGAATTTTCCAAAAATGAGTTAAGCACTCTTTATAATCTTTCTCACAATTTAAAAATCCACTATTATATGCATCTATTATTAATTCAATCCATTCTTCAATTGTCATTAATCTAAATTGCATTTGTTTTTGATTTTGCCCACCATGTTGTCTAAAATAACTAAGAGGTTCCTCTATATAAACTACATTTCCTTTCTTCATCTGTAATACATTCATATTCACTTAAATACGGTTGGATCATAGCATTACCTTCATCGTTCGTACTATCATCAGAAATTATAATTATATTACTATATCTGTAGGGAACCTTTATACTTTTATGCAAACCGTAACAAAATAGAATACTTTTTACCCCTGAATATACATATTAAATAATACAAACATTTCATTACTATCATAAAATAATGGAGAATCAAATAGATCTATGCCTTAAAAAGAATATGTATTTCTTAACAAAAAATAGCTACACCATAAGGTGCAGCTATTTTAACAATAAGTACTTAATCAAATTATATTCCTTTATCTAACTCATAAAGCATACGATATCTCTCATTTTCTTTAAGTAATTGCTCATGACTTCCTTGCATGACGATTTGACCATGATCAAGGAATATAACTTCATCTACATGTTCTATTCCGACAAGGTGGTGTGTAATCCAAATAACTGTCTTTTCTTCCGTTGCAGAAAACATTGTTTCTATTAAAGATAACTCTGTCTTTGGATCTAACCCGATAGTCGGTTCATCAAGTACAATGATTGGAGCTTCTTGCATAAGCGTTCTAGCAAAAGCAACCCTTTGCCTTTCCCCACCAGAAAACCTCTTTCCCATTTCATGCATTTTTGTTTGTAATCCATCTGGAAGAGAAGTAATATGCGAAGCTAATTGTGCTTTCTCTAAAGCTTTCCATATCTCTTCATCATTCGCCTCCGGTTTGCCAATTCGCACATTATTTCCAATTGTCGTATCGAACAAATGCGGTTTTTGATTTAATACAGAAATATATTTAGATAAAAGATTCGTATGAGCTCGTTCACCACTCAATAAAACTTGGCCCTTTACCGGACATAACGCCCCTGTTAACAATTTTAGTAAAGTAGATTTCCCGGTCCCACTTCTACCTAAAATAGCAATTTTCTTTCCTGCTTTTATTTGTAACGATACATCTTTTAATACAATTTCATTACTATCTGGATAACTATACGATACATTATTTAATTCAATGTCTATATGTTTTAATGCAACATAATCTTTAGCTCCATGTATTTCCTTTTCATCATGTGAAACACTATCACTTTCTACTTGATTAAGACGACGAGCAGATTCTACATACGATGGGATTCGATCGATGGCATCTGAAATAGGAATAAGCGCGTTTGTGACGGATAAAGTCATTAATACGAAAGCCGCGATAACTGTAGGTGCAATCTGTTCGCTTGCCGCTTCATTCCCAGTCCATATAATCATTGAAATAACTACAATACCTACTACTAAATGAATGAGACTGTCTCGAATATGATACCAGCGCTTCACTCTCTTCTCCGTTTTTAACAATTGATCATTTTGCTCTATATATGCACCAATAAATTCATCTTTTCGACCACTTGCCTGCCAATCAGATAATCCAAAGACTGCATCTGTCAGTTGTTGATACAAACGGTTTCTTCCTTGCTTCAAAGCAACATGATGTCTCTTCATTAAAAGTAATGATACAAATGGAAGAAGAAAAACGATAATAGCTAACATACAACCGGCAATCAGTGCAAACATGAAATCAAATGCACCGATAACAAGTACGAAGATGCTATATACAACTAGTGCTAATATACTAGGGAATATTGTACGTAAATATAGGTTTTGCAAATGCTCTATATCTTCGGATAGTACGCCTAACACATCACCCGTTTGAAATCGCGAGCGGAAAAATAACGCCTGTGGTTCTACTATTCTATATAGTTTCGTTCTCATTTTTTCTAATATGCGTAGTACGACATCATGCCCAACTAAACGCTCTATATAATGAAAGACCGCTTGTCCTATACTAAACGCACGTGTTGCAACAATCGGAACATATACAGCCATTACATTTTCTGGTCTGAGAGCAGATTTAGAAATTAAATAACCTGAAATGAAAAGTAACATCGCACCTGAACTAACTCCAAGAAGCCCAAGGAAAACAGTTAAAGTCATTCTACCTTTATTTTGCTGTATATAGGGCTTAATCCAGTTACTCATTTCTCTCCCCTCTCTTCCCTATGAAAATGGAATGTCTCATTCTTTAAAAGCTCTTCATATGTTCCACTTTCTTCAATTTTCCCTTTATTTAAAACAAGGATATGATCCATCTGTTTCATCCAATGCAGGCGATGTGTTGCAAGAAATACTAACTTATCTTCAAACAGACGTAACATCGATTGCTTTATTTCAAATTCAGTTTCAATATCAAGATGCGCCGTAGGCTCATCTAATAAAATAATTGGCTTTTTACTTAAAAGTGCACGCGCCATGGCAACGCGTTGTTCTTGTCCGCCACTAAGCATACGTCCACCCTCTCCAATTCTTTCATGCATCCCATTTGGAAGGGATGCAACGAGTGAACTAAGACCAACATCATGAATAACCTTCTTAATTTCTTCATCCGTTGTATTTGTCTCGTAGAAACAAATATTATCTTTTAATGAAAGTGGAAAAATATATGGTTGCTGCGGAATATAAGCAATATTTTTTTGCCAATCTTCACGAGTAGATGCGTCAATTTCTACACCGTTTACTAACAGTTTCCCATTAGACGGAGTTAAAAATCCTGCCAACACATCAATTAATGTTGACTTTCCAGCTCCACTTTCACCAATGATTCCAATAGCACCGTTACCTTTCCAAGTAAAGTCAATTCCTTCTAATATATCCTTATCAGATTCATCGTTATTTACTTTTATATCTTGTAACTTTATGCCGCTAGAAGAATCCCATGCAATCTCTACATTTGATTCTTTTATCTCCATTTCCTTTTGTTTCTGTAAAATCTCTTCTATTTGCTCCATGGCAAGTTGTCCATCTAATGTAGCATGATAATTCGCTCCCACTTGCTTAATTGGCAGAAAATATTCCGGAGCTAAAATTAAAATCGTAAGGGCCGGCAACAATATAATTGTCCCATCTATTAAACGTATCCCTAACCCAACTGCTACGAATGCGATAGATAAACTCGTAAAGAAATCTAATGCAAAAGAAGAAAGAAAAGCAACTCGCAAAGTACGCATCGTTGCTTCTCTATATCTTTTACTTACTTTTTCAATCTTTCCTTCGTGCTGTTTACTTTTCCCTAAATACTTTAATGTTTCTAACCCTTTTAACGTATCTACAAAATGATTAGAAAGTACACGATATGTTTCATATTGGCTATCCGCCATTTTCTGCGCTGCCAATCCCAAAAGGACCATAAATATGATCACAATAGGAATCGTTACAACTAAAATGATTCCAGACTTAATGTCCAGTGTAAAAACATATAAAACAATTAGTCCTGGTACGACACTACTTCTAATCATTTTAGGAATTGTTAGTTCAATATATGTTTTAAATTTCTCAATTCCTTCAATCGATAGGGTAACCAGATGACCTGTTCCGACAGTTTGAACATACCTTGGACCTAACGTGAAATACGCCTCTATTAATTGTTTCCTCAGTTGCGTCCCTGTTTTTTCAGCGAAACGTTCAACTAAAATTTGTGATGCTCGAACTAACATGTGACGTGCCGCAAACATGATCCCAAAATAAACAGTTTCATTCAACACAGATTGCACTGTTTCTCCATTAAATAAAAACGTAATAGCTCGCGCTAAAAACACTGTTTGCGCAATAATACTAAAAGCTTCTAATATACTAATAATCGTTAACACTACATATAAAATACGGCTACCGGGATAAGACGGAAGTCCTCTTTTTCTTTTCATTAGTACTCCAAATCGTTGTCTGACTTAACAGGTTGTCTAAATACATAATAACTCCATATTTGACTTCCAATAACGAAAGGTAAAATAGCAATCGCAAAGTAAGTCATAAGTTTTAATGCATAAGCTCCTGATGCTGCATTGTAAATAGTCAAATCATTCATTGCTCCTAAAGAGCTAATCATAACACGTGGGAACATACCGATAAATACACTCGCACTTAGTAAAATGATTGTTAAACTCGTCATAAAGAAAGCCCAACCATCTCTTCTTCTTTTATTTAATAAAGTAGACACTAATAGTGCTACAAAAGCTCCAATTGGTACCATGATCCATTCTGTGCCATGAGCAGTGAAAATATCGGTTTTCCATAACCCTATACCAGCAAAAATAAGAAGTGTTATTAATGAAAATGGTGCAATCTTTATTGCAGCATTTCGTGCACGTTCTCTCAATTTACCAGTTGTACGTATTGTAAGGAATTGTAGTCCATGAACAATACATAGCAGAAGGAACATTACTCCTCCAAGTAACGCAAATGGATGAAGTAACTGCAAGAATCCACCTACAACATTTTTACTCTCATCAATAGGTACACCTACCATAAAGTTTGCAATCGCAACTCCCCAAAGAATAGGAGGTAGCATACTCCCAATAAACATACCCCAATCCCATGTACTCTTCCATTTATGGTTATCTATTTTCGCACGGAATTTAAAGGAAACTCCTCTTAAAATTAAAGCAAGCAGCATAAATACGAACGGAACATAAAAACCACTAAATAAAGTTGCATACCAGTGCGGAAATGCCGCAAACATAGCTCCACCAGCACAAACAAGCCATACTTCATTCGCGTGCCAGAACGGTCCTATTGTATTTAAGTAAACTCGTTTTTCAAAATCATTCTTTCCTAAAAACCTTGAAACAATTCCTACACCGAAATCGAAACCTTCCAGTACGAAGAATCCTACAAATAAGATTGCTATAACTAAAAACCACAACTCATTAAGAGATAACATACTCTTCCTCCTTATCAAATGGATCATGGCTTTGATAATCCTTTTTCGTTTTCTTATTCGTATGCCCCTTAATGATACGAACGAATAAGTACACACAAATTCCACCCATAATTAAATACATTGATGTGAATGAAATAAGTGAGAATAATACTTCACCGAACGTTACATTTGGTGATACAGCATCTTTAGTTTTCATTACACCAAATACTACCCAAGGTTGACGACCCATTTCAGTCATAATCCATCCAACCGTATTACCGATAAACGGTAGTGAAATTGCATATACCATTAATTTTAAATACCACGTTTTTTCAGCTAAACGATCTTTTCTTGATAAGAACCATCCGTAAGCTCCTAGAAGAAGCATGAATGTTCCACTCATTACCATCGCTCTAAAACTCCAAAACATAGTGTGTACTGGTGGAATATAATCCCCAGGTCCATACTTTTCTTCATATTGCTTTTGAATTTGATTCATACCTTCTACTTGACCGCTAAATTTATCGAATGATAATAGACTTAGCATATAAGGAATTTGAATTTCAAACGAATTTTCTTTCTTCTCTGTATCAATTTTCGCAAATACTGTAAATGGCGCTGGATCCTCACTCGTATTCCATAGCGCTTCAGCTGCCGCCATTTTCATTGGATGCGTCTTAATTAACTGTTGTGCTTGCGCATGACCGAAGAATAATACAAGCGCTGTTGTAATCGTTCCAACAATGATAGAAATTCGGAAAGATTTTTTAAATACTACCGTTTCTTGACCTTTTGTGATTTTCCATGCACTTACACCTGCAATAAAGAATGCACCTGTTGCAATTGCAGCCGTAATTGTATGCGGGAATTGTACCCATAATTGTGGATTTTGAATAATTGCTAAGAAGTCATTCATTTGCGCACGACCGTCGGCTGCCATTTCATACCCTACAGGTGATTGCATAAATGCACTTGCAGTTAAAATCCAAAACGCTGATAACATTGTTCCAATTGAAAGGAGCCAAATACATAAGAGGTGGATTCGCTTCGGTAATTTATCCTCACCGAATACCCATAAACCTAGGAATGTAGACTCAATGAAAAATGCTAATAATCCTTCAATTGCAAGTGATGGACCAAATACATCACCTACGAAACGTGAATATGTTGACCAGTTCATACCAAACTGAAACTCTTGTAAAATACCTGTTACTACACCTACCGCAAAGTTAACAAGGAATAATTGCGTCCAAAACTTCGCCATCTTCTTATATACTTCTTGTCCTTTTACCACATACAAAGTTTGCATTATCGCAATAATAAAAGCTAAACCAATAGACAGCGGAACAAAAAAGTAATGGAAAATCGTTGTTGATGCGAACTGTATTCGTGCCAATTCGAGCGTTTCCATACTAAAATCACTTCCTTCATAGTTTTTATAATTAAAATTAATTGAGCAATCTTAAAAAAATCAATTATTAAGAAATGCGAAAAGACAAAAACATCGTGTATGTATTGTTGAAAAATATGAAATTTCAGTTTTTCAAACTATTGCGCTGCTATTATTTACCTTTTCACTATTTCCGTAGTGTTTTGATTCGTTAATCGAATTGTATAATATACTTACATAATAAATTCAGATGATTTTTGACGTATTATTGACATCATTTTGTCTGAAATATGTCTTTTGGAATTTTTTTGAATTACATTTTTTATATTATTAAAATGCATTTTCCGAATGTGAAACTTGCTTTTATATCTATAAAAGTATGTTTTTTCTCTTTATACACTTGACTTCCCTCCAAAAAAATGTCCTTAGAACCAACCAGAAAAATCGCTTGGATTTTGTCAAGAGAAAAATATATTTTCAAAATTCAATCCCATTATATTGTTATTCAAAAATAGAAAACCACTCGACCCTTTCTAGACTAAAAATTCATTTTTTTATCATTTTTTCAAACTAAATAAATTCATAAAAAAATACCGAGAATCAGCTAGATTCTCGGTATTTTTCAAATTATTTTACTGTATGTTTTCTAACAACTGGTAAAATTTCAGTAGCAATTAATTCAATATTTTTCTCAATTTTATCAAATGGTACACCACCAAAATCAATTTGTGCCATAAAACGTTGCTGTCCAAATAATTCATATTGGTAAAGCATTTTTTCAATGATTTGTTGCGGGCTGCCAATCATTAAGGCGTCACGATAATCTAATGCATTTGTAAATTGCTGCTTCGGATACCCGCTACCGCGTAATGCAATCATTCCAGCATTAATGTGAGGATAATATTCACTAAGCGCATCTTGTGAATTGTCTGCTGTATAAAATAAACTCGTTGTTGCAATCGGTAAACTCGCTGGATCAAATCCACTTTGCGTAGCCGCCTCACGATAAGCATCTACTGAAACTTTAAAATTAATAGCTGGTCCTCCAAGTGTTGTTATCATCATCGGAACACCTGCGTGTCCTGCTTTAATCGCACTTGCTGGCGGGCCACCTACAGCACGCCAAATTGGTAAGTTATTATTTTTAGCTCTTGGAATAATCGAAGCGTGTTCCAGTGGTGCTCTGAACTGCCCATTCCATGTCACACTCTCTTCTTTATTAATCTTTAATAAAAGATCCATCTTCTCTTCAAATAGCTCTTCATAATCATTTACATCATAACCAAGTAAACTATATCCTCCAATACGAGAACCACGACCAGCTACGATTTCAGCACGGCCATTAGAAATTAAATCAATTGTTGCAAAATCTTCATATACTCGGACTGGATCTGATGTACTTAATATCGTTGCAGAACTCGCAATTTTAATATTTTTCGTAGCTTGTGCAACGGCCCCTAAAATAACTGTATGGGCTTGCGTTGTAAAATGCGTTTGATGACTTTCACCAACCGCAAATACATCAAGTCCAGCTTCATCAGCTAACTTAGCCGTTTCAATAAGTTCATGAATTCGCTCCCCTGCACTTGATTTTTTCCCATTGTGTGGATTTAAAATATGATCCCCAATTGAATATAATCCAAACTCAATTCCTTTACTTGTATCCATGCGGTATTTTTCCATAGTTACTCTCTCCTTTAATCAAGTGGTATTAGCTTCTCTTCTATCTCTTGTCTCCGCTCTTCTAAAAACGGTGGTAAATCTAGTTCTTTTCCTAATTCTTCAACTACTGAGTCTACTGTAAATCCTGGTCCATCAGTCGCAATCTCAAATAAAATTCCATTTGATTCACGGAAATATAAACTTTTAAAGTAAAAACGATCAATAATCCCAGTTGTCTGAAAACCTCTTTCTTTCACTGCTTCATTCCAATAGTTTAGTTCTTCATCATTTTTTACACGAATTGCTAAATGGTGAATACTTCCCTTTCCTGGTCTCTCTCTTTCTCCCTCTTGCTCTTTTACTAAAATTTCTCCGAAAGACTGACCTGAAACAGATTGATATAGTCCTGTATTATCAGAGCGAGATACTTCTTTATAACCAAACAATTCAGTTAATGTTTTTGATAATTTATTTAAGCTTCTTACTGTCATTTCAACTGTACCCATACCTAAAATCCGATTGTCTTGTTCTACAGAAGATTCATCCCATGCAGCCCAAAATTCTGGTACTTCTTCTCCGTTATTGTTTAATAACACTAAGCGGAGACCATCTGGATCTTCAAAATGCAGAGCCTCTCGTCCGGCATATATTGTAAGTTCTCCATGTGTCACCCCCAATGATTCAAAACGTTTTTTCCAGTAAGTAAGGCTCTCTAGTGACGGTACAAGTAATCCTATTTGCGTTATCGCATTCGTACCACGAATTGTTCTTCCAACATTCGGCATTTCAAAAAACGATAATTCAGTTCCTGCACTACCTGTTAAATCACCATAAAATAAATGATACATAAAAGGATTATCTTGATTTACAGTCTTTTTCACTCGTCGTAGCCCTAAAACATTTCGATAAAAATCATTATTCGTTTTCGCATTTTTTGTCACCACAGAAATATGGTGGTGTCCTGGAATTGTATACATAAAACTTCCTCCTCTTCATCACTTGATTAGTCAATTGAATAAGTAAAAAAAATTACTCATGTGGTAATTCTTTTTTTTCACTATGCTTATGAACTTTTGTCATCAACTCGTATAGTATTTTCTGCTCTTCTTCATTTAATACGTCATCAAAAAATGATGATTGGAATGCAAGTTGCTCTGGCAATGCTCTTTCTAAGGCCGCTTCCCCTTGCTCTGTAAGACTAATTGTTTTCGTTTTCCAATCTTGTTTTCGAATAATATATCCTTCTTTTTCAAGGCGTGTTAACATTCGAGAAATACCGCCTTGTGTAACAGTAACCTTTTCTGCTAACTCCATTTGTGTTAATGGCTGATAAGTCCGTATTTGCAAAAGCACATCAAATTGAGCTGTGGTTAAATCAAAACGCTTTAAAAACTCATTTGACATCTGATTACTTTGGTTCGTAAATCGTATTAAACGTAACCATATTAATGATCCTATCGTATTATCACGCATGTTTCATCACTTCCTAGCGTTAATCTTACTATCACTTTACTACGCAAGTGACAGTAATGCAAGAGAAAAAGTAAAAAAAAGTGTCTCACCAGAGTATAGCCTAAACTTAACTTTCCATTTCATTCATTACTACATTTAAAGCTGCCATAGCTTTTGGCCAACCAACGTAAAAAGCCATATGTGTTATTAATGCAGCCAGTTCATTTTCCATAATCCCATTTTGTTTAGCTAGCTTCAAATGAAATGGTAATTGTTCTGTATTACCGAGACTGATTAGTGCCGACACTGTACAAAAACTTCTTTCTCTTAATGATAAAGTGGAATCTCGCCACACTTCTTCAAACAATATTTCTTCACTATAGTGAACCAAACTAGGTGCCACTTCTCTCATTTTCTGTTGAATATGTAATTCAATTGGATCATTCTTCATCTTGTTCTCCCTTCATTTTCAACATTTGTGCTATTCCTTGACCAAACGACCAGTTTTCAGCAGCCGTCTCATTTAGTGTAATAAAAATGTCCGAACTTTTTATGCAAGAACATCCGGAAATTTCCGAGGATATAGATTGATACAAACCTTTTTTCTGCTGTACTGTTCTTCCAGGTCCACATGTAATAGAAACATGGATCATATTCTCGCTTCTCTTTTCTCCCCTTTCCAACAAATAGTATGGATTATACAAAAATTGATTTCGTTGATAAGGTAAAAACATTTGAAAATAATCATTTTCAGGGATGTTAAAATATTCAACTAATGAAAGATGGATACATTCACCTATCTTTTTCAACTCTTCTTTATTTAATATATTTTCATGATAATAAACGTTCACAAAAGGCATACATTTTCATTCCTTTTTTCTTAATTTAGCATTCAACAAGATTTCATCGTGAAATGTGTAAAACCTCATAAATAGTAACATTGTTCATTACATCTATTTCAGGCTTTTCATTATAAAAACTGAATTGACTATATCCCCATTTATCCGGATTATAAACTATTACATTTCCTAAACACTTTTCTATGTTTTGTACATTTTCATTCATAGTTTTTAATTGAGTCCCAATCAGCGATTTACTTTGAGAAATACTCCCTGCATATTCAACAGCATATCTACTTTTTCTAAAATCATCCTTTAGATTAACAACTAAAGGGACACCAATATTAATTTGCTGCCATCCAAATGATTGTAAAATATTATCATAATAACCTTCAAATATAAATTTATTCATCCCTTCATGACTATTCCAAATATATAAAGGAGCATAACAGTTATATAAATTTCCCTCTTTACCTGTCTCAGTAATTAAATAAGCTTTAAAATTCAATTCTTGAAAGCCATCAGTTTTATGCCCATTATCCTTTACCCTTTTCCTAATAATCTCCATATCATAATCCTTTGGAAAAATGATCTTATATTGCATTCCAATCATGTTTATCACTCACTTTCGATATTATATACATAATGATAAATCGATGACTGGCTAACGTAAAATAGGTATAAATTATGTTTGGTATCATTTATAATGATATCGTATAAGGGGTTGAAATGAATGGAAATAAATGATCTTATCATATTCAAAACTGTCGCAAGTGAAGGTTCTATTAGTAAAGCTGCTAAGGAGCTGGGATATGTTCAACCGAATGTAACTGAGCGAATCAAAAAATTAGAACAAGAATTAGAAACTCCTTTACTACATAGAGATAACAAAGGGGTTTCACTATTACCTTCTGGTGACATTTTATTAAATTACACAAATAAAATATTAAATCTACTAGAGGAAGCTACAGATGAAATTAAAACGAGTGGTACTTCATACCGAATAGCAACATCACAATCTATTTTAGCCAGTTATCTAAGTGTACGTATTAAAGAAAATTTCCGGAATTATCAAGTATACATTGAAAATAGTGGTCATTTGCCTAAACTACTACAAAAAGAAAAGGTTGATTTGGTCATAACTTATGATAATAATCTAGATTCCAAGTTTAAAAAAGTATTCTGTGCCGTAATCTCTATCGGCTTATTAAAAGCAAAAGAAAAATGTACTGTTGATTATTCAAAAGAGATTTTTTTCGTTAGTAATGATACAAAATGCCCCTTTAGAATTCGAACAATACAATTCCTAAAGGAAAACAATCTGTCGCAAAATCAACTTCAACAGTTAGACTCTTATTCACTTATTGAAGAATTTATTTGCGAAGGAAATGGGATTGCTTTTTTACCGGTTAAAAATGATAAATTAACACCAATTGAGGATGTACTAATAGAGAAACTATCTATTCATTTCTTTACAAATCGAGACGTACAAAAAGATATTCCATATGAATTATTTAATTAATCCAATGAACCGCTTTGTAAAATAACATTTTTACAGATTACATGCACCAAAGTTCGGTAAAATATAAAAATCCCTCCTTAACTAATCTAAAAGAGGGATTTTCATATTGTATACAATCCATTTTCACACGTTCTGCCCCACTCCTGCGCTTTTCTCCTTCTTACCCCTTTTAAAACTCTTCAACCTCTTAACCGTCCCAACTAATCCTTTTGGAAAAACTAGTAGCACGATAATATACAATAAACCTAGAATAATCGTCCATCTTTCAAAAAGTGGATACTGTGTCGCTAGTTCTGATAAATAATACTTTAATGATTCAATAATTCCTGCTCCAGCAATGGCTCCAATTAATGTTCCGACTCCTCCAATCATTGTCATCAATAATGCATTTAATGTCATTTCAATTGAAAATACAGTCGTATTTACAAAACGTAATGTGATAACAAATAAACCACCGCTAATTGCTGCTACTACTCCTGCCACTACACTTGCGATAATTTTATAATGAAGAACTTTATACCCAAGCGCCTCAACGCGCTGTTCATTTTGTGAAATTGCCTTTAATACTTTTCCAATAGAAGATTTTGTGAAAAGGCGTAGCAAAATAAAAATAAGGATTAGACATATAAATGTTACATAATAAAACGTAAAACGATCACGGAATATATCTGGTACACCAAAGGTAAACCCATCTCCTCCGTGAGTGAGCCCACGCCATTTTTCAGCAAGTACGAAAAATAACTGTGAAATAGCAAGTGTTAACATCGCATAAAAATGACTTTTCAACCGTAAAGAAAGCAAACCGATTATATAACTAACGATTGCTGAAACAATAATTGCAGCTACTATTCCTATTAAAAAGTTCGTTATTGACACTCCTTGCCGATCAAATAAAAGCGCTACCCCATATGCTCCTATCCCAAAGAACATACAGTGACCGAACGATACAATTCCTGTATACCCAAGCAATACATCAAAACTCATTGCAAAAATAGCAAAGATGAAGATTTGAGTGAACAAAATTAACAGGCTCCGTGAATCATTTACGAATGGAAATACACTTAAACAAATGAGCATACATACTCCGAAGTATACTTTAATTCGGTCCGATGTGCTGTTCACCATTTCACCCCTTTTCACCAACAAGTCCAGTCGGCTTCACTATTAAGAAAAATAGTAACATTAACATATTAATTGCAAGTGATAAATCGGGTATAAAATACGCTGTAAAAGCACCAGCTAATCCGACAATTAAAGAAGCAATAGCTGAACCTTGTACGCTTCCAAGTCCTCCAATTATTACTACTATGAAAGCTAAAATTGCATATTGCATACCCATCTCCGCGAAAATAACACCTGAATACGGTGCTAATAAGAACCCTCCCAACGCTGCCATCCCTGCTCCTAATAAAAAGACGAACGAAAATATCGCTTTTACGTTAATACCAAGTGCTTGAACCATCTCTTTATCCATTACACCAGCCCGGATCATAAGACCTATCTTTGTTTTTTTAAGTAGTAATAGTAAAGCAATGTAAATAAGTATCCCAACTAAAATAACGAACAACCGGTATTTTATTAATATAACTCCTCCAAATGTATAACTACCTTGTAACCATAACGGTAACTTTGCCCCAATCGGATTAGGTCCCCAAAATATTTTGATACATTCACTTAGAACCAGCATCCCTCCAAGCGTAACAAGAAGTTGCCTCACATGGTTTCCATACACTGGCCTAATAAGAAACCTTTCTAACACGAAACCGAGAAACATTCCCATAGCGACTGCTCCAATCAGCGCTAATAAATAACTACCTGTCATATTGAATAGCCACACACCTGTAAATGCTCCCCATGCAAATAAACCGCCATGTGCAAAGTTTAGAACGCTCATTAGACCGAAAATAAGTGAAAGACCTGATGCTAACAAAAAAATGAGCATCCCTGTTGAAATCCCATTTACAAATAAATTGATTAACACATCCATCCTTCTCACCCCGGATTCATGTTAAGAGATTCCTAAATATTTATGACACATTTCCTTATCCTCTTTTAATTCATGCATAAAACCGTTATGAACAATTCTCCCGTTATCCATAATGTAAAAGTAGTCACCAATTTGACTAGCCATCATAAAATTTTGTTCGACAAGTAACACCGTTGTTTTCTCTTTCATCTTCAAAATAGCTACCATTAATTTCTCTACCATAATTGGGGACAGCCCTTTGCTCGGTTCATCTATTAGTAATAATCCATCACTATTAATAAACGCTCTTGAAATAGCCAACATTTGCTTTTGTCCTCCACTTAAGAGCCCAGTTTTTTTATTCCAAAACTGCTTTAGATCCGGAAATAGTTCTAGCATCCAATCTATTTTTTCTTCCGCTTCTTCTCCCTTCCCCCTTGCAAGAGCGAATGTCTCTTCTATTGTCAAATCATGAAAAATACCTTGGTTTTCTGGTACATACCCTATTCCTTTCCTTGAAATTAAATGTGTAGATAATCCATTTACTTTTGTATTATCATAATAAATTTCACCATCTGAGACCCGATGAAACCCCATAACCGAGCGCAATGTCGTAGTCTTTCCTGCCCCGTTTCTTCCAAACAGTACAGTAATCGTCCCTTTCTCAACAGTGAGAGATACCCCCTGTAAAATATGAAACTGATCTAAATACGTCTCTATATTATTCACTTGTAATAGTGCCACTATATAATCCTCCTAAATAAGCACTTTGTACACGCTCATCTTTCATCATTTCTTCTGGCAATCCTTCGGCCAATAACTCACCATGAAATAAAACGATAAGATGATCTGACAAATCGAGTACCATATCCATTTTGTGTTCGATAAGTACAATTGTGCTCTCTGGATGTTTCTTAATATTTTCAATCACTTGCAAAATAGCTGGTACTTCCTCAACCGAAATACCCGCAGTTGGCTCATCAAGTAGTAATACATCCGTTTTTAAAGCTAATAACATCGCAAGCTCTAACTTTCTTTTTTCCCCATGCGCTAAGTCTTTCGCTAAAACATTTTCTTTCTCATGAAGTAATACTGTTTTTATATACCGTCGTGCCTCTCCAATTTGCTGTTTCAAACGCGAAGAATTAGGAAAGAAACTATAGTAATCTTGTACGAATGACTGAACACTTAAACGGACATTTTCAAGTACTGTTAACTCTGGAAATATATTTGTTAACTGAAAAGAACGACCGATTCCTAAACGTGTTCGGTCCGAAATCGATAATCTCGTAATCTCTTGTCCCTTAAAATACACTTCACCTTTCGTCGGAGAAATTTGTCCACTTAGTAAGTTAAATAATGTTGTCTTTCCAGCACCATTTGGTCCAATAATTGAAATGAGCTTTCCTTTTTGTACTTTTAAATTCACATCCTTAATGACATGATGTTCCCCAAAAGATACGCTAAGATTTTTCGTCTCTAACAAATGAGTCACGAAATCCCTCCCTTTAAGGCCATGAGTGTAAAAGAAAGACGTATAAAGAGGGTATACCCTCTTTATACGAAACAACAGAAAATTCTGTCTATTTATTCCGAACTGGTGGTTCTGTCTCTTTCATCGTTAATTCTCGCTCCAACACTGGTACTGGATATTCAACACCATCTTGCTTTTTGAGCGTAATAGAATATAGCGTTTGTAATGCTTGATGATCCTTCTCTCTAAACTTCATCTTTCCTTTCGGTGTATCAAATTCCATTCCTTCCATTTTCTTAATAAGCGTATTTACATCTGTATCACCTTTTGTTTTCTTTAAAGCTTCCACAATAGAAATTGCCGCTGACATTCCTCCTGCTGTAAACAGGTCTGGGACAGCACCATTAAATCGTTTTTTATGTTCTTCCACTAACCAATCATTTACCTTATTTTTAGGAAGTGTATGATAATAAACAGAAAAACCTTGCATTCCTACTAACGCATCCATCGTTTTTAATGCTGGTATATCTGGCGCACCAGTAGAAACTTTAATACCTTGTGCTTCTACATTCATATCTTTCAACTGTTTCCAAGGTGAATTCGCCCCTGCCCAAACGATAAATAAATAATCTGGTTTTGAGCTAATGATATTTTGAATATTTGCAGTAAAATCCGTTGAATTCGTATCCGCGTATTGCTCGTTTACAATGTTCGCACCTAGCTTTTTCGCTCCAGCCTTAAATGCAGCAATTCCTTCGCGTCCAAATGCATTATCTGGGGCAAACGTCGCAATCTTTACATCTTTTTTTGCAATTGCTGCTGCTCCTGCAATCGCATCTTGCGAAGAGTTCCTTCCAGTTCTAAAAATATATTTATTCCAATTCTTCCCGGTTATACTATCAGCAACTGCCGGTTCTACAACCATAATTTTTTCATATTCCTCTGCTAGTGGTAAAACTGCTAGCGTATCACTTGAACTAGATGATCCGACTAAGAAATCAACTTTCTCTTCTTCTAATAACTTCGTAGCTTTCTTAACCGCTACATCTGCTTTCGTTTCCGTATCTTCTACAACAAACTTAATCTTTTTCCCTTCTACTTTCCCTGTTCCACCGGTTGCATAATCTAACCCTAATTCAAACCCGTTCACTGTTTGTTTTCCATATGATTCTAGTGGACCTGTTAATGAAGCAAGAACCCCTACCTTAATCGTTTTTTCCTCTTCTGTACTTGTCTTCTTTCCCGAACAAGCCGCTGTTACTAATAACGATCCTAAAACACAACCAGTAACCACCGTTTTTAGCCATTTACGTTTTTTCATCGACATCGTGATCCTCCCCATGCTTTTCTTTCTGATAGAATCAAATACGCCAACTTCCCCTGTCCGTAATCATGACTTTAAAATTGGTAACGGAAAACTCTTGTAATACCCTCTACATTCGGCATAAATCTATAATCACCTTCCTATTAAATGGAAACAGACATACAATCAATATATATTCCGTTGTTCAAATGAAATTACTGTTTCATTTCATTAACCATCGTGCAAAAAGCTGCAAATAATTAACTTAATTCATTAAGTCAATTATTTGCAGCTTACATAAAAAACATGAATAGAAAAACTGATTAATTATTTTCGACTTTCTCTAACCCCTCAACCAATTGTTTTTTATCTAGCCCTTCCCCTATTACTACCAAGTTTGTCGGGAAACCGAAGTCTTGCTCCAATAAAGTTGGTACTCCAAACGAATATTGGAATAAGTGAGGGTATTTATCTCCATGGAATTTCACAAAACCTTTCACACGATAAATACTATCTGGTAAATTCGAAAGCCATTCATATAATTTGTCTTGATCAATCGATTTCGTAAATTGATACGTCATTGTTTGTATATGTAAATGTTGTTTAACATGAAGTGTCTCGTGTTCTCCATCACTCACAAATTCAGCTTCTTCTATATCATTTAAAGATATATTACAATACTTTGTTTCAAACAATTTCGCATGATTATTTATTTCTTTTACTTCTTCAATTACTTTTTTCTTATCCAAATCTGTTAGTAAATCTGATTTATTAATAAGAATGTGACTACCAAATTTCATTTGCTCATGCAGTAACTGCTGCACATTTGCACTTAATATACTTCGATTCAACCATCTTACTGCATCTAATACGACTACTATAGATTTCACTTCAAGGAACGGTGCTAAAATAGGTGATACACATGCATCTAATACTTCAATTGGATGTGCGACACCTGTTGTTTCTATGTAAATTACATCTGGTCTTTCTTGTTGATATAGTGAATGTAATTGTATTTCAAGCTCTTCTTTTAACGTACAGCAAATACAGCCTTTTAGAAGTTCCCTTAACACATTTTCTTTTCCAATAATATCTGTATCTACTGAGTATTCACCAATCTCATTCATTAATACTGCAACTTTTCGATCCTTCTTCTTTTCCGCTAATAATAAATTTTGCAGTAACGTTGATTTTCCGCTACCTAAAAAACCACCTAATATATGAATTTCTACTTTACTCATACGACCGACCATCCATTTCTTTACTTCAAATTTCTTCAAAGCGTAATTATTACGATTTATATTTATCATTTTATTAAAAGAATAACAATTTGTAAACATAACTACTAGATTCACTTTTCATTTACTTCATAAGCAACTCTAATTCCAGACTCAATCGCTCCTTGCATCCAGCCATGTGTCAACGTCGTATGTTCTCCTGCAAAGTGTACATTTCCTGCTGGCGGCGCAATATATGGAAATAATTCTATCTCTTGACCTGGTTCAAAAGCAGTAAACGCACCGCAAGAGTATGGATTTTTACTCCAACTAAAAGATGCTCCTGTAACAAATTCAGTATAGACTACATTTCCATATATTTGTGCTAAATTGTTTAATGCATACCGAATACGTTCTCTATCAGATAAACTATCCCACGTCAAAGCTTCATCCGCCCACGTATAACTTGCTAAAACGATAGATGCCCCTGGTGTATGAATGCCATAGCTCGGATAAAACGTAAAACGTATAGGTAAATCTGTAATAGATTTACCACCGCATTGCCCTACTCTCTCCCAAAATCTACTTTTAAACTCTATCGCAATTTTAGTTGAAGCAATATAATTTAACTCACGGATTGCCCGCCTTTTAAAATAAGAGAATAAATCATAAGGCTGGATTTCAACAAAGCGCAACGCTGAAAATGGAATGGTAACAATAGCAATATCACCTGTGACCATATATTGCTCTAATGTTTGTTCATCGTTTACTTGCATCATCACTTTGTTATTTTCTTGTATTATTTTATCTACTTTATATGACATGAAAATATTATCCTTTAGCTGTGGTAAAAATGAATTTGGTAATGCATCCATCCCGCCTGTTATCTCATAATATTTTGTCGTTGAGGTGAAAAAGGTCATTTCTCGTAATACTTCAATTAAAGACATTCCCATGTATGCTTCCATATCAAGTAGTACTCCAATCATATCTATTGCTCCATCTGAATAGTATTCGGTTAAAAATGAACCGAGCGAATAAGTTCTATATTTTTTCTCCACAGTAATCCAATTTTTATTAGGATCTTTCTTAATATAATTAAGTATTGGTTCTAATACGGCCAGCATTAATTCTTCTGCCGTTTTCCCTTTTTCTTTATCTAAAACCGGATATCCAAGTACACTTGGATTATTTTCAAACACATTCAATCTCGTTCTAATGTTATTCGTATAAATTATGTCTGAAGAGGTTTTATTAATAAAAAGATTTAACGGTAATTTTAATTTACGAATATACGCTAATGTTAAATCATGGTTCTCCGGAATACGCATTGGCCCTGCATTAAAATATAACCCCGTACTAAATGGTTCGCGAATTGTATATACCCTGCCACCTATTCTATTATTTGCTTCTATAATCGTTACTTCATGCCCAGCCTCTTTTAATAATGATCCTGCAACTAACCCAGATATACCTGCGCCAGCAATCGTAATTCGTTTTGGGGTATTCGTTTTAGTAAGACCTGCATGAATTATATGTAGCATTTTTTCTATTGATAATGGATTCCCCATACCATTTCCCCTTTTACAAAGGATTTTACTGAATTATATTCGATTTGCCGGGTTCCTATGTTTCGTTCAAGTTTTTGAACGGATACATTTTCAATTACTTGAATATCTTTTATAAAATGTAATAAACTAGATATGAATTTATAGAAGTAAGACGTATTATCTTACATAATAAAATCCATGAAATTGCGAGGAATTTTAAAATGAAAAAAGGTATTAACCGTGTTGTATTAGTAGGAACCGGAGCAGTTGGATGTAGTTATGCTTACTGCATGATTAACCAAGCTGTAGCTGAAGAGTTTGTATTAGTCGATGTAAATGAGGCAAAAGCTGAAGGAGAGGCAATGGATTTAAGTCATGCTGTTCCATTTGCACCAGCTCCAACTAGAGTATGGAAAGGCAGCTACGAAGATTGTAAAGATGCTGATCTTGTTGTCATTACGGCTGGATTACCACAAAAACCAGGCGAAACACGTTTAGATTTAGTTGAGAAAAACGCTAAAATCTTTAAACAAATTGTTCGCAGTATTATGGATAGCGGATTTGATGGTATTTTCTTAATCGCAACAAACCCTGTAGATATTTTAACTTACGTAACTTGGAAAGAATCTGGTTTACCAAAAGAACGCGTAATCGGTTCTGGTACAACACTTGATTCTGCTCGTTTCCGCTATATGTTAGGTGAGTACTTCAATATTGGTCCACACAACATTCACGCTTATATTATTGGAGAACACGGTGATACTGAACTTCCAGTTTGGAGCCACGTATCAGTAGGTATTCAAAAACTACAAACACTTCTTGACAAAGATAACACATATACTCAAGAAGATTTAGACAAAATTTTCATAAACGTTCGTGATGCAGCTTACCATATTATTGAACGAAAAGGTGCAACTTATTATGGTATCGGTATGTCACTTCTACGTGTTACGAAAGCAATTTTAAACGATGAAAATAGTGTATTAACGGTTTCAGCATACTTAGAAGGTCAATACGGCCAAGAAGATGTTTATATCGGTGTACCTGCTGTTTTAAATCGCGGCGGTGTTCGTGAAATTTTAGAAGTAGAATTAAGCGAAGAAGAAGAATTAAAATTCGATCACTCTGTTCAAGTGTTGAAAGAAACGATGGCTCCGGTTCTTTAATCGTATTTTCAAAAAGCAATCCAATTTATTTCGGCTTTCTTTTTTATCTGGATTGTTCATCCCTTCATTCTAATGATTACCCTTTACCAAATAGGGGTTTTCGAGATAAAAATAACCGATGTTTTCGTTCCTTGAAAACATCGGTTATTTTCTATCATTTCTTATTTTTTAATTTGTTCCTCATTATTTACATCAAGTACATCTAATAAAAAGATAAAGATTGGTATCCCGATAATAAGTCCCCATATTCCAAGGAAATGCTCTGAAAAGATAAGAATCATAAATGTAAAAAAGATTGGTAAATTTGTTTTTGCGGACATAAATTTCGGATTTAAAAAATAACTTTCAAGAGCATGGATTACTGTAATGAACACAAGTATGTATACAACGTACATAACCCCACCTACGTTATAAGCAATAATGCAAAGTGGAAACACGGAAATAATAACACCAGCAACTGGAATCAAACCGAGTAAAAAAACCATGACAGCTAATACAAGAAGCTGCGGAAAGCCTAAAATGACAAATGCGATTACAGTGAGAATACAATTTACAACCGCAATTAAAAACTGTGCTTCAATCACTTTTCCGAACGATCTTGCAAATCTTTCACCAAAATATGTAATCTCCTCATAAAAAATCTTTAGCTTACTATCTTTAAACTTAGAAGTAAATGTAATAATACGCTCTTTTTCTAATAAGAAAAATAAACTTAAAATAAGAGACAATAGTATTTGTAAACTTACCTTCCCTATATTTGCTATCGATTGATATATGACATCTACACCTTGTTCTATATATTTTGATACTTCCATTCCATTAATAGTCGAAAGTGCATATTTAATGATCTCATTATCAGGTGGATTTTGAAAAAACAACTTAAATTGATAAATTAATTGTGAAATTTGTATTGTTAGCACAGGTAAATATTTATACAAAGTTGTAACAATGAATGTAACTAATATTAAATATAAACCAGCAATAACAACTTTCCGGTTCACTTTCAACCTCTTTGAAATAAAACATTGAAATCGGTCCATTAAAAATGTCAGTATAAACGTAATTAAAATTAAATTTATCATGCTTTGCAAGCCATATAATACAAGTGCTAATATTATTAAAACAAGCAACCGTTGAAACCCTCTACTTCGAAAGAAATTTTTCACTTCATTCATTAAGATTTAACCTCCCCCTTCAATGGATGAAAATTGAATATATTACAAAACGTACTTATTCATTGTGATACTATTACACTTTATGAACTTCTATAGACAATCTTTCTTACTAATTGGGAAGAATCCTTTTTTCTTTTTATATTGTTAGATTCTTTTTAATTCATTCCATTTTTTCATGTTGCTTCCCTCCACTCTAAAAGTTGCTCATTTGTAGCTTCTTTATATGGAAAAAGAGAGTTATATTCTCCATAACTCTCTCTAGACAAAATGCTAAATGAAAAGCTTAATTATTTCAATCTAATCATTTCTTTTTTTGCATTTGCTTCGCTAATAATTCCTTCACTTGATTATACGTTAATCCTGAATTTTTATTTAAACGTTTTACTTCCTCAACATCAGTACCTACCACTGTATATTTTTTCTCATCATTCATTTTTCTACTTCCCTTCTTACCGGATTATTTCTTATATTTCTTCCCTAAATGCACATAAATTAACACCAATACAAAAAAGGAAGCTGTTTCTATTCACAGCTTCCTTCTCGTTATATATTTTCTTAATAAAATTTCACTACATCTTCAGTAGGTAAGAACGTTCTTTCTCCTGGTTGCTCGTTTGGTTCACCAAATGGCATTTGTCCTACTAAGCTCCACTCTGCTGGAATGTTCCAAGTCTCCTTCACTTCAGCATCTACGATTGGATTGTAATGTTGCAGTGATGCTCCAATTCCTTCAGCAGATAATAGCATCCATACAGTATGTTGTAACATCGCATTACCTTGATGAGACCAGAACGGGAACTGTTCTTTATATAATGGTGCATTTTCTTGCATTTTTTCTACAGTTGCTTGATCTTCAAAGAATAATACTGTTCCTACACCTGCATGGAAACCTTTTAGTCTTTCTACAGTCGCTTCAAAGTTTTCTGCTGGTACGCGAGCTCTTAAAGTTTCTTTTACGATATCCCAAAACTTTTCATGCTCTCCATCCATCAATACGACCATACGGCCACTTTGCATATTGAAAGAAGTTGGTGCATGTAAAGCTGTTTTTAAAACTTCTTCAATTTTTTCTTTCGTAATTGCATCATTTTTTGTTACTTTACGAATGGAACGACGGTTCACAATTGCTTCTTTTAAGTTTGTTGTAGTTGCTGACATTTTAATTCCTCCAAAAATAATTTTATTATATTTAAACAAATCAATTTGATTCTTTCATGCAAGATGAATTAGCAATATCCATCCGTATTACATTGCATTCCTTCAAATGAATTTGTTTTATCCTTTTCAATTTCTTTATCAATGACTCTTTCCAGCGTTTCTTTACTAGCAAGCCCTTGAATGACTTCATCACCTATCATGACAGTTGGCACTGCCATAATATTCGCTTCATCATATGCATGCTGAATTGCTTCCTGATGCTTTTCTTTATATTTACGAGTTACTAAAGCATCTTTAAATTCCGCTTCAGGAAGCCCTACTTCTACCGCTAATTTTGTTAACACATCAATATCTTCAATGTTTTGTTCTTCTTGGAAAAACGCAGTAAATACGCGGTGATGATATTCATTTCCAAGTCCATGCTCTTTCGCAAATTGACATCCTTCAAAAGCTAAATGTGTATATGGATGCGGTGAAACACGCGGCAGACGCATTTCAATTCCTAATTTTTTTGCAGTAGGAAGAATGAAAGAATCCCATGAGCCTAACTTATCTGGTTCATTCCAAGGATCTATTTTAGAATATGGACTTGGACGTAATTCAAATGGCATCCATTCAACTTCTACATCTTTCTCTTTCGCTACCTCATCTAATGGACCTTTTGCTAAAAAACAAAACGGACATATAAAATCTGAGTATACTTTCATTTTTACAGTCATAAGTTTTACACCTTACCTTTACAGTTGTAATCATTTCAGTTACATTAATGGTAAAAAAATATAAATATTATTTAAGCATTCATTTTCTCTTGTAAAGATTCAAACAACTGTCCCATCGTAATATTTCTCAAAACTTCTTCCATCGCAGATTGTGCTTGAATTAAAATAACTTCTAATACCGCTTGAATATTTGCTCCAATTGGACAATCCGGATTTGGTTGCTCGTGCATATGAAATAATTTATCCTCTTCCACTACATTCAATGCATGATACACATCTAACAATGTGATTTCATGTAAATCCTTTAATAATCCCGCGCCACCCGGTCCACGATTTACGTAAACAAATCCAGCCTGTTTCAAGTACGACATGATTTTACGAATGACTACCGGATTTGTATTTACACTCTCAGCCATATAATCTGAAGTGCAAAGTGAAGATGGGTTGTCTTTTAAAATAGACAAAATATGAACAGCTATAGAAAAGCGGCTACTAATTTTCATCGTGATCACCACCTCGATGTAATCATTATAGTTACAACTAAAAAATAAGTCAATCCTTTTTATAGATTTTTTGTAGGCAAATTAAAAAAGTGCCCCATTATGATATATGAGACACCTCTTTTTATTCTGCAAATAACTCTTGAAATTCTTCAATAAATAGCTGAACAGCGAGTGAAGAATCCTTTAATGAAGGAACAGCTAAAGCGATTTCTCTCCAAACTTGTGGTTCCAATTCTCTCGTTTGTATATTCTTTGGTAAACTCGTCAAAGATAACTCAGCCAAAATTGCGAGTCCTAATCCTTCTTGAATCATATTTAAAGCTGTAGTAACTGTCGAAATTATATACTCAGCCCGAAGTGGTACGTTTGCTTGTTTAAACATATCGATAATGGGTGGTTCGTATCCGCCCTTACATAATATGATCGGTTCATTCTCTAAATCACTAATTGTAATAGAGTCCTTCTTACAAAGAGGATGATCCTCTCTTAAGATAACAACCATTTTCCCCTTCGTTAATGGAACAATCTCCATATCTTTATTAGGCAAAATAACAATTCCGATATCAATTACTCGTGATAATAGCCAATCTTCTACTTCTTTAAGTGTACCTTCGCAAAGAACTAATTCTAAATTCGGATACTTTTCACGAAAGATATTAATCATTTTAGGTAAGAAATATGCTGAAGCACTCGGAAAACTCCCAATTCGAATCGTCCCCACTTCATGCCCCTTCTCCATCGCAACTTCTTGCTCAATCTTCTCAACACCATTCAAGATCTCTCTAATATGTACAAGAATTCGATTTCCTACATCCGTAACGATTAACCCTTTTCGTTTATCACGTATAAGAATAGTAACTCCTAATTCTGACTCAATACTTGAAATTGCATGACTTACAGCTGGCTGCGTCATATTCAACATTCGAGCAGCCTTCGTAAAACTTTTTAATTCCACCGTTTTAATTAAAACTTGAAGTTGTGCAATAGTCATAACTAATTACTTATACTCCCCATAAAAAAGATTCATTTTATTTATTACACTCGATATCATATCATAGTGAAATGAATTACAACAAGGAGGGATTACAATGACACAGCTTTCTCGAACTAAAACGGCCATAATCCTCACCTTTCTCGTTCTTATGTGGGGGATTAACTGGCCTTTATCAAAATTCGCACTGCATTTTACACCACCCGTTTTATTTGCAGGCGTTAGAACTTTAATTGGAGGATTCATTTTACTTATTTTCGCATTACCGAAATACAAAGAGCTAAATTTAAAAGAAACTTGGCATTTATACGTTATTTCTTCTTTACTTAACATCATTATATTTTACGGGTTACAGACTGTCGGCCTTCAATATATGCCCGCTGGGTTATTTTCCGCAATTGTATTTCTACAACCTGTTTTACTCGGAATTTTCTCATGGATATGGCTTGAAGAATCAATGTACGGTTTAAAAATTTTCGGGCTTGTTCTCGGATTTATTGGTGTAGGGGTTATTAGTTCTAGCAGCTTAACCGGACATATTTCTATTATTGGAATCCTGCTCGCATTAGGATGCGCTATCGGTTGGGCACTTGGCACAGTATTTATTAAGAAAACTGGCCACCGTGTTAATGCTATTTGGATGGTAACACTTCAGCTTATTATTGGAGGTCTTTGCTTAGTCGGATTTGGATCAGAGTTTGAAAGCTGGTCTAGTATCGCTTGGAGTATGCCATTTGTTAGTGTGCTACTCTTTATTTCGTTCTTTGTTATTGCAATGGGATGGCTTGCTTACTTCACACTTGTTGGAGCTGGTGAAGCAAGTAAAGTTGGGGCTTATACATTCCTTATCCCTCTTATCGCTATTATTGTAAGTTCAATTTTCTTACACGAGGCCATTACAATGAGCTTATTCATTGGACTTTTATTTATTGTGGTGAGTATTTGTTTTGTAAATATAAAGCCGAAAACACTTGCTGTAGGGCAGCAAGTTGAAGTGAAATAAATATGAGAAAGAGCCTACTGCTTTGATATGATCCCCTTATAGTAGACAGGAAAAAGAAAGCACATTAACCTGTTTACTATGGAGGGGATTTTTCTATGGGAAAAATTAGAGTCACTTACGATGTAGAATTTAAGAAAAAAGCTATAGATTTATACTTAAAAGAAGGCATGAGCTATAAAACCGTTGCGAAAGAATTAGGTATTCATCACTCAGTTGTAAGTCGTTGGGTGAAACACTTTGAAGCTGAAGGCATCAAAGGGCTAGAAGAAAAACGTGGGAAAGCGAAAGGACCAGGTCTAGGTAGACCAAGAACAGCACCAGAAGATCCAGAAGCTAAGATTAGACGATTAGAAGCCGAGAATGAAATGTTAAAAAAGCTCTTAGGGATGTAAAAGGAGGCATGCAAGTTATATCCAAAACGAGAAAGTTTGAAGTTATACTTGAGATGTTAGAAAAGGGGTATACGGTTACCCTATTATGTGCCATTGCTGGTGTAACTAGAAGTGGGTATTACAAGTGGATAAAGCGGCACTTAGTGCCTTCTGAAAAACGACTAGAGGACACTAAAATCAAGAAAAAGATATTGGAGTGTCA
>NZ_JBNNUF010000007.1:123663-249210 GCF_050279465.1 Bacillus sp. NPDC094077 | reverse complement strand
TGTCCCCGCAACCAATGGTCCCGTGGTGTAGTGGTTAACATGCCTGCCTGTCACGCAGGAGATCGCCGGTTCGACCCCGGTCGGGACCGCCATTTATGTTGGCTCGGTAGCTCAGTCGGTAGAGCAGAGGACTGAAAATCCTCGTGTCGGCGGTTCGATTCCGTCCCGAGCCACCATTTTTTTTTGCCGGCTTAGCTCAATTGGTAGAGCAACTGACTTGTAATCAGTAGGTTGGGGGTTCAAGTCCTCTAGCCGGCATCATTTAGGGGCATAGTTTAAAGGTAGAACTGAGGTCTCCAAAACCTCCAGTGTGGGTTCGATTCCTACTGCCCCTGTAAAGTATATGGGCCTATAGCTCAGCTGGTTAGAGCGCACGCCTGATAAGCGTGAGGTCGATGGTTCGAGTCCATTTAGGCCCACCATATATTTATTCCGCAGTAGCTCAGTGGTAGAGCTATCGGCTGTTAACCGATCGGTCGTAGGTTCGAGTCCTACCTGCGGAGCCATGGCCCGTTGGTCAAGTGGTTAAGACACCGCCCTTTCACGGCGGTAACACGGGTTCGAATCCCGTACGGGTCATAAAAAAAGAGTCAGCAATATGCTGGCTCTTTTTTATTGTGTATAATCCTCTTTTTTATCGCCTTATTTTTCTCAAATAAATAAAGGGATTTAGGAAAAACTATGGTATGTATTAAAAGGAGGAGATAAAAAATGACGCAAGTTCGAGACTTTATGAGTACGCATATTGTATATTGTACACCGTTAGATAATGTATATGAGGCTGCTGTAAAAATGAAGGAAGAATCGGTTGGATTGATTCCTGTTGTTGAAAATGAACAAGTTGTTGGGCTTGTTACTGATCGAGATTTAGTTGTTCGAGGGATTGCTGAAAAACATCCTGGATCTAATAAAATTACAAATGTAATGACAACAAACATTGTTTCAGTTTCTCCAGATGATTCTATTGAAAAAGCTATAGAATTAATGGCACAGCATCAAATTAGACGATTGCCAGTAGTTGAGGGTGGTCAGTTTGTTGGGGTGCTAGCATTAGGTGATTTAGCGATAAGAGAGTCGGCAGATGATCAAGCTGGGTTTGCTTTAAGTGAAATCTCGGAGCATACGGAATAAAGTGAAACTTTGATTAGTGAGGGTTTGATTGCCCACAAATAGTGGAATAAATTATGGATAAAAATCAGATACATTATTCTAGTATATGTGGATTAAACTAATATATTAGCGTGATGTATCTGAAACATTATATAATGAGTACATAGTTAATATTTTTGACATTTTTTAAAAATTTGTCATTCCTAATTTTTAATAGGAGAAAAAATGATATACTGATAGATATAAGTATTATGAGGGGTTTTGAATATAACAATATTTACTTTTAATGTTGTAATGATGAATTAATATTTCCTACGTAGATAAAAAGGGAAGGGGAATTATATGAGGGCTGTACAGGGCGATCCAAATTGGAATTTGGTTACAGATACATATATAGAACCAAATAATTTCGCTGAATTACTATCTTTACTTGTACCTCGTCACCCAAAAGGTGAAGGGAAAGAGCGAACTATATTAGTGTGGAGAGAAAAAGAATTTTATAAAGAAGAAAATTTAGCAGAATTTATCGTTTATGGAATGAATAAAGTAAAGAATTTACCGCAGTTTCATAAAGATGAGATTCCAACCTTAGTACGTATTCTTCGTTTATGTCAAGAGATTGGTTGGTATGAAGATGCAAATGCTTTTATGGTAACCCAAGGGCTAGATGAATTTGTCAAAACTTCACTGGAATATGAAACATGGGATCTTTTGACGCAAGCGGTTGCTTTAAACTACTTAGTTATTAAATATCGTGTTGGTGAATTAACAGATGGGGATGTAGAAATTTGGGATAGAGTTAAATTTAATGAAAAATGTATAACAGATTGTAAATATTTATTATCTCAAAAAGAAGTATTGGAATTTACATTCTTTTATATGTGTAAGAGAGCTAAAGCACTATCAAAAGAGCAATTGAATAGTGATATGATGAGTCTAGCGATGTATTGTAATACTTTTGTGTATGATTTATATACACATGACTTATTACGAAAGTATCGTAAGTGTACAGATTTTCTATCATATTATGGACCTAGTCAAGTAGTTTTAGCTTGTCAAAGAGCTGTACTTTCTCAAATTTCAGATCGATTAGACCCATTAAAGACAACTCATGTAGATGATTATTTATATGTAATGAAAGAAATGATGGAGCATATGACGATAGGGGTAATGGATCGATATGACCATTTTATTGGAAAGTTACTATCATACGTACCATTTTTTGAAATGATTCAAGTTCCACAGCATGCATATTATTGTGAAGAATTACTGTACCTTTGTAAGGGCATTGAATATAAAGAGGAAATACTACGCAATTATATATTTATACAATTACATGATTGTTTACCATCATTCTTTAAACTATTTCTTAAAAATAAGCGTTATGCAACGATTCATGATATTCTGTTCTATTGGTGCGATGATGAGCAAAGAATGAGCTTAGAGAAAAAATATAATCTTAGTTTTATTTATGAAAAATATGCTTGTGGATAAAGAGCATTTTCTATATAAATGAAAAAGGATCTCAAATTTATTTGAGATCCTTTTTTGTTAGTAAAACAAAGAGAAAGTAATTAAGACAAGAAATAACATCCCATAAAGGAGAAATTGTGCAGTAGAACTTCCTTGTATACCAAAAAAAGTATTTAGTTTTTCATATACATTCAATATATATTTCATCGGGTTATCTTTGAAAGATTGGTACACAGTGTCTCCTCTTTTTAGGCTTCTTGTTCATGTTTTTTATTATTAGGGACATTAATGTATCTAGCTATGAATAATAAAACAGCCATAAAGAATACAGGAACTACGGTAGATAAATAAAAGCCATTACTAATAACATTTGTTATAAGGGCACTTAATAGAAAAATAGCATTATAAATATGGGCAATTTTTTGTTTTAGTTGCACTTGGAATGATTCCATCATAATTTCTAAAGCAACAAAAGCAATGATAATAGATAAAAATACAGTGTTTGTATTGTAAATTATTAAACAACAGATTAAACCTAAAAAGGCGAAGTATTCAATTACGAGAGGTATATTGCGTGGCATACAATTTACCTAACTAAATACGGCAGTGGATTTACTGCATTTGTTTTTTCAAAATTCCATTCTCCATTATGTAATTCAAAATGGAGGTGTTGCCCGTATGAATGACCTGTGTTTCCCATATGACCTAGTAATTGTCCAGTTTGTACTTGATCACCAGCTTGTACAGTACGATCTTTCATATGAGCATAAACTGTTGTATATAATTTCCCGTTTATTTGATGGGCGATGAACACGACATTGCCATAACTAGCTGAATAATAAGATTTCACAACTTTACCTGCAGCGGCAGCTTGAATGGAGACGTTACCTTGTGCTGCAATATCTATTCCATAATGCATTTGCTCCCAGCGCATATCAAAGGTTGAGCTGATTTTTCCTTGAGTAGGGAATTTGAAAACTGCTGGAATAGCTGAAGATGAAGCTGTTTGAGCTTGTGATTGCTGTTGATTTTGTACCACATATTGTTTGGCTACATATCCGTATCCTGTGCCAAAACGAATTTTATACCAAGTTCCTACTGTTTCTACTACTTGTACCTGTGTACCGTTTTGTAAGGAACCAAGTAGAGCGCTACTTGTGCTAGCATTGCTACGTACATTCAATTTTGGCGTTGCAACAGTGTATTTCGTATTATTTTGAACTGTGATTCCTTTTACTAAAGGCTGAGATCCATTAGATATGAACGCTTTTTGTACATAACCTGTTTGGCCGTTATGTAAAATTTTATACCATTCGCCTTGCTCTCCTTGAACGGTAACGAACTTACCATTTGGTAATACATCTAAAATGGAAGATTCTAAATTAGGTTCAGAGCGAACGTTTAATGCATTAGTATTGACGATGTATTGATTATTAGATTGAAGTTTGTTTTTTAGTAGAATAGCATCTTTTTGTACATAACCTACTTTATTATTAACAGATACTTTATACCAATCATTAGTTGTTTCAAGTATGTTCACTTTCGTATTAAAGCGAATTGTATCAAGTGATGTGCTATTTGTGTTATCTTCTTTATGTAAGGCTACTTGATCGACTTTGACATATCCAGTTTTAACATTAGATAATTGTTCAGCGTTTGCTTTTTGTACATTTGTTTCTCCCATAGAAGGAAGTAATGAGGCAATTGCGACAGTAGTTACTGTTAGAGCAGTAGCTTTCATATTCATATAATAGAGACCTCCTCTAGTTGTATAGTTAGTTGTAATTTTATTATAGTATAAAGATATAATATAGTGGGTGTATTCACATAAATGTAATATGAAATCAATATAAAAATAAATTTTTTCAGGATAATGATGCCTTTTTATACAATTAATTGGGATTTTATTTTCTAAAATAGAATATAAGTATTGTATAACTTTGTTATTTTGTTGACAATTGAGAAAATTAAAACAGTTGATGATGTCTTATTAGGGTGTTATACTGACAGTGATAATTTTATAGTTTGCTAGGAGAGCTGGTGTTGCCAGCTGAGAGTGGGCCGTAAGCCTTTGATCCTTTTTATTACCTGATCTAGATTATGCTAGCGTAGGGAAGCAATTCGGACACTAATAATGAGTCCCCGTTTCTTTGCGTATAGAAACGGGGCTTTTTTATTTAAAAATTCCATATTGAAACCACTAGGGGTGCTTTTCGTGCTGAGAGAGGAATAATCCTTAACCCTTACAGACCTGATCTAGGTAATACTAGCGAAGGGAAGTGGAACAACGAATAAATTAACATTTTATTTGCTGTAGCCACTTCTTATATAGAGAAGTGGTTTTTTATTTAGATTCATATATTGAAAGGGGAAAGAGAAATGAAATTTTGCGATAGATTATTAGAAACTGTACAACCAGTTTGGGAGATGAGTCATAATCATCCGTTTGTAGTAGGTATGGGGGATGGCACGTTAGAAAAAGATAAATTTCAGTATTATATTATTCAAGATTATTTATATTTGTTAGATTACGCAAAAATATATGCTATTGGTGTTGTAAAAGCAACGAATCCTCAAGTGATGGCAAAGTTCGCTGAGCAAATTGACGGAATACTAAATGGAGAAATGACGATCCATAAACAGTATGCAAAAAGACTAGGTATTTCTGCACGAGAGATGGAATCTGCAAAACCATCAGCTAAAAATTTAGCTTATACAAACTATATGATGTCTGTATCTCAAAACGGCACACTTGCAGAATTAATAGCAGCACTTCTTCCGTGTATGTGGAGCTATTGGGAGATTGGAAAGCGTTTAAATGATATTCCTGGGGCAAGTGATCATGAGTTCTTTGGTGAGTGGATTCAAGGATATAGTTCTGAAGAATACGGTAACCTTTGTATTTGGTTAATAGATTTATTAAATGAGATGGCAGTAGGAAAATCAGAGAAAGAGCTAGATCGATTAGAGGAGATTTTCTTATATTCCAGTCGATTTGAATATTTATTCTGGGATATGTCCTATCGTAAGGAGATGTGGGGATTTGAGGAGCAAGAACATACTACAGTTTCATAATGTTTCTTTTTATTATGATGAGAAACCAATCATTCATGAATTAAATGCTTCTATACAGGACAAAGAGTTTGTGAGCATTATCGGACCGAGTGGTTGCGGAAAAAGTACTTTATTTCGCCTTATTACAGGCTTAGAAGAAGCAAGCACTGGACAGATAGAGCTGACAGAAACAAAGAACCATCCTGTAGGGTATATGCCCCAACAAGATATGCTCTTGCCGTGGAGAACAATTATTGAGAATGCTGCCTTACCGCTAGAGTGCCAAGGTGTGCAGAAGAAAGAAGCAAAAGTAAAGGCAAAGGAACTGTTACATAAATTTGGTCTACAAGGATACGAGAAGAAATATCCGAAAGATTTATCTGGAGGCATGAGGCAGCGCGTATCTTTTATCCGAACTTTATTAACAGGCGGGGAGATATTGTTATTAGATGAACCGTTTAGCGCGTTAGATGCTTTAACGAATGCTTCTTTACAAGAATGGTTGTTTGAACAATGGAAAGAGTGGGAAAAAACAATTTTATTTATCACTCATGATGTTGAAGAAGCACTGTTTCTTTCGAATCGAATTTTAGTAGTGGAACAGCAGCCGATAACGACTTTGACTGAGCGGATTGTGCCGCTTGACCATAACAGAACACGAAAGGATTTATATAAACCGGAAGTGTTAGCGCTGAAAGATGAGCTTCTTAGTATGTTACAAAGGCAGGTACTCGTATGATGAACCGTTTGAAAGAATTAGTTCCTGCCATTACACTTTCTAGTATTTTACTTGCTGTGTGGGAAATAGGCGCAAGAATTGTAGATGAGATGTATATTTTACCGTCACCGTCTGCAATTGTAATGAAGATATGGAAACTAAAAGATATATTATTTACGGTTCATTTGCCAGCAACATTATACGTCGTTTTAATAGGTGTTGTTATTTCTATCGTATTAGGTGTAGGGCTAGCGATGCTAATGAATGCGAGTACATGGATGGAAAGAGCATTTTATCCTTTACTAGTTGCTTCACAAACCATTCCGATTACTGCGCTTGCTCCGTTATTTGTTTTATGGTTTGGATACACCATCTGGAGTAAGGTTGTTGTTACAGTTTTAATTACGTTTTTCCCGATTGCGGTCAATACGTATGACGGACTGCGCAGTACAAAAAAAGAATGGGAGGAGCTCTTAGTTACATATGGAGCAACGAAAAAAGATGTTTTTCTTAAATTAAAGTTGCCGTCGGCTCTTCCTTATTTTTTCTCAGCTTTAAAAATTGCAGTTCCACTTAGTGTGATTGGTGCAGCTATTGGAGAATGGCTCGGTGCACAAGCTGGGCTTGGATATTTCAGTAAGAGAATGATGACGCAGTTAGACGGAGCTGGTGTATTTGCACCCATTGTATTGTTATCATTATTAGCTATTTTCTTCGTCATACTTATTTCTATATTAGAAAAGAAATTCATTAGTTGGAGGAAGCATTCATGAAATTATTAAAACGCATCTTTGTGTTTACATTATTAGTTGCAATGATTGCGGGATGTTCGAGTAATTCAGCATCAGATAAAAGTAAAAAAGAGAAAGAAATAACAGTCATGCTAGATTGGTACCCAAATGCGGTACACAGCTTTATTTATGCAGCAATTGAAAAAGGCTACTTTAAAGAAGAAGGAGTAAAGGTGAATATTAAATTCCCTTCCAATCCGACTGATCCATTAACGTTAGCGGCTGCAGGAAAAGTAACGGTTGGCTTATATTATCAGCCAGATGTTGTTATGGCAAGAGCAAATGAGCAAATTCCAGTGAAATCAATTGGGGCTGTCGTACGTTCGCCATTAAATCATGTCGTATCGCTGAAATCAGCAGGCATTCAATCACCGAAAGATTTAGAAGGAAAAACAGTAGGATACTCTGGAACACCTTTAAGTGAAGCGTATTTAAAAACGATGGTAAAAGAAGCTGGTGGTAATCCAGATACAGTGAAAGTAGTCGATGTTGGATTTGATTTAGTACCAGCATTAATTACAAAAAAAGTAGATGCTGTAACAGGAGCATACATTAACCATGAAGTACCTGTTATGCGTCATGAAGGGCATGAACCAGCGTACTTTAATCCAGCTGATTACGGTGTACCGAATTATCATGAACTTGTGTTTGTAACAGGTGATAAAACGTTGAAAAAAGATAAAGAAGCGTTGCAAGCCTTTTTACGTGGGGCGAAAAAAGGGTATGACTTTATGAAGAAAAACCCGGATGAAGCATTAAATATTTTATTAGATCATCAAGAAAAAGAAAACTTCCCGCTTGTGCCAGAAGTTGAAAAAGAAAGTATGAAAATTTTATTAGAGAAGATGGAAATGAAAGATGAGCCATTCTTATCGGATTCAAAAGAGTCGTGGGAGAAACAAAATAAATGGTTGAAAGAAAAAGGAATGACGAAAGAAATCATTCCAGCTGATGAATTATTTGAAAACATTTTAAAGTAGGCGAATGAATATGAAAAATGAGCTCCATGTAATCTCAAATGGCCATATGCCATTCGAAGGGTTAGTGAATGTAGCGATGCAAATTGAGAGTGAGATTGATTATTTGCATATTCGTGAGCGTGAGAAAAGTACGAAGGAATTATATGAAGGAGTGGAAAGCCTTTTAACGAAAGGTTTTCCAGCTTCTAAAATTGTTATAAACGATCGAATTGATATCGCTATTCTATTAAATATTCCTCGTGTTCAACTAGGATACCGAAGCGTAGATGTAAGGTTAGTGAAAGAAAAGTTTTCTTATTTGCATGTCGGTTATTCCGTACATTCGTTAGAGGAAGCGATAGTAGCATTTAAAAATGGAGCAGATTCACTCGTTTATGGTCATGTATTTCCGACGGATTGTAAAAAAGGTGTGCCAGCGAGAGGGCTTGAAGAAATTGCAGACATTGCAAGGTGTTTATCCATACCGATTATGGCAATTGGAGGAATCACTCCAGAAAACACAGCGGACGTTCTTACTAACGGTATAAGTGGTATAGCAGTTATGTCTGGAATTGTAAGTAGTAGTAACCCGTATAGCAAAGCGAAATCTTATAAGGAATCAATAAGAAAGTGGGCGGAAAAACATGTGTGAGAAGTATGATGTAGCGATTATTGGTGGTGGTGTAATTGGTAGTTCAGTTGCACATTTTCTAGCAGAAAGAGGACATAAAGTAGCAATTATAGAGAAGCAAAGAATTGCATCTGAAGCTTCGAAAGCTGCCGCTGGTTTACTGGGTGTTCAAGCAGAATGGGATGCGTATGACCCGCTATTTGAATTTGCTAGAAAAAGCCGAGCTATATTTCCACAACTTGCAGCAGGTTTACGTGAGAAAACGGGTATTGATATTGGATATGAGGAAAAAGGGATATATCGCATCGCTCAAAATGAAGATGAGAAAGAGAGAATTCTTCACATTATGGATTGGCAGCAGAAAACAGGTGAAGATTCCTATTTTTTAACGGGAGACCATTTGCGAGAAAAAGAGCCATTTCTATCTGAATCCATTATCGGAGCGGTATATTATCCGAAAGATGGTCACGTTATTGCACCAGAGCTTACGGAAGCATTCGCACATTCTGCAGCAATTTCCGGTGCTGATATATATGAACAGACAGAAGTGTTTGATATTCGTATTGAAAATAATAAAGTGACCGGAATTGTTACAAGCGAAGGTATTATCACATGTGAGAAAGTTGTTATTGCGGGAGGTTCATGGAGCACGAAGCTACTACGTTATTTTCACCGCGATTGGGGGACATACCCAGTGAAGGGTGAAGTGGTTGCAGTAAGAAGTAGAAAGCAACTATTGAAAGCTCCTATTTTCCAAGAAAGATTTTACATCGCGCCGAAACGTGGTGGACGTTATGTAATAGGGGCGACGATGCATCCTCATATGTTCAATAAGTCTGTACAACCAGAAAGTATTACTTCCATATTAGAGCGTGCTTATACAATATTGCCGGCTTTAAAAGAAGCAGAGTGGGAAAGCGCATGGGCAGGATTAAGACCACAATCGAATCACAAAGCTCCTTATATGGGAGAGCATGAAGAAATAAAAGGTTTATATGCTTGTACGGGCCATTATCGAAACGGCATTTTATTAAGTCCTGTTTCTGGTCAGTATATGGCTGATTTAATAGAAGGAAAGCAGGGGAATCACTTGCTAGAATCATTGCTTTCTAAAACGGTTTAGAAAGGGGATGAAAATTTGAATTTGAAAATTAATGGTAACCAGGTTGAAGTGCCAGCGAGTGTAAAAACAGTAGCTGAGCTACTTACACATTTAGAGTTAGATAACAGAATTGTTGTAGTAGAGCGTAATAAAGATATTTTACAAAAAGATGATCATAAAGATACATCTGTTTTTGATGGAGACCAAATTGAGATTGTAACTTTCGTAGGAGGCGGTTGATTATGTTAAACATTGGACCATTTTCATTTCATTCTAGACTTTTATTAGGAACAGGGAAATTCTCTGATTTTGATGTGCAGCAAAAGGCAATCGATGTTTCTGAAGCTGAAGTTTTAACATTTGCAGTACGTCGTATGGATATATTTGATGCAAAGCAACCTAATTTATTAGAGAAACTTGATGTAAAAAAATATACGTTATTACCAAATACAGCAGGGGCAAAAAATGCTGAAGAAGCTGTTCGTATTGCAAAATTAGCAAAAGCTTCTGGACTTTGTGACATGGTAAAAGTAGAAGTTATTGGCGATGATAGAACGTTACTACCTGATCCAGTAGAAACATTAAAGGCATCTGAAATGTTACTGGAAGAAGGATTTATCGTTCTTCCGTACACATCTGATGATGTTGTATTAGCACGTAAATTACAAGAACTTGGCGTGCATGCGATTATGCCAGGCGCATCACCGATTGGATCGGGACTGGGAATTGTAAATCCATTAAATTTAAGCTTTATTATTGAACAAGCAACAGTACCAGTTATCGTTGATGCTGGTATTGGTAGCCCAGCTGATGCAGCATTTGCGATGGAATTAGGAGCAGATGGTGTTTTATTAAATACAGCTGTTTCTGGTGCGAAAGATCCTATTAAGATGGCACAGGCAATGAAATTAAGTATTGAGGCAGGACGTTTAGGCTTTGAAGCAGGTCGTATTGCGCGCAAACGTTGTGCAACTGCAAGCAGTCCTTTAAAAGGAATGAGCGTAGTTGAATAATCGATATTCGCGCCAAGAACTATTTTCTCCAATTGGAGAAGAAGGACAACAGAAGATAAAAGAAAAGCATGTACTTATTATCGGTGCAGGCGCATTAGGTAGTGCAAATGCAGAAATGTTTGTAAGGGCTGGTGCTGGCAATGTAACAATTGTTGACCGTGATTATGTAGATTGGAGTAATTTACAAAGACAACAATTGTATGCAGAAAGCGATGTAGAGAATAATCTTCCGAAGGCTGTAGCAGCAAAAAAACGTCTAGAAGAGATTAATAGTGAAGTAAGAATAGAAGCTCTCGTTCAAGATGTAACGGCTGAAGAGCTAGAAGAACTTGTTACAAACGTCGATGTAATGATTGATGCGACTGATAATTTCGAAACACGTTTTATTGTAAATGATATAGCGCAAAAATATTCTATTCCATGGATATACGGAGCATGTGTAGGAAGTTACGGCCTGTCTTACACAATTCTTCCTAGTAAAACGCCATGTTTATCATGCTTATTACAATCGATTCCGCTTGGCGGGGCGACATGTGATACAGCGGGGATTATATCACCTGCTGTATCTCTTGTTGTTTCTCATCAAGTTACGGAAGCTCTTAAACTGTTAGTAGAAGATTATGAATCGCTTCGAGATGGACTTGTGTCGTTTGATGTATGGAAGAATGAATATTCATGTATGAATGTGCAAAAGCTTCGTAAGCATAATTGTCCTTCGTGTGGTGAGGATGCGCTATACCCGTATTTAAATAAAGAAAACACTTCGAAAACAGCAGTTTTATGCGGGAGAAATACAGTTCAAATTAGACCACCTTATAAGGAAGAAATGAATTTTGAACAATATAAGCAGCTGCTGAAAGGTCGCGTGAAGGATTTAAATATAAATCCATATTTACTATCATTTTCTGTTGAAGAAAAGAGGTTAGTCGCCTTTAAAGATGGCCGTGTACTCGTACATGGAACGAAAGATATAAGTGAAGCAAAAACAATTTATCATCGCTATTTTGGATAGAAAAGGATGAGTGGGATGAAAGTAAATAAAGCTTTAACAATTGCAGGATCTGATAGCGGAGGCGGTGCTGGAATTCAAGCAGATTTAAAAACGTTCCAAGAGCTTGGTGTGTATGGAATGACAGCAATTACTGCAATTACAGCGCAAAATACGCTTGGCGTTCAAGGGGTATATCCTGTTCCGTTAGAAGGTATTATGGAACAGCTGAATTCAATTGGTACGGATTTAACACCAGATGCTGTGAAACTAGGAATGTTATTTAGCAGTGAAATTATTCAAATTGTTGCAGAGCGTATTAAGAAATTTGGCTGGAATAATATTGTGCTAGATCCTGTTATGATTGCAAAAGGTGGAGCATCATTATTACAACAAGAAGCAGTACAAGCATTAAAAGAATATTTATTACCAGTAGCAACTGTTGTAACACCGAATGTTCCTGAAGCAGAAGTGTTAACTGGGATGGAGATTCATAATGTTGAAGATAGTAAGGAAGCTGCGAAAGTATTGCACGAATTAGGTGCTAAATACGTGCTTATGAAGGGCGGACATGCAGAGTATCAAGGTAATGAAGTAATTGATTTACTCTTTGATGGAGAAAAGTTTATTGAATTTAGAAGTGAACGAATTCCTTCGAAGCAAACACATGGAAGCGGCTGTACATTTGCATCTGCAGTTACGGCAGGACTTGCGAAAGGATACTCAATTGAAGAGGCAGTTCAAGAAGCAAAACGATTTATTAGTATAGCAATTGAAGAGCCGTTGAATATTGGAAGTGGTCATGGACCGACGAATCATTTTGCGTATCAATTGAATAAGACACATGCATAAGTGAAAATTTAACCCGTGGGGCTCCCCACGGGTTATTCATGTTAACGATTAATAATATATGTTAGTAAATGTGATTGGCTCTTCTCGTTTAAATGAGTAAAGTATATAA
Source organism: Bacillus sp. NPDC094077 (assembly GCF_050279465.1). NCBI lineage: Bacteria > Bacillati > Bacillota > Bacilli > Caryophanales > Bacillaceae > Bacillus > Bacillus sp. NPDC094077. The sequence continues at coordinate 236,410 of NZ_JBNNUF010000007.1, read as the reverse complement.
AAAATGTGATGATATTAATATTAAATATATAAAATAGGGAATCATAGCTTTCTTATTTTTAAGTATTTACTATAAATTAATAACAAACAAGAAATTAAAAAATGATTTCTAATATAGTACGGAAGTTAGTATAACAAGGAATAATAACTAAAATCGCTAAAATTAATAGTAACGAATTACCTAGAATTTTTATCCCGTATTAACGGGCAGTAAGACTCTCACCTCAAAATTTGGCGAATGCGAGGAAGTTAGGTGGGAGATCAACTGCCCGTAAAAGCCCGATTGGTTCAACTAATAATCAGTGGGGAATGTACAAAACCCCCACTGATTAAAGTTTCATTTTATTATTTTAATAGAATTATTCTTGTTGTTTTCGGTCATATACCTCTCTCGTTTCACCTTTAATTTTCAATCATTTCTTTATTTAATATTATTACAATACGACTAATGAAAATTCCTCTTGAGTGTAAAGATTTATAATGTTTAACAAAAAAAAACTTCATTTTGAGGAGCTTTTTTTTGTTTACTTTTTCCAAATGCAGGAGTAATATATCAGCCAGAATACATTTTTTTGTAAACGCTGAGTCCAAATTTATGGAGCGGGGGAACCAAATTGTGCGTCGTCACTAGGGGTGAATCTTTCAGTTTTGAAAGTAGGGCTACTCTCAAAGTCCGAATCCGACAGCTAACTTCGTAAGCGTCTTGAGAGAGGACGGTGCCATGATGGATACATCACTTCATCGGTCTGATTAGTATAGGGGAATATCAATCTACGTTTGAGTTCTTTTATGCTAAGGAGGATGAGGTACATGGAACTAACACTTATTTGTGTTGGAGAAGAAAACAAGATAAAGAGTTTAAGAGAGTTAGTAGCATTTCAGCATGAGTTAATTATTTTTACAGCAAATGAAGAGATCGCAGCTGAAGTTAGGGATTATGGATTTGAGGCGGCTTATAGTTGTAATCGAAAGCAGGATTTTACTAGTATTTGCACACGTATTAAGAAGGTGATTTTACTAGGAGATGAGCTTCCAATAGTTAGCTTCTTCACAGAACACATTCACTTTTCTTTTCAAGCGCCTATTACTGTTGTTACAAGGAATAAACGTTATCCAGCGAGGCTCTATGAAACAATTGGAGCTAAGTTTGTCGTGTTTACGAACTGTGATAATATTTCTTTTTTATTTTTTGAATAGGGCGGGGGAAGAAATGATGAAGGTACTACTACTTGGAGATATAGCAAATCGTTGGGCGGTATCGATAGAGAGGGTTCAAGAATTGACCCAGATCGATCCTATTTTTCCGAAACCATATATTTTATTACCATCAAAAGATGCTTTGTATTTAGAGTCGGATATTACCGAGTATGAACAATTGCATGTAGAATTAGCACAAGTTTATATTCGTGGAAGAAATTTACGTGCTTTTTTACGAGGTGAATAAATTTTGAACGAAAAGGAGAGCGAATGTTAAGTGCACCTAAGGTGGGTACTTATATACATTCGCTCTTTTTTCATATTTTAAAAGGGCATTTCTATGAAAAAAAAAGAAAAGATAAGAAAACAGATGAAAAGATATAAAAAATATATAATGTAAGCGTTTAAATGATAAAATATTTTCTTATTTAAATTAATTTACCTCTTTACAAGTTAAATTTTGAGGAGTATATTTACTCTCATAAATCATTCATAAAATTTCCAAAAAAACCTAAAATCGCTGAGTTCCAGAGATGGAGCGGGGGAACCAATTTTGTGCATCGTCACTTGGGGTGAATCTTTCAGTTCTGAAAGTAGGGCTACTCTTTAGGCCCGAATCCGACAGCTAACCTCGTAAGCGTTTAGAGAGGAGGTTTACTTTTTGTTGTTCATTTTTTGAACACTGAGTAGAGCTCAGTGTTCTTTTTTAATATTTTAATGGTAAATTTTAACAAAAGAAAGTGAGGGATAGCTATGTTGGATGTTGTAATGATCGGGATATTTGTTGTATTAGTTGCATCGATGGCAAGTCTGGCAAGTTGGTCAGATAAAGTTGTGAAAGAAGGGAAGCAATCATGATGATTGTCTTATCGGTTATTGTTGCAGCAATTACGGTTTATTTAGTGTATGCATTATTAAATCCAGAGAAGTTTTAATTAGGGGGAATCATTGATTATGATTTGGGTTGCAGTTGTCGTTACAATGCTGTTGTTTATTCTAGTAGCAAAGCCAACGGGGATTTATTTAGAGAAAGCCTTTCAAGGTAGCAAAACGCTAGATAAAGTATTCGGGCCTTTTGAAAAACTTATTTTTAAAATTACAGGCGTAAAAGGATACGATCAAACGTGGAAACAGTACGCATTATCATTAGTTCTACTCAATGGATTTATGATTGTCGTTGTATATTTCATTTTCAGATTACAAGGTGTATTGCCATTAAATCCAGCACATATTGAAGGAATGGAGCCTACGCTCGCTTTTAATACAGCAATTAGTTTTATGGCTGATACAAACTTACAGCATTACAGCGGTGAAAATGGTTTATCTTATTTATCACAATTAATTGGAATTACATTTTTAATGTTTGCGGCACCAGCAACGACGTTAGCGATTGTTATGGCTTTTATAAGAGGACTTGCTGGAAAAGAACTCGGTAACTTTTTCGTTGATTTTACGAGAGCGTTAACGAGAGTATTTCTTCCTATCGCATTTATAGCAGCGTTAGTCTTTGTCGCACTTGGCGTACCACAAACGTTAGATGGGGCGGTTACAGCACAAACGATTGATGGGGCAAAACAAAGTATTTTACGTGGTCCAGTTGCATCATTCGTTTCCATTAAGGAACTTGGAAATAACGGCGGAGGATTTTTCGGAGCAAACTCTACACATCCTTTTGAAAATCCAGGGCAAATGAGTAATATTTTACAAATGATGCTTATGATGTTATTGCCAACTGCACTTCCATTTACGTACGGACGAATGGTAGGAAATAAAAAACAAGGTCGTATCCTTTTCGTATCACTATTTATGGTGTTCTTACTAGGATTTATAACGATTACGACATCCGAATTGCATGGAAATCCAGCATTAAACGAAATGGGTATCCAGCATGTGCAGGGAAGCACTGAAGGAAAAGAAGTACGATTCGGAACAGTATTTTCTTCACTATACGCAACAGTAACGACAGCTGCTGAAACAGGAGCGGTTGATACGATGCATGATACGTTAACACCAATTGGTGGTCTAGTTCCACTCGTAAATATGATGCTAAATACAGTATATGGCGGCGTTGGAGCGGGCTTTATTAACATTATTATGTATGCAATTATTGCAGTCTTTATATCCGGATTAATGGTCGGAAGAACGCCAGAGTTTTTAGGTAAGAAAATTGAAGGTAAGGAAATGAAATTGATTGCGGTAACGATTTTATTTCATCCATTGCTTATTTTAGGATTTTCAGCATTAGCTCTTTCAACAAATTTAGGAACGGATGCCATTTCTCATTCAGGTTTCCACGGTTTAACGCAAGTTGTATATGAGTATACATCGTCAGCAGCGAATAACGGATCGGGATTTGAAGGGTTAGGAGATAATACACCGTTTTGGAATATAACGACTGGTTTAGTTATGTTTTTAGGGCGTTATTTTAGCTTAATTACAATGTTAGCTGTTGCAGCTTCGCTAAAAGAAAAAACGGTAGTGCCAGAAACAGTCGGAACATTCCGTACTGATAATAGTTTATTTGGTGGCATCTTCATCGGAACAATTGTAATTGTCGGTGCGTTAACATTCTTTCCGATGTTAGTATTAGGCCCAATTGCAGAATTTCTTACATTGAAGTAATGGAGGGTACATGATGAGACCGGTAGTAGTAAAAGAAAAAAGAGTGAAAGAGTCAACAATACATGCTGTAGAAGATGAGGTTAGACAAGCAAAAACGTTGGATCGTGATATCGTGACGCATGCGATGAAACAATCCTTTGCAAAATTGAATCCGAAAGTAATGTTAAAGAATCCTATTATGTTCATTGTAGAAATTGGATTTATCATTACGTTCATTTTAGCCTTTCTTCCAAGTAGTTCTAGTAGCGTACCAGGATGGTTTAATATAACAGTTTCTCTTATTCTATTATTTACAGTTTTATTCGCTAATTTTGCAGAAGCATTAGCTGAAGGGCGTGGTAAAGCGCAAGCTGACTCTTTAAAACAATCGAAAAAAGATGTGTTTGCAAATGTTGTAAAAGAAAATGGAGACATTGTCCAAGTTTCAGCAACCGATCTGAGAAAAGGTGACGTTGTTATTGTAAAACAAGGAGAAATGATTCCGAATGATGGTGAAGTTATTAAAGGATTAGCGTCTGTAGATGAATCAGCAATAACAGGGGAATCAGCTCCTGTTATTAAAGAAGCGGGCGGTGATTTTTGTTCCGTAACAGGCGGTACGATGGTCGTAAGTGATGAGATTACCATTGTGATTACAAGTAATCCAGGTGAATCATTTATTGATAAAATGATTTCTTTAGTAGAAGGGGCTGCTCGTCAAAAAACGCCGAATGAGATTGCTTTAAATACAGTGTTAACGAGCTTAACGCTTATTTTCTTAATCGTTGTTGTGACGTTGCCGATTTTTACAAATTATTTAGGGTTTCAAATTGATACAGCTGTACTTGTAGCGTTGTTAGTTTGTTTAATTCCAACGACAATTGGTGGGTTATTATCAGCGATTGGTATTGCTGGGATGGACCGCGTGACAAAGTTTAATGTGCTAGCGATGTCAGGAAAAGCAGTAGAAGCTGCGGGCGATATTAATACAATTATTTTAGATAAAACAGGTACAATTACTTTCGGGAACCGAATGGCTCATACACTATTACCTGTAGGAAATGAAACGATTGAGCAAGTTGGAAAATGGGCTGCAATGAGCTCCGTTTTAGATGAAACGCCAGAAGGTCGATCTGTTATAGAATATGTGCAAACGAAAGCTATATCATATAATCGAGAACTTGCAGAACAAGGTGAGTTTGTTCCGTTTAAAGCAGAAACGAGAATGAGTGGTGTCGATTTACAGGACGGAACGAAAGTGAGAAAAGGTGCTGTCGGTGCTGTTATTGAATGGGTTCAATCACAAGGCGGAACGATTCCGAAAGATGTAAATCAAAAAGCAGATTTAATTTCGAAAGAGGGCGGGACACCACTTGTAGTTGCAGTAGATGATCGTATTTACGGTTTAATTTATTTAAAGGATACAGTAAAACCCGGTATGCGTGAACGCTTTGAACAATTGCGCCAAATGGGGATTAAAACGGTTATGTGTACTGGTGATAATCCTTTAACAGCAGCAACAATTGCAAAAGAAGCGGGGGTAGATGAATTCGTTGCGGAGTGTAAACCAGAAGATAAAATTGCGGTTATTAAAGCAGAGCAAGATAAAGGGAAACTTGTAGCGATGACAGGTGATGGTACAAATGATGCTCCGGCGTTAGCCCAGGCGGACGTTGGATTAGCAATGAATAGTGGTACGACAGCTGCGAAAGAGGCAGCGAATATGATCGATTTAGATTCGAATCCAACGAAAATTATTGAGGTTGTAGGAATCGGTAAGCAATTGTTAATGACACGCGGTGCGTTAACGACGTTTAGTATTGCAAATGATATTGCGAAATATTTTGCTATCATTCCAGCGATGTTTACATTAGCAATTCCGCAAATGGAAGCATTAAACATTATGAAATTAACATCGCCAATTTCAGCGATTTTATCAGCATTAATATTTAATGCAGTTATTATTCCGTTACTCATTCCGTTAGCGATGAAAGGTATTGCATATAAACCGATGAGTTCTAATGCACTTCTTAGCCGTAACTTACTCATTTACGGACTTGGCGGAGTTATCGTTCCGTTCATTGGAATTAAAGTAATTGATATGATTGTCGGCTTGTTCATATAAGAAAGAGGGGAAAAAGATGGCGAAAAAACTTAGTATACTTTCACCAATTATTCGTATTACTTTTACATTTCTAGTCTTGTGTGGCCTTGTATATCCGCTAATTGTAACTGGTATTGCGCAAGCGGTAATGAAGGATAATGCGGATGGAAGTCTTATATATAATGATAAAAATGAAGTAGTTGGTTCTAAATTAATCGGTCAAAATTTCACAGATCCACGTTATTTTCATGGGCGTGTCTCTAGTATAGAATATAAAGCAGAAGCATCTGGCTCAAATAACTATGCACCGTCTAATCCAGATTTAGCAAAACGAGTTGAGAAAAGTATTGCAGACTGGAAGAAACAAAATCCAACTGTTCCAGTTACAGAAGTACCGATCGATTTAGTGACGAATTCAGGTTCAGGGCTTGATCCTGACATTAGTCCGAAGGCGGCTTCCGTGCAGGTAGATCGAATTTCGAAATTAACGAATATTCCGAAAGAAATATTAAATCAATTGATTAAGGATCAAACGGAAGGCGCTGCACTCGGTTTATTTGGAGAAGATCGCGTGAACGTCTTAAAGTTAAACTTAGAATTACAGAAATTAATGAAATAATAACAGTGCTACCTCAATCTAACGGATTGAGGTAGTGTTGTTTCGAAAGAAAGGTTGTGAGTGTTTTGTATGCAGATGACTATAAACCGACGTTTCAAAGGCGAACGCCAGAGGAATATTTAGAATACATTCAGCAGCAAAATCGCGGAAAGTTAAAGCTATACGTAGGGGCTGCCCCAGGAGTAGGGAAAAGTTATAAAATGCTCTTTGATGCAAGAGAAATGAAAAAAGATGGAATTGATATTGTAATTGGTTTAATTGAAACACATGGAAGAAAAGAGACAGAAGAGGCAATTGCTGATTTAGAAAAAGTTCCTTTAAAAGAAATAGAGTATAAAGGAAAAGTGTTTTATGAACTTGATGTAGAAGGAATTATAAAGCGTGCGCCGCAAGTAGTTGTAGTGGATGAACTCGCGCATAGTAATATTTCTGGATCTAAACATAAGAAACGTTATATGGATGTACAGGAATTACTAGAGGCTGGCATATCAGTCTTATCAGCGTTTAATATTCAACATTTAGAAAGCGTCCATGACATTGTAGCTCAAATTACGAATGTAAAAGTACGAGAGCGTATTCCAGATTTTATTTTGCAAAAAGCAAATGAAATTCAGCTCGTTGATGCAACACCAGAAGTATTACGGAAGAGATTAATAGACGGAAAGATATATAAGGAAGAAAAAATTCAACAAAGCTTACAAAATTTCTTTACGCTTAACAATTTAGGAGCACTCAGGGAACTATCGCTTCGTGAAGTGGCCGATGATATGGATGAAAAAATTAGCCAAACAGTAATAGAACCAATCGGTGTGAAAGAAAAAATTCTCGTTTGTGTGCAATACAGTTCAACAGCGGAGAAATTAATACGGAGAGGTTGGCGCATGGCTGATCGGTTAAATGCTGAATTGTATGTGTTAAATGTAGAGAGGGAAAATATAGATTCTATTTCAGCTGGTAAAAAGCAAACAATTGAAGAGTGGAAGTCACTAACGAATCAATTTGATGCGAGCTTTGTATTAGAAGAGGCGAAAGGAAGAAAGCCAGCGGATGTTATTATTGAAGTAGCAAAGAGACTACAAGTAACGCAAATTTTACTTGGACAATCGGCGAGAACGAGATGGGAGGAAATACGAAAAGGTTCTATTGTAAATGAAATTATGAGACAAACGAAGCATATTGATATTCATATTGTTGCGGATCAACGAGCTTAAAATAGAGACCATTTGTAGGTCTCTATTTTGCTTTTTGTGTAGTAGGAAAATGTAATATTTTCATTGCGTATAAGATTACGAGTAGGAATGTGATTGCCCCTATAAAGAAAATCCAAAAGTAATTGTGATGAAATAAAAGAAACCCACCTACAATTGGTCCTGTTCCCATTCCGAGGTAGCGGATGAAGTTGTACATACCGATAGCTGTTGCACGTTCTTGTACGAATTCTTCTGTTAATAAAGTAGTGTGAGTTGGCATAGAAAATCCCATACTAAAACCGTATAAAGAAGTAACGATAATTATGAGTGGGATATTGATGCTATATGTGAAAGAGAATAAAGTGACACATATAATATTGAAGAAACTAGTAATGAATAAAGCTTGCTTTGTTGTGAGCTGTTTTTGAAAAAATTTGTAGCAATAACTTCCTAGCATAATAGAAAGGGACATAGGTACAAACAGAAGTCCAATTTCACTTGCGTGTAGATGAAATAAATTTGTTAATATGCTAGGCAAAAAAACGAGGAAACAAAAATACATACAAAATTGAATAAAGCCAATAAGGGTAATAGAAAATCCAGTTTTATTTTTTAAGATAAGCCAGTAATTCTTCTTTGCTTTAGGTTGCTGAATTACATGTGGTTTTGTTTCTGGAAGTAATGAAATGTTTATGATTAATAAGATGATGCCAATTGTAGATAAAAAGAGAAAGACAGATAAGTGACCATTTATATTGCCGAGATAACCACCTATGAGAGGACCGATTGCAGGTGCGAGAGCAAGTAACATTTGATAAAGGCTCATCGCTTCTCCGCGTTCTTTTCCTTCAAACAAATCGCCAATAATAGTTGCGGCAACTACAGGTATAGCCGCTATTCCTATAGCTTGAACAGCTCTAAAGAATAGAAATAAGTAAATGCTTGGTGAGAAAGCACAACCAATTGAGCCGATTGTACTAATAATTAAACTAGGGATAAGGACAGATTTTCTTCCTTTTGTATCAATTAAAGGTCCATAGAAGAGCTGCATAATCGCAAGAACGAATGTGAAAAGTGAAACGGTTAAATTTACAAGATAAAGAGAAGTATGAAAGGAATTTTGAATCATCGGTAAGATAGGTGTGTAAATATTTTGAGCGAAGGATCCGAGTAAAGCACTAATACAGACAACATATAAAATGAAATTTAGTTTGGATTTTTTCATAATGTTAACCTCCTTGTCATTTAGTTTCCTTGGAAACTAAATTTATTTTAACATGATTTTCTCACTTGTAAAGATAGGAAAATAATTTTAAAATGGTATATAGTTAAATTGTTTCTTTGGAAACTTAGGAGGCGAACGGGTTGGAACGTACAGCGAAACAAATGGAAATGCTTTCGGATATTCGTACACTTTTTCATAAAAAAGAGGAGTATATGAAAGAAAATAGTGAGAAGTTTCTTCGTGAAACAGGTGTAAGTGGTATGTCTTTATCTGAGTTACATGTGATCGAGTGTGTCGGAAAAAATGGTCTGATGAATGTAACGGCAATTACGACAGAAATGGGCATGACGAAGGGAGCAATCTCTAAAATTTGTACAAAGTTGTTCCAAAAACAATGCGTTGAGAAGATGAAAATGTTAGATAATCAAAAAGAAATTTTCTTTCGCCTTACGGAAAAAGGAAAAGAAATATATATAGCTCATGAAGAGTTACATAAAAGAGCTGAAGAGAAGTGGCTTTCCCTTTTAGAAAGGTATACGAAAGAGGAGCTAGATTGTATCCAAAGGTTTATAAAGGATGTTTCGAATCACTTGGAAAATTAATTGAGAGAAAAAATCCCTCCATTTCAAGCCTTTTGAATATAATTTCTGCAAGAACTCGTATATAATAGAAAAAGATACTTAACATAGTGAATAATTAAAGAGTCAATATATAAAGAGGAGAGAATAACATGCTTGAAAATACGGGGTTAGTATTAGAGGGCGGCGGTATGCGTGGTGTATATACTGGTGGGATACTAGAATACTTTATGGAACAAGATTTATATTTTCCATATGTAATCGGTGTATCAGCTGGTGCTTGTCATGCAGCGTCGTATCTTTCCAGACAAAGAAATAGAAATAAAACAGTAAATATTGATTATGCATCACATCCGAAATATTTATCGTATAAAAACTTATGGAGAAAACGCCAGCTATTTGATATGGATTTTATTTTTCATGAAATTCCAGAAAAGCATGTGCCGTTTGATTTTGACACATACTTTAATAGTCCAGAGCGCTTTCTTGTAGGGACGACGGATTGTGAAACAGGACAGTCTGTTTATTTTGAAAAAGAGGGAACGAATGATGATGCACTAAATTTATTACAAGCATCTAGTTCATTACCTTTCATTGCACCGGTAGTAAATTACCGAGGTAAGCAATTGTTAGATGGCGGGATTTCTGATCCGATTCCAGTTCGTAAAGCACAGGAGGATGGATTTAAAAAATCAGTCGTTATTTTAACGAGAAACCATGGTTACGCGAAGAAAAAATCAAAGTTTGGCTGGGTGGCGGCGAAAGCTTATAAAAAGTATCCAAACCTTGTAAATACGATGCTAACTCGTTATGAAGTGTATAATGAAACACTTCATTATATTGAAAAAGAAGAGCAAGCGGGTAATTTATTTGTTATTCGACCAGAAGTGCCACTTCAAGTAGATCGTATGGAAAAGGATGCAGCAAAACTACAAAATTTATATGAGCAAGGCTATGAAGATGCAAAGAGACAATTTGCAGATTTGCAGGCGTTCTTGCAAAGTTAAAAACCTCTATATAGAGGTTTTTTATTTATAAAAAAATCCCTCTTTACGAGGGATTTTAATGTGGTAAGAATATCAATTGATAAGCGAACAAGATTCCGAATAAATACACAAGTGGGTGAACCGCACGGAATTTACCTTTTGCCACTTTCATAAGTGGGTATGAAATAAATCCAAGTGCGATACCTGTTGAGATACTTGATGTAAGTGGCATGCTTAAGATTACTAAGAATGCTGGGAATGCTTCATCAAATGCATCCCAATTGATGTGGCGAACAGAGCCCATCATAAGACTACCAACGATAATTAGTGATGGTGCAGTAATAGCTGATACACCAGAAATGGCACTTACTAATGGTCCGAAGAATGCTGCTAATGCAAATAGAACAGCTACTGTAACAGTTGTTAAACCAGTACGACCACCGGCAGCAACACCAGCAGATGATTCAATATAAGCTGTTGATGGTGTTGTTCCGAACATAGAACCGATTGTTGCTGAGAATGAGTCAGATAGAAGAGCCCGTCCTGCTTTTGGAAGCTTTCCATCTTTCATAAATCCACCTTGTTGTGCGACACCAAGTAATGTACCCGTTGTATCGAATAGTGTAACAAGGAAGAATGAGAACACAACGCCGTATAATCCGTAGTTAATTACATCAGATACAGCAGTAATTGGATTTGAAACGATAATGCCTTCTGGTAATCCAGGCATTGATGTAACACCGTTTGAGAATGTTAATTGTCCTGTAAAGAAAGCGATAATACCAGTTAATAGCATGCCGATAAATAGTGCGCCATTTACATTTAAAGACATAAGGATAATTGTAATTCCAAGGCCAGCCAATGCTAGTAGAACTGGAGCAGAATGAAGATCGCCAAGTCCAACTAAGTTTGCATCGTTTTTTGTAACGATACCTGTTAAACGTAAACCGATAAAGGCGATGAAAAGACCGATACCAGCAGTAATTGCATGTCTTAAGTTTTCAGGAATTGCTTCCATTAATTTTGTACGGAATGATGTAAATGATAACAAAATTAAAATCATACCTGCTACGAATACAGCAGAGAATGCAATTGCAAAAGTCATGCCTTCATGAGCTTTTACAACAGAATAAGAAAAGTAAGCATTTAATCCCATACCTGGTGCAATTGCGATTGGTAAGTTTGTAAAGATTGCCATAAATAATGTTCCGACAACAGCAGCGATAATTGTTGCTGTAAATGCTTGTTCAAACGGAACACCTGCATCCCCAAGGATGACAGGGTTTACGACAATAATATATGCCATTGTTAAGAAGGTAATAATACCTGCCATAATTTCAGTTTTAATAGAAGTTTTATGTTTTGAAAGGTTAAACATATAAACATCCTTTCTGTTTACGAATAATTTTCACAACAGTTATATATAATATTCGTTTTTTATCTATTTTGCAATAGTTTTGCATAAAAACTTTAGAACAATTCATATTTTGTGTCTTAAATTCGAATATTAACCTTAGAACTACGTGTAAATTACGTTTTTTATATGTAAGTAGTTTTTCATATTGTGCACATCATAAAGGAAAAGGAGCTGATTGAAAGTATGCCACAGCAAAAAAACTTTTTAACAATGCCAGCGCAGCATCAAAATAAACAGCCTGGTATTGAATCATTAATGAATCCACTTCCGCAGTTTGAAGATCCAAATTATAAGGGAAGTGAAAAGTTAAAAGGAAAGAATGTATTAATTACAGGGGGAGATAGCGGGATTGGACGAGCTGTTTCCATCGCTTTTGCGAAAGAGGGAGCAAATATTGCGATTGCTTATTTAGATGAGGAAGAAGATGCAAATGAGACGAAGCAACTTGTTGAAAAAGAAGGGGTAAAGTGTGTATTGTTGCCGGGTGATTTAAGTAATGAACAGCATTGTAAAGATATTGTGAAAGAGACTGTTGTGAAGCTAGGTAGTTTGAATATTTTAGTAAATAACGTCGCACAGCAATATCCGCAGCAAGGACTAGAGTATATTACAGCAGAGCAGCTAGAAAAAACGTTTTGTATTAATATTTTTTCTTATTTTCACGTTACGAAAGCAGCACTTTCTCATTTAAAGCAAGGGGATGGCATTATAAATACGGCGTCTATCGTTGCATATGAAGGAAATGAAACGCTGATTGATTATTCTGCAACGAAAGGAGCTATTGTAGCCTTTACAAGATCTCTTTCTCAATCGTTAGTACAAAAAGGAATTCGTGTAAATGGTGTTGCACCAGGTCCAATTTGGACACCTCTTATTCCATCGAGCTTTGATGAGAAGAAAGTCTCACAGTTTGGAAGCAATGTTCCCATGCAAAGACCTGGTCAACCATATGAATTAGCACCAGCATACGTATACTTAGCGTCTGGCGATTCATCCTATGTTACCGGGCAAATGATACATGTAAACGGGGGCGTTATCGTAAATGGATAGTTTTCATTTATAAGAGCAAAGTAAAGCTAATTGCATTTATTATGATACTAGTGCTAGGGAGGATTTAGATGAAGAAAGCATTGTTTATCGTAATCCTATTTTTCTGCCTACCAGCTAGCGCTTTTGCTACTACAGATCATTTGATTTTAGTGAATCTTACGACAAATCAGCTATCTTTTTTTGAAGATGGCAATTATACGAGAACGTTTCCAATAACGACTGGAAGAGATCGTACGCCTACGCCTGAAGGTAATTTTTGTATTATATCTAAATATAAAAATAAGGAATACCATCGTAAAAAAATAGCTGGGGGTGCGCCGAATAATCCGCTCGGTACGAGGTGGCTCGGACTAGATAAAAATGAATATGCGATTCACGGGACAAATCGAGAATGGACGATTGGAAGTAGGGAATCAAATGGTTGTATTCGCATGCATGACCGGGATATAAAATGGTTATATGACCGAGTACCATTACAGACCAAAGTAATTATTTCTCGTTTTCATACGAGTCCTGAATATGAAGCAAATAAGCTTGGTTATCGTGTTGTGAGCTGGAATGGTCGTAAAGTAGAAGAAGAACAAATTGGAATCCTTACGTTAGTAGACCGTATAAATATATATTGGCAAGAACCAAATGGGCAGTTAACAAAAGTGAAAACGGTATTGCCAAACGAAAGATATGCCGTGTATTCCAAACAAAAAGATGGAATATATTATATAGGAAACAATTTGTATATTGTAGATGAAACAGGAGAAAAAATTCGTTACGAGCAAATCCCTTCTTCAACTTTAAGTAATATATATAAACGGAAACACAATGTTCCGTAATAGCTACCGTATTATAGACGGTAGCTTATTTGTGATTAAGTGAAGCTACATTTCGCATTAATTATTAGTCTCTATTAGTCGGGATGCGCGCAAATAGCAGGATGAAAAAATGAAACAGCAACTATTATATTTTGCTGAATATAATACAGTACAGATTGGGGGCCGGTTACATTATGAAAAGTGAATTTGCATTTAAAATTTTCTTAGTAACGACCTGTTTATTTATCGTGTATTTGTACGCGTTTCTCGTCTTTTCTTTTTATGTTCCATATGTTGATTTAATATTGTTCTTCGGATTTATTTGGGCGTTTGTTAAAGCAAGAGAAGGGGAGAAGAGTATATATCGGTGCATTACCTTATGCGGGACGGTCGTTTTCGTTATTTTGTACTTGTTTATGATGCATGATTTTTGGAGGGGAATGTAAAAGCATACGATTAATCGTATGCTTTTACATCTGTTAATGATGGAAGAGAGGCAATTGCTCCGTAATTTGTACATGTGATAGCGCCTACTTTATTTGCAAATGAGATAAACGCTGTTAAATCTTTGACATGATGAGAAAGTGTTTGTTCACTTTTGGAAATTTGATATAGCATCGCTCCGACGAAAGCATCACCAGCACCAGTTGTATCGACTTGTTGAATGGAGATAGAAGGTACAATAGTTTGTCCTTCTTTTGTTGCAAGAAGGGTACCGTCTTTTCCGAGTGTAATGGCCACGGCTTTCGCACCATAACTTAATAATTTGAGTGCAGCTTGTTGTAAATCATACTCTTTAGAAAGCATAATCGCTTCTTCTTGACTTACTTTTACGAAATGTGCGTGTTTTATAAAGGTTAAGCAATCTTGAACAAATTGTTCTGTATTTGTAATGAGCGCACTTCGATAATTCGGATCAAAAGAAATAAAATGGCCATTGTCTCTTGCGTATTGTAATAATTGGAAATATGTGTCTTTTAACGGGCTTGATAGTAAAGCTGTCGCTGAACCGAAATGTATTAAATCATTCGTTTTTATTTTTGATAAATCAATGCTAGCAAAGTGATATTCACCATCCGCGCCACGCATAAAGGTAAAATCGCGCTCACCATCTTGATCGATGGATACGAATGCAAGTGTTGTTTGTTTATCTTTTAAGAGCATTGAAGTGTCAACATGAGCACGTTGTAAAGTTTGTTCAAGAAACTCACCAAATGGATCGTTTCCTACTTGTCCCATAAATGTAGCGTGTCCACCTAATTTTGTAATAGCAGCAGCGACGTTAGCGGGCGCTCCGCCAGCTTTTTTTTCGAAATCTGAACCATCTACTAAAGAAACGTTGGAATTTCGGCAAACGAAATCAATTAAGAGTTCACCTATACAAAAGACATTTCTCATACAATCCCTCTTTCCAGTTTATATTGTGTAATGGTAAATTTTAGTTTTGCATCTGAAAAGATTGCGATATGATGTTTCATGTCTTTTTGCGGGAAGACTCGTGACGTAAAGACTGTTGAACCATCGTATAAGAAAATTTCCACGATGCTTTTATCTACAAATATTTGTAGTTCTATCGTATCTTGAATATCGATTTTTTTATAGCGTTCATATCCATATTCTCCGCCAAATTGATGATAGAAGTTGCTTCTATCTATAGAAACAGTGTCTTGTTCACGATTAAATGTAATCGGGAAAGATTCCTCTTCATTATGGAAGAGAGAAAGCCCGAAGCTATTCGCATCCTTTGTTTTAAGAGTGGCAATTAATTCATATGAGTCTTCATGATCAAGTGTTGTTAATACGTGTAGTCCAGTTGTTATATCTCCTAAAACTTCTTTTTTTGCTGTTCGTAGTTTTGTTAGCTCTGAAACTGGTTTTTGTTTTAATACGTTATCTTCTAATGTTAATTCACGTGGAAGTGTTAAACAATGAGCCCACATATAATCATCAGAAGGATAGGTGATTTCACTTGATCCTGCCCAAGCAAACAATAGGCGGCGACTAGCAGAGTCTTCTAGAGTTTGAGGGGCGTAAAAATCGAATCCTTTATCAACCTCGTAATATGAATCAATATGGAAATATAAATTTTCAATATCGAAATTTCCCACTGCGTAAATGACATTGTATATATTTTGAAAACTTTCTCCATCTTTTGCAATTCCTTGAGGTGAAAAGAGGAGTACATCTTTCCCTGATAATTGGAAGTAATCGGGGCATTCCCACATAAATCCAAATTCTTTTAAGTTTGTTGTAATTTCACCTTGGAAATTCCAATTGTATAGGTCTTGTGACTTGTATAGTAATAGAGTTCCTGTTTTATTTTCGCGTTGGGCACCGAGTAACATATAATACATATCGTTATGTTTCCATACTTTTGGATCGCGTACATGTTTTGTATATCCTTCAGGAATTATATCAATAACAGGATTATTACCATATTTCGTTATCGTATATTGTGAATCCATTGCCACTATACATTGTTTTGCATCACGGGAACCATCAGCCTTTTTTATATTCCCTGTATACAGTAAATGAAGAAGTCCGTCTTTTACAATAGCGCTACCAGAATATGCGCCGTGAGACTCATAGCTTTCAGTAGGGATGATGGCTACAGGCATACGCTCCCAGTTAATAAGATCTTTTGACTTCACATGTCCCCAATGCTTCATTCCGTGAATAGGACCAAACGGATACCACTGATAAAAAACGTGATATTCATCATTGTAGTATGATACACCGTTAGGATCATTCATTAATCCAAAGGGTGGATGGATATGATAAATGGGTTTCCATGAATCTTGGTTTGCAATTTCATATAAAGAATGTAATTCTTCTTTGTTGGATTGCAGTATTGTTTTATATTTCGACATAGGTTTTCACCTCGTTATTATTTACTTTCTTTATATAAAATGAATGTGGCAACAAAAGCAGTGATAACTGCAATAGCGAAGCCAATTATATAGTGAATCATATTCATCATGCCAAGAGGTGCAACAATTGTAAGCATTGGAATACCTGTTAAACCGTATGCATTAGCGGCCACTTGCATCCAAACAACGTAAGCGCCTCCAATTGCACCGCCAATAGCTGCTGCAAGAAATGGTTTTCCAAGTTTTAAATTGACACCGAAAATAGCTGGTTCTGTAATTCCTAAAAATGCTGAAGCAGCTGCTGGAATTGCGATTTCTTTCGTCTTTTTATTTTTTGTTTTGAAATAAACGGCTAAAGTAGCTCCGCCTTGTGCAACGTTAGCCATTGACCAAATAGGAAGTAAGAAATTGACACCGATATCTTTATTGGCAAGTAATCCAGCTTCAATTGCGTGGAAGCTATGATGTAAGCCGGTAAGAACAATTGTTGAATATAATCCTCCGAATATAAGGCCAGCTACTGGTCCTGCAAATTGATAAATAGTATTTAAAAGGTACGTAATACCATCACCGATTTTATACCCAACTGGTCCGATAATAATAAGTGATAAGAATCCAGTAATAATAATTGTTAAGAACGGTGTGATTAATAAATCTAAAGAGTTCGGAACGCGTTTTCGAAGTTCTTTTTCAATTGTACTCATTACGTATACACATAATAAAATTGGTAAAACTGTACCTTGATAGCCAATCATATTAATATCCATACCAAGGAAATGTAAAACAGTTGGTTTTGCGTTTGCAAGGGTCCAAGGATTCGTTAAGCTAGGGTGCGTTAATATACCACCAATAACTGCACCAAGAAAAATATTCCCTCCAAATTCTTTAGCTGCACTAACCCCGATTAAAATAGGTAAAATAATGAAGGCCGCACTTGAGAACATATCAAGTAATTGGATGAGTGAGTGATCTCCAGGAACTAATTTAAACGCTTTCAACATTCCGAGTAAGCCCATAAGTAAACCGCTTGCGACGATAGCTGGGATAATTGGAACGAAAATATTAGATAGTGTCTTTGCTAGGCGAGCGATGGGATTCATTTTTTTCTTAGGCATATCGTTTGATGTTGTAGAATCAAGATCGGCTATTCCAATTAGTTTTGAGAATTCATCATATACTTTGTTTACTATGCCAGTTCCAAAAATAATTTGGTATTGTTCAGTCGTTGCGAAAGCACCTTTCACTCCATCGATGTTTTCTATTTCTGCCGTGTTTATTTTTGTGTCATCTTTTAGTACAAGACGAAGGCGGGTAGCGCAATGTGTAGCACGAACAATGTTTTCCTTTCCGCCAATATTTTGTAATACTTGAGTTGCAATTTGTTTCATATCCATAAAAATTCCCCCTTACTATATCCTTTGTGGAACCGGTTCCGTAAATGGTTAAAATAAAAAACAGGGAAGTGATGTAAAGAATCCTGTTTTTAAAAATGTGGAACCGGTTTTAATTTTATTATAGAGCGCCTTTAAATTTTGTCAACGCTTTCTTGAATTTTTAATGTATAACGAGAGTGCAATATTTTTGGTATGGTTTTGTTTTCAACAAGCTGTGAAAGAGAATCGGCAGCAAGCTTTCCGGCATACTCATAGTCAAACGCAATTGTCGTTAAGCTAGGGTGTACCATTTCAGAAATATCGTATCCTCCGAACCCTGTAACAGAAATATCATCTGGTACAGAAAGGGAATGGGAGTGAATGACTTTCATTGCTCCAAGAGCGATGTTATCTGTAGCACATACGATAAGAGTCGGGCGGTTATTATCTAAAATATGTTGTACTTGTTTCATTGCATCTTCTATGCGGAAAGTTGTCTCATAATAAGAAACATTACAAGTCGGTTCTAAATTTTCAATTGCTTTTTGAAAACCATTTTTTCGATTTATACCAACAGAAATATCATCTTGTTCTACCCCTAAATAGGCAATATTTCGGTGTCCTTGCGATAGTACGTATGCTCCTAACTCATAAGCGGCATCAAAATCATCGTGAACGAGGCAATATTGATCTTTATATTCTTGACCAACGAATAAAATGGGGATATTTGAATTAGCAATGATTTGCTGATGCTCGTTCGTTAAAGTTTTGGTTAATAAAATAATGCCAGCTACTTTTTGTTTTATAAAGTTTTCCATCGCTTGTATCTCAGTTTCGATTGTTTGATTTGCATTTGCTACAAGCATTTGATAATTATTTTCCTGCAACGTACTATCGATTCCAATAAGTGTTTTCATTGTAGCGAAGGAGTCTAATCGGGGGATAATAACACCAATTAAATTTGTTGTTTTTGCTTTTAAACTTTGAGCAAATGTATTGGGAGAGAAATTTGTTTCCTGAATAATACTTTCGATTTTTTGTTTTGTTTTATCACTTACATATCCGCCGTTTAAGTACCGAGAGACTGTGCTCTTTGCAACCCCAGCTAATTTGGCGATATCTGCAATTGTTTTAGCCATAGTATTCCACCTTCGTATTCATAAAAAATGTTAACTTTATTATAGGGAGAATTAGGGGTGACGTAAACAAGAAGAGGGAAAGAAAAAACCACCTCACGTATATGAGGTGGAATAATGATTAATATTTTGGCTTAAACGTATGACAACAAGTCTCTACACTCGTTGTTACAGAACTTTCTAGTGTCTCGTTTGTTAAAGCTGCGCTTGTATACGAATCATTTGCATTTTGACCAGCCTCTTGTGCATCGGGTTGAACAACGATCGCACTTGCTTGACAAAAGTTACCTTGTCCCCAAAATGAACAATTGGAAACAGAGCATTTTACTTCTGGCATAAAACCCCCTCCTTATACATTAGTGTGGGATTTTACACCCATTTCATGTGTAGAAGGAGTTTCCTTTTCTCGTTATTTCTTCGTTTGCTCAAGCCATTCTTTTAATTTGTCTTTCGGTTGTTCGCCACTAATACGGCTCACTTCTTTGCCATCTTTAAAATGAATGATTGTTGGAGTTCCTGTAATTTTATATTCATCCCAAGGAACATCTAATTTTTCAATATCCATAACTTTCATATCAACATTCAAATCTTTAGCCATTGGTACTACAATAGGGGATAACTTTTGGCAATGAACGCAAGATGTTTGATAAAAGTATACAGTTTCTTCTTTTTTCTCTTTTAAGTTCTTTTGGAGATCTGAAAGAGAGATTTTGTTTGTGTAGTAGTCAGGACCATCTGTTTGACTACTAGTAGTATTATTAAGTTTTTGACTTGTAGATGCGTTTTTTTCTTCCATTTGTGTTACAGCGAAAATTGCTGCAAACAAGGCGATAATAATACCACCAAATATAAGCATTTTTTTCATTCTTTTATCTCCTTATTTGTTTTTGATTACAATGAAGCTACAAACAGCGATTGTGATAAAGCCGATAAGTGCTAAAAACGGGATTGTCACAAAGCCGAACCAGTTTATGTATTCTCCTGTACAAGGTACACGTCCGCAAGCTGCTCCAGCAGCTGAAAATGCTGCGATTTTTTGAATTGCATAGTGATATAAAGAAATACAAGCACCAATACTTGCGATTGGTAAAGAATAACTTGCGATGCGATAGTCTTTCTTTGCTACAGCGATACCAAGCCATAAAACGAATGGATACATAAAAATACGTTGATACCAACAAAGGACACAAGGTTCAAATTTCATGATTTCGGAAAAGTATAGACTTCCTAGTGTAGCGATAAAAGAAGCTCCCCATGCGGTAAGTAAAGCATATTCTTGCTTTTTTTCTCGTCCCATATTTTATACCTCTCTTATAATAGTTACATACTAAATTATAGTATGAAGTAGTAGAGAAAAGAAAGAAAAAATATGTTTATCAATAAAAGTTTTATAAGAGGAAACTTTTATTGATATCAACATTTCAAAAAAGCGCCATTCTCATGAAGAGAATAGCGCTATATTTTACATTTGAATTTGCTCTACTTCTTCTATATGTGACTTTTGGGATGCATGGTCAATATATTGAAATAGGAGCTGCAATTGTTTATCAACTTCTGGAAGTTCTTTGCTGTATTGATAAGCGTGTAAAAAATGCTCGATACGCTTAGAAAATAATTGATCGTTCGTTTGAACCATGAGAACGAGTAATTTATCCCAATTACAACAATACGTGTAATAGAGAGCTTTATCATAGTCGTTATATGTTTGCACTGTGTACCCTCCTTACTGAGGAGTTATATATAGTGTGTGACAAGTAAGGAGAAATACACTTGAAAGAATTTGTTAAGAAAAAAAGTGAATGAAAAGAAAAAACGAGGTGTTTCCTCGTTTTTTAAGCTTTTGGCATTGGTGTAGGTGTCGGTTTTGCGTATCCTTCTTTGTACTTATTATCAATATAGTTGCGAATTTCGAGCGTTGATTTTCCTTTTTGTTTCATGGAAGCAGATTCAACCGCGATTTCTAGGCAATTGGCACAAGTCGTTGCGTGGGAATCCCAAACAACTTCACCATTCTTTTTAATTTCACGAATAAAGCAGTTTTTATTATTTTTATGTCCTACACTTTCACCGCAACCGCAGTAACATGGAATCCAATCTAATAGTTCCGCATTTTGTCCAGCGACAGTGTAGATATCCTTCATTTGTGGATCAAGCTTGTCTAGGAAAGTTGGGAGTGTGTCGACTCCTTTTGTTTTTTCTTGAATGTCAGCTTGCTGAGTATGCAATGCATGGTCATGCTCTTCTTTTGATTCAGAAGATTTTTTTTCGTTTGTACCAGTGCTGCCGCATCCAGCAAGAAGTAAGCTCAGTACTGCAAGTAAAGAAAATACATACTTTTTCATTCGCTTGTCCCCTTTACAAATGTATTAATCAAATTGTATCAAATATCATGGTGTGTCGGGTGAAGATTTTTTCGACTGATCTTTGAAGCGCCACCGTAGTGAATGGATGAGAAATAAAATTGGGATATAAGCGTATACAATATATAAGCCGGCCTGAGAAAGTACGGTATTTAATGTATTAATGCTTTCTCTGTTTGTGAAAAACAGAGATGAAATAAATATAGTCGCAATAAAAAGTGGTAATGTGATGTTAAATGGTATGTGAAAAGAGTATTTACTAATACGACAAGAAGACCAAATGGTTAAACAAAGGTTAGGTAAAATAATAAGAAACCAGATGAAAATAATAATGTATTCAAATCGCTGAATGAATGGGACTTTAATAATTTTTAGCATCGTTAAAGTAGGCCAAATTGTATGATGTAGTTGCCCATGACTATAGTACATAAGGGAAACGATTGCTAGTACGACATATAAAATAGTTGTAAAAGCAATACCACCATGTGCCCATTTATGTAGTGATTTTCCTTTTTTAATAAGTGGGTAAAAGATAAGGATTGCTTCAAAGCCAAGAAATTCTAATGCAGATGCTTTCGCTGAATATAGAATGTCTGCAGGCGAATGGGTGAGAATCGGTAAAATATTACGGACATGTGCATATTTCATAGGGAAAAATAAGAAAAATAGTACGAAAATCGGTATTACGACGCCCCAAAAACAAATTCCTGTTACAGAGCGGAATCCACCTTTTATGACGTAATACATTACGAGTAAAAATAATAACGTTAGTTTCCATGGTTTAATTGTAGGAAAGACCCATACTTGAATGACTTCAATATATGTACGAAGCACAGTAAGGCAAAATAATAGAAGATATGCGGCAAAGCACATAGACAAGAAAGTTCCAAACCATTTTCCGAAACATGTCGCATGAATGGTCATTAAATCATTATCTTTATCTAACATTTTTAACATACAAAACAATACGATATGAGTTAAAACACCCGCAACAATAAGGGAAATCCAAGAATCATAACCAGCATATTGTGCAATAACTCGTTGGTATCCTAACACGCCTACTCCAATTTGAAGCGAGTGTAATAAAAGAAATGTGAAATAAGGGGAAACAGTAATTGTTTTATTTTGTTCAGCCATTGTAACACCTCACTATTCTCCGATACCAGATTGCACGACATTGATTTGTACATGAACAGCAACATCTACATTAGGGTACATGTCTTGAATTTGTTTTATCGTCCATTTTCTCGAATGACTACGAATTTCTTCCCGTATACCTATTGGATCGAGCTCTTTTTCTTGGAATTGTTTTATTAGTTCGTTTAAATGTTTTTCAACTGTTTTTTCTACATGTTTTTTTATGTAATTTATATCTTCGTTCTTCGCTAAGTCAAGCCAGCTCGGAGCGTTTTTTATGAGTCCATTTAATTTTAGATGAATATGAACTTTTGGCATGTTACCAGTATCGGAAAGATAGCAAACGCTCTTTCCAGATAAGTTTTGAGTGGCGATTAATCCTTTATGGTTACCTTGCTGTATTGGAACTTCGTAACGACCATTTTTAGTTGGATTAATAAGTAATTTGAATAAAAAAGAGCCTTTTTTATCTGTGTACATAACTACTTTATCCTTTTTTAAAAAAGCGAGTCCTTTAATAGAAGCGGATTGATCTTCATCAACCTTAATATAAGGAAGAAATGGATCGCATCCTGATGAATAAAAGTTATATAAAAAAATATTTAAAGCAGTCCGTGGAATCGTTTCGCTTTCTATGTTTTGCTCAAGTAAGTCTGATAGATATAGTGATCCATTTGTTTTAACATGTTTGAGTAGCTTTTCTGTGGAACCGTCTACAAGTGCTAGTTGAACATCCCGCCCAATATTAGAATCACGTTGCAAATTATTTATAATATCGCCAATTCCATGTTCACCAAAGGATTTTCCGAAAAGCACAACACGCATTTGACCTACAGCGATAGTATGAGGCGATTTTGCATTAAGTCGTGAAGAGATTGTTTCAATCGTGCCAGCAGTAGTTGATTGGGTTTGTGGCTTTGATTGCACGCCTTTTGTGTAATCGGGATAGAGGATCGTCCCGCGAAATTGTTTGTCTTTCGTTATATCGAATCCGCCCACATGAATAATCCGCTGCGTATCTACTATGTTCGATTGTGTACAGCCCGATTGGAAAAGAATAATGATAATGGCAAAGCATAGTAAAATATTTTTCATTTCTTTTCACCATCACGTTTCCCTTTTGCATTGTTTGGATCATAGCGCCATTTCTTTTTCGGTCTCAGAAAAGAGGCACGTCCGGCAGTTTGACTAAATGGTAAGCGAAGGAGTCCTTCTGCTGTTCCTAAACCTCGAAATGGGTATAAAGGTAATAAATAAGGTGATCCAAGTGATTTTAAGCGAATTAAATGGGCTAATATGAATACGAATCCGACAATGAGACCTAGACCACCAAATGCTCCAGCTAAAATGATGAGAGGAAATCGTAATATCCGGATAGTGGAAGACATTTTTACTGTTGGTGTTGTAAAAGACGCAAGTGCAGATAACGCAACCGCAATTAATAAAATAGTGCTCGTTAAAGCAGCTTCAACAGATGCTTGTCCAATTACGATTCCTCCAACAATACCAATCGTTTGTCCAACTTTAGTCGGTAAGCGTGCTCCGGCTTCACGAAGCAATTCAATTGTAATTTCTAAAAAAAGCGCCTCTAAAACAGGTGGAAATGGTACGTTAGCTCTAGAATAAATAATAGGACCAAGTAAATCGGCTGGGATCATTTGATAGTGATACGTTAATACAGCTGTGTAAATAGCTGAAGAGAATAAAGAGAATGCAGCTCCAAAAAAACGAACTATTCTAAGAAATGAGCCTGCTATCCATGGTAAATAATAATCTTCTGGAGAGACGAAGAAATCGAGTAACGTCACCGGTCCGGCTAATGCGTAAGGTGAACCGTCTGTTAAAATGACAATGCCTCCATTAATTAATGCGTACACGGAGCGATCTAACCGCTCTGTAGGTAGCAAAACAGGGAAGGGTGAGTTACTGTTATCGCTAATAAACTGTTCAATCATAGTTGCATCAAAAGGAACATCAAAGTCAATGTCTTGTAGGCGCTGCATTGCAGTATTGACGTGTTGTTCATTTGTAATGCCTTCAATGTAAGCAACTACGACCTTTGTTTTTGATATAGAGCCAACTACAACTTCTTTGAAAACTAATTGCTCCATTACAATATTTCGGCGAAGTAAGTGTGTATTTGTATCAATATTTTCAACAAATCCGACTTTTGGACCGATTACACTATATTCATTTTCGGTATCGTTATATAATCGTGTACCTAAAACTGAACTTTCAGCACGAATAAGTGCATATTCTGCTGCTTGAGAATCATTTTTTATCTGTATGAGTACATACCCACCTAATAATTTTTCACGAATATCATCAATAGAAGGATTGGTGATGATCTCTTCGAGTGTGACGATATTTGCTATGTCACTTATATTTTCAATGTGATCTAATTGTCTTTTTATAGGTGTTAAAATGAATCGATTAATGAGGAGTGATTCAGCTGTAGATTTATAATAAAACAAACATAACGTCCCATCTTCTACGATGTTATAAGAAACGAAATCACTAGATTCTTTCATAGTGTGGATAAACTCCGGAATGGAACAGATTGTTTTTTTCTTCTTTTTAGACGATATATGAAACATTTTCTCACCCCTTACTACATCATTTGCTTATGTTAGTTTTTGGGAAAGAGGGGAATTTATACTTGAAAATTGAAAGTTCATAAAGAAAAGGAAGAGTATTAAATACCTCTTCCTTTTGGGTACGCTAATTTGTTTTCTTTTCTTTAATAGACTTCACTAATTTCATCATTTCTGCTCGTATATCTTCTTTTTTCACATTTAATTTTTCTGCAATTTGTTTAATGTCCATCCCATCTTTTTTCATTTTCAGTACATCATCGAGAGGGGTATTACTTTTTTGAGAGATGATTGTTAATACCGTGAGCTGACGTAAGCCGATATTATACTCCTTCATTTTTTGTTTTAGTACATCTGGTGTGGATTTTTGCATATTTGCTAACTCTTGTAGCAATGCTTTTTTTGTTTCCTTATTCATATGATGCTTTTTCAATTTATTTGGGTCTACACCGAAATGCTTTGCTGTTTTCTCCCAAGATTTATTTTGCTTATAGTAAGCTAAAACATCCTTAATTTCTTTTTTACTGATTCTTGCAATATGGACAGCTTTCCAAATTTCATGTTTGTTATAGCCGAGTTTTTCGAGCGACTGCATTTCTTCTTCTGAAATTAGTTTATGATGGTGCATCGTCACTTCTTTTGGCGTGGCAGCGGAAGTAGGGAAGGTAGATACCCCGCTCAATAATGCTACTATAGTCATACTTACTGCGATTTTTTTGTACATGTAAACTCCTCCTAGATGGATAATGTGGAAAACTTTACACATATCATTTCCATAAAATGTGAAAAACTTGTGAACAAGCTAAGTTTTTTTATTCACAGTAGAAAAAGAAGTTTTTATATGTTTTCCAACATAAAACATTGATTAATAGTGAAAAACTAGGTTATAATCGAAATTGAAAATCAATATCAATAATAAACTTATACATATAGATAAAAAATAAGGGAGAGAAACATATGACTACATATACTTCCATCGCAAATGTTATTAAAGAAAGACGTTCTGTTCGTACATTTACAGATAAAGCGGTAGACAAAGAATTATTAATTGAACTATTAAACGACGCAACGTGGGCACCAAATCATAAACATCGTGAGCCATGGAATTGTAAATTATATATTGGGGATGGCCGTCAGAAATTAGTAGACGCAGTATTAAACTCTTTCACAGAAGAAGAAAGAGCGAAACGCGGTAAAATTTTATCAGATCGTTTCTTAAGCACGCCCGCACAAATCGTTGTTTACATGAATGAAGATCCACGTCAAATTCAACGTGATGAAGATTACGCTGCAACATGTGCATTTATGCAAAACTTCCAATTACTAGCTTGGGAACGTGGCTTAGGTTGTGTTTGGAAATCAGGCGGATTAAACTACAATCCATTATTTATAGAAGGAATTGGTTTAACAAGAGGCCAACGCATCGTTGGAATTCTTCACCTCGGCTATTTCGATAAAGCACCAGAAGGCAAAGCTCGTACGCCGATTACGGAGAAGATGGAGATTATTGAGGGTTAATAGATGAGACATTCTTGTTGTTACGGGGATGTCTTTTTATTATGTAATCAATCCTCATGAAAGCTTGTTCCTCATCATACACTTTCTTAAGGGAAAGTGTAAGGAGGGAAAATAATGAGAGCAAGTGACGATAAAGCACTGCAATATGCGATTGCGGAAATTACGGAAATTGCGACTGGATTTGGGCTTGATTTTTATCCGATGCGTTATGAAATCTGCCCAGCGGAAATTATTTATACATTTGGTGCATATGGGATGCCGACGAGGTTTTCACATTGGAGTTTTGGAAAGCAATTTTTCAGAATGAAATTACAATACGATTTAGGACTTAGTAAAATATACGAACTCGTTATTAACTCAGATCCATGTTACGCCTTTTTATTAGATACGAACTCCTTAATTCAAAATAAATTAATCGTGGCGCACGTTTTAGCACACTGTGACTTCTTCAAAAATAATATTCGTTTTTCAAATACGAAGCGAGATATGGTAGAGAGTATGGCGGCAACAGCGGACCGTGTGAAAGCATATGAGCATAAGTACGGAAAAGAAGAGGTAGAAACGTTTTTAGATGCCGTACTCGCTATTCAAGAACATATTGATCCATCTCTTATGCGTCCGAAACTCGCGTGGAGTATTGATGATTTAGAAGAGGAAGAAGTGGAAAAGAAAAAAGTATCACAATATGATGATTTATGGAATTTAGATAACCGAAATAAAAAGCAGGAACGCTCTAATATACGTAAAAAGAAGAAAATTCCGCCGCAACCAGAGAAAGATTTGCTCCTCTTTATTGAAGAATATAGCCGTGAGTTAGAAGATTGGCAGCGCGACATATTAACGATGATGCGTGAGGAAATGTTATATTTCTGGCCACAGCTTGAAACAAAAATTATGAACGAAGGCTGGGCGTCCTTCTGGCACCAACGCATACTTCGCGAAATGGACTTAACATCTGATGAAGCAATTGAATTTGCAAAATTAAATGCGGGCGTAGTTCAGCCGTCAAAAACAAGCATTAATCCATACTACCTCGGTATTAAAATGTTTGAGGATATTGAAGAACGCTACAACAACCCGACAGAAGAAATGAAACGACGCGGTGTGAAGCCAGGATCTGGTCGTGACAAAATCTTTGAAGTGCGCGAAATTGAATGGGACGTATCGTTCCTAAGAAACTACTTAAATAAAGAACTCGTCATGCGAGAAGATATGTACTTATTCCAGCGCCAAGGAAAAGAATATAAAGTAATAGATAAAGAGTGGAAACATGTACGTGATCAGCTCGTAAATATGCGTACAAATGGAGGTTTCCCGTACTTAGTAGTAGAAGATGGTGACTACTTAAAGAATGGGGAATTGTACATTAAACATAGCTATGAAGGAATCGAGCTAGATTTAAAATACTTAGAAAAAGTATTGCCGTATCTTCATCAGTTATGGGGAAGAACGGTGCATATGGAGTCGATCGTGGAAAGTAAGGGTGTTGTGTTCTCTTATGATGGGAAGATGGTGCATCGGAAGTATGTGTGATGTAATAAAAAGAACGGACAAAGAATTTCTTGTCCGTTCTTTTTATTTGGAAAATGGTAAATATGCTATTCTTGAAGAGAGGGAGTTACATAGAGAAATGGAGCGATTCAAATGAGCAAAGTAGGGGTATGTAAGGTGGATATTACGCCGCCTTTAGGTATTGATTTTATCGGATATCATAGAGAAACAGGGATTCATCATATTGAAGAGCGTATTTACGGGACAATCTTTGTATTTGAAAAAGATGAAGTGAAGACGGTGTTTATAAGCATTGATAATATTGGGATGTTAGTAGAAGATACGAATATTATTCGTGAACGAGTAGCTAGTGAGCTTCATGTACCATTTGAGCGAATAACAGTTGTTTATACACATACACACTCTGGTCCGGAAACGGTCGGTGATCATCCTTTAATAAAGTCTTATAAAACGATTTTATTAAATAATGTAGTGCAGGGTGCTGTTACTGCGAATAACAAATTGAAGCTATGTGAAGTTGGCTGGGGTGTTACGATAGGTGAAATTGGAGTAAATCGAAGAGAGAGAACATCTGATGGAAAAGCGAAGATGGGAACAAATATAGAGGGTGTTGTAGATAACCGAATTGGTATGTTAGCAATAAGAGATGCTGAAACGAAGGAGCTGTCTGGGATTGTAGTATTTTGTACTGCTCATCCGAATGTTTTAAAAGGTGATAGTGATGTATTATCAGCGGACTATCCTGGAATGACGAGAGAGATTCTTGAAAAAATATTAAACTGTCATGTTATTATTGTTCAAGGTGCCGCTGGAAACGTGAATGCGAAGTATCGCGGTTCAAGGGAAGCATTAAAACAAATGGCTTACATGCTTAGTGGACATGTATTAACGATGTTACCAACAGTTACATATAGCCCAATTTTAAATTTAAGAACGATTTCGAGTACGATGCAAATGAGGTTGAAAGATATTCCTGAAATTGATGAGATACGAAGCATGGCTCAATTAGCTGAGAAGCAGTGGGGTGTGAATACTGATGAATGGTTTACTATCGTTTTAGAGAAATATAAGCAAAATATTCGACAGTTAAGTATCGATTTAGAAATTCAATTGGTGCAAATTAATGACGGTATGTTTTCTGGCATACCGATGGAACCTTTTTCAGAAACTGCTTTAGAAATGAAAGAGGGCCTTCAAAATGAACTAGCTTTCTTTGGTGGCTATACGAATGGATATATTGGTTATTTACCGACAAAAGACGAGTATGCATATGGTGGATATGAAGTGGAGTTGAATCCTGTTGTGTATGGACCTGTTACAAATTTGTTGATGCCACCGGAAGAGGACACAGCGGATTTAATCGTACAGAAAGTTATAGAACGAAACAAAAAAGAACTTAGCGATATCTAAGTTCTTTTTTGTTTCGAATTTGTGAACGAAAGAGATATGTATTGAAAATAATTTTTTTATATTTTATTATATACCCATACGGGTATATGTAATTTGTATATGAGAATAATAAACAACATGGAGGTTTGAAATATGTCTAGAAAAATTATTGTAGTAGGCGGAGTTGCTGGTGGAGCATCAGTAGCTGCAAGGCTTCGTCGTTTAAGTGAAGAAGATAAAATTATTATGGTTGAGCGTGGTGAATATATTTCATTTGCGAACTGTGGATTACCATACTATATTGGCGGTGTGATTACAGAAAGACAAAAATTATTAGTGCAGACTGTCGAAAAGATGTCAAAGCGTTTTAATTTAGATATACGTGTATTGAGTGAAGTGGTAAAGATTAATAAAGAAGAGAAAACAATTACTATAAAGAATGTAACTACAAATGAAACATATAACGAGGAATATGATGTTTTAATTCTTTCACCAGGAGCAAAACCAATTGTGCCACCTATTCCGGGTATTGAAGAAGCAAAGGCGTTGTTTACGTTACGAAATGTACCTGACACAGATCGTATTAAAGCGTATATTGATGAGAAGAAACCACGTCATGCGACTGTTATTGGTGGCGGATTTATTGGAGTGGAAATGGTTGAAAACTTAAGAGAGCGAGGAATTGATGTTACTCTCGTAGAAATGGCAAATCAAGTGATGCCACCGATCGATTATGAAATGGCGGCATATGTACATGAGCATATGAAAAATCACAATGTTGAGCTTGTTTTTGAAGATGGCGTAGATGTATTAGAAGAGGACGGGACTGTTGTACGTTTAAAAAGTGGTTCAATAATAAAGACAGATATGATTATTTTAGCAATTGGTGTACAACCGGAGAGTAGTTTAGCGAAGGATGCAGGATTAGAACTAGGAGTTAGAGGAACGATAAAAGTAAATGAGACATTTCAAACATCGGACCAACATATATATGCAATTGGTGATGCGATTGAAGTGAAAGATTTTGTTACAGAAACAGAAACAATGATTCCTTTAGCGTGGCCGGCTAATCGTCAAGGTCGCATGTTAGCAGATATTATTCATGGTCATACGGATTCTTTATATAAAGGTACGATGGGAACTTCTGTAGCTAAAGTTTTTGATTTAACAGTTGCTTCGACGGGAGTAAATGAGAAAATATTAAAACGATTAAATATACCCTATGAGGTAGTACATGTACAGGCAAATTCTCATGCTGGGTACTATCCCAATGCTACGCCAGTGCTAATAAAATTAATTTTTAATAAAGATAGCGGAAAAGTTTATGGAGCACAGGCTTTAGGACGTGACGGGGTAGATAAGCGTATCGATGTTATTGCAACGGCAATGAAGGCAAATTTAACTGTAATCGATTTACCGGATTTAGAGTTATCATATGCACCCCCGTATTCTTCTGCAAAAGACCCAGTAAACATGGTGGGGTATGTGGCAAGTAATATAGTAGATGGTTTTGTGGACACGGTACAATGGCATGAAATAGATCGTATTGTTGAAAATGGTGGGTATCTTATTGATGTTCGAGAGCCTAATGAACTAAAACAGGGAATAATTAATGGTTCTATTAATATTCCGTTAGATGAATTACGTGATCGTTTAGATAAAGTGCCAGTGGACAAAGAAATATATATTACTTGTCAACTTGGTATGAGAGGGTATGTTGCAGCGCGCATGTTAATGGAAAAAGGATATAAGGTAAAGAATGTAGATGGCGGCTTTAAATTATACGGGACCGTATTACCAGAACGAGTTGTATATTGATATTTTTTCATCTTCCACTTCAAAATTTTGTGGAAGATGAAAATCCACAGATTAAGGTTTCACTTTTTGTTTTGCGAGCACATAGGATAAAAATTAAAAATAGGGGTTTACAAGATACCCTATAGGGTATAGTATATTGTCATAAGTTATAAATGGTGACATAATGGTAATGAGGTGATTATAGAATGGAATATAATCAAGATATGAAAAATAGATTAAAACGTATTGAAGGTCAAGTTCGCGGTGTGCTTCGTATGATGGAAGAAGGAAAAGATTGCCGAGAGGTTATTACACAGTTAACGGCATCTCGTTCTGCACTTGATCGTACAATTGGACTCGTTGTTGGAACAAATTTAGAGCAATGTTTACGTGAGCAGTTTGAAAATGGTAATGGTTCAAATGAAGAATTAATTAAAGAAGCTGTTCAATTACTTGTAAAAAGCCGATAATCTGTCAAACATAAGTGTTGACAGATTATCAAAAACATTTCAATATACCCCTACGGGTATATGTATATAAATTGCGGAGGAATCGATTATGAGTATAAAAGTGGATATGAGTTTAGATTGTAAAGGTTTGGCTTGTCCGATGCCGATTGTGAAAACAAAGAAGGCGATGGAGGCACTACAATCTGGGCAAGTGATTGAAATAGAAGCAACAGATAAAGGCTCTACGGCAGATTTACAAAGTTGGGCCAATAATATTGGTCATCAATATATAGGTACAAAGCAAGAGGGAGATACTTTAAAACATTATGTAAGAAAAGCAAGTACACAAGAAATAAACGAATTAGTAAAATACGCTCATACAGTAACAAATGAGGAATTACAAGAAAAGTTACTAGCTGGCGAAGAATGCATCGTTTTAGATGTAAGGGAAGAAGCTGAATATACATTTGGACACATCCCATCTGCAATTTCAATTCCGTTAGGTGAGTTAGAAGAAAAACAAAGTGTGCTAAGTCAAACAAAACCAATATATGTTGTTTGTCGGACAGGAAATCGCAGTGATCTTGCTTGTCAACTATTGAAGAAGCAAGGGTTTAACAATGTTAATAATGTTATTCCTGGCATGCTACATTGGAATGGGAAGATAGAAAAAAGATAAGGAAAAAATTTTAAACATAAATATACCACTGGGGGTAATGGAATGAAGGTTAAACATTTAGAAGCAAAAGATGTTGCAGAAAAGGTTATGTATGAGGAGTTGTTTATTTTAGATGTACGTAATGAAGTGGATTATGAAAACTGGAAAATTGAAGGGAAAGAAGTTACTTCAATGAATGTGCCGTACTTTGATTTATTAGAGGGTGTAGATCATATTGTAAGTGAATTACCTAAAGATAAAGATGTTTTAGTAGTATGTGCAAAAGAAGGGTCTTCTATATTTGTGGCAGAGCAATTAACAGAGGCTGGATTAGAAAATGTTTATTATTTAGCTGGTGGTATGAAGGCTTGGAATGAATATGTAAAGCCTATAAAAGTGGGAGATTTAAAGGATGGCGGCAGTATGTATCAGTTTAACCGTCTTGGAAAAGGTTGTTTATCATATATGGTCATTTCTAAAGGAGAAGCTGCTGTTATTGATGCAGTACGAACAGTTGAGACATATGAGGAATTTGCAAAAGAGCAAGGTGCTGTAATTACAAATGTAATGGATACGCATTTGCATGCCGATCATATTTCAGGAGGTCGTAAGTTAGCTGAGAAAGTAAATGGGATGTATTGGTTACCGCCGAAAGATGCGGAAGAAGTTGTATTTTCTTACGAGCCACTTGTAGAGGGTGCTGTAATTCCTGTTGGGGAAACAAAGATTGATATTGAAGCAATCTATTCGCCGGGACATACAATTGGTAGTACTTCATTTATTGTAGATGATGAGTATTTATTATCAGGGGACATTTTATTCGTAGATTCGATTGGGCGTCCGGATCTTGCTGGGAAAGCTGAAGATTGGGTAAGGGATTTACGTAATACTTTGTATAGCCGATATAAAGAACTATCTCAAAATTTAGTTGTATTGCCGGCTCATTATTCAAAAATAAGTGAAATGAACGAGAATGGTATTGTTAGCGCAAAATTAAAAGATTTATTTGAGTATAATGCAGGATTAAATATTGAGGATGAGGGAGAGTTTCGTAAAGTTGTAACAGAGAATTTACCACCTCAACCGAATGCATATCAAGAAATTCGTCAAACAAATATGGGCCAATTAAATCCAAGTCAAGAAGAAGAGCGTGAAATGGAGATTGGTCCAAACCGTTGTGCTGTTCATGAATAATTCGATTTCAAATGAATAAAAATTGGAGGTATATAAGATGAAGGTGAAAGAAGTATTAGACGTAAAAGGATTAGCATGTCCAATGCCAATTGTGAAAACAAAAAAGGCGATGGAAGCATTACAATCAGGCGACGTGTTAGAAGTACACTTAACAGATAAAGGTGCGATTAAAGATATTCCGGCATGGTCCAAAACAGGCGGTCATGAAGTATTAAAGCATACAGAAGAAGAAGGCGAATTAAAGTTCTGGATTAAGAAGGCTTAATGATAAAAATTGGAGGTATATAAGATGAAGGTGAAAGAAGTATTAGACGTAAAAGGATTAGCATGTCCAATGCCAATTGTAAAAACAAAGAAGGCAATGGAAGCATTACAATCAGGAGAAGTGCTAGAAGTACACTTAACAGATAAAGGTGCGATTAAAGATATCCCAGCATGGTCCAAAACAGGCGGTCATGAAGTGTTAAAACATACGGAAGAAGAAGGCGAATTAAAGTTTTGGATCAAGAAAGCATAATATTTCAATGACAAGTGGAGGTTATTCGCTGCCCATTATTAGAAGTGAAGAGGATCGTCATATATGTTTTATCCCGCATTAACGGGCAGTAAAACTCCCACCTCAAAATTCGACTGGAGCAAAGAAGTTAGGTGGGAGATCAACTGCCCGTAAACGCCCGATTGGTGTGGGCTGATTATAGTTTCACTTTATATAGTTATACCCATAATAGTATTGATAATAGGAAATATATTAAAACGTTACGTTCCGGTTTTAAATGTTACGCATATTTCAATAGAGCAAGTAAGACAAAGTGAGGATGTTATTGTTATAGATGTGCGTGACTATACAGAGAGTCACGGTAATCATGCGTCTAAAATTATGTGTATACCGTATGCGTATTTAAAGCGGTACTATTATGAAATACCAAATAAACCGATACATCTTATTGTTCATAATAAAGTAGATCGAAATTTAAGTGTTCGGTTTTTAAACAAGAAGGGGCTTTGTATTCAAAGTTATAGTGTAGCGACGAATAAAAAAATATAACAGAAGGAGGCTACATCATTATATGGATGGAAAGACAATATTGAATATAATCTTAATTATACTTGTATCCTGGTTTATCATTTCTCGCTTCTTACCAGCTAGAGGAGTAAAAAACATTTCAGGAAAAGAATTGAAGCATATGATGGGACAAAATAATAAACAATTTATTGATGTACGTACACCTGGTGAATATAGAGGAAATAATATGAAAGGGTTTCGGAATATCCCATTAAATGAACTAGCTAATAAAGCGAAACAGTTAGATAAAAGTAAAGAAGTTATTGTTCTTTGTCAAAGTGGCATGAGAAGTAAACAAGCAGCGAAAATGTTAAAAAAATTAGGATTTCAACATATTACAAATGTTTCAGGCGGTATGAATGCTTGTAATTAAGAAGGAGATGGGAAACATGAAAGAAATGACTGTAAAAGAATTAGAAGAAAAATTGTTACGTAAAGAAGCAGTAAATATCGTAGATGTACGTGAAGTAGAAGAAGTAGCTGAAGGGAAAATTCCAGAAGCATGTAATATTCCACTAGGACTATTAGAATTTCGTATGCATGAGTTAAATAAAAATCAGGAATATATTATCGTGTGTCGTTCTGGCGGGAGAAGTGCAAGGGCAGTTCAATTTTTAGAAAGTCACGGTTTTCGAGCGATAAATATGGTAGGTGGTATGTTAGCTTGGGAAGGTAAAGTAGAATA
Organism: Bacillus sp. NPDC094077; assembly: GCF_050279465.1. Classification (NCBI taxonomy): domain Bacteria; kingdom Bacillati; phylum Bacillota; class Bacilli; order Caryophanales; family Bacillaceae; genus Bacillus; species Bacillus sp. NPDC094077. The sequence continues at coordinate 200,900 of NZ_JBNNUF010000007.1, read as the reverse complement.
GGGCGAAAATAAATGGTTTTTTATAGATTTTTCAATACCCCTATAGGTAATTTGGAGGAGAAACAATATGGAACAGAAGAAGAAAACAACAATTGTGTTATTTAGCGGAGATTATGATAAAGCCATGGCTGCTTATATTATTGCAAATGGCGCAGCAGCGTATGATCAAGAAGTAACCATTTTTCATACTTTCTGGGGTTTAAATGCGCTTCGGAAAGATGAACATGTGAAAGTGAAGAAGACTTTTATGGAGAAAGTTTTTGGAAAGATGATGCCGCGCGGTGCTGATAAAATGGGATTATCAAAAATGAATTTTGCTGGTATGGGGCCAAAGATGATTAAAGGCATTATGAAAAAACATAATGCAATGCCTTTGCCGGATTTAATTGATCTGGCGAAAGAACAAGGAGTTAAACTTGTAGCTTGTCAAATGACAGTAGATTTATTAGGGTTAAAAGAGGAAGAGATTATGGAAGGGGCGGAGTTTGCTGGAGTTGCAGCTTATTTGGCGGATGCTTCTGAAGGGAATGTAAATTTGTTTATTTAATGAAAAGATAGCCTTCTGTTTATAAGAAGGGAGGAAAGAAATTATATGAATTTATTCTTGTTGCTGTTCGTTATCGGATTTATCGGCTCGTTTATATCCGGAATGGTAGGGATTGGCGGGGCTATTATTAATTACCCCATGATTTTATATATACCGGTATTATTAGGGTTTGCGGGGTATACATCACATGAAGTGAGCGGTATTACAGCGGTGCAAGTATTCTTTGCAACTTTTGCAGGTGCATGGGCATATCGGAAAAGTAATGATATGGATAAAACGTTAGTTGTGTATATGGGAGTTAGTATACTAATAGGAAGTTTTATAGGAAGCTTTAGTGCAAATCTATTAAATGAACATGCTGTAAATGTTGTTTATACAGTATTAGCAACTGTTGCAGCTATGATGATGTTTGTGCCGAAGAAAAATAATAGCGGAGCAGTTAATTATAATAAGTGGTTAGCAAGTATGTTAGCTTTTATTGTAGGGAGTGTTTCCGGCATTATTGGGGCTGGTGGTGCATTTCTTTTAGTTCCCATCATGCTAGTTATTTTAAAATTACCACTGCGCACGACGATAGCAACATCTATCGCTATTACGTTTATTTCCTCAGTAGGGATTACGACTGGAAAAGTGATTACTGGGCAAGTAGTTATGATTCCAGCTCTAATTATTGCGATTGCAAGTATATTTGCTGCGCCGCTTGGAGCAAGAGTTGGTAAGAGGATAAATCAAAAAGTACTGCAATATATGTTATCGATTTTAATTGTAGGAACTGCTGTTAAGATGTGGATTGATATGATATCGAAATAAAAGGATGGTGCTGCTTGCAGCCCATCCTTTTATTTATCCCGCATTAACTGCCCGTAAACGCCCGATTGGTTCAACTAATAATCAGTGGGGGATGAACAAAACCCCACTGATTATAGTTTCACTTTATGCCCAAATCACTTTCATTAAGTTTTTATATTCGTCATTTGCTAACTTATATAGCATTCTCGTATGTTCAAAGACAAGTGCTGGATTAAAGTTTGGTTCTGAGAATGCAAGAGATGTTGAAATATCAATTGCATTTTGCTTGTTTAGTGTGAATTTTGCAAATCGATAAGATGTGTTTAATTCATTGATTACGTGTAAAACGTCATTTGTTGATGTTGAATCAGGTACATGAGCAACATTGAAGCAGTATATATCCACAGTAGGATGTTCGTTTTGAAAAGCAGCGATAAGTTGAATTTTTGCGCCAGCTTCTGTCTCTAATCCTACTGAAAAATGTACAGAACCATCATTTTCATCTATATTTTCTTCCATGTATATATCATTGGATTTTAAGTACTCTTTAAAATCTGAAATGTTATGTTTTACTGCAGCTTTCATATGTATGAGCCCCCTGGTAATTGGAATAGATTACTATCATTTATTATAATTTAAAAATATTAAAAAAGATAGTTAGAAAGTTCTGATTTTTAACCTTAAAGAAATAAAAAGAAGCAGTGCTCTACCTCCATAGAGCACTGCTTCTATATTATTCATTGTCATTAGACGATGTTTCTGTATCTTCACTACTATTTTTATGTTTCACTTCATTGTTACTTGATTCGCGTTCACTCGTATTTTCAGACTTAGATTCTTTTGTTTTCTCTGAACTTGTTTTTTTCGAATCAGAGTCAGTTTTTGTATATGCAGGTAGTCCAAGGTGAGTACGAAGTTCGTTCGTAACATTTGCTAATTCTTTTTGATCTGGATTGTAGTAATATGTTCGGCCGCCACCAGCAGATTTGCTACATGTATCATCACCTTTTTCCATATAGCAGTCATCACCTTGAATTTGTAATTTCTCAATTGAAGAATCTACTCCATATTTATAGAATGAAAGCATATCATCGAATGTTAAGTTTGTAACGAATTGTCCGTTAATATCATCAATGATGTTGCCAACTTTTGTTACAGATCCAACGCTTGTTAGTTTCTTTAAAATCGCTTCAATAACGAGTTGTTGACGTTGTCCGCGCATTGCATCACTATCGATGTGTCGTGTTCTAGCAAGAGCAAGAGCTTCTTCACCATTTAATTTTTGAACACCTTTTTTCAGGTGAATTGCATCGGCATTATCATTACTATCTTGTTCTGTAAATTCAACAGGAACATCGACTTCAATGCCGCCTAAATCATCGACAATTTTGATAAATGATTTGAAGTTAAACTTTACAAAGTAGTCAACAGGAACATTTAGTAATTTTTCAACTGCATCAATACTTGCTTGTGGTCCACCCTTTTTTCCGTTTTTAGTAGAACCGTATGCATGAGCGTGTGTTATTTTATCTTTTTTCTTTTCAACTGGAATATAAGTATATGTGTCTCGTGGAATACTTAATAGTTTTACAGTTTTGCTATCTTTATTAAAAGTTGCGAGTAACAGTGCATCTGTTCTTATAGCCTCACCATATTCTTTTCCTCGGACATCACTTTCATCAACACCCATTATTAGGACAGAGACGTTATTCGTAATGGGTTTTACAGCCTTATCACGTAAATCAGATTTATCACCGCGCGCTAAACCGTGTGCGGCATTTCGAACAGCAGAAGATGCTTTATTTACTAAAAACCATGTATAACCGCCACCTACTAGTAAAAAGAATAGAATAGCGCTTATAATAATTTTTGTTTTTTTATTACCTTTTTTGGGTTTACTGCGTGTATTTTCTTGCAAAGATGGGTTTTGCTCCATTTCCTGTACTCCTTCATTTGGATTGAAATACGACACTCATATCCACTTATTATAATGAAATTTATCGAAAAAAAACATTACAAAACATTTACATTTCGTAAAAATTCAATTTATTTATAAAAAGTCAGATTTTCTATATATTATTTTTTAGATGTAGGATAAGTATATGTTTTTTTAGTAGAAATGAAAATATGTCTTGTGAGAAAGTGATAGAGAAGTAAGATTTGTTGAAATATAGCCAAGAAGAAATGAGTAGTTTTATTTGTGTGTCGTATATAATAAAGACAGATTTTACGGATAAAGGAGAGAACACAATGAAATATACAACATTCCGAGCAATCGTTGTGAACGAAACGGAAAATCATCAGTTTGAAAGAAATGTTGTTGAGAGGGAAGTAAGGAGTTTACCTGAAGGAGATGTGCTAATACAGGTTCATTATTCTTCATTAAATTATAAAGATGCCCTTTCAGCTACTGGTAATAAAGGTGTTACGAGAACATATCCTCATACACCAGGAATCGATGCCGCAGGAGAAGTTGTGAGTAGTAGAAATGATGCCTTTAAGGAAGGGGATCATGTTATTGTAACGGGATATGATTTAGGCATGAATACTTCTGGTGGTTTCGGTGAATATATTCGTGTGCCATCGTCTTGGATCATTCCTTTGCCAGAAGGAATGTCTTTAAAGGAAAGTATGGTGTATGGGACAGCAGGTTTTACAGCTGCATTATCGGTATATAAACTCTTGAAAACGGGAATTACGCCTAGTATGGGAGATGTTTTAGTAACGGGTGCTACAGGCGGCGTAGGTAGTATAGCGGTTAGTATTTTAAGTAAGTTAGGGTTTAACGTAGTAGGATCGACAGGGAAAATGGAAGAGGAAGAGATGCTACTACGTCTAGGAGCGAAAAAGGTGATTCACCGTGAAGAATTGAGTGATGAATCAGGAAGACCGATGCTGAAAGGAATATACGCCGGGGTTATCGATACTGTAGGTGGGAATATGTTAGAAACAGCTTTAAAATCTGTAAAGTATGGCGGTTGTGTAACGACATGCGGTAATGTGGCAGGGCAGGAATTACATACAACGGTATATCCGTTTATTTTGCGAGGCATTAGCCTTTTAGGGATAGATTCCGTACAATGCCCAGTAGATGTGAGAGAAGATGTGTGGGCGTTGTTAGCGAGTGAGTGGAAAAACAAAGAGTTACTATCTTATACAGAAGCATGTATATTAGAAGAATTAGATGAGAAGTTTACACTGATATTGCAAGGAAAGTTAAAAGGAAGAACAGTTGTAAAAATGAAATAAAAAAAGAGACGCGTAATTTTTAGCGTCTCTTTTCTTAATTATAATGATTGTTTTAAATTGATTTTTCCTTGTTCACCTAAAACACCGTCAGCGATATTTACAGCGTGATCACCGATACGCTCTAAGTTACTTACCATATCAACGAAGATGATACTTGCATCACCTGAACAGCTACGTTCGTTTAGACGTAATACGTGACGTTTGCGAAGAACACGTTCCATTTGATCGATTTTACGTTCTTTTGCAATAACTGTTTGAGCAAGTTCTGTGTCAAAGTTTGTTAAAGCTTCAACTGCGTCTTGTAATGTTGAAATTGTTAATTCTAGCATTTCGTTTAATTCAGCTAGCGCTTCGCCTGATAGTGAAACGCGGTTTGAAATTTGGAAATCTACAAGCTCTACAAGGTTTTCTACATGATCACCGACACGTTCAATATCTCCAACAACACCTGCTAGAACAGAATGTTTCTCAGAGTCTGCTGATGAAAGTGGCTTTTCTGATAGTAGAACTAAATACTCGGTAATTTTTTTATCTAAATTGTTAATAGCTCCTTCTAATTGAGTAGCCATGTCAGCGTGTTTTTTATCTTGTGTGTTTAAAAATTGGTTTGCTTCTTTTAATCCATGTAATGAAAACTCAGCCATACGAATAATTTCTTTTTGAGCTTCTGTTAAAGCAATGGCTGGAGACTGTTCAATAAAGATTGGATTTAAATGTTGCGGTTTGAAATTAATAGCAGAATCTTCGCCGCGAATAATTTTTGTTACAATCCATGCTAATACAGCAATGAACGGGAATTGAATAATAGTATTTGTTACATTAAACGTTCCGTGTGCAAATGCAATTGTCATTTCTGGATTTAAGTTTAATGACGTTTGGAAGTATTGAATTAAACTTGTAAAAGGTACTAATAAAATCGTAAAGATAATCGTACCGACGATATTAAAGATAACGTGAACCAATGCTGCACGTCTTGCTGCAATTGAAGTACCGATTGCTGCTAATACCGCTGTAATTGTTGTACCGATGTTATCACCGAATAATACAGGAAGAGAAGCTTGTAAATCGATTGCACCTTGACCGAATAGTTCTTGTAAAATACCGATTGTTGCACTTGAACTTTGTACAATTAAAGTGAAGACTGTACCGACAACAATACCTAAAATTGGATTGTCGCTCATGCTAACCATTAATTCTTGGAATGACTCTAAAGAGCGAAGAGGCTTCATACCTGTGCTCATTAATTCTAAACCGAAGAATAACATACCAAAACCGAATACAACTTGACCTACAGAATGTACTTTTTTATTTTTAAAGAAGAATAATAAGATAGCTCCAACTGCCATAATTGGGAGCGCGTATTCTCCGATTTTAATTCCGATAATAAATGCAGTAACTGTCGTACCGATGTTTGCACCCATAATAACACCGATTGCTTGTCTTAATGTCATAAATCCGGCACTTACAAGTCCGACTGTTAAAGCAGTTGTTCCTGAACTTGATTGGATTAATACAGTAACTAACATACCTGCTAGTACACCCATAAGTGGGTTTGTTGTAAAGCGATCTAGAATATCGCGAAGACGATCTCCAGCTGCTTGTTGCAGTCCATCGCCCATGTATTTAATCCCGAATAAGAAAATACCTAATCCACCAATGAACTGGAAGATCATATCTTGAATATTGTATTCCACGCATTCCACTCCTTAAATTTCATGTACGATGTAATTATTAACTGAATCTTGAGTCACTGTAAATGGTTTATTAGTAAAGTTTACACTAAATTTACAAAGAGATGAAAAGTTTACATTTATTTAAAGAAACAGCTGTATTTTATTGGTTTTCAACTTTTGTAAATGGTATTTTTGTAAAGGAGTCACACTTTTTAGAATAATATTATTCGATTTCATATGAAGGAAAGCATCTGCGAGTTCATCGTATATTTTTTGATGAAAGTTAAAAAAATATGTAGAAAAATGAATGTAGTTTTATTCCGCTATTTGTGGGCAGTAAGACTCCCACCTCAAAATTCGGCGAATGCGAGGGAGTTAGATGGGAAATCAACTGCCCGTAAAAGCCCGATTGGTGTGGGCTAATAATCAGTGGGGGATGAACAAAACCCCCACTGATTAAAGTTTCACTTTATACGAGCAAAAAGTTGGGAGTGTCTAACATGTATTGATTAGTATCAGGTTATTGGTAAAATAAAAAAGCCGCTAAATTATCCAGCAGCTTTTTCTGTATTTTTATCTCCGTGCTTTTGTTTTCTTATACTTGTAATGTAGATAAAGAGGAAAGCAATAAGTAATAGAGAGGAATAACGATATACAGTTGCATAGTTTGTAAAATGTGCAATGAATCCAAAAATAATCGCTCCAGCACCAATTCCAAGATCAAATGCTGAGAAGAATGTAGCTGTTGCGACTCCTCGTCGGTGCGGTGCTACTCGGTCAATCATCCATGCTTGTAGTGCGGGTTGAATCGCCCCAAAACCACTTCCGTAACACGCTGCGGCAATAATTAAGCTCGGAATTGTCGTCGTATACGACAATAAAATAATACCTGTAAACGTTAGAATAACTCCTGGAATGATGACGAATGTATGGCCTTTCGCATCATATAGCTTTCCAGAAAATGGACGAGTTACAGCGATTGCTAGTGCATTACATAAAAAGAAGAGACTAATATCAGCTATGCCAACTTCGGTAGCGAATAGTGTGATAAAGCTTCCGATTCCTCCGTACATTAATGTAATACATAATATTAATAATGAAGGAAGTAAAGCTTTACGCTCAATAAATCCATCGAGAAAAGTACTAGATGATTGCTTTGGTGGTTGTTTCGTTTTTTTGATTTGAAGTAGTTTCGTTAATATTAATGAAACAATTGTGCATGAAAGTGCAGATAAAAAAAGAACGTTGAAATTATATGTTTGCATAAGCCATAGTCCGATGAGTGGACCGAGGGCCATTGCAATTGTTCCAGAAAGGCCGAAATATCCCATGCCTTCTCCGCGGCGAGCTGCTGGAATTAAATCAGAAACGACAGTTCCATATGTAGTCGTTGTAATACCGAAACCAGCTCCGTGTAAAATACGAACAGCCAGCAAGAGAAAGATGGTTGAGGCGAAAAGGTAACTGCCCATAGCGAGTAAACAAATAGCAGTACCGATCATTAAAATGATTTTTTTATTAAATTTCTGCAAGGCATTTCCAGTTAGCGGTCTAACAAAAAGTGCTGCCACGGTAAACATACCGACAACAAATCCGATATTGGAACTTGTGCCACCAATTTCTTTCACATAAACAGGTAAAGTCGGAATTAACATTTGAAACCCTAAAAACATACATAAGTTTGCAAAAATTAAAGCAACAAACTCTTTTGTCCATAACGGTTCTCGTTTTACGAGTATTGCTTCTCCCATATATTCATCCCCTATATAAAATTTTCTCTTTTCTTTCGAGTATATGTATGGGCCAATGTAACAGTCAAGGAAGGTGTCTTGAAAATGGATAACAATTTTTAAGGTGAAAAAACTGACAAATTTGTGTAAAAGCTACACAACTATGAAAAAAAGATGTAAAGTATAGATGTATAGACTTATAGTTGTTATGAATGATAGAAATTGTTTTTCCTTTAAAGAAAGCGCATTCAAAAAAGTAGTGAATGAGAAGGGGATATATACTTTTTCACTACATATATTTGAAAAGGTTTACAATATGACGAAGAAAGAGGCGTGTACATATGAGACGATTAGGTATTTCTATTTATCCAGAACATTCAACAGTAGAGAAAGATAAGGAGTATTTAACATTAGCAAGTAAATACGGATTCACACGTGTGTTCACATGTTTACTATCTGTGGATGGGGAAAAAGAGAAAATTATAGAAGAGTTTAAGGAAACAATCTCTCATGCGAACGCATTAGGGTTCCAAGTATTAGTTGATATTAGTCCGTCTGTTTTTACGCAATTAGGTATTTCATATAATGATTTATCGTTCTTCCATGAACTAGGTGCGTACGGTATCCGTTTAGATGTTGGTTTCTCAGGATTAGAAGAATCGATTATGACGTACAATCCGTACGGTTTGAAAATTGAGATTAATATGAGTAACGGTACGAAATATGTAGATAACATTGTGAGTCATAGACCAAATCGTGAAAATTTAATTGGCTGTCATAATTTTTATCCACACCGCTATTCTGGATTATCATACGATCATTTCATTAAATGCTCGAAACAATTTAAAGATTACGGCATGAGAACAGCTGCATTTATTTCATCATTTGATGCAACATATGGACCTTGGCCAGTAACAGAAGGATTATGTACGCTAGAGCAGCATCGTGAATTACCGATGACAACACAGGCAAAGCATTTGTTTGCAACAGAATTAATTGATGATGTTATTATTGCGAATGCGTATGCATCAGAAAAAGAATTACAAGCACTAGGTGCATTAAATAAAGAGAAACAAACATTTGATATAGAAATATATGATACAACAACAGAACTAGAAAGAATTATCGTGTTAGACGAACCTCATTTTTATCGCGGGGATGTATCTGAATATATGATCCGTTCTACACAAAGTCGTGTGAAATATAAAAAAGAAGAGTTTAAACCTCATAATACACGCGAAATTAAGCGTGGCGATCTTTTAATTGATAATGAGCAATATGGCCAATATAAAGGTGAATTACAAATTGCTTTAAAAGACATGGTAAATACAGGAAAAACAAATGTGGTTGGTCGAATTGTAGAAGAAGAGATTTTCTTACTAGACTATTTACAAGCATGGGATAAATTCGGATTTACATTAAAGAAATAGAGAAAATAAAAAGGGAAAAACTACTGACCTCAGCAGCTTTTTCCTTTTTATATATAGAGCTATGACAAAAGTGCATCAGCGATTACTTTCTATTTTAGAAGAGTTTTTAGAAGAGAAATCGATGTTAAATCGAGCTTTTTAGCGAGCCGTTTACATGTATCAACGAAGTCGATTCAAAAAGATATAAAATTATTAAATGATATATTGAGAGAAAACGGAGCAGAAATTGAATCACAAAGAGATAGATTTAATTTGGACGGGAGAGAAGGAGAAAGAATGTAAGAATCATAAAAAAAGAGTCAGTCTCAACAATGAGACTGACTCTTTTTTATATAGTAATTAGTTTAAAATTTTCACTGTAACTGTTTTACGTCCCCAGTTACTTGATGAGCCTTTATCTGGCATTAGAACGTCAATTTTATTTCCTTTAATCGCTCCACCAGTATCACCAGCGATTGCTACTCCGTAACCTTCAACCCATACTTTTGAACCTAATGGAATCACACTTGGATCAACTGCAATAAGTTTCATGTTTGGATTAGCTGTTAAGTTATGACCCATAGCTGATTTTACGTGATCTCCTGCGTTGTAACCATTTTCAAGTGGATCTGCTGTGTAAGCTGTTGCTACAACTCTTAACTCACGAGAAGATGATGGTGCACTTGTTTCAGTTTCTTTTGCAACAGGTTGTTGTGTAGCTGGTTTTTGAGTTTTAGCCGCTTCACGAGCTTTAGCTGCCTCTTGGGCCTTAGCTGCCTCTTGAGCCTTAGCTTCTGCTTGAGCTTTAGCTTCTTCACGAGCTTTAGCTGCTTCTTGAGCTTTAGCCGCTGCTTGAGCTTCAGCTTCTGCTTGAGCTTTAGCTTCTGCTTGAGCTTTAGCTTCTTCACGAGCTTTAGCTGCTTCCTGGGCTTTAGCCACTGCTTGAGCTTCAGCTTCTGCCTGAGCTTTAGCTTCTGCTTGAGCCTTAGCCGCTTCACGAGCTTTAGTTGCTTCTTGAGCTTTAGCTTCTGCCTGAGCTTCGGCTTCTTCACGAGCTTTAGCCGCTTCTTGAGCCTTAGCTTTTGCTTGAGCTTCAGCTACCTCTTGATCTTTAACTGCTTCACGAACTTTAGTTGTATCTTGAACTTTAGTTACCTTTTCAGCCTTAACTGCTGGTTGAACTTTAACTGGCGCTGTCCCTGTTAAGTAAGGAACATGAACATAAGCTGTTTTGCCGTTATATTCAAATTGGATCCAATCATTTTGTACTTGGTGAGTTGTTTCGATTACATCATCTTTTTTCAATTTACCAAGAATTTCTGAGTCTGTGTTTGCACCAGCACGTACGTTTAATACGTTTGCTGTTACGTAGTAAGTGTCTTTTGTGTAGTCAGCGCTGATGAAAGCTTCTTTACCACTATTTAATTTAACTTTTGACCATCCATTTTCTGTATGTAGAACATTTACTTTATATCCATCTAATAATTTTCCGACAACTTTTGATTCAGTAGTTGGGTTTTCACGTACATTTAGTACGTCAGTAGTTACGATAGTTTCTGCTTTAGCAGATGTTGTGAAAATCCCAAGACCAAAAACCGCTGCTGTTGCTATACCCATAAATTTTTTCATAATAGCCTCCATTGCATTTGTTTTCGTTGACCTCATTATAGCAACCATTATTTTCTTATTTGCGAAAAACATAAAATTACAAAGCTTTCGTAACGGGGCGTTAATATTCCGTAATAATTCCATTAATATCCTGATAGCGTTTCCTTATAGTTTTTTTGGGGGGTTAGAGCATGTAAATCATAAAATGAATAGCATTTCAATTTCTGTTAGATTAATAATGTTTCGTTGGTGTTACAGATTATTTTCTTAAGTGTTACAAAAACGGTGTGTTTTACTGTTGAAATGAAAATTTAATTATGAAATGATAACTTTTTTGTCTGTGGGAATATATAAATGAGGTGAAATTTAATAAAATATCGATAGAATTATTACAAAATCAGTCGAAGTATGGAAAAAATTACGCCTTGCATTTTGTCTATTACATATTATTTTTGCAATAATAGGATTCGATAATAGCCTTAGTGCCTATAAATAATGAAGAGTATTAGAAAGATAGCTGTAACGTGAAACATATATAATAGAAGAAACGTAATTTGATAGGTAAATAAAAAACGTAGGAGTGTACACTCCTACGTTTTTTATTTACTCATATCGTAAGCATTCAATTGGATCAAGTTTTGCAGCTTTGTTAGCTGGTAGTAGACCAAATGCAATACCGATTAGCATTGAAATACCTACTGAAAGAAGTCCAAGTTCTTTTGAGATAACAAGTGGCCATCCGGCAAAGATTGAGACGATCCAAGCGAAGAAGATACCAAGCATGAATCCGATGAAACCACCGAGTCCTGTTAAAATACAAGATTCGATTAAGAATTGCGTTAATACTTTACCACGTGTTGCACCAAGTGCTTTACGAATACCAATCTCACGTGTACGTTCTGTTACAGATACAAGCATAATGTTCATTACACCGATACCACCAACAAGTAAGGAGATAGCAGCGATACCACCGAATACCATTTTCATCATACCGATTGATTCGTCTAGTTGCTTCGTAAATTCACCCATATCTTGAGCCTCAAATTTATGCTCAAATTTAGGAGCTTTCATTTCGTTTAAAACGGAAACGGCTTGTTTTTCTACACTTTTACGCTCTGCTGGCGAATTTAGTATTAATTTTACCGAGTCATACTCAGTTACTCCTGAAATTACAGGGGCGTTTTCAAGTGATGTATAGCCTTCTGACATAGCCATTCCGAAATCATTTTTTGTTTCATACACACCGACTACTTTATACGGTTTCCCTTTTATGTCTGTATATAAATTTGATTCCCAACCGTTAAATAATTTGTTGAAAGCTTCTTCATTTAAAATAACAGCAGGGATTGCTTGCTTTAATTCACTATCATTTAATTCACGACCGTGAACTAATTTTATTTTCGCATCTGTCATGAAGGCGCCTGTTCCACCTTTTAAATCAAGAGAAACATCCTTTGAACCAGAAGATGCTTTTACTTTCATACTTACATCTGGATAAACATCTTTAACGCCTGGCACAGTTTGAAGACGTTTTAACATATCAGCTGTAATTTTGGCACTATCAGTTCCGTAATCAGGGTTGTTGTAGTAAATCGTTACTTCAGTATCTTTTCCTTGACCTAACTCTTTTTTAAACTTTGCGTTTGTACCATCACCCATTGAAATGATAGTAATGATGGCGCTAATACCAATAATAATACCTAGCATTGTTAATATAGAACGCATTTTATGAGCAAAGATAGAGGAAAGGGCCATACGTATATTTTCACTCGTGTTCAAAATTAACCTCTCCAATCTTGGACGATATTTCCGTCACGAATTACAATTTGACGTGCAGCTGCTTCCCCAATTTCACGATCGTGGGTAATCATAATGATTGTTGAGCCTTGTTTGTTTAATTCGTAAAAGAGGTCCATAATTTGTGTACTTGTTTTCGTATCAAGTGCACCCGTCGGTTCATCGGCTAAGATAAATTTCGGGTTATTTACGATTGCACGTGCAACTGCGACACGTTGCTTTTGACCACCTGATAATTCGTTCGGCAAGTGGGTAGCGCGGTCAGCTAAACCGACTTTCGTTAAAGCGGCTAGTGAGCGTTCGCGTCGCTCTTTTTTATCAACACCTGCATAAATAAGAGGCAATTCAACATTTTGCATTGCTGTAAGTCTTGGTAGCAACATAAAGTTTTGGAATACAAATCCGATCTCTTTATTACGAACACGAGCAAGTTCTGTTTCAGACATGTTTGAAATATTTTGACCAGCTAGTTCATACGTACCTGTCGTTGGTTTATCTAAGCAACCGATAATGTTCATTAAAGTTGATTTACCAGAACCAGATGGTCCCATAATAGAAGTAAATTCTCCTTGGTTTAGTGTTACGTCAATTCCGTGTAAGATTTGAACGGACTCTGCACCGTTCTGGAAGGATTTCGTGATGCCTTTTAAGTTAATCATTCAACGACAACCTCCATACCATCTTTTAAGTCTTTTTCTGGTTTAGAGATAATTTGCTCTCCTTTTTTCACTCCAGAAACTTTTGCTTCACTATCTGTCTCGAATTCAACCGTAACTGCTTGTTCTTTTGCTTTACCGTCTTTTACAACGAATACAACATTTTTGTCACCTTTTTTCACGATGCTGCTTTTCGGAACAATCGTACCAGTTGCTTCGCCTGATTTACTTGTTACGTAAACGTGGAAACCGTTTTGTAATTCTTCACTATTGTCTAATGTAACAGTGAATTGATAGTTAGAAACTGTTTTGTTTTCGTCCATGCTCTTTAATGGCGTAGAGCTAATTTCTGTTACTTTTCCTGTCCAAGTCTTACCGGAAACCGTTTTTGATGAAACTGTTACTTCTTGCCCAACCTTCATACTAGCAAGTTCATATTCAGAAAGTTGACCTTTTACTTTAAATGGACCAGCGTGACGAAGAGTAATGCCACTCATACCTGTTTTTTCATCCGCAGTTTTCACGATATCATCAATTACGCCATCAGCAGGGCTCGTTACAGAAAGCGTATTTAACTTCTCTTTTGCAGCTTTAATCATTTCGTCTGCTTTTTCTACTTCAAACTTTTTCATTTCAAGTTGCGATTCTAATTGTTGCAATTCGATTTCTGATGCTTTTAATGCTTCCTGAGGAAGGCCTGCATTTTTATCTTTTTGTAATTTTTGTTTCGCTGTATCAATTTGTTTTTGGTACAATGTTACTTCTTTTTGTGCGATTTTCTTTTGCATTTCTGCTTCCGTTACACCTTGTTTAGCAGTAGGGTCATTATATTTAAACAGAAGCTGACCTTTTTTTACTTCATCACCTTTTTGAACAGCTAATTCATACGTGCCCTTTGTTGGATCAAATGAAATTGTTTCGATTCCGTTTGGAATAACTTCACCGCCAAATTTTTGTGCGTTTTCAATTTGTTTTTCTGTTACTTTATAACCGCTATACGCCATTGCTACTTCTGAACCGCCGCCAGCAAATGCAAAATATGATCCAGCTGCAATTCCGATTGCTACTACACTAGTAATTAACACTTTATTTTTCTTCTTCATCTATTTATCACCTTTTCGTTCGTTTTCGTATCTACATTAAGTATAGAAGAGGTGAAGAATCTGACAAATCGTTTTAGCTTACAATAACCTTACAATTTTGTAAGGTATGAATATGTAGATGCAAGGTAGAGGTTGTCCTAGTCTAAGCAAATGAATTGACTCGTTGTTTCTTTCTTACAATAATATTGTATGAAGGAGAGGAGGAAGGAAGATGGAAGCTTATTTTAGTGCGCATCCATTAAAACCATTTATTCCATACTCAAGGCAACATGCCATTATATTATTTATTATGTTGGTGGGGATATTTTTTCTATATCAATACCAAGATGTATTACGTCAAAGTGAGTGGAATATAACGGTTCGATATGCGATTGCATTTCTATTCATAGGGAGTGAGATTGGACTTCATATGTGGGAATGGAAAGCAGGGATTTTTGAGCTAGGCACTTCATTACCATTTGAGTTATGTACGATTAGTTTGTTGTTAGCATCGATTATGATTGTAACGAAAAGTTATCGAATATATGAGATTGTGTTTTTCACAGGAATTATTGGTGCATCACAAGCCGTTTTAACGCCAAACTTGCAATATACTTTCCCGCATTTTCGTTTCATTGAATATTTTATCGCACATATACTACTCATTTGGGCACCGCTCTTTATGACATGGGTGGAAGGATATCGTCCGACATTACAATCTATTAAGCGTACGATGCTATTTTTAAACGTATTAATTCCTATCGTTTCGTTTGTGAATTTTAAAACGGGTGGTAATTATATGTTTTTAGCCCATAAGCCAGAAACTGCTTCATTACTCGATATGCTAGGGCCGCATCCTTACTATATTATTTCATTAGAAATTGCAGCGCTTATTGGGTGTTTCATTTTGTATATGCCGTTTTCAAAAAGTGAAAAACGTGTGCATAAAGAATCGCTAGGATCATAACCTGGCGATTTTTCTGTTGTGAATATTTACAATTCAGAAAATTAAGAATAAAATTAAAGGGTAAATTATATAGAGAGAAGGGAGAAAATGGTCAGAAAAGTTTTTTTGAATGGGATGGAAATGACGATTCAATTTATCATTTCAATTTTGGGTATTATTTGTTTGGGGGCGTTACCAAAATTATTTTATGGATTTGAGTTGAATGCATCAGAGTACATAAAGAGTCTAAAAGAAGTATTTGCGAAATTAATGGATATTTCCAATATGCAATATGCAAGAGATAAATTTGTATTTCCTCAGTTGTTTGTCCATTATAAAGAAACGATGGTTATTTTTTTGGCTGCATTTTGTATTTCGTTATTGGTAGCATTTTGTATCGTTTATATGATTATGAGTAGTTCACCGCGTATACAACATCGAATTAAATCGTTTCTCATCTTTCTAGAATCCATTCCAGACATTCTTCTTATTTTAGGATCACAAATTTTAGTTATATGGTTTTTTAAACAAACAGGTTTTTTACCTTTTAAAATTGCGGCAATTGGAGATGAATCCATCCGGGGATTGCCGATATTTTGCTTGAGCATCCCGACTACGATTATGTTTGTAAAACTGTTAGTACTTCGTTTTGAAAATGAGTTAGAAAAAGATTATGTATTATTTGCTAAGGCGAAGGGTTTGGGTCGCTTTCATATTTTAAATCGTCATATTTTCCGAAATGTACTGCTTAGTACACTTTTCTTTGCAAAAACGAATATTTGGTTTATGTTATCAAATTTATATATTATAGAATGGATTTTTAATACGAGAGGTATTTTTATATTTGTGAAATCATATCCAGATATGAAGATTGAGCTGTTCATTGTTAGTGTGCTGCTTATTTATATTCCGATTTTTATTTTATTTAAAATGTTTCATTATCTCGTTCCAGCTGCGATGAAGGAGAGATTATAATATGTGGACGTATATAAAACGTGATAAAAGGTTTTGGATAAGCATTGGATTTCTTCTCATATTAGTTCTTTTGAGCGTCGGAAATACGATATGGAATGATGGACATATTAGGCAAGTAACATTGCAATATGATGAGGCTGACAATCCAGAAGTACCACCATTTTCACCTTCATCACAATTTTTCCTCGGAACAGATCGGAAGGGATATGACCTTTTAAATTTAGTAATTGAGGGAGCGAAGTGGACGATTGGTATATCTGTTTTAATTGCAGCGCTTAGAATGGTAATAGGTGTATTTTTCGGTGTTTTCCTCGGAACATACATAAAAAGGGGTTTTTCGAAGATTGAAGCTTTTTTTGACAGTTTTACAGTTATTCCGACAGTCATGATCGCGTATTTCTTCCTTCAATCTGTTAATAAATTTGGAAGTGGAGAGGAGACATCAACTTTTTTTGAGCGAGCTTCGTTCCAAGTTGTATTACTTGTAGCGCTTGCTTTGCCAGTTATTGCACTTTATGTTGCAAAGGAAGTTCGTAAATTACAAACAGAAGAATTTATTGATGCCGCGCGCATATTAGGCGGATCGAGAAGACATATTGTTATAAAGCATATTTTTCCGCATCTCTATATGACGTTTATACTCGTATTTCTTCAGCAGTTTACTCAGACTCTTACAGTTTTGCTGCACTTAGGGTTACTTGAAGTCTTTTTTGGAGGAACAGTTGAATTTGGAGGAATGATGGAGAAAGAGTTAGATTCCTACACACATGAATGGTCAGGATTAATCGGCGTATATTTTCGTTCTTTAACAGTGCATCCATGGATTCCTCTTGTCCCAATTACATTCTTCGGGCTTACTATTTTTTCAGGAAATATGATTGTAAAAAGTATAGAAGAAGCGATGATGAAAGTTCGGTTAGGGGGAGAGAGAAAGAAGACCGTTGTAGAAGAGGAACAGCCTGCTATGCAGTCAAAAGAAGAGTTGTTTACATTTAAACATACGATGTGAAAATAGAAAAGAAGCAAGCATAATCAATGCTTGCTTCTTTTTACTTTGCAGAAACTTCACCTTCAGCTTCTGTTTGTGGAATACAGTATCCGATTATACCACCGATGATTGCTGGGACAATCCAGCCAATTCCTAAGCTATAAAAAGGAATTGTGTGCACGATGTTAGCGATAAAACCTGGTATCATTCCCACATTATCAAGTGCATGAATACAGCTAATAATGAATGCCGCGATCATCGCTCCAATATAGACAGAAGGTTTACGTTTCGTATATTTATCAATAAATGATACGAAAATTAAAATGATTGTAATTGGATATAAAATAATTAATACAGGTAATGTAATTTTGATTAATAAACTTAAACCTAAGTTTGAAATAACGAAGCTAAAGATACAAACATATAGTACAAGTTTCTTGTATGAAACATTTGTTAGTACTGTTGTGAAATAGTTTGCGAATGCACTTACAACACCGATTGCTGTCGTTAAACAAGCGAAAATAATTGCGATACTTAATAAAATATTACCGCTTGTCCCAAAGAATTGATACATAACAGTAGCTAATAGCTGACCACCGTTTTCGAATTGTCCTAAGTTTCCGTTTGAAGCACCGATATAACCGAGTAAGAAATAAACAATTGTTAAGAATAGGGCAGCAATACTTCCGCAAATAATTGTATATTTCGCAATTGATTTCTTCTCTTGTATACCGTTTTGACGAATTGCATTTACAACAATCGTTGATAATACGAGTGCTCCAATTGCATCTAAAGTTAAAAATCCTTCAAGAAACCCTTTGAAAAATGGGATGTCTTTATAGTCACCGATAGGCTCAGCGAATAATCCTGGTGAAAGAATTGCTTTTGTTGCCATAATTGCAATAATTACAAGTAAAATGGGTGTTAATATTTTACCGATATGATCTACTAATTTGGATGGATTTAATGATAGGAAGTAAACGACTGTAAAGAAAATAGCGCTAAAAACTAACATAGAATACCATTGATCTGGGAAAAGTGGTGCGATCCCAATTTCGTAAGATACAGATCCAGTTCGTGGAATAACAAATAGTGGGCCGATTGAAAGATAAATAATGATAGCGAATACGGCTGCGAATTTTGGATGAACACGGCTCGCTAAAGTGTTGAAACTACCGCCGGCAAGGGCAACAGCGACGATAGCCAGTAAAGATAAACCGACGTCTGTAATAATAAATCCTGTAATGGAAACCCACATGTTTTCTCCGGAAGAAAGTCCGAGAAGGGGCGGGAAAATCATATTACCAGCACCAAAGAAAACCGCGAATAGCAATAAACTAATCGAAAGTATTTGCGCTGGTTTTAAAGTTGTACGCATATAAAGAAAATCCTCCTAATGAGTATTTTTGTCGAAAATTCAAATAATTTGTCGAGTAACTGTTATTATTTTAAAGGTCTGATGACTAGAAAGCAATAGGGAATTTTGAAAATATTAAAAAATAATGCATTAAATCGAATAAATATACTATTTGTATGTTAAATAAGAAGGATTTAACTTTACATATAAAAAAACACATATCGTTACGATATGTGTTAAAAGTAAATCTTTTTATCGCGTTCTTCTTTTAAAATTTCAACCGCTTCCCGGAAACGTTGTGAATGGACAATTTCTCTTTCACGCAAGAAACGTAGACTATCATTTATATCTGGATCGTCGGATAAATCAATTAGCCATTGATAAGTTGCTCGTGCTTTTTCTTCAGCGGCAATATCCTCATATAAATCTGCAATAGGGTCTCCTTTTGCTTGAATATAAGTAGCAGTAAAAGGGGCGCCACCGGCATTATGATAAAACAACGCACTATCATGATTAGCGTACTGTGCATCTAATCCGGCAGCTTTCATTTGTTCAGGTGTTGCATCTTTTGTTAATTTATAAATCATCGTGGCTATCATTTCTAGGTGTGCGAACTCTTCGGTGCCAATATCGGTCAGTAAGCCAACGACTTTGTCAGGAATAGTATAACGCTGATTTAAGTAGCGAAGAGCAGCTGCAAGTTCACCATCTGCACCACCGTACTGTTCAACTAATAATTTTGCGAGTGCTGGATTACAGGTGCTTACTTTAACAGGGTATTGTAATTTCTTTTCATAAATCCACATAGTGTCTCTCCTTCATCTTGTGTTAATGGACAGTAATAAGCATTCTTCTAGGCGAAGAAATAGCTGGGAATGCATAGTAGGCTTCATAATGATTTGGATTAAAGAATTCAAAACTAATGAAAGTTTTACGTTATATTTGCCATGGCCAAGGTCCTTTGCTCCATTCCCATGGAGCGTTAGAATAACTATTTCCAAATTGCTGAAGTGGACCAAATTTCTCTTCAATTTTTTGCTTTAATACTCTTCGTTTATAGGAGAAATCGTTGAATTGATTTATAGCCGTAGTATCGTCGGGATGCGTATCTAAATAGAGGGTAAGTTCAACTAATACAAAATCAAGTTCTTGTAGTTCTTCAATCCATTGGTAATATTCATCAGGCAATGTTTGTGTCACGTTTTTGCTCACCGTCCTTTTTTGTGAGGGTTTTCATAAAAATCATAAAATGCAGGCCATAGAGTCCCTTTTCTTAAAGCCTCTTTTGGTGGGAATTGGGGTAAATTAGTTGGTTGAAAGCCCATGTATAAGTGGGGGGGAGTTGAGTAATATTTTTTTCCGATTGGAGGGCAAGGATCGTTTGGGCCGTGAAAAGGTATGTAGGATTTCATGAATTCATCCATGTTACACTCCTCCTTTATAAATGAAATATTCATCACTATATATTGTATTCGTACATAATTGTAAATTATGACTCATATAGAAAACTAATAGAGACAGGGGGAGTGCGGATGGAAAGTATTACAACATGTATTGTATTAGAATCCAAAAACTTAAAGGAAACATTATATTTTTATGAAGGGATTCTAGGTTTTAAACCAAGCGAGGAGAGGCCACAATTACGTGTAACAGGTGTTTGGTATGATATTGGTTCAACGAGAATTTGTTTTGTTGTAAATCGGAATTTTGGGGAGTATAGAGAGACTGTCACATCATCAGTGAAGGAAATATTTTTAAAAACTACAAATATCGAGCGAATAAAGAAAAAATTAGAGTTTTATCAAATATCATTTGCAGAGGACTGCCATGGTGAAGAAGTAAGAATAACTTTCTATGATCCCGATCGCTTTAAGCTCCAAATCGTTTCAAAAGAGAATACAGAATAGAGTCTTTTATAGTGTAATGGTATTAATGGAATGAAAAAAATATTGACAAGCCTAGGTAAATATTTTAATGTGATTGTATAAAATTGTGTATATAAAGGGGAGTAACTTATTACAGTAAAGTCGTCATTACAGGGAGAAACCCTCGGCTTTATTGGCAACGTTTCGTTGTTAGTGAGACCTTTACCAGCAATGGTAAAGGCCCCTTTCTGTCTTTTTAGGACCCTTACCATATTTGGTAGGGTCCTTTTTGTATACAAAGAGAGGAGATAGAAAATGAAAAAATTTATAAGTAGATTAAGAGTTGTATTTCACGTTCGTCGATTTGTTCCATTCTTATTTGACTTTTTTACTTCAAAAGAGGTTTCCATAAAGAAGAAAATTTTATCTATTGCTTTTTTAGTTGGTTATGTTGCGATGCCGCTCGATTTAATTCCAGACTTCTTACCGTTTATCGGTATTTTAGATGATATTGGAATTGTTTTATTCATTTTGAACCGAATTGTAAAGATGGCACCAGTACAATTACAAGAAAAGCATAATGTGAATGTAGGATAGGAGTTAAAAGTATGGAGCAAATTATTTTAGATATAATCGAGTATTTAAAGCAGTTTTCTTATTTTGGAGTTGTGTTAGCTTTAACTTTTGAATTTATTCCAGCGGAGGTTGTTTTACCTCTCGTTGGGTATTGGGTGTACGAAGGGGATATGAACTTTTGGTTAGCGGTATTAGCTGGAACAATTGGAGGAACGACAGGGCCATTAACGTTATATGCACTCGGTTATTACGGAGGGCGTCCTCTATTAATAAAATACGGGAAATACTTCTTCATTAAAGAAGAACAAATTCAAAAAGCAGATGATTTCTTTGAGAGATATGGTCCAGTTGTAGCATTTGTTGGACGCTTCGTTCCGGGGGTTCGAACGCTTATTTCTGTACCGTGTGGTATGGCAAAAATGAACATATGGAAATTTAGTATATATACATTTGTAGCAATGTTCCCGTTAACGACTTTGTATATTTATTTTGGAATGAAGTTAGGCCCGCATTGGGAAAAAGCGGCGGATGTTGTTGGACAATATATGCTACCAATATTAGGAGGCGTGGTTATTGTTGTAGGTGGTATATTAATCTATAAATTTATGAAAAAAAGAAACAGAACGGAATCTATTTAGTGAAAAAGCAGCATCATTTTTTCTGAGTATAGATGAATAATACAGGCAAAGGACTCGGAGGGACATACACATATAGGGAATAAAAAAGAGAGAGGGGGAAATTCTATGTCTTGTGAGTGCTCAGGAGCAGCCTGAACTTGTTGTCCAGATAAAAATTATGTACAAGATAAAGTTTGTAGTCCGTGGTCAGGAACTGTAGTAGCGACTGCTATTACGAATGTGCTGTACAACCACAAAGAAGTGGTTCGTTGACAGTAAGATACTTTACTATAATGCAAATCGTTACAACAGGAATGGGGACAAGCCAAGGACAATTATGTCTTACAGTACGTTACCCAATTTCATAAGGAAAAGCATACAATGGTATGCTTTTTTGTATAGTTTGTAAGTTAAGGTAGTGAAGAATTTTATAAGCAAAATGAAAATTGACAACAATATTTTCCTTCTATATATTGAGTGGGGTTATTTGGAATATTAATAATTAGATTGTAATAATTGACCTGTATATGACATTGTGTTGCCAGGATAGACGGTGAAAGTATTTGTCACCTGGCCAATAATTTGAACGGTAATCCCTCCAGTACTACTAGTGCTATTATATATAGAAATGGTACTCGAGATTTTGAGTACACCATCTCCTTCCCATAAAATTAATGTAGAGCCTTCAGAAGGTGGAGGAATTTCTTTTGTTATAAAAAAATTACCAGCAAACTCATCTATGACTAATTCACAAGTTGGTGGGATTCGACGGATCGTAGGGAGGGCAGATGATAGATAAAGGGGCATAGCAGCCGATATTTTTTTACAAGCCATTCATAGAGCCTCCCTTCCTAGTGTTTCTTTATTACTATTAAATGTTAGAGGACGATAGTTGTGTTAATAAAGGACAAAAATTTTTAAGTAAGTTTGTTTAATAGGCCTACATCGCATAAAAATCTATTAGACAATATGTGGTTGTTTCATATTAATGTGGGATTTTATATAAAATTGACTGTATATTTACAAAAGTGAAATAAATTTTGTTTTTAATTTAAACGCAGTTAATATGCGTTCAGTACAATAACCATTGTAATTAATTAATTCATTATATGAGGAGGATTCACGTGGAAAGAACTGCTTTACGAAAAGTAAAAGGCCTTATTGGATTATTAATGGTTTTTGTATTAGCGTTTGTATCATTTCCGTGGAGTACATCAGTCAAAGCGGAAGAGAAGAAACAAGAAAAGGCACCGAGTGAGAAGAAGTTAGTTTTTCCAGTTGTAAGTGATGTACATATTAAAAATAGTGGAACAGATGATACGTTTCGCTGGAAAAGAGCGATTGAACAGTTTAATACGCTAGCGCCAAAGCAAGATGCATTTGTTATTGTAGGAGATTTCACAGATTCCGGATCTGTACAACAGTATGACCGTTTCATGCAAGTGTATAATGAGAATGCAAATAAAGATGCGGTACGAATGAATGCTCTTGGTAACCATGATTATTGGAATGGATTATCTATAGAAGGAGCACAAAAGCGATTTTTAGAAAAAACAGGGATGGAATCTATTTATTATCATAAGGTAGTCAAAGGCTATCATTTCATTGTGATGTCTCCGGAAGATGGAACGACTCATGGATACTATTCAGACAAGCAAATTAATTGGTTAAAAGCAGAGATGGAAAAGGCACAAAAAGATGATCCGGAAAACCCGATTTTCGTATTTTTACATCAACATATTAAAGATACAGTGTACGGTAGCCAAGAGTGGGGAACGAAAGATAGTGCGAAAATTAATGCAGTATTAAAAGAATACCCACAAGCTATTACGTTTTCAGGTCATTCGCATTATCCGTTAGATGATCCAAGATCGATTCATCAAAAAGACTTTACATCAGTTGGTACATCTTCAGTAAGTTATATGGAAGTTGAAGGTGGTAAGGTACAAGGGAATATTCCTCCTGGTGCTAGCACACTTAGTCAAGGTTTATTAGTAGAAGTAGACGATAAAGAAGTAACAATTAATCGACGCGATTTCCATACGAATTCTTGGACAGGCGAGCCTTGGAAAATCCAGTTGCCGTCAAAGAAAGAAACTTTTACACATGTAGAAGACCGTGATAAAGAAAAGCCATCTTTTGCAAAAGATGCGAAGTTATCAGTATCAAATGTAACAGAAAATGCAGCAACAGTAACGTTCCCGCAAGCACTGGACAACCTTCTTGTTCACTCTTATCGTGTACAAGCTAGAGATAAGCAAACCGGGGAAATAAAAAATAAATTGTTAGCATTCTCAGAGTTTTATCGTGACCCAGTTCCGAAAGAGCTGACATTTACACTGGCAGGATTAGATGGCGGGAAAACATATACGCTTGAAGTAGTTGCGATTGATTCGTTTGGCAATGAAAGTGTACAGCCATTAACGGCAGAAATTACTACGAAAAAAGATAATATTGATCCGAATGTGCAAGTACCAAAGGCAGACGTTTTTGATGTGAATTTCTTAGATGGTACATTTAAAGATAACTCACCGTTTGGAGCGAAAGGTGATGTGAAAGGGAATGTATCGATTGCATATGATAAGTCTCTAAAAACAAATGTAATGAAATTGAATGGACAAGCTAATACATTTGGATACCTTCCATTTTCAGCAGCACAAAAAGAAAAAGTAGCCAATTCATTTACGTTAGAAACTGTATTTTCAATGAATGAAATTCGTGGACAAGGCATTTTGCAAAATACAGAGAGCGGCGGTATTGGGTTTGAATCTACAGGAAGTGGATATGTTGAATTATGGGCTCATATTGGTGGTAGTTATAAGCGTGTTGGAGTTCAGTTAGAGGCAAATAAAACGTATCACTTAACAGGAACTTATAACGGAAGTGAAGTAGCCATTTACGTAGATGGTAAAAAGGTAAATAGTCAGCCAGCTCAAGGAAAAGTATATCATTCAAATGTACCATTTGCATTTGGTGCTGACCCTGATAGCAATGGAAATGGTGGTATTCCGTTACATGGTCAAATTGCGCTTGCAAAATTATATAGTAAAGCATTAAGTTCTTCAGAAGTATTAGCAGCGTACAATGAGTTTTCTAATCGTACGAAGTTAGAGCAAGTAAACGCATTATATGAAGAGCTTGGAAAAGTAAAAGAAATGTTAGCTGGTACGTATGAATTTGGTGACAAGCCAGGTCAATATTCAAAAGAAGCATTTCAGGAACTAGAGAAAAGCTATAACACTGCAAAGCAAGCGTTTGAAAATGTAGGAAGTACTGGGGAACAGATTGTTCAAACGTATAACGAATTAAAAACAGCTAATATCACATTCGTACAATCAAAAGTTGCAGAAGAACAACCGAAAACACCGAAAGAAAAATTACAAGGGAATATTGAATCTGCCAAAGCTGTCGTAAAGAAAGCACAAGCTGCAAATGTAACAGACGGTTCAGTGAAATCATTACAGCAAAAAATTACAGTTGCAGAAGCTGTATTAAAAGATGTGAAAGTAAAAGATGAACAGGTAGAAACGATGAATCGTACGATAGAATATGCGATTTCACTCGTTGAAAAAAGCATGAACAAATAAAATGAAAGAAAAAGAAGCTTATCATGATAGGCTTCTTTTTTGTTATACTAAAAATAGCATAGAAAAAGGGAGCGAATAATTTGGAACAGAAAAAGCTAAAAAGAATTCTTGAATATGTATGGATCGCGGTTGTGCTCCTTGTAGGATATTATTTATTAAAAGATAAAAGTATTTGGGTTCTATTTTTAATGACATTTTTATTAGCAGGATTAGGAACGTTATTTATTAACTTTTTCTTTGATAGTGTGAATGCATGGAAGAAGAAAAAGAAGGGGACGAAGTAAGGGGATAAGTATGCAAAGGCTGAAGCCTATGTGGGCATCGGCATATTCTTCATTTTACAATCGTTAACGAAAAAACATAATAAAGTGAAACTTTAATCAGTGGGGGTTTTGTTCACTCCCCACTGATTATCATCCCTCACCAATCGGGCGTTTACGGGCAGTTTGATCCCCCGCTAACTTCTTTGCTCCAGCCAAATTTTGAGTTGGGAGTCTTACTGACCGCAAATAGCGGGATAAAACAAGAAGATAGCTCGCCGTTTCATCGGCGAGCTATTTTGTTATGCTTCTTTCTTCTCATCATTTGTTTTTTCAGTAGCTAAATGGCTATGCTTTCTAGAGTAGAAGAAATAGACGCACAAGCCGACTATAATCCAAACTGCAAAGCTGATCCATGTCGTTTTAGACAAATTGATCATTAAATATAAGCAACAAAGAATAGCAACAATTGGTAATACAGGTACGAAAGGTGTACGGAACCCGCGTTTTAAATCAGGATGTGTTTTTCGTAAAATAAGGACAGCGCAGCAAACGAACGTGAATGCAGTTAACGTACCGATATTTACTAAGTTAGCTAGTAAATGTAAGTCTAAAAGTCCTGCTAATAAAGCGGAAACAACGCCAGTAATCCATGTATTTAATAAAGGGATTTTTACTCTTTTGTTTACGCGTGCTAGCGCTTTTGGAAGTAAACCATCGCGGCTCATCGCATACGAAACACGAACTTGTCCATACATAACGACTAAAAGAACGGTTGTCATTCCTGTCATTGCCCCAACAGCCAGTAACCCTGCAATTGTATCTTCACCGACGAAATGCAGTGCAAATGCAACTGGATCAGAAACGTCTAATTGTGTGTAAGGAACCATACCTGTTAAAACGAAAGATACGACCATGTATAAAACAGTACAAATAAGAAGGGAGCCAATAATTCCAATTGGTAAATCGCGTTGTGGTTTTTTCGTTTCTTCTGCAGCGGTTGCGATTGCATCAAAACCTAAAAAGGCGAAGAATACAGTGGCAGCTCCAGTAATAATACCGTCGTATCCGAATGGAATGAACGGCGTCCAATTTTCAGGCTTTACATATTTTGCGCCTGCTACGATAAAGGCGATAATAACAGCTAACTTTATAAGAACCATAATATTATTAATGCGTGCGCTTTCGCGTATACCAAAACTTAAAAGGCCAGTAATGAGTAGTAAAATACAAACAGCTGGTAAATCGATGAGACCACCTTTTCCTACACCGGGGGCCGAGGCGATTATGGCGGGAAGGTGCATGTTAAACCCTTGTAGTAAAGATTGTAAATAACCAGACCACCCAACAGCTACAGCTGCAACGGCAAGTAAATATTCGAGCATTAAACACCATCCGACGATGAAGGCGACGACTTCTCCGACTGTCATGTATGCGTAAGTATACACACTTCCTGAGACAGGTATAGAAGAAGCAAATTCAGCATAACAAAAGGCTACACAAGCACAAGTAAAAGCCGCAATGAGGAATGATAGCATAATTCCAGGACCAGAATGTTTTGCTGCTACAATACCTGTTAATACAAAAATGCCTGTCCCAATTACGGCACCGATTCCTAAAAAAGTTAAATCAAGTGCGGTTAATGTTCTTTGCAACTGCCGTGGTGATTCAGTACTAAGTGCTTTTTTTCGTAGTAATGACTTCACTTTGGATTCTCCCCCCGTTTTTTTATTACCACAACTGCGAATATAGTATGAGCCCATTGGAAAGGAGAATGTAAGTAAATAGAGGTGCAGTTAGGGTATGAAGTTTTTTGAAATTTCTGGATTAATTTTATTATAATTCAGAATATTTTGTCAAATAAAAAATATGACAAATAAAATGCTAATTGATAGGGGAAACTATGTGCAGAAATGGATGCGGGTTAATAATTAGCTTTGGATGAAGAAAATCCACTGATTAAAGTTTTACTTTATCCCGCATTAACGGGCAGTAAGACTCCCACCTCAAAACTCGGCTGGAGTAAAGAAGTTAGGTGGGAGATCAACTGCCCGTAAAAGCCCGATTGGTGAGGGCTGATTAAAGTTTCACTTTATAAAGTAGGAGAAGATGTTATGTTATTTTATTTTGAACTTGTCGTCATTTTACTTTGTACGAAATTAGCTGGTGACATTAGTGTAAGACTTGGGCAGCCTTCTGTACTCGGTAAATTAATTGTTGGTATTATCATCGGTCCCGCAGTGCTAGGAATTATTAATAGTTCTGAACTGATTGATGAATTGAGTGAGATTGGTGTTTTGTTACTTATGTTTATGGCGGGACTCGAAACAGATTTAGAAGAATTAAATAGGAATTTAAAATCATCATTTGCAGTAGCGGCTGGTGGAATTATTTTTCCTTTCATCGGTGGATATGTAACGGGATTGCTGTTTGGATTCATACAATCCCATGCGATTTTCTTAGGATTATTACTTTGCGCGACATCGGTTAGTATTACGGTGCAAACGTTGCGTGATTTAGGGAAGATGAATACGAGAGAAAGTACAACGATTTTAGGTGCTGCCGTATTTGATGATGTTATAGTCGTTATTTTATTAGCATTTGTTATGAGCTTTTTAGGAACACAAGATGTGAATATAACACTTGTTATCGTAAAGAAACTTATTTTCTTTGTAAGTATTGTTTTTATCGCATGGAAAGTTGTACCGTGGATTATGAAAATGCTTGTCCCACTTCGTGTATCGGAAGCATTAATTAGTGCAGCTCTTATTATTTGCTTCTCTTTTTCTTATTATAGTGAAATGATGGGAATTGCAGGTATTATTGGAGCATTTGCAGCCGGAATTGCAATTTCTCAAACAGAGTATAAGCATGAAGTAGAACATAAAATTGAACCGATTGCTTATGCGATATTTGTACCGGTGTTCTTCGTAAGTATCGGAATGGAAATTACATTTCAAGGTATCGGAAGCCAGCTTTGGTTCATTATCATTATGACGCTCATTGCAATATTCACAAAGTTAATCGGATCAGGTTTAGGAGCAAGATTAACAGGGTTCAATTTACAATCTTCTATTAGTATTGGAGCAGGGATGGTGTCGCGCGGAGAAGTAGCGCTTATTATCGCAGCAAATGGACTTACGGCGAATTTATTAGCGAAAGAAAATTTTACAGCGATTGTTATTGTTGTTATATTGACGACGATTATCACACCGCCACTTTTAAAGAAGTATTTTGTATAGAGGGAAAGAGCTTATCTGACGTAGATAGGCTCTTTTTTTATTACAAAATGCAACGGTCATGTAGCATGGAGGGTTTGTAATTATGGTAAAATCTATGTATGTGATATGACAAGGAGAGGGATGTGTGAAGATTACGAAGGGGGAAGTTATAGGTGTAGTTATACTCCTTTTATTGTGTATACCATTTATTATAGGGAAAGAATCAAAAGTGAAAGATTTTCCTGTTTCTATTTTCTCTTCCTATGTGGAAGGTGATAATCCGAAAGAATATAAGTACACTGCTTTTGTACCTGGCTTTGCAATTTGGATAAATGGATGGGAAAAACAGAGATCTGAAGGTGAAATAACTGCATATACAAAAGGGAATCGAACTGTAATTGTTCACCATCCGCCTGGTAATGATGGCTATTACCTTCATGAAGAAGGAGAATATGCGAAATAAAAAGTAGCCGCGAGAAGTGGAGGTTAAATAGTGAAAGCTTCAACATTACTATTTAAAATTGAAAATAATATGGATCAATTTTCACCAGCTGAGAAGAAGGTTGCCATGTACATAATGGAGAATGCAGAGATTGTTCCGAATTTAACGACGAAAGAAGTGTCAACTAATGCAGGCGCAAGTGAGGCGAGTGTTGTTCGCTTTTGTAAATCGATTGGGATAGGGAGCTTTAAAGCATTTAAGATAGCGCTCGTTCGTGAATTAACGATTGCGGATTATAATATTAACGATTTTTCAGTGATGAATACGGAAGATGGACCGTACGATTTGTTTAATAAAGTTACTTATGTGAATAAGGCTGCAATTGAGGCGAGCGTTACTGCGATAGATAAGAAGGAACTTGAGAAAGCTGCAGATAGTATTGTAAATGCGGGCAAGATCATATTTTACGGCGTAGGTGGATCAGCGACACCGGCGATGGACGGCGCTTATAAATTTACTCGGCTCGGATTTACTGCGATGATGCTATCTGATTTTCATATGATGTTGCCGCTTGTGACGAATTTAAAAGAAGGCGATGTGTTTGTCGCTATTTCTACTTCAGGAAGAACGAAAGATGTTCTTGAAATGGCGCAATATGCGAAGAGACAGGGTGCAACGGTTATTGGAATTACGAAGCTTGATCAATCATCACCTTTATATAAAGAGGCAGACATTCGCCTTTGTATGCCGGATGTAGAGCAAGATCATCGCATTGCGAGTATTGCGTCACGGATGACACAACTGAATATGATTGATGCTTTATATGTGATTACATTCAACCGAATTGGTAATAAAGTATTGGATCAATTTATGGAGACGAGAGAAGAAGCAGTCCGGTTACGGAAATTAAAGTAGAAGAAAAGATGGGGAGACTCATCTTTTTTATTATATTTGACACAAATATGTCATGTGATGAAATTTTATTTCATAAAATAAGAAAGAGTTATTGATTTTTAGTTTCTTAAAGTTATAATAAAAGTGTGAAATAAAGTGAAACTTTAATCAGTGAGGATTTTTCCCATCACCACTGATTATTAGCCAACACCAATCGAGCGTTTACGGGCAGTTAATCTCCCACATAACTGCTTTGGTTCTGCATTATTTGGAGGAGGGAGTTTTACGGTCCGCAAATAGCGGGATAAAATTTCAAAGAAGGTGACAACATGTTAGAAAATTTATCGACAGAACATCGCAATGAGAAAACGATGAATTTAGATGAGATGAGCATAAAAGAAGTGTTACAAAGTATGAATCAAGAAGATCGAACAGTTGCGTTAGCAGTTGAAAAAGAGATAGAACAAATTGAAAAAGTTGTCCAGACTGTGATTAAGTCTTTTGAAGAAGAGGGCCGATTAATTTACATTGGGGCTGGTACGAGTGGCCGTTTAGGCATTTTAGATGCAGTGGAATGCCCGCCGACATTCGGTACAGATGACAAAATGGTGCAAGGATTTATAGCAGGTGGATTGAAAGCGTTTACTAAGGCGGTGGAAGGTGCCGAAGATCGTGAAGAGTTAGCAGAAGAAGATTTAAAAAGCATTGGGTTAAACGAGAAAGATACGGTGATTGGAATTGCTGCAAGTGGTAGAACCCCTTACGTAATTGGCGGATTGAAATACGCTAAAAGCGTAGGAGCGAGTACAGCGAGTATTTCTTGTAATAAAAATGCTGAAATAAGTAAATATGCAAAACTAAATGTGGAAGTGGAGACAGGAGCAGAAATATTAACAGGCTCAACGCGTTTAAAGGCTGGTACGGCGCAAAAATTAGTGCTCAATATGATTTCCACAGCCTCGATGATTGGTGTAGGGAAAGTATATAAAAACTTAATGGTAGATGTGCAATCTACAAATGAAAAGTTAGTAGAACGCTCAAAACGAATTATTGTGGAAGCAACAGGCGCTAGTTATGAAGTGGCTACAGAGTATTACGAAAAAGCAGATCGAAATGTGAAAGCTGCAATTGTTATGGTATTACTACAGTGTGAGTATGGGGAAGCACTAGAAAAACTAAAAGAAGCGAAAGGATTTGTGAAGAAGGCACTATAAACTCTGGGGAGGGGGATTCTGTTATGAAGAAAGAAGTGAGAATGGCAAGTGAGATTACGGAGCAACTTGGGGGAGTGAAAAATATTCGTGGCATTGCTCATTGTATGACGAGGTTACGATTAACGCTTCATGATGAAAGTAAAGTGAACATGGACCTTCTGAAAAAAGTTGAAGGCGTTATGGGTGTCATTGAAGATGAAACACTTCAAGTTGTCGTTGGTCCAGGAACGGTAAATAAAGTAGCAGCTGAAATGGAAGTTTTAACAGGATTACGAATTGGAGAGGTTGCAGATCATCACCTTGAGGATATCGGTCAAGAGATAAAGTCAGAGATTAAGAAGAAAAACAATACGCCAGTGAAAAACTTTTTAAGAAAAATAGGAAGTATTTTCATTCCGTTAATTCCTGGTCTTGTTGCTTCAGGAATTATAAACGGAGTCGCTAACTTTGCGAAAAATGCAGGTGCGGATCCGAATGCAACATGGCTACAAATGTTACTACTCATTGGCGGCGGTATCTTTACGTTCCTAGGCATTTTAGTTGGTTGGAATACAGCGAAAGAATTTGGCGGAACACCGGTTCTTGGTGCGATTGCTGGTATTTTAATTTTCAATCCGGCGATGGCAAATGTGAAATTATTTGGTGAAGCAATGGTACCTGGACGGGGCGGTTTGTTTGCAGTTATTTTTGCAGCGTGGCTTATGGTTGTAGTTGAGAGACGAGTACGAAAAGTAGTGCCAAATGCAGTGGATATTATCGTAACACCGCTTATTACTGTATTAGTTGTAAGTATAGTAACGATGTTAGCGATTCAGCCAGTAGCCGGATTCTTATCTGATGGTATTACGAGCGGTATTAATGCAATTTTAAATGTTGGCGGAGCATTTGCCGGAGCTGTGCTTGCTGGAACATTTTTACCTCTCGTTATGGTCGGGTTACACCACGGTTTAACACCGATTCATATGGAATTTATTAATCAAACACATGTAACGCCTTTATTACCAGTTTTAGCAATGGCAGGTGCTGGGCAAGTAGGAGCAGCAATTGCGATTTATGTAAAAACAAAAAACAAACGACTTCGCAATATTATTAAAGGTGGATTACCAGTTGGATTTTTAGGAATTGGTGAACCGTTATTATACGGGGTTACATTACCACTGGGGAAACCGTTTATTACTGCTTGTTTAGGAGCGGCTGTCGGCGGAGCATTCCAAGCAATTATGAAAACGGCTTCACTCGGGATTGGTGTATCAGGATTATCTTTAATCCCATTAATTGCTGATAATAAATATTTACTATATTTCTTAGGTTTAGTAATTGCATATACTTTCGGATTTATCTTTACGTACTTCTTCGGATTTAAAGAAGAAATGGCAGAAAACATATAGAGAAAGGGATTCCTTTCTCTTTTTCTATGAATAGAAAGGGAGATTCATATGATTGGAGTTTCAATTTATCTTTCAAAAGAGCGAGTAGAGAAACAAGAAGAGTGGCTAAAAGTAGCGAAGGAAAACGGGTTTTCATCTATTTTTACATCACTTCATATACCAGAAGATGATCCGGGTACGTATAAAGAATTAATTCAAATATTAGGGAAACAAACTCTCAAATATGAAATGGAATTAATGGTTGATGTCTCTCCGAAATCGTTACATCATTTAGGAATAACTTATGAAAATGTGGAAGAGTTATTGGGTTTTGGCATTACTGGTTTACGAATGGATTATGGCATTACGCCAAAAGAAATTGCGCGCGTATCTCATAAGGTGAAAGTGGCTTTAAATGCGAGTACGATTACAGATTCGTTTTGGAAAGAGTTAGTTGCTGAAAACATTAGAGTAGAGCATGTAGAAGCATGGCATAATTTTTACCCGCGTCCTGAAACAGGACTAGCTACATCATTTTTGAAAAAACAAAATAAGTATTTACACGAGCGCGGAATAAAAACGATGGCATTTATTTCAGGTGATGATGAAAAACGTGGTCCGTTATATGAAGGTTTACCGACGTTAGAAAAACACCGCAATATGCGTCCGCTTGAAGCATATTTAGAACTTGTTCAAGAGTGTGATGTCGATAAAGTATTAATCGGAGATATAAGTGCGAGTTTAGAAAGTGTACAAGAAATAGCGAGTGCGAGTAGAGGGATTATTCCGTTACGCTATCAATCGTTTATAACTGATAGTGCAGCATTAAAAGCGGTAGAGCAAGTGCATACAAATAGGTTAGATCCGGCCCGTGATGTGATTCGCTCTGTAGAATCAAGGGAAAGCAATAAAGTTATGTTACAGCAGATGAATACAATTTCAAGAAAGAAAGGTAGCATTACAATTGATAATGAATTGTACGGTAGATATGCTGGGGAGATGCAAATTGTTATAAATGATTTGCCTAAAGATGAGAAAGTGAATGTTGTTGGAATGGTTGTAGAAGAAGACGTATCTTTATTGTCTTATGTTAGCGCTGGAAAAATGTTTCAACTTTTTCTGTGCGATAGAGTAAAAGCTTGAATTAGCGCTATTTTGTAAAAGATATTATTCGTAAAACGGATAATGTCTTTTTGTTTTCTTTAAAAAAAGTATTTGACGAATAAAAAGAAATGCCGTATTGTTTTGACTTGTAAATAAAAGTTCACCATAACAAAACAAAAAGGAGAGTTCAAAATGAATCAATACATTGGTAATTTAATTATTCGTTTCGTGTTAGGAGTGACGTTTTTTGCACATGGTTTAGCGAAATTTCAATCAGGAATCGATAATGTAGCAGGATGGTTTACAAGCATTGGTTTACCAGGTGGTCTTGCGTATGGCGTGGCAACTGTAGAATTAGTTGGTGGTATATTATTAATTATCGGTTTAGGTGTACGATATGTAGGGTTGTTATTCGCTCTTATTTTAGCTGGAGCTATCGTAAAGGTAAATGGAGCAGCAGGTTTATTAGGAGATGGAAAGAATCCAGGATATGAATTAGATCTTGCATTATTATCAATGGGTGCGTATTTATTCGTTGTAAAAGCAGAAGGATATGTAGATCGTTTCTTAAAAGAGAAAGTAATGAAAACGAATTAAATTTCATTTATTAATTGTTGACTTAAAGAGTTATTGTAACTATAATAGTTACAATAACTAAATTAAGAATAAAATAATTTAAATATTTTTTTACACAAGATGTAACTGATTTAGTTACATCTTGTGTAAAGAATAAATAAACCGGGAGGAAGTAACATGTCTAAATCAAATTTAGAAATTATTCGAAGTACATATGAAGGATCAGCTTCTTCGAATGCCAAACATTTAGCTGAAGCCTTCTCTGAAAAAGTGGAATGGACAGAGGCAGTAGGGTTCCCATACGGCGGAACTTATATAGGTGTAGAAGCAATAATGGAAAATGTATTTAGCCGATTAGGAACAGAATGGAATGATTATAAAGCGAGTGTAAATATGTACCATGAAGTAAATGGAAAAGATGTAATTATTGCTGAAGGTGTTTATTCAGGAGTTTATAAAGAAACGGGCAAATCATTTGAAGCAGATTTCGTTCATGTATGGCAACTTGAGAACGGAAAAATTGTGAAGTTTAAGCAGTATGTAGATAGTCATATTGTTAGGGAAGCGATGATGGATTAATGTTTTTTAAATGGCTCGTAGGTATATGTATTACAGTAGTAATAATTATCGCTTCTATAGTTGGAGGAAAGCAGCTACTTGCATATGTAGAAAAAGAAAGTAAAAATATTCAAATCCAACAAGCGACAAGTCAGAAAGAGAAGAAGGCTGCAGAAGAAACTTCACAAACTAGTGAAGGTGAAATTATTTCTACTATGCACAAAATGGTACACCAGAAGGTAAAATCCTCTGAGAAATGGGGATTTGTAGAAATGACAACAAAAGAAATTTATAGTATAAAGAAAGGTATTGAAAATAGTACAGGTTTTCAATATAAAACGAGGTTACTTTCTATTATAAATAGATGGGAAAAAGGAGATTTTTCTCAAACTGTTGAGGATCATAACTTTTTATGGAGTCTTCAAGGTGGAGATACTGGCAAAGCAACAGAACGTTTATCGCCAGAAGAGGAAAAGCAGTATATAAAAGAGATGAAGCGTAAATAAAAACATCGCCACTCAGATGACGATGTTTTTTCATTAAGAATGTTTTCGAATTAAAGCTTTAGTTGGTTGAACAGCAACTGTTTTGAAATGAGAAAATAAATAACATCCCGTCACGACGATAACTGTTCCGAGAATTTGTATCCATGTTAATTCTTCTCCGAGGAAAAGGAATGCTAAAATAGCTGTAAAAATCGGATTGAAGTTGAGAAAAATCCCCGATGTCGTAGCTCCTAATTTTTGTACGCCAATATTCCAAAACACCATACAAAGAACTGTGGAAATCAGTCCTGTATATAAAAGGGATGTAATGAAAGAAGTGTTTATATTAGAAACAGTGAAGCTACCTATGTTAAATGGCAGTAATAAAATAACGCCGAAAATACCAGAATATAGCGTCGCCATAAGTGGCGTAGTTGTTTTTGTTGCCCATTTACTACAAACAGAATATATTCCCCAAATACAAACTGCCGCAATCATCCATAAATCTCCGCTATTAAAATGTAGTGAAAATAAAAGTAAAAAATCACCTTTTAATAGGACGAGGATAACCCCGAAGAATGAAAGAATCATGGATAAAATTTGAAATGTATTTACTCTTTCTTTTAGAAATAATACCGAAAATAGTGCAATTGAAATTGCATTCAATGTAGAAATAAGACCTACATTCGTTGCGGATGTTTTTTCTAATGCTAAAAATTGAAAAATGTTAAAGAGAGCGACTCCTGAAATTCCCATCAGTATTAATGGAAGTATTGCAGCGCGTGGTGGAATGATTTTCTTTTCTTTAAACCACACCATCGGCAATAAGCAAACGATCGCAATGATCCATCTTAAACTTGTCAGTGTCATCGGTGATGCATGGTCGACGAGTGATTTCCCAACGACAAAATTTCCTCCCCATAATAAGCTCGTTAATAATAGTAAAAAGACGTAAAAATAAGGCATATTAAAATCCCCTTTGTTATAATCAATACGAATTGTAAATAATTTTAGCATTTTTCTTTATTGTGTAATATATTCTTTTGTATAATGGTTGAAAATCGATAAAATATTTCGTTTGATTTATGTTTTAAAGAATATTATTTAGTTTTGTGAGAGTTATGATATATTTTTTCGAATAATCATCGGTAAGAAAAAAGGGGGAATTATAATGGAGTCATCTGTTATTAAAGTGTTAGATGATTTGGATGTACAAATTTTAGATATATTGCAGAAAGAATCACAAGTAAGTAATGCAGAGCTGGCACGCCGTGTTAATTTATCTCCAGCTGCGATGCATGCACGTATAAAAAGGCTAGAGGGAGAAGGATTTATTGATAAGCAAGTAGCAATTTTAAATC
This sequence comes from Bacillus sp. NPDC094077, assembly GCF_050279465.1. Taxonomy (NCBI): domain Bacteria; kingdom Bacillati; phylum Bacillota; class Bacilli; order Caryophanales; family Bacillaceae; genus Bacillus; species Bacillus sp. NPDC094077. The sequence goes on along the minus strand of NZ_JBNNUF010000007.1, from coordinate 163,967 downwards.
AAGAAAAGCTCGGTTTTGATTTACTTTGCTTTATTTTTATGAGCACAAATATTCATCAATCGGATAAGCTTGAGGTGTTAGAAAGAGAATTAGAATCGATGCCGGAAGTGTTAGAATGTCACTGTTTAACAGGAGAATATGATTATTTATTAAAAGTGGCGAATCGTGATCGTAAGGAACTGGAGCAGTTTATTAGGAAGTTAAATAAGCTAGGTATTACACGTATACAGACAAGTTTAGCACTGCGTGAAATTAAATATTCGACTGTATTGCCAATACGAAATGAGGAATCAAGCATCGATTAAGTTGCTTGGTTTTTTGTTTGTGTAAAGTGAAACTTTAATCCGTGGGGGGGGGGTGTTCATCCCCCACGGATTATTAGCCCTCACCAATCGGGCGTTTACGGGCAGTTGATCTCCCACCTAACTTCTTTGCTTCAGCCGAATTTTGAGGTGAGGGTCTTACTGCCCGCAAATAGCGGGATAAAATTCAGAAAAGTGATTGACTGGGAGAAAAGAGAGATGTATTATTATATGAAATTATGAATTAAAATTCATTAAATGTTATAAATATTAATGCTGGGGGCAAGGGGATATAATATGAAAATTTTTAATGCGGTTACAAGTGATGTGAAAGAAATTTATAATCTCATTGAAATGTATGCAAAAGAAGGAGTTGTTTTGCCTCGGTCTATTTTGTCTCTCTATCAATATTTGCAATGTTTATATGTTATGAAAGAAGAAGGGGAAATTGTTGGAGTTGCTGGTTTACATGTGTTAGGAGAGGATCTTGCAGAAGTACGATCGTTAGTTGTTTCGCATAGATATGCAGGAAAAGGGATAGGGCGTAAGTTAGTGAATCATGTAATGAATGAGGCGGCAAAGATAAAAGTGAATAGGGTAATTTCTTTAACATATGAAACGGAATTTTTTCAAAAGTGCGGGTTTGATTTTGTGAATAAAGAAGCGTTGCCAGAGAAAGTGTGGATTGACTGTAGACATTGTCCAAAAGTCGATTATTGTGATGAAGTGGCGATGATACGGTATGTTGGGTGAAATTTTTAGAGAGAAAAAAGTCCCACTATTATTTAAGAAATAGTGGGCATCTATATTTTAGTCAGAAATGAGATATTGTTAAGAATTTGAATTCGTTTTTCTTACTGCAAAATTAAAAATGGGATTTTTAAGCTCATAGTTATAAGTAGAACCATCGACAAGCCCTACAACTTTATCGCTATCATAAAGGTCGAGCATAAATTGTGCCATTTGTTTTGCAGTGTGGAATTTTGGAACAACCGTATCGTATTGGAATTCATCAATATCAAATGAGCGTTTCGCGAACTCTGTTTCAGTTGCACCAGGAGCTAAAACTTTTGCTTTTAATTTTGCACCTTGTTCTTTCAGTTCGTGAGATAATCCTTCTGTAAATGCACTTACATAAAATTTCGTAGCGCAATACGTAACAGCGTTATCCACAATTGTGTATCCACCGCCCGATGAAACGTTAATAATCTGTGTTCCATCAACCATTGAATAATCTCGAACGAAAAGGGAAGAGAGTATTGTTAGGGCTTCTATATTTACATGCAACATCGTTTCTATTTTATTTAAATTTTGTTCGGCAATTGAAGCGAAATTACCAAAACCTGCGTTGTTAATCCACGTTTCAATTTGAAAAGCTTGTAGGCTTTCATAAAGTTTATAAACATTTTCAGTGACGGATAAATCAGTTCTTCGAATGACAACATCCAACTCCGGATGCATTTCGTTAATTTTTAATTTTAATCCGTCTAATTCTTCTTGTCTTCGAGCTACAAGTATTAAATTTTTTCCACGAGATGCAAAGGCTAAAGCTGATTCATAGCCAATTCCAGAACTAGCACCAGTAATAACAGTATATTTCATATAAAATCCCCCTAAGTTCAAATTAATTTATTATGGTTAGATTTTATTTGTTAGAGTATACTCTAAGTCAAATGTTTTTTATAAATTTGATAAAGCAGTTAAATATATGAGATTAAATGGCATGCGGAGGGAGTATGAGTATGTATACAATTAGTGAGGTAGCTAAATTATTAGGAGTGAGCACACATACATTACGTTATTATGAAAAAGAGAACATATTAATTGCAAACCGCGGTACAAATGGAAATCGACTGTATGAAGAATCACATATAAAGTGGTTGCAGTTTGTAATGAAATTAAAACAAACGCAAATGCCGATAGCGAAAATAAGAGAATACGCTAGATTATATACAGAAGGAGAACACACAACCCAAGCTCGGTTACAACTGTTAGAAGATCACAGGAAATCTATTCAAATACAAAGAGAAAACTTGGTAATTACAGAGAAGATGCTTGAAAATAAAATTATTGCATACAAGGATTCGTTGGAAAGCAAATAGATTAAAAAATACTCCGTTCCTTGTTACGTGATGAAAAATGAATTTGACCTATGAGTATTTCACCATAGTGTGCCGACAAATAAAAAAGAGCAGCTAGCAAAAGCTAACTGCTCCATTCAAGGGATCTCCAAGGGGGAATGGAGAAAATATTATGTTACTAGTATTATTGACAGATTATTGAGAAATATACAGGAAAAAATGAAATTTTTTCCTAAACGTATTTCGTTTCGTTTTTTATGATGCTGCTGTCCATATTCAGTATGAAAATTTACAGTTGACATATTGTGAATTGTTCACATACAATAGTAATGAATGACATTCAGTCATTTTAACTTTTGAAAGGGTGCTGATAAGATATTTTTGGATGCATACAAGAAGGTTAGGGAAGACGAGAATTCATTGATTAAGGATGTTAAAAGTACATCAAATAATTTTTGAATGTAGTTAGCTTTGTAAAGGAACAAATATAATGATAAATGAGGATGATAGTTGTTTTTATATAATAGTGATTAAAGAGTATATTTTTTTAAAACAAAAATGAATGATAGTCAGTCATAAGAGGTGGTAAGTATGAAAAATAAAGCTTGGTTATATGTGATATTAACATGTATCTTTGAAATTTTTTGGGTGTTTGGTTTTAATACAGCTCATACTTGGTGGCATTGGGTCATTATTGTAGGAGTTATCGCTGTTGATTTTCATTTTCTTTCTAAAGCGTGCGAACATATTGCAACAGGGACTGTATATGCTGTGTTTGCGGGAGCTGGTACGGTAGGTACTTTCCTAATGGATGTATTCCTTTTTGGCGGCAGTTTCAGTGTAGGGAAACTATTCTTTATCGTGATGGTTGTAGCTGGCGTTGTCGGCTTAAAATTGGCTGATAATAAAGAAGAAACTGTTGAAGAAGCTGTGAAAGGAGCTGCTTAAAAATGGGTTGGATTTTCGTATTTTGTGCTGCAATTAGTGAAATAGTGGGTGTGATAGGCCTTAAAATGTATAGTAAAGATAAGACGCTAGCAAATGGAGCGATTTATATAGGTGGATTTGCAACTTCCTTCGCATTCTTATACACATCTTTCTTGTTCTTACAAGTAAGTGTAGCTTATGCGGTTTGGATTGGTATTGGAACAGCAGGTGCCGTTTTATTAAATATGTTCCTGTTTGGTGAATCGAAAAGTAAGGCACGTTTGATTAGTGTAGCTCTTATCGTATGTGGAGTTACGGGATTAAAGGCTCTTTCATAAGAAATTGATATTAAAGTTGAATCTCCTAACGATTTGTTGGGAGATTTTTATTATGAAAAGTGCACTATAATTGACAGTATAGCTAGTTATTTTATAAAATGAGTGACAGTCATTCAATACGCGTGTGAAAGGGTTTAGATGATGAATAAAAAAGAGAAAATTGTCTATGCAGCTATTGAAGTGTTTCAGGAAAAGGGCGTTGAAAAAACGAAGATTTCTGATATCGTAAAATTGGCTGGCATTGCACAAGGAACTTTCTATTTATATTTTCCTTCTAAGTTATCTGTTATGCCTGCAATAGCAGAAGTGATGGTTGAGAAGATGATACTTGCAGTGAAAGAAAAAGTACAGAACGATGCACCTTTTTCAAGTAAAGTTGAGCAAGTAATAGATGCAGTATTTAACTTTATAGCTGAATATCGTGAAATACAAGCATTAATGTATGCAGGCCTTGCATCTACTGAACATATAAAAGAATGGGAAGCTGTATATGAGCCTCTTTATATGTGGCTAAGTGAATTTTTAAGTGAGGCAAAAGAAGCTGGTGAAATTCGTGATTCGGTTCACGCAGAGCGAACAGCGAAGTTATTTATCGCTCTTGTTGAATCAGCAGCGGAACAAGTTTATTTATATGATCATAAAGATGATGAGCAAGTCGAGCTACAAAAGGCAGAAGTACTAGATTTTTTAACACATGCACTACATATAAAGAAATAAAGTGCAACTTTAATCAGTAGGGAGATCCATCCTTCACTGATTATTAGCCCGCACCAATCGGGATAAAATAGTGAGATGAACCTATCTTAAAGAGGTAGGTTCATTTCTGTGAAAAAACTGAATGATAATCATTCATCTTGTACTTGTGCATGTGTGGAAGGATAGAGTGGAGACTATCTCCACTCATTATTAGCCCATGAATAACTGGGATAAAGAGAAAGTTTCTTGGGCATTATTTTCGAGAGGAACTTACGGGAAGAGGTGTTAAAAAGTGAAGAAACCGATAAAAGAACAAAAGATGGTATTAATCATTCTTTTGAGTAATATATTTATCGCTTTTTTAGGGATTGGATTAATCATTCCGGTTATGCCATCCTTTATGAATGATATGAATTTAACAGGGAAGACGATGGGCTATCTCGTTGCAGTATTTGCAATGGCTCAGCTTATTACTTCACCTATTACGGGGCGCTGGGTCGACCTTTATGGTAGGAAGAAAATGATTATCATTGGATTATTTATTTTTGGTGTTTCAGAGCTTCTTTTTGGATTAGGAAAAGATGTGTGGATGCTTTATGTAGCAAGGGTGTTAGGCGGAATTAGTGCTGCGTTTATTATGCCTGGCGTTACCGCATATGTTGCCGATATTACATCTATTCAGGAACGTCCAAAGGCGATGGGGTATCTATCTGCAGCAATTAGTACCGGATTTATTATAGGGCCTGGAATCGGCGGGTTTATTGCAGAATACGGAATACGTGTGCCGTTCTTTGTGGCAGCAGTGATTGCCTTTTTAGCATGTGTAATTTCCATCTTTATTTTAAAAGAGCCGTTAACGAAAGAAGAACTTGCAGAGATTTCTGCTAATACGAAAGAATCAAGTTTTCTTGGGGATTTAAAGAAATCATTACATCCAATGTATGCAATCGCATTTATTATTGTATTTGTACTTGCATTTGGATTATCAGCATATGAAACTGTGTTTAGCCTGTTTTCTGATCATAAATTTGGTTTTACACCGAAAGATATTGCGGCCATTATTACGATTAGCTCAATCTTTGGGGTAGTTGTGCAAGTATTTATGTTTGGCAAATTAGTAGACATGTTCGGTGAGAAAGTGTTAATTCAAATATGTTTAATTGTAGGAGCAGTGTTAGCATTCGTTTCAACTGTAGTCTTTAATTATTGGATTGTACTTCTCGTTACTTGCTTTATTTTCTTAGCATTTGATTTACTTCGTCCAGCTTTAACGACGTTTTTATCAAAAGCAGCTGGAAAAGAGCAAGGATTCGTTGCTGGTATGAACTCGACTTATACGAGTTTAGGAAATATCGCAGGACCAGCGATGGGCGGAATATTATTTGATATGAATATTCATTATCCATATGCATTTTCAGGAGTTGTTTTAATAGTTGGTCTCGGCATTACATTTATGTGGAGAGAGAAACAGCTAGCTCAAAGCTTAGCGAAGTAATGTAGTGAATTACGAAAAGCCCCTTACCATTGTTATGGTAAGGGGCTTTTCGTTTATTTTGCTATTTGCGTGGAGCCAGGTTGATTAAAGTTCCACTTTATAGACTTAATCCAAACCGTTTTAATTCAATAAATATCCCTTCTAATTGCTTTCCTTTATCCGTTAATGTGTATTCTACACGAGGCGGAACTTCTGGATATACTTTTCTCGTTATTATCCCTTGCGTTTCTAATTCTTTTAGTCGAAGTGATAATGTTTTTGGACTAATGCCGTCCATTGATTTTTGTAAATCACTAAAACGTAATGTCCCTTCGATAAGTAGGTCACGAATGATTAAAAACGTCCATTTTGTACTAATTACGTCAAGCGTTTTAGCGATAGGACATGGGATTCCTGGTAAACCTTTCGTTAATACAACCGGATCTATATTGTTCATGGAACTAGCCTCCATAAAAAAAATTTGAATGAATTTGCTTTATAGTATCACAAAACTATACTTTTGGTAACTATATGAAAAAAATATCACTACTTCCACAAGGGAAGTTAGTGCATATACAATAGCAATACGAAATACAAAGGGTTTGTATGAGGAGGTGATTTCCATGGGTATAAAAAAGTTGTTTGGGTTCCTTAGTTTTTTTGTCATTTGTATTGTGCTTGTCGCATGCAGTGGGGAACAAAAAACTGAGATCCAGTTATTAAAAGAAATGCCAAAGCCAAAAGCAATGACAATTGATCCTTCACTAAATAAAAAGGAAGCGACAGAAATCGTGCATGCAGCTCAGCGTTTTTATGCATTTTGGGATACAGGTAGAGAGGAGCTTATTCCACAGACTGTTACTGAAAGTTTTTTCGATAATACGTTGCCGAAAGGTCGTCCGCAAGGTACTGAAGGATTAAAGTTTGCAGCGCAAAATTTTCGTAAAGTTGTTCCTGATATACATTGTGAGATTGAAGATTTATTAGTTGTTGGAGATAAAGTAACAGCTCGTCTTTCTTTTACAGGAACTCATAATGATAAGAAAATCAATTTTTTTGCAATTGATATTTTGCATGTGAAAGACGGAAAGATAACGGAAGATTGGCATTTAGAAGATAATCTTACGCTGAAACAGCAATTAGGCTTAATAGCTGAAGAGTAGATCACATAGGGGAGAGAAAAGCGATGAAAAATATATTCATTATAAATGGACATGAAAAATACGGTACGAAAGAAGGGCGATTAAATAAAACGTTAGTTGATTATATGGTAACTGTATTAAGCGAGAATCATCATGTGAAAACAACAACGATTCAAGATGGATATAGTATTAAGGAAGAACAAGAGAAGTTTTTATGGGCCGATGTTGTGGTGTATCAAACACCAATTTATTGGTTTAGTGTACCAGGATTATTTAAAACGTATATGGATGAAGTGTATGAATATGGCTTGTTTTTTGAAGGTGCAAATGAATACGGAACAGGTGGTTTACTAAAAGAGAAGGAGTATATGTTTTCTACAACTTGGAATGCGCCTGAAAAATCATTTGGAGATAAGACGAAATTCTTTGAAGGAGACAGTTTAGAGTCAGCACTTAGTCATTTACACCGTGTGCAGAAGTTTCTCGGTATGAGTCCGTTAAAGAGCTTTGCTTGTTACGATGTGGTGAAAAATCCGGATATAGAGCAGTATTTATTAAACTTGAAGAAACATATGGATGAAGTAATTAAATAATAGTTTGCATCTGTATGTGAAGAAGGTACTACTAAGGATGTAGTACCTTCTCTTTCATTCATAAAAATTACTTAGTTCTTATTGGATTAAAGTCTTCATAAGTGGAATCTAATATTTTATGAAATACGTTGAAAATCTTTACTTATACAGGACTGTTTTAGTTTTTTTGATTTTATCAAATATTTAATATCAGAGATATTATCATATGAAAGCTGAATATGATAATAGTTAATATACTCAAATAATGCAAAAATATAAATAAATAGGGTCAATGATAGCCCGCCTAAAGGGAATTGAGGATACCAATTTGAAAAATCGATAATAAACATAATAAGTCCTGTGATAATCAATCCGATATTTATCTTTTTTAGCATTTTTAAATATTGAATAATCCCAATAGGTGTAATAGATGTTTTCTCTTTTTTTAATCGTTGCCACTTTATGTACCAGTAAGCCGTTCCTTGTAATAAGAGAAACTCTAAAAGAAGAAATGAGACCCAAAAAGAATATAGGGAATATAAATGTAATGTAGGATAAGCATAATTAATTAAGTAACTTGTGAAAATAAAAGTAATGACTGAAAATAACTCACCTGTGTATAGATAGGAAAGCCTTTTTTCTAGGTTGCGTTTCATGGTTCTTCTCCTTTTATAACAAACTTCACATTTTAATACGGGATGGCTGTATCCATAACTTCGCAAAATTTGCCCAACCGAATGAATCAATTGTTACGTTTTTTAAAGAAGAAGGATATGTTTTTCTTTTTAAAACGTGATAGTTAAATAAAATGATGTGTTCTGCTTGTAAAAACTCTTCAATTTCATACATAAGTTCATAGCGCTTTTCTTTATTTTCTTCTAATAAAAAGGTATCTAACAAACAATTAATTTGTTTTTCATAGTGCGGGTCCATGAACCGATTTACGAAGCAACTTTTATTTTTAAATACATTTAAGAATGCTATTTCATGCTCGGTAGCAAAAACTTCTCCCATGAAAATAATATCGGCATGTTTATCGATAGAATGATCCATATAATCTGAAACGAGAAATGGGTGAAGTTCTACTTGTATACCTAAACTTTCGCACTGTTCTTTTAGGAAGTCTGCATCATTTGCACTATCTTTAAATGCGAAGAAGTAAATATGTATCGTTTCTCCATTATATGTGCTTTTTTTCAAATACTCTTTCGCTTTTTCTAAAGAGTAAGATCTTCCCGGAGCTTGACGGCTTCTTTCAGGGAAAAAGCTTGATGCAGCAATTGTTCGCCGCCCCTCTATGTTACGAAGTATTGTTTCAACATCATATATTTCTCTCCAAACTTTACGAAAATAAATATCGTGATGGGGACCAGGTTTTGTAAAGTTGAAGCTAGCATAAATGCAGCCTATTTCTTCTATTTGTATGTTGTGTCTTTCTTTTTCCTCTTCATTTGGTAGTTCATAATCAGAATCTATACTCACATGATCTGGAATACGCCAAAACTCAATACGGTCTAGTAATGCGCGTTCTTTAAAATAATGGGTGAACGCTTCGAGTACGATATTATCTTCAGAGTAATGAACAAGTTTAAAAGGTCCAGTTCCTATGTAGTGATGATTTTGAATGGCTACATCGTGCGGTAAAATTGCGAGTTGCATGGAACTCACATAATGTAAGAAAAATAAATTTGGTTTTGTTAAATGGAATCGTATTTGTAGTGGTGATGGTGTTTCAATTTGAACAATTTCTTCTGTTAACCATTCGAAAGGAGATTGAACTTGCTTTAGTCTTTCAAATGAAAATTGCACATCTTTAGAAGTTAAAACAGTTTCATTATGAAAATGTATATCTTTTCGTAAATGAAACGTCCACGTAAGCCGGTCTTCACTTAATTCCCACGTATGCGCAAGATGTGGTTCCATTTTTTCGGTAACATCATTATAAACGACTAACGTATCAAAAATTTGACTAGTAAGATGGCTCTCTGTTGTGACGGCCGCAAATGCTGGATCTAGTGGCATTACTTTTCGGGATATGGGGATTTTTAATATATCGTACATGTCACTTGAAGGTTCATATCCAAAATGGTGGTGCAGTTTATTTTCTAGTATCTTTTGCAGTGCGAGAGGAAGTGGTTCTTTTAAAAGAAGAAAGACATCTTTTAATTTTTCTTGCGCTAACAGTTCATCTGCATAGGATTCAATTGATTCTACTAAACTATGTACAAATATAATTTCCGTTTTATTTCCGCGGCCTCGCCCTGGTGTCCAATGAATTAATTGTTCCTCAGTCATTTTCTTTAATAAAATTTTCACGTTTTTCGTACTGCAATATAAAATATCCGCTAATTCTTGTAAGCTATTTCGCATATGTTGTTGATCTTGTGCATGTAGTCTTAGTCTAATGTAATAGTCCATAATTTTCATATGTGTACACTTCCTTCTGTATCCCGCATTAACGGGCAGTAAGACCCCCACCTAAAAATTTAGCGGAAGCAAAGAAGTTAGGTGGGGGATCAACTGCCCGTAAAAGCCCGATTGGTGAGGGCTGATTAAAGTTTCACTTTATAAAAGGGGAAACTCTTTAGAATATTCTAACCTTTTTCTTCCACTTTTTCAAAGTAAAATGAATAAGCATAAGGAGGGGGAAACAATGGGATTTTGGAGTATGCATCGAAATATAAAAATTAGAATTATAACTTCGTTTTTAACACGTACTGTGTCCACAATGATTTTTCCATTTATGGCGATTTATTTTTCAATAAAGTTAGGTAGTGCGATTGCTGGTGCTTTATTACTAATCAATGTGCTAGCTTCATTAATTATCGGTTTATATGGTGGGTATGTTGGAGATCGGCTCGGTCGTAAAAAGGTGATGATTATCGGCCAAAGTATACAAGTCATTTCCATTGCTTGTATGGGAATTGCGAACTCAGATTATGTAGATTCACCATGGCTAACATTTGTGTTTATGTTAGTGAATAGCTTAGGGTCTGGACTTATGAATCCAGCGACTGAAGCGATGTTAATCGATGTGAGTACACCTGAAAATCGAAAAGTGATGTACAGCATAAACTACTGGGCTATTAACTTATCGATTGCCATTGGAGCAATATTTGGCGGACTATTATTCGAAAACTATAGGTTACAATTGTTTATCGTATTAACGGTGGTCGCGGTCATTACTTTATATGTGATGGCTGTATATATGGAAGAAGTGTATGTGGCTCGAAAAACAGTAGAGAAGAAAAATGTATTAAAAGATATGGCAGATAGTTATAAAGCTGTGATGAAAGATAGAGCGTTTTTAATTTTTTGTTTAGCAAGTATATGCACTTTATCTTTAGAGTTTCAAATTAATAATTATTTAGGGGTACGCTTGCAGAAGGAATTTGAAACAGTGCATTTTTTCTTCGGAAATGGTTTTACGTTTGATTTAACAGGTATAAGAATGTTGAGCTGGATATCAGCAGAGAATACCATTTTAGTTGTGTTATGTTCAGCGCTTGTTATTAAAATGCTGAAAAGCTTCAATGATTTGAAAATCTTATATGTAGGCTTATTCATTTATACAATTGGATTTACAATACTCGGAACGAGCAATGGCTTATGGATTTTATTAATTGCAGGGCTTTTCCAAACGGTAGGAGAGATGATGTATGTGCCAGTTCGCCAATCTATTATGGCAGATATGGTGCCAAACGAGGCAAGAGGTTCGTATATGGCGATTAACGGGATGGTCTTTCAAGTGGCGAAAATGAACGGTGCATTAGGAGTTATGTTAGGTTCATTTCTTGCATCTTGGGGAATGAGCGTCCTGTATTTTATCGTTGGTATGAGCAGTATTGTATTATTTATGAAGGCGATAGGGAAAGAGAAGTATCAGGGTGAAGGGAATGTTTCTCAGATTGGATAAACTATATAAAAAGCGAACTAGTTATACTCGGTTCGCTTTTTACATAACTATTAAAACGGATCAACTTCAGCCAAATTAGGATTGGCATTCGGGCTTGTTAATAAGGTTTTCAGCTCACCTACTTCTGAGAGAGCGACGAGTATATAACCACTAATAAGAACGATGAGTCCAATGACCCGTAATGTTTGTAGTGTAATGTCACGGCTATTGTTTTCGGAGTTATCTTGGGGCGGAGAAGGCGGATTATTGTTCATAGTTAAGCTCCCATCTGTTTTATTTATATGTGCGAAATCATTATTTAACTTATGGATAGGAATTATATAGTCATTTTCACTATATGAGAAATGCCTATGAATAGTGATAAGAAATTTTAGGACGAGAAAAGAGGCTGTTGTATACAGCCTCTTTTTCGTTAAAATGAAGAAATGCGTTTCTTTGTTTTGGGGAAAATAATAAATTTGATCCAGAGTACCCCAATTACCATAATAATTAAAGCATGCAGTAATTGTCCTGTGGCAATGAATATAACAACTGAAAACACAGCTAATTGAATGACTAGCAATATGAAGATTAAGCTAAGAAATTGCTTCATTCTTTCTTCAGTATCAATCGGATATAATTCTACAATAATATTTCCTGAAAAATATTTCCACAGAGAACGAAGCTGCATAGATATCATATATAGGACGATATAAGCGATAGCACCTTTTACGTATATATTCGGAACAAAATATAGGGTGAAGGCACCGATCAACCCCAAACGAATATATATACCGAAATAATCATTCCCCCGTAAAAACGATAGTGTATGTAAATAGAAGAAAGTAGCCTGTTTTTTATGTAGTAACGGTTCAATCCAATTTGTAAGCCATTTTCTACTGTTTACTTGTTTCTTTAGCTGCGGCACATCGGTGAAGATGCTGGCGAATTGATAAAAGCGTATGTCCAATTTTTCTTCTTGCTCGATTATGTACTCCCACGGTATTCGTTTTGTAGGTTGTTTTTTCGTATATAGAAGCAGGAAAGCAAGAAGTAAGAGTAATCCGCCTAATACGATTACATTTGCTGTATAAAACAGTATGTAAATAATTAGTGCGTTACAAGCAATACGAATGATCAGCCATATGTTTTTTTCATGACTATCACGCCACATCCAATGTATGTACATGTTCCAAGCTTTCGTAATCATTAAAATAATAAAGATGGTACATAAGAAAGGTACAGTTAATTGTAATGATTGCATAGCAAGCGGTACGAGAATAAGGAACGTAAATATGAGTGGGAAAAGCTGAATGATGTAATTATATAGAAGAGATTTTTTAAAATAAGATGTTAATTTCTCTTCTAGTGCAAGCAAATAGACAGCATCAGGCTTTTGAATAAATGTACGAATTGGGCATCTCGTGATAATGAATGTAAGTACGACCGTTATGAGTATTAAAGATATTCCTTTAGAAGGAGATGTTTTTAGAAACTGAGCATAATAATATGCACCGACGCATGAAATAAAGATAAAGCTATATAATAAACCGTTAATCATACGTGCAAAGTATGTAATGATATTTTGAATATGTTGTTGGAAGCGACTGCTCCATAGCGATTCGATTGACATGTTTTTCACCTCTTTGTTCTATTATATATGTTTTACAAAAGAAAAAACGAGCAAATTGCGTTATGCAATTTGCTCGTTTTTCTTTTCGTTATTTTTTTTTTGGTCACGATTCATTAACGGATAGAAGGCAAAGCCGATTACGAATAAACCAATTCCGAGAAGGAATGTTTTTATATCGGATGCCCCAGTTTTAATAACCCATAGTGCATAGCAAAGTGCAATAACGGCGACTATGCCATCCATAATTCTTGCCCGCATTTCATTTTTATATGTTTCACCAGTAGCGACTAGTTTTAACTGGAAGATTGGTGAAACGAGATATGGAATGAGATAAGCTAAAGTTGATACGGTAATAACGAATGTATAGGCTTCCGCAATGGTTCCTGATAATGTTGAGAATAAGAACACTTGCGACATAATGTTTGTTAATCGTAATGAGTAAATTGGACTTCCGTTTTTATTTGTTTTTGTGAAGAAGGAAGGGAAGAAACCTTCTTTTGCTGCTTGATACGGTACTTCTGAGCTTAATAAAATCCAGCCTAAGATGGAACCAAATAGGGAAGTAAGAGCAAGTAATGCCATAAGTTTCCCGCCGCCATGACCCATTGCAGCGTTTAATGCATCTGCTAATGGACGTTCAGAAGCTTGTAATTTATCAACGTGAAGTACACCCATTGTTAAAATAGTAATTCCTAAATAAATTGCAACTGTAATTAGTAATCCTGCAACCGTTGCACGTTTTACTGTTTTTGGAGAGGTAGCTCGGTTTGATAAAAGAACGGCTGATTCAATTCCGATAAATGCCCAAAGCGTTGTAAGAGCAGCTAAATTTACTTGTGAAAGGAGACCGTGTGATACACCTGATTTATCAATCATCGGTGTGTACCATTGTCCAAACTTAGAAGCTTCGAATGCAAATAAAGTAACGACGATGAATAAAAGGAATCCAGTTACTTTCGTTGTTGTTGCTAAGAAGTTTAGTTTTCCAGCTCCGCTTACACCGTTTGTTAATATAACATGAGTTCCCCATAGTAAGATGGAACAAATAGTAAATGTAATGAGTTTACCGACTTCTACGTTAAAAGAACCGATTGAAAATAGTAGTCGTGTATCTTTCATGATCGGGAAGAAGAGTGATAAATATCCCGCAAATGATGTAATGATGGCAACGTTACTTGCCCAGTTTGCAACCCAATATCCCCATACCATACTGAAACCAGCCATTTTTTTCTTTTTTGGTGATGAGAATAAAGCATATGCATGACTTTGTGGTCCTGTCGTTAAATCAGGACGACGAATTGCTAAATTACCGAAAACAAGAGCTAGCATCAAAACACCAAACCCTGTTGTTAACCAAGCTAAAGTGACACCGAGAGGGCTTGCTGTTTGTGCCAACGTACTTGGCACCATGAAAATACCAGCGCCAACCATGTTACCGACAACGAAAGCTGTTAGTACCCAAAAGCCCCATTTTTTTTGTTGCATAGAAAATACCTCCAAAGTTAGTATAACCAAGTCAAGCGAGGAGATATGTATGTCTTCCTATTAGGGAAGAGAAGTTCCAAACAAAACAAAAAAAGCACGTAATCTGCCGCTACATGCTTTCTATCTTATAAGAAACCCACGACATATCTCTCGATAGCTCTCCACAAACGAAACGTTTGTGACAGTTCTGCACTTATTAAATGCAGACCCAGCAAGCGTGCATGGTGGACACGACTTACTTCGGCAACCATTCCTTTCTCATTCATTCATCAATGCCACTACATCTCCTGAAATGATACTCTTAATGATTGCAACCTCTACCTCACCGAGATACGAATGAGGATTTAAATATTAAATTAACGTATTTAAGAGTAACAAATGTATTTTTATACGTCAATGGATATGGTAATAATCAGATTATAGAGAAGAGTTTGTTATTAAAGGTAGGGTCAATAATATACAATCTTTGAATTTTCATAATATAATAAATGTTATTGGCGCTAGAAGATAGAGAAGGGGATGAAGTGTATGTATGCATCTAATAAAAGTTCTGTAATAGGTGTATTAGATTCAGGGGTTGGGGGATTAACAGTTGCGAGTGAGATTATACGTCAATTGCCTAAAGAGAGCATTTACTATATTGGTGATAATAAGCGTTGTCCGTATGGGCCAAGAGGTGTAGCGGAGGTAGAATCTTTTATATTTGAAATGGTTGAATTTCTCAAACAGTTTCCATTAAAAGCTCTAGTTGTAGCATGCAATACAGGTGCAGCTGCAGCATTGTCCTCATTGCAAGAAGCGCTATCCATCCCAGTTATTGGTGTTATACATCCGGGAGCACGAGCGGCAATTAAAGTGACAAAGAAAGGGAAAATTGGAGTAATTGGAACTGTAGGTACGATACAGTCTAATATGTACGAAAAAGCGTTGCACGAGCTCCATACATATTTAGAAGTGCATAGCCATGCCTGCCCAACTTTAGCTACAGTTGTAGAAAATCAATTAGGGGATAAAGCATATGTAAAGCAACAAGTGAAACAAGCTTTATTACCATTAACGAAAGAGGAAATAGATACGTTAATTCTTGGTTGTACCCATTATCCACTTTTAGAGTCCTACATAAAAAATGAATTAGGAGAAGATGTGACGATTATTAGTTCTGCAGAAGAAACAGCGATAGAGTTAAGCACGATTTTACAACATCAAGGAATTTTGTCTGAGAATCTGAATCCGAAGCATCGATTTTTTACAACAGGCTCTGTTTCATCATTTGAACATATTGCTGAGCGTTGGCTAGGGTATCAAATTTCTGTAGAATGTGTAAATTTGCCTATGGAAAAACAAATTGTGAACTAAATTGCATAAAAAGAAGCTGATCTAATATAAGATCAGCTTCCACCTATAAGATTAAACTAAGTTTAATACAGTTACTTTTTCACGTGTCATAGACTCAAGGCTCTTACGAATCCCTTGTGCGCCCATACCTGAACCTTTTACACCGATGAATGGGAAGTGGTCAGGACCGCGCTCTGTGCGGCCGTTAATTTGAACAGAACCAGTTTCGATTTTGTTCGCAATTGCAAATGCTTTGTTAATGTCTTTTGTGAAGACACTTGCTTGCAGACCGAACTCTGATTTGTTAGCAATTTCAATTGCTTGTTCATCTGAAGAAACACGGATGATTGGAAGGATTGGGCCGAATGGCTCTTCCCAAGCAACTTTCATTTCTTCTGTTACGTGGTCGATTAATGTTGGGTAAATTAAGTTACGCTCACGTTTGTTACCGATAACGATTGTTGCACCTTTTTCTACAGCGTCGTCAACTAAACCTTGAACGAAGTCAGCTGACTTATCGTCGATTAATGGAACGATTGTACTATCTTGTTCTGGAGATCCAACTGATAATTTAGCTACTTGCTCTTTTAATAAGCCAACAAGCTCGTCCGCTACGTTTTCGTGTACAAGTACACGTTTAATAGCTGTACAACGTTGACCAGAGTAAGAGAATGCACCGCTTACGATATGATTTGCAGCATCTTGTAAGTCAGCATCTTCACGAACGATACCAGGGTCTTTCCCACCAAGTTCTAATACAAGTGGAATCATTGCAGCTTTTTTCGCTAAATGTTTACCTGTGTTTGTACCACCTGTGAACGATACCATATTGATGCCTTCGTGTTCTACTAAGTAGTCACCAATTACAGAACCGCGTCCTGTAGCTACGTTTACAAGACCTTTTGGAAGGCCAGCTTTATGAAGTGCTTCAACCATTTTAATACCGCTAATTGCACCTTGAGTTGCTGGTTTGAAAATAACAGCGTTACCCATAATTAGTGCTGGTGCAAGTTTTGCAGCAGATAAGTTTACTGGATAGTTAAATGGTGCGATTGCTAATACAACACCAAGTGGTGCGCGTTGGATAATCGCAAGTTTAGATTTCGTTCCGCCAGGGAAGCTATCGCCCATCATGCTTTCTCCGTGCATATGAAGAGCTTCTTCAATCGTGTAACGAATAAAGTCAGCTGTACGAACAACTTCTTTTTTCGCATCTTTATATCCTTTACCGACTTCTTTCATAATGATATCGGCAATTTCATCTTGCATATTTACAAGCTCGTCAGCCCATTTATATAAGTATTTTGCGCGATCTTGTAGGGAAGCTTCAGCCCATGATTTTTGAGCTTCTTTTGCAGAAGCAATTGCTTCGTCTACTTCACCGCGAGTAATTGCTTGTACTTGACCAATTACTTCGTGTAAGTATGGAGATGGAATGTCGATTGTTTCTCCTGAAGAGCTTTCTCTCCATTCTCCGTTTAAATAAAATTTGTACGTATTGCTAGTTGTCATGATTAGTCCTCCTAAAATAGCAACTTGTAAGAGTGAGTATAAGGTGATTGTAGGGGGTTTGATAATATTTTTCAAATGAAATGTTTGTGAAAACGATTTCTTATTCTTTTTTTATTTTGTATACCCTTTCTTACAGAACATTCTCTTATTTCAAACTGCTTTATCGTATCATGAAATCCTCTTCATTTTTTGTGATTGTTGTCTATTTTGTTCTATGTGTAAAAAAACAATTGACAGAATACTCAAAGAAGTTGTAAGATTATAAATGGAAAATAAATGAAAGGGGTGTGCGTAATGATTGTAATCGTAAATGTAATGGGCTTAGCTCTGTTAAGTGGCAGAAAACATTCATATCATTACGCAACCCGTACGGATATATAGGGCACTTTTGTCTTATAAAAAGCGTACGTTGCGTATATCGTAACGTACGCTTTTATGCATTTTTGTGCATATCGTCAAGCGACGGTATGCTTTTTTTTGTCTAATTTGCTTGTTTCCATACTTTGTATGGTTACGATAAAAAAGCTTTGGAAGGTGGAAAAATGTGATGAGATTGTATGGGTTGCGAAATGTAAATGGAATGGGTTTGGATAGCGGATAAAGTGAAACTTTAATCAGTGGGGGGTGTCCATCCCCCACTGATTATTAGTTGAACCAATCGGGCTTTTACGGGCAGTTGATCTCCCACCTAACTTCCTCGCATTGGCCAAATTTTGAGGCGGGAGTCTTACTGCCCGCAAATAGCGGGATAAAGAAATGAGAGTGAAACGAAAACGAGAAGGGAGAGGTTACATTGTTTTCAGTATTACTAAAGTTAAAATGGTTTTTTAAAGAACATTGGAAGAGATATAGTATTGCCATTGGAGCTCTTTTAATTGTGAATATAGTTGAAGTCATTCCCCCAAAAGTGTTAGGGGTAACGATAGATAATATAAAAACAGGAACGTTAACGAACGAAGCAATTATAGAGTCTATTCTTATTTTAATCGGGGTAACGATAGTTGGGTATGGTCTTACATTTGTTTGGCAACATCAATTGTTTGGCGGTGCGTTCGTACTTGAGAAGACGATGCGCTCAAAATTTATGGGGCATTTACTTAAAATGACACCGACGTTTTATCAAAAAAATCGTACTGGCGATTTAATGGCGAGAGCGACGAACGATTTAAAAGCAATCGCTATGACAGCTGGTTTTGGTATATTAACGCTCGTTGATTCTAGTTTATATATGCTTACAATCGTTTGTATGATGGGATTTTCAATCAGTTGGGAGCTTACATTTGCGGCACTTATACCGCTTCCGATTATGGCATATGCGATGAATATATATGGGAAGAGATTGCATGAAAGATTTACAGTTGCGCAAGATGCGTTTGGTGATATGAACGATAAAGTACTTGAATCTATCGCTGGTGTGCGTGTTATTCGTGCATATGTACAAGAGAATGCAGATGAGGGAAGATTTCATCATTTAGGAGATGATGTCTACGAAAAAAATATGAAGGTAGCAAGAATCGATGCATTATTCCAGCCAACGGTGAAAATGCTTGTCGGACTTAGTTATTTAATTGGTTTAGTGTACGGTGCGTATCTCGTATTTCAATCAAAGGTAACACTCGGTGAGCTTGTTTCTTTTAACGTGTATTTAGGGATGATGATTTGGCCGATGTTTGCGATTGGAGAATTAATTAATGTGATGCAAAGAGGAAATGCGTCATTGGATCGTGTGAATGAAACGTTAGCCTATGAACCAGATGTGAAAAATCCGAAAAATCCAAAGGTTGTACAAGATCCGGATTATATTCAGTTTGATGAAGTTTCTTTTTCATATCCTTCATCAACTGAAACAAATTTAAAAAAGGTTTCTTTTACATTAAAACAAGGAGAAACGCTTGGAGTGGTCGGGAAAACAGGAAGCGGGAAAACGACACTTGTACGTCAGCTTCTTCGTCAATATCCGCTTGGAGATGGGGATATTGCAGTTTCTGATGTGACATTAGATAAAATGACGAATGAAAATGTACTCGGGTGGATTGGATATGTACCACAGGAACACATTTTATTCTCTAAAACAGCGAGGGAAAATATTTTATTTGGAAACCGAGAAGCGACTGAAGAAGAACTGGAGAAGGCAATTGAAATTGCTGCGTTTAAAAAGGATTTAGAGTTTTTACCGGAAGGGTTAGAAACACTCGTCGGAGAGAAAGGCGTTTCGTTATCAGGCGGGCAAAAGCAAAGGATTTCGATTGCGAGAGCTGTTATTCAAAATCCAGAAATATTAATTCTGGACGATTCGTTATCAGCTGTTGATGCTCGTACGGAAGCGGCGATCATTGAAAACATAAGAACAGAAAGAAGCGGAAAGACGACGATTATTACGACGCACCGCTTATCTGCAGTGCAACATGCGGATTGGATTCTCGTTATGGATGACGGTGAAGTGATTGAAGAAGGCACGCATGATCAGCTCGTTCGAAACGGAGGCTGGTATGCTGAACAGTTTGAAAGACAGCAAGGCGAAAGTGAAAGTGAAAGTGAAAGTGCGGATAGTGGGGTGAAAATATGAGCGTTTCAAAACGATTGTTTCAATACGCGATGAAAGTGAAAGGGACGATTTTTGCAGCGATGCTGATGTTGTTTATTTTCGTTATTGCGGAGCTCGCTGGTCCGTTCGTCGCTAAAACGATGATTGACGATCATATCGTTGGAATAGAGAAACCTTGGTATGAAACGGAAAAGAGTGAGGAGGCTGTTTCTTATAACGGCGCCTTCTATAAACGAAGTGACCGTTTTCAAAAAGGTGAGACAAAAGGAAAAGAAGTGCGCGTGATGCAAGTCGGTTTTCAATATTACTTTGTACCGAATAAGGTGAATATTGAGGGAGCTCGTTCTGTAAAGGGTGACATGATTACCGTTCAAAATGGTAAGGCAGTGCAAGTGTATAAAGCGAAAGCATTAACGAAGGAGGAAGTGTTTGCGTTTTATAAACCAGAAATAAACCGTCTATTATTACTTGGTGGTGGTTATTTCGCTTTATTAGTAGTCGTATCATTGTTTGCATATGGAAAGCAGTTCTTCTTGCAGAAGGCGGCGAACAAAATTATTCAAATTATGAGGGAAGACGTCTTCTCTCATATTCAAACATTACCGATCCGATACTTTGATCATTTACCAGCAGGGAAAATCGTTTCGCGCGTAACGAATGATACAGAGGCGATTCGTGATTTGTATGTAACGGTGCTGGCGACATTTGTTTCTAGTATTATTTATATTATCGGGATATTCGCTGCGTTATTTTTACTCGATATAAAACTGGCATCGCTCTGTTTACTCATCATCCCAATTTTAATTGTTTGGGCCATTTTATATAGAAAGTATGCGTCTGTATACAATCATAAAATGCGTTCCCGTCTATCTGATATTAACGGGACGGTGAATGAATCGATTCAAGGTATGCCAATTATTCAAGCGTTCCGTCAAGAACGTGAAACGAAAAAAGAATTTGAAGAATTGAATGGCGATTATTTTAAGTACCAAAATAAAATTTTAAATTTAAATGCAGCAACTTCGCATAACTTAGTTTCTGTATTAAGAAATATCGCTTTCACAGGCGTGATTTGGTATTTCGGCGGTGCGTCATTAAGTGCTACAGGTATTATTTCACTTGGGGTACTGTATGCGTTCGTTGATTATTTAACGCGATTATTTTCACCAATTACAAATATGGTGAATCAGCTTGCGAACTTAGAGCAAGCACGCGTTGCATCAGAGCGTGTCTTCGAATTGCTAGAGGAAAAGGGAGAGGTAGTAGAAGCAGAACGTATGCCTCGCTTACAAGGAAATGTGAAATTCGATAATGTGTCATTTTCTTATAATGGAAAAGATGAAGTGCTAAAAAATATTTCTTTTGAAGCGAAACAAGGCGAGACAGTGGCACTTGTCGGTCATACTGGATCAGGAAAAAGTTCCATTATGAATGTACTCTTTCAATTTTATGAGTTTGAAAAAGGGAAGCTTACGATTGACGGTCATGATGTAAAGGAAATGCCGAAACAAGCAACTCGTGAGCATATGGGAATTGTACTGCAAGATCCGTTTTTATTTAGTGGGACGGTCGCTTCCAATGTAAGCTTAGAAAATGAAAAAATTTCAAAAGATCGCATCGTCAAGGCGTTACGTGATGTTGGTGCGGAAAGGTTTGCGAACAATATAAATGAAGAAATTACAGAAAAGGGAAGTACGCTTTCCACTGGAGAACGTCAGCTGATTTCGTTTGCTAGGGCACTCGCTTTTGATCCGGCGATTTTAATTTTAGATGAAGCAACTTCTAGCATTGATACAGAAACAGAAGCGATGATTCAACAAGCGCTAGAAGTCGTGAAAAAAGGGAGAACAACATTTATTATTGCTCACCGCCTTTCAACGATTAAAAGCGCAGATCAAATTATTGTGCTTGATAGAGGAACAATCTTAGAAAAAGGCTCTCATGATGAACTAATGAAAAAGCGCGGGCGTTATTACGATATGTACAAAACGCAAATGGAGGGGAACCAAAGCGCTTAATAGGGAGAAGAACTTGCGATTTTTGCAAGTTCTTTTTTTGATTGGCGAGATGAATGGAATGATAGCGGCTCTTCGATAAATCCTAACAAGCAAATAAGAAGTATTGTTTTACCTTTTTCTTTATAAATGCTATATTTAAAAACGTTACTTATTTTTTGTATGTGGTAGTGTTTTTTCCATTTTGTTTGATTATGAAGAAAAAGGATAAACTAAATAAGAACATTTTCATTGAAAAATTGTTCAAGATTGCATACAATCAATATAGTTCTTAAATTCCTATCAGAATACTTGGAGGATTACCATCATGAAAAAATTATTTTCAGTGCTTGCAGTAACTACATTAGCGATTGGGATTGTAGCGGGCTGCGGCAAAGAAGAGAAAAAAGATACAGCTAGTCAAGACGCGTTACAAAAGATAAAACAAAGTGGTGAACTTGTAATTGGAACAGAAGGTACATACGCACCGTTCACATTCCATGATTCAAGCAATAAATTAACTGGATTTGACGTTGAACTATCAGAAGAAGTTGCAAAACGTTTAGGGGTAAAACCTGTATTTAAAGAAACACAATGGGATAGCTTACTTGCTGGTTTAGATGCAAAACGTTTCGACATGGTTGCAAATGAAGTTGGTATTCGTGAAGATCGTCAAAAGAAATATGACTTCTCTGAACCATACGTTTCATCTTCAGCGGCATTAGTTATCGCGAAAGATAAAGATAAGCCTGCTACATTTGCTGATGTGAAAGGATTAAAAGGAGCACAATCTTTAACGAGTAACTACGCAGATATCGCTAAGAAAAACGGTGCGGAAATCGTTGGTGTAGAAGGATTTAGCCAAGCTGCAGAATTATTAAGTTCTGGACGCGTTGATTTCACAATTAATGATAAATTATCAGTGTTAAACTATTTAGAAACGAAAAAAGATGCAAAAATTAAAATTGTAGATACAGAAAAAGAGGCTTCACAAAGTGGATTCTTATTCCGTAAAGGTAGCGATAAGCTTGTACAAGAAGTAAATAAAGCGTTAGAAGATATGAAAAAAGACGGTACGTATGACAAAATAACGAAAAAATGGTTCGGTGAAAATGTATCTAAGTAGTGCATTAGTTTCAGATCGATTGTCTACTTGGATAGATATTATGCAGACTTCCTTCATGCCTATGCTGAAGGAAGCTGTTTTTACAACAATTCCATTAACGCTTATTACATTTATTATCGGGATTATACTTGCGACGTTAACAGCGCTCGCGCGTATTTCAGGTAGTCGTATTTTACAATGGATTGCTCGTATCTATGTATCTATCATTCGCGGAACGCCACTTCTTGTACAGTTATTTATTATTTTCTATGGTCTTCCAACTCTTAATATTGAGGTTGAGCCATATACAGCAGCAGTTGTTGGATTTTCATTAAATGTCGGTGCGTATGCATCTGAAATTATTCGTGCTTCTATCCTTTCTATTCCGAAAGGGCAGTGGGAAGCAGCTTACACAATTGGGATGACATATCCACAAGCATTAAAACGTGTTATTTTACCGCAAGCAACGCGCGTATCAATCCCACCGCTTTCGAATACATTTATTAGTTTAGTGAAGGATACTTCATTAGCATCGTTAATTTTAGTAACAGAAATGTTCCGAAAAGCGCAGGAAATTGCGGCAATGAACTACGAGTTTTTAATTGTTTATTTTGAAGCAGGTCTTATTTATTGGGTTATTTGTTTCTTATTATCAATCGTACAGCAGATGTTAGAGAAGCGTTCAGAACGCTACACGTTAAAATAATCCTTTCACAAAAGGAGTTTTTGTTTTTATGATTACAATTCAACATTTACAAAAAAGTTTCGGAGATAATACCGTACTAAAGCATATGGATTTGTCAGTTGAGAAGGGCGAGGTTGTCGTTATTATCGGGCCATCTGGATCTGGTAAAACGACGTTTCTACGTTGCCTCAATGTACTAGAAACACCGAACGCTGGTAGCATTCGTATCGGAAATAAGGAGCTTAATTTCGCTCAAAAAGTAACGAAAAAAGATATTGTCAATCTTCGTACACAAACAGGTATGGTGTTCCAACATCATAACTTATTCCCTCATTTAACAGCACTTCAAAACGTAATGGAAGGGCTCGTTACAGTGAAAAAAGTAGGGAAAGAAGAAGCAAAGAAAAAAGCGAACTACTTCCTTGAAAAAGTTGGTTTAGCAGATAAAGTGGATTTATATCCGTTCCAATTATCAGGCGGACAACAACAGCGCGTTGGAATTGCTCGCGCGCTTGCGATGGAACCTGAAGTGTTACTATTTGATGAGCCGACGTCAGCGCTCGATCCTGAGCTTGTACAAGAAGTTCTAAAAGTAATGAAAGAACTTGCAAAAGAAGGCATGACGATGGTCATTGTAACGCACGAAATGCGTTTTGCTCATCAAATTGCGAACCGCGTTATTTTCATGGATGGCGGTGTCGTTGTCGAACAAGGTACACCAGAAGATGTATTTACAAATCCAAAAGAAGAACGCACGAAAAAGTTTTTACAAATGTTGCAGTAAATAAGAAAAGTCTCAGGGCATATGCCCTGAGACTTTTTTGCCATATATATTTATTTTTGGAATCCGCCAAGGCTTTGCTCAGCCATTGCAACTAGACGTTTTGTAATTTCTCCACCAACAGAACCGTTAGCGCGAGCCGTAGAATCTGCTCCTAATTGTACACCAAATTCTTGAGCGATTTCGTATTTCATTTGATCGATTGCAGCTGTTGCTCCTGGTACTACTAATTGATTGTAAGAACTTTGGTTTGCCATAGGAATATATCCTCCTTAGAGTTATAAAAGTTTTTTGGTTGGACTAGCTGGAGTTGAACCAGATTACCGCCCCGTTTGGCGCTAATCCATCGGTAATTAAGTTTGTACTCATAGTATGGATGTTACCTAGAAAGATATACAAAATAATAATTTGTAAATTTTGTAAAAAATATTAGTGATTTCATAAATTATGAAATAAGAGTAATCGTTGTATTTTTAAGAAAGAAGGCTAAACTAAGAGCAACATTAAATATGGTTTTCTCTTTGTACCCAGCTATTTTGGAGCCAATATTTAGCTTATCTTACTTATGATGTGTGAAATGAGACAAATTGCAGAGTAGTAAAATAAAAATTAAATCGGCAACAACTTCATAGTTCTGTTTTAACCACGGATGGGGCAGAAAAAGGAACTGACCGCTCCCATGCATGGCTAGATGCTCTTTTCAAATGAAAAAGAGAGGGTTTTAAACGAAAATGTAATTAAAGCTTAGTAATATAAAAACTAAAAAGGCATCAACCTCGTATTTCTGTTTCAACCACGGATGGGGCAGAAAAAGGAACTGACCGCTCTTATGCATGGCTAGATGCTCTCTTTAATCTAAAAAAGAGATGTTTTTAAATGATAACGTATGGAGGAATCATGATGGGAATTTGCCCGCTTTGCAACGCATTAGAATCACAAACATATTCTTGTCAAAATTGCCAAGGTATACTCCAAGATTATGGAAAAGCTGTAGATTACATAGATGATTACAGTGCATATATGGATCAGGAATTATTAAGTGCAGTAGATGGATTAACACATAATAATTCAAATGAGTACTGCAATCATATTTTTTATTGCGGAGTATGTAACGTGGAAACTGAAGTTGTAGTGGAACTTGTGTAAATAGAAAACTTCCACCTTATGAGTGAGGTGGAAGTTTTTGTTTTCGTATTTGTGAATGAATCATAGGGGAAGGGATATGTTCGGTGTTTGATGAAGTGTCTAAGTGCATTTGAGATATTTTTTCTTTTGAATCGCGCAAAGAATGTTCAGTTAAGTAGATGGCATATTCGTAAAATAATTGGCGCGTCAGTTCACTTTGTTCTTTTAATTTTTCATCTTGGAATACAGTTCGCCCAGGTTTCGAGTTCGCTTCAAATAGCCACGGATTTTCCTGCGTGTCTAAACCGATATCAAAACCGATTTCCCCGATGTTCCCAGTTACTTGCTGATCGAGCGCGTAACTGATTTGCAAGGCTGTTTGTTTTAATTTATTTTCAATTTGAACTTGTTTCGTTGAATTTGGAAAAAGTTCTTGCAGTAATTTTGTATCACCACCGCTATTTACATGAGTTGTTAAGCTACCTTTGCCAGCAATTTTTGCGACGATCGCACTGACAACCCAATTGCCGAAATGATTTTTATTTGTATGAATGCGGAAATCGACAGGTTGCCCGTCGAAGCGAAGCAACGAAATACCTTGCTGTACGATAAACTTTTTTAAATCATGTCCTTTTAACACGTGGTTCAGAAGAGTTTCTAATGATTGATACTTTCTAAGTTTGTTTTCTTCCTTTTCGCGATAACGACAGTAGTAGCAATTCTCTGTTTGAGAATAAAATATTTGATGAATATTTCTTCCGAAGCTACCATGTATCGGTTTCATGTAAACAGATTTATACGTACCAAGAAACCGTTCTACTTGTTCGAAATGTTGAAACGCTTCTGTGTTTGGTAATAAGGGCCTAATTGATTTGTCTTTTATAAGAAATTGATGAACTTCCCATTTATTGAAAAACCCTGGGTTAAACCACGGAATGGCGTAGTCATGTTCTAATCTTCTTTTTGCTCTTACGATTGGTTTGTAATTTTCGGCCTTCCGATTTGGTAATCGATCGTAAATGACATTTGGTAAAGGGACTTTTTTCTTTATCCATTGTTCCTCTTGAAAGAAATACCCTTCAATCGTTTCTTCTTCCCAGTTTATATGCTGAACGCCAAAGACAAATACGAACGGTCGTAATGTAAATGGTGGGGTTAGTAACTCACTGAGAGATGCTGACCGATTTCCTAAAGGAATAGGTGAGTCATCGTTAAAACCAGTTGTGAAAATGCCGATTAATGGTCCGAAAATAATGGTTTGGTTTTGTGTGAATGCATGAATAGTAGTTGATTGTGGTAGTAAAAGTTTTTCGGCAATATGTTTTCCAATAATGATTTCGCGAGTAAAGGAATAATGAATTTTTACATCTTCACTTGCAACATGACGTATGCCGAAGGAGAGGGATGTAATAGGTGGTGTAATAGAAAAAACATAAGGTAAAGTAATGCTATTTGGATGTTCATCTGAAATGTTTAATGTATATATGTGCTCTTTCAAAATGAGATTACCTCCTTTCATTATGGTGTAAAACGGCTAAATTTAAGTGGTCCGTGAAAAATCTTTTCGGCTAACGAATCACTATGACGAATGTATTGTTCGTAAGGAGGAATCGTGTTGACATACATAAGCCAAATTGCACCTTTTTGATCCATAATTGTGGAAAGTTCGAGTTCGAATAATGAAGAATAAGATTGATCTAATAGTTGGAACACTTCATTTATAATGTCGTGTAAAGCGTCTTGTAATAGTTGCACACCCGTACTAGATAGTACGTATTTAATTTTTGAAAACGAATGTAATGTAGAATCATCTGTTGCTGAAAGTAAAAATTGATTCGGAAATGAGCTTTTTTGTATAAATTGACCGATAACGTTCCAAGTTTGTTCTTTGTTTTTTTGTAAAATGGTTCGAATATGGAGTGGGTATGTTAATTGATTTGGTGGCTGCAGCATCGTATGCGTTATATAACGTGCTGAAAGTATGTTAGATTTGTACCAAGATATAAATTCATCTGTCCGCTTAATTTGAGTAGAAGTATGATACGTTTCATGTATTGAATCGATATGAAACGTTTTATTTTTGTAAGTGACCCGATATAAACTTTCATTGGAATGTGTATTAGTGGGACGTATAATAATATCTTTTGTTTTTAATAACAGTCTGAAAATGTTTTGTATCGTTGCTAGTTCAAATTTTGGTATATAAGGGGATAATTTTTTATTAGTGAGAAATAAATCATGTAGTTCGCTTAAGTCGATCAGTGTGTTATTTAGAAAGGTAGTTGTAGGACGGTTGTGTAACGAATGAATAATATCTTTTGTTTTTTCAAAGTCTGTTTCCTCGTTAAAAGAATAACGATCGTATATATAAGTAGGAATAGGGAATATTTGCTCTTTCCATTTTCCTGTATCTGTATCATAAATAAGACCGGAAATAAGGTCTGTTTTAGGATCAATACAAAATGGCGTAAACTGTGCAACGACATTATGATAAAGTCGAGCGCGTTTAGCGATTTCGGTGTAATACGTTTGCTCATAATGAGGTTGAGAAGTTAAAATACCGAGAACCAACGAAATCACTCCTTTACTAACAAAATGTTGGCATAATAGGCGAAGCTATATATTGCAAATACGTTTTTATACCATTATACTTTTGTCCGTATGACGATATGCTATAGTTTTGGAGAAGCGAAAGGTTGATTGTAATGAATATATGGTTAAATATGCTAACGACGACAGGACTCGGGGCGATTATTGGAGGGTACACGAATCACTTAGCGATAAAAATGTTATTTCGTCCTCATCGCCCTATTTATATTGGGAAGTTTCAAGTTCCATTTACGCCGGGATTAATTCCGAAGCGCCGCGATGAGCTTGCTGTTCAATTAGGGAAAATGGTTGTAGAGCATTTGTTAACGCCAGAAGGAATCGGAAAAAAGCTAACAAATGAAGAATTTCAAAAAAGTTTAATCCACTGGGCACAAGTGGAAATGGATAAAGTAATGACGAATGAACAATCGTTACGACATATGTTAGAAAAATGGAATGTAGTGCATGTAGAAGAAGAAGCGACCAAAAAAATCGAACATGTGATTACGGAAAAAATACAGGCATTTTTAGCGGAGTACTATACATATACATGGGAACAAGCTTTACCTCATTCTGTACATGAAAAAGTAGAGAAGGCGATCCCGAATGTATCGGCGTTTATTTTAGAGCGAGGAATTCGCTTTTTTGAAAGTGAAGAAGGAAAAGCGCGTCTTTCAAAAATGATTGATGATTTCTTTGCTTCCAGGGGGACACTGCTTAACTTAGTCGGGATGTTTTTAGGAAATGTAAGTGTAGTGGATCGTGTACAGCCAGAAGTCATTAAGTTTTTAGGTCAAGATGGTACGAAGCAACTTTTAACAGATGTACTGCAAAAAGAGTGGGAAAAGTTAAAAGGAAGAGATGTAAAAGAATTAGAAACGTTTGTAGAGAAAGAAATGATTGTAAGTTCCATACTGTCAGCAGTTAAAGTTGAGGAAACAGTGAGTAAATTTTTAAATCAATCTGTTCAGCAAGTGTGTGAACCGGTTCGAGAAACAATCATTGGAAAAGTAGTTCCAAGCTTAGTACAGAAAGGCCTGAAGTGGGGAACAGAAAATGTAGAGAGTATACTAAACAATCTACATCTTGCGGAAATTGTCCAGCAAGAAGTGTCTACATTTTCAACAGAGAGACTAGAAGACCTAGTTCTGTCCATTACAAAAAATGAATTGAAAATGATTACGTATTTAGGGGCATTATTAGGCGGAATGATCGGACTCATGCAAGGATTATTCCTGTTGTTCCTTATGTAATAAAGATCAGTACATAGAAATAAAAGTGAAATTTCTTCACATCTCTTGCATAGTTTGATATGGTAAGAAGAGGTGCGTATGTAAATGCACTTAAAAGGCAGTGCGGACGAAAAGCGCTAGCCTTCTAAAGGAGGAAAAATAAAATGACAAAAAACATTCATGATGTTGCATATGAATTACAAAAAGCAATCGCTGAAAACGAAGACTTCCAAACATTAAAAGCAAGCTACGCAGCAGTACAAGGTGATGCTGCTTCAAAGAACTTATTTGATGAGTTCCGTACAATGCAACTTGGCCTACAACAAAAAATGATGCAAGGTCAAGAAATCACTGAAGAAGACAACCAAAAAGCACAAGAAGTTGTAGCTCGCATTCAACAAGATGCTAAAATTACAAAGTTAATGGAAACTGAGCAACGTTTAAACATCGTTATCACTGACGTTAACAAAATTATCATGAAGCCACTTGAAGAATTATATAGCGCGCAACAACAAGCGTAATGATAGAAGACGCTCCTGGGATGGGGGCGTCTTTTTTGTTTCGTTATTTTTAAAATAACTTTGTTACGTGTTATGGAAAAACTGTGCAATAAAGGTATCGAATGTCATAAGCAATAGTCCCTATATTAGTTGCCTCTAAATTGGATATCCAAAGATACTATCCCATGCTATAATTCATTATTTAAGAAACTTGAGTTTCAATTGTAAAGTAGGATAAAAGCTTAGTTTATAAGTTAAAAAAAGAATCGGGAATTGAGGATTTATATGGAAAAACCGAAAAATATTCAAAATAAAATAACTGCTGGCTTGTTGGTCGTATATTTATTTGCATTAACATGGATTATACTCTTTAAAATGCAATTTTCATTTCAAGACTTGCCGGATTTTAGAAGAATCAACTTAATCCCTTTTGCCGGTTCAGTTATTAAAAATGATCAAATAGATATTGGGGAAATACTCTATAATGTACTTGCATTTATCCCATTTGGAATCTATATCAGTATGCTAAAACCAAGATGGTCTTTTTTGAAAAAGATTGCAGTAATAGCAGGAGTTAGTTTGTTATTTGAAGTATTGCAATTTATTTTTGCTATAGGAGGTAGCGATATAACTGACCTTATGGGAAATACATTAGGTGGAATCATTGGAGCTGGAGTTTATGTTGTATTTTGTAAGCTGTTTCGTACGAAAGCAAATAAGATTCTGAATGTTTTAGCTTCAATTGGAATGATATTCATTTTTGTATTATTCCTGTTATTAATTAGTGGTGTTATTATTTATAAATTTCATTAATTGGAGAACCGGCTGTTAATGAAGTATATTATCGATGCCTTTGATACAGCTAGTTCTTTATGTATAAAAAAGAACGATACATATCCAAAGCCACCTAATTGAGGGTGGCTTTTTATATCCAGTTTTTTATTCATCGTATTGTATTAGTAGTGAAAAGCAATCATTGTCTTTATTTCCTGTGCTTCATATGTATAAATTAATGCCCAGCTTATAGGTAAAGTGAAAATATCGGAATGGTATTTTAAGATAGATAAAACAATGTAAGCGCATTCTATTTTTATTGTAAAAATACTTTCAAATTCATATTGTTGGAAAAATAATGTATTTGTAATATAATGATAAACGATACTTCACCACGTTAATTAACTAGGTGAAATTTAAAATCTTTATTACACACATTATGAAATAAAGGGATGATTAGTTTGAGTACAGGTGTAAAAGCAAACGACGTGAAGACAAAAACAAAAGGAGCAGATCTTGTTGTTGATTGTTTAATTAAACAAGGTGTTACACATGTTTTCGGTATTCCAGGAGCAAAGATTGACTCTGTATTTGATGTACTGCAAGAAAGAGGACCAGAGTTAATTGTTTGTCGTCATGAGCAAAACGCAGCATTTATGGCAGCGGCTGTTGGTAGATTAACAGGGAAACCGGGGGTATGTCTTGTAACTTCAGGACCAGGGACGTCGAATTTAGCGACAGGTCTTGTTACTGCGAATGCGGAGAGTGATCCCGTTGTTGCTTTAGCTGGTGCGGTTCCACGTACTGATCGATTAAAACGTACGCATCAATCTATGGATAATGCTGCACTATTCGAACCAATCACAAAATATAGCGTAGAAGTAGAGCATCCTGATAATGTACCAGAAGCACTATCAAATGCGTTTCGAAGTGCTACTTCCACAAATCCAGGAGCAACTTTAGTAAGTCTTCCGCAAGACGTTATGACTGCGGAAACGACTGTAGAGTCTATCGGTGCGCTTTCTAAGCCACAGCTTGGAATCGCTCCCACACATGATATTACATACGTAGTAGAAAAAATAAAATCAGCAAAATTACCAGTTATTTTACTCGGTATGAGAGCGAGCACAAATGAAGTGACGAAAGCCGTTCGTGAATTAATTGCGGATACAGAGCTTCCAGTCGTTGAAACGTATCAAGCAGCTGGAGCAATTTCGCGCGAGTTAGAAGATCATTTCTTCGGCCGCGTTGGATTATTCCGTAACCAACCAGGTGATATTTTACTAGAAGAAGCGGATCTTGTTATTTCTATCGGTTATGACCCAATTGAGTATGATCCGAAATTCTGGAATAAACTTGGAGACAGAACAATTATTCATCTCGACGATCATCAAGCAGATATCGATCATGATTACCAACCAGAACGTGAATTAATTGGCGATATCGCTTTAACTGTAAATAGCATTGCAGAAAAATTACCGAAACTTGTATTAAATACGAAATCAGAAGCAGTTTTAGAACGATTACGTGCAAAATTATCAGAGCAAGCAGAAGTTCCAAATCGTGCTTCTGAAGGTGTTACGCATCCGCTTCAAGTCATTCGTACATTGCGTTCTTTAATTAGTGACGATACAACTGTTACGTGTGACATCGGTTCCCATTCTATTTGGATGGCGAGATGTTTCCGTTCTTATGAACCACGTAGACTATTATTTAGTAACGGTATGCAAACGTTAGGTGTTGCGCTGCCTTGGGCAATTGCTGCAACGTTAGTAGAACCAGGTAAAAAAGTAGTTTCTGTGTCAGGTGATGGTGGTTTCTTATTCTCAGCGATGGAATTAGAAACAGCTGTCCGTTTAAATGCACCGGTTGTACATCTCGTTTGGAGAGACGGTACGTATGATATGGTTGCATTCCAACAAATGATGAA
Organism: Bacillus sp. NPDC094077; assembly: GCF_050279465.1. NCBI lineage: Bacteria > Bacillati > Bacillota > Bacilli > Caryophanales > Bacillaceae > Bacillus > Bacillus sp. NPDC094077. Next base: position 131,315 of record NZ_JBNNUF010000007.1, on the reverse strand, counting down.
ATACGGCAGAACATCAGCTACAGAGTTTGGTGATGTTGATCTTGTGAAATATGCGGAAAGTTTCGGGGCAATAGGTCTTCGTGTCAATACACCAGACGAATTAGAAGGTGTACTGAAAACGGCATTAGAAGCAGACGGTCCTGTCATTATTGATATTCCAATCGATTACCGTGACAACATTAAATTAAGCGAAAAATTATTACCAAACCAATTAAACTAATGAGGGGCATGAGTGAGATGACTGTTGCGCAATTAATTGATATTGATGCAAAAAAAACGAAAACAAATAATGAAGTATATCAAACATCTACAATGCTTGCGCTATTAGATGGTATATATGATGGTGTGATTAACTTTGAGGAACTGAAAGAACGTGGTGATTTCGGCATCGGCACATTTGATCAATTAGATGGTGAAATGATTGCATTTGATAATGAGTTTTATCATTTGCGTTCAGATGGTTCAGCAGAAAAAGTGGAACCGGAAGAAACAACACCGTTTGCGACTGTAACGTTTTTTGAAAAAGAAATGAGTTATACGGTAGAGCGTCCGATGAATCGTGAAGAAGTTGAAGCGTTATTACATGAATTGATGCCAAGTAAAAACTTATTTTATGCAATTCGAATGGACGGTACGTTCCGTGAAGTAAGAACGAGAACCGTTCCAAGGCAAGAAAAACCGTATGCACCGCTCGTTGAAGTAACGAAATCACAACCGATCTTTTCGTTTAAAGATACAGACGGAACGTTGGCTGGATTTTGGACACCAGATTACGCGCAAGGTATTGGTGTAGCTGGTTTCCATTTACATTACATTGACGATGAAAGAAGCGGAGGCGGACATGTTTTTGATTTTGTTGTAGAAAACTGTACGATCCAAATTTGTCAAAAAGCTCATATGCATTTAGCGCTTCCAGAAACAGCTGATTTTATGGCGGCTGAATTATCAAGAGAAAACTTAGAGAATGATATTGCGACTGCAGAGGGTGCGGAGTAAGAGAAAAGGGAAGCTATTTAAGCTTCCCTTTTTATTTTGAAACAAACGGATGCCTCTCATAATAAAACCGCCACGGATAATGCACAGCTTCTTCTGCATAGTCGATGTTAATACGAGGTCCTGCTGTTATTTTATATTTTGATGACTTATGTTGTTCTTCTGGAACGAGTTCAATATGTAACGTATCACTTTGTAAGGATATGCCGCGTTCTTCTAAAGTAATTCCGAGTGCACGGCATAGTTTGCCAGGACCGTTTGTTAAATTTTTATACTGCGCCTTTGTAATGTCTGTTTTGTTGTAGCGCGCTAGTTTTATTTCTTCAATCCCATCTACAGGCTCAAGGGCTCGAATGAGAACGCCTTGCGGTGTGCCAACTGGCGCTGTAATGACGTTAAAACAATGGTACATACCATAAATTAAATATACGTAAGCATGCCCCGGTGCGCCAAACATGACTTCTGTTCGATCTGTTCGTCTGCCGCCGTAACTATGTGCGGCTTTATCATCTGGACCTTTATATGCTTCTACTTCTACAATGATGCCGCTTCGTTTTATTCCATCTACAATATGAACCAGTTTCTGTCCGAGTAATTTTTTTGCGACTTCTAACGTATCGCCTTCATAAAAAGAAGGAGGTGCCTGCATTGTACTATCTCCTTTGCTAAGTGTATATGTATATAGTAAACCAAATTTTCAGTAGTAATTCTAACTCGTTCTATTTATCGGGTTTATTTCATAAATTATGGATAGAGTACAACAGCGAAGAGGGGGAGTGCGACATGATTTATCGCTTACTAGCTCTTAATATAGATGGGACACTATTATACAATAATGGGAAAATCGCAAAAGGATTACGTGAAACAATTGAATATGTAAAAAGAAAAGATGTCTACGTTACATTATTTACGAGTCGTAATTTTCAATCCGCTCATAAAATAGCAAAGGCATTAAAATTAGATTCTATATTAGTGACACACGGTGGTGCTTTCGTTTCAGCAACATTAGATAAACCGTACGTTCAAAAGAGATTATCCGAAGAGAAGACTTTTAATATTGTGCAAGTGTTAGAGCATTTTGATTGTAACGTACGCATTTCTCATGAACGATTTTCAATTGGAAATCGGGAGAGAAATACACCAAACTTAATTGCGCGTACTGTATTATCAAGCGCAGATCCGTTATTTTATCCGGTTCAATTTGTAGATTCATTAGGTGATGCGCTTCGTGATCATCCAGTAGCGGCGCCAAAAATTGATGTTGTCTTCCATAGTAAAGGTGAAAAAGAAAGAGGGCTAAATACGCTAAGAAAAGCGTTCCAAGATATAGAATATGTTGAATGTGACCCGAAACGAATAGAAATTTTGCCGCAAAATGTATCCAAGTTACGCGGATTACAATTACTTGGAGAGCATTTAAATATTTCGCTAAATGAAATGGTTGCGATTGGAGATAGCATGGAAGATTTAGATATCATTGAAAACGTAGGACTTGGGGTAGCGATGGGGAACGCGCCTGTAGAATTAAAGCAAGCGGCAGACTGGATTACACGTTCAAATAGTGAGAACGGTGTAGAGTATATGATTAAAGAACATTTCCGTAAGCAATTCCCGCTTCCATTTTTGAAGAATCATAAAAATACACCGAAACGATGAAAGAAAAACGTAGCTTTTGGCTACGTTTTTTTATTGAACTCATTCCAAAATAATGGAAGCGTTTTATATTATGAATTGTGTATGAAATTTATACAATTCGCTTGAATACTCTAAGAAACTGTTGTAAAGTGGATGATGTTGCCAAAGCAGTTACACTACATGAAATATCCTTCAGGTTAATTTTGTTGAGCTCCCATATGTAAAAGTATTTCCGCATGATAGTTTAGTTCACGTATTATCTCAAAAATGAATGGTAGTAATTTTACTAATTAGTTGTAGAGTGTCTTTGTTTTATTTAAATGCATTATTTTAAGTTAATGTGAGTAAAACTTGGTGCATATGAAATGTACTTCTTTTGTGGTTTTAGGAAGTTTAAAAGGGGGAATGAATTTCTTGAGGAAATCATTTAATCAAAAATTTAAAAAAATAAGTAGTAGTTTTATAGTTGTATTACTAGTATGTATGAATTTTGTAATCCATTTACCATTTAAAGCAGAGGCAGCTACAACAGAATTAAAAGGCTTAGGTGATGTATCTTATTACAACGCCATCATTTTTGGAGATCATAGTGCAACGAGTGCGGATATTGAGGGTGCGATGGCTGTTCAAAAAAATATGAACGCATCGAGTTATACAGTCTTAGCGGCTGCAACTGGAGCGCATAACTTAGCTGGAGCAACATGGGTAGATGAAGGATATCCATCATTATTACTAGGTGGTCAATTTACGAAAGCAGGAGCAGGACAAGTAATTATCCAAGATGGAACAGTGGCGATGACAAAAGATGGTGACCCAGAAGGCGCAATGAAATCATCATATGACCGTATCTCTTATAAAGAGCAAGCGGAGATTGATGCCAAATTTAAAGAGTTTAGAAAAGACGTTGATGGCGTAATTGGGGATGCGGGCCAATTACACACTGATAAACCAAAACCGAATATGAGCTTTGGAATCGGTGAAGATGTAAATAACCCTAATATTTATGTTTCTTCAGGCCAAAATGGAAAGAAAACATTTGATGTAAAAGACGTTTTTCTTCCGAATGTAGATAACAAAGATTTTATTGTTATTTATTCAGATGCAGAAGAAGTGAATTTTGCTAGTGGTGCAATTTTGTATGATACAGGAAATACTGGGATGGCAACAGACTTAATTAATACATCTCAAGCATATGATCCTAATTCAGCATTTACTGAGTTAGCTAGTAAAGTAATTTGGGTGTTTCCAAATGCTACAAAAATAACAACTAAAGGCTATGGTGTAGTAGGTAGTGTGTTTGCGCCGAATGCTGTTGTAGAGACAAAAGGTGGTTCTATTAATGGACAAGCCTATGTTGGAGGATTACACCAAAGAGATGGATTTGAGGTTCATAACTTTAAATTTAACTGGCCAAAGTGGAAAAAGCCAGCAGCTGAAAAAGGAAATTTACAAATTAAAAAAGTTGATGAAAACGATGAAAACATTGTTTTAAAAGACGCAAAATTTGATGTTATAGACAAAGATAATACTGTTGTGGCTACTGTTACAACAAATGAAAAGGGTATTGCGGAAGTTAAAGATTTACCACTTGGTGACTATTTTGTAAAAGAAATAAGTGCACCAGAAGGATATATAAAAGTTGATACACCAGTAAAAGTAACAATTGATAGTACAAACGTAATTGAAATTGTTATGAAGAATACGAAAAAAGTAGAAACTGGTCAATTTAAATTGTTGAAAAAAGATAGTGAATCTGGTCAACTTCTACCAGGTGCAAAATTTGATGTTATAGATAAAGATGGGAAAGTTGTCGAAACAATTATTACAAACGATAAAGGTGAGGCTTTATCAAAACAACTTCCAGTTGGAATATATACATTAAAAGAAGTTGAGGCGCCAAAAGGTTATGAACTATCATCTAGCTCAGTCCGTGTTGATGTAGTATCTAATGAGGTTGTTACGGTAGAAGCATTAAATAAAAAAATCGATGAAAAAGTAACAGGTCAATTTGAAATTGTAAAAGTAGATGCAAATGATAAAACGAAAGTATTATCAGATGCAGAATTTGAAGTGTATAAAGATGGTAAAAAAGTAGATACATTACGAACAGATAAAACAGGTAAAGTAATCTCTAAGAAATTAGAACCAGGAACATACACATTAAAAGAAACGAAAGCACCACAAGGATATAAATTACTAAAAGAAGAAATTGAAGTCGTTGTGGAAGCAAACAAAGTAGTACAAGTACAAGTAGAAAATGCGAAAGAACTAGGAAGCTTACAAGTAATCAAAAAGGATGCGGAGAGCGGAAAAGTTCTAAAGGGCGCGGAATTTAGACTGAAAAACGAAAGTGGTCAAGTAGTTAGAGAAGCGAAAACAACGAATAAAGATGGCGTTGTGACATTCGAAAACTTAGTGCCAGGTAAGTACACGTTAGAAGAAACGAAAGCGCCAGAAGGTTACAAAGCGCTAGAAGTGACAGTAGAAGTAAATGTTGTAGCGAACGAAGTAGTAAGACAAGAAGTGACGAACGAAAAAGTAACAGGTCAATTTGAAATTGTGAAAGTAGATGCGAACGATAAAACGAAAGTATTATCAGATGCAGAATTTGAAGTGTATAAAGATGGTAAGAAAGTAGATACGTTACGAACAGATAAAACAGGTAAAGTAATCTCTAAGAAATTAGAACCAGGAACATACACATTAAAAGAAACGAAGGCACCACAAGGATATAAATTACTAAAAGAAGAAATTGAAGTCGTTGTGGAAGCAAACAAAGTAGTACAAGTACAAGTAGAAAATGCGAAAGAACTAGGAAGTTTACAAGTAATCAAAAAGGATGCGGAGAGCGGAAAAGTTCTAAAGGGCGCGGAATTTAGACTGAAAAACGAAAGTGGTCAAGTAGTTGGAGAAGCGAAAACAACGAATAAAGATGGCGTTGTGACATTCGAAAACTTAGTGCCAGGTAAGTACACGTTAGAAGAAACGAAAGCACCAGAAGGTTATAAAGCAGTAGAAGTAACAGTAGAAGTAAACGTTGTAGCAAATGAAGTAGTAAAACAAGAAGTGACGAACGAAAAAGTAACAGGTCAATTTGAAATTGTGAAAGTAGATGCGAACGATAAAGAGAAAGTATTATCAGGTGCCGAATTCACAGTGTATAAAGATGGGAAAAAGGTAGCGGAACTGAAAACAGATGAGAGTGGAAAAGTGATGTCACCAAAATTACCGCTAGGTGAATACACAGTGAAAGAAACGAAAGCACCAGCGGGCTACAAGCTTTCAAATAAAGAATGGAAAGTAACAATTCAAAACGAGAAAGAAGTAGTAAAAGTAGAGGCAGAAAACGAAAAAATCTTAGGTTCTCTACAAATTATTAAAACGGATGATAAAGATCAAGAAAAACGTTTAGCAGGCGCAGAATTTACATTGAAAGATGTTAAAGGAAATGTTGTAAAAGAAGGCATTACAACAGATGAGTCTGGAATTGTGAAAGTAGACGGACTAGTGCCGGGCGAGTATACGTTAGAAGAAACAAAAGCACCAGAAGGTTATGAGTTAACAAAACAAGGAATTCATGTAACAGTTGATGGTGAAAAAGTTGTTGATGTAAAAGTAACGAATAGTAAGAGTCTTGGTCAATTTGAAATCGTAAAAGTAGATGCAAACGATAAAACGAAGCTACTATCAGACGCAGAATTCGAAGTGTATAAAGATGGTAAGAAAGTAGATACGTTACGAACAGATAAAACAGGTAAGGTAATCTCTCAGAAATTAGAACCAGGAAAATATACATTAAAAGAAACGAAAGCACCACAAGGATATAAGTTGCTAAAAGAAGAAATTGAAATCGTTGTGGAAGCGAATAAAGTAGTAGAAGTACAAGTAGAAAACGCGAAAGAACTAGGAAGCTTACAAGTAATCAAAAAGGATGCGGAGAGTGGAAAAGTTCTAAAGGGCGCGGAATTTAGACTGAAAAACGAAAGCGGTCAAGTAGTTGGAGAAGCGAAAACAACGAATAAAGATGGTGTTGTGACATTCGAAAACGTAGTGCCAGGTAAGTACACGTTAGAAGAAACGAAAGCGCCAGAAGGTTACAAAGCAGTAGAAGTGACAGTAGAAGTAAACGTTGTAGCGAATGAAGTAGTGAAACAAGAAGTGACGAACGAAAAAATAACAGGTCAATTTGAAATTGTAAAAGTAGATGCGAACGATAAAACGAAAGTATTATCAGACGCAGAATTTGAAGTGTATAAAGATGGTAAAAAAATAGATACATTACGAACAGATAAAACAGGTAAAGTAGTCTCTAAGAAATTAGAACCAGGAACATACACATTAAAAGAAACGAAGGCACCACAAGGATATAAATTACTAAAAGAAGAAATTGAAATCGTTGTGGAAGCGAACAAAGTAGTAGAAGTACAAGTAGAAAATGCAAAAGAACTAGGAAGCTTACAAGTAATCAAAAAGGATGCAGAGAGCGGGAAAGTTCTAGAAGGCGCAGAATTTAAATTAAAGAATGAGAATGGTCAAGTAATTGGAGAGACGAAAACAACAGATAAAGATGGTGTTGTGACATTCGAAAACGTAGTGCCAGGTAAGTACACGTTAGAAGAAACGAAAGCGCCAGAAGGTTATAAAGCGCTAGAAGTGACAGTAGAAGTAAATGTTGTAGCGAATGAAGTAGTAAAACAAGAAGTATTAAATGATAAAGTGAAAGAAAAAATTACAGGTCAAGTAGAAATTACAAAGGTAGATTCTAATGATACAGATAAAACATTAGCAGGTGCAGTTTTTGAAATTTTGAAAGACGGAACAAAAATAGATACATTAACATCAGATGAAAATGGTAAAGCGACTTCGAAAGAATTGGAGCCAGGCGATTATATTTTAAAAGAAGTCCAGGCACCAGAAGGATATAATTTATCAGATAAGGAAATTGAATTTACGATTTCTAATGAGAAAGTAGAAGTTATAAAGCTTCAAATTACAAATGAAAAAGAAACAGAAAAGCCAGGTGA
>NZ_JBNNUF010000007.1:90520-123566 GCF_050279465.1 Bacillus sp. NPDC094077 | reverse complement strand
TGAAGAAACAGAAAAGCCAGGTGAAGAAACAGAAAAGCCAGGTGAAGAAACAGAAAAGCCAGGTGAAGAAACAGAAAAGCCAGGTGAAGAAACAGAAAAGCCAGGTGAAGAAACAGAAAAGCCAGGTGAAGAAACAGAGAAGCCAGGTGAAGAAACAGAAAAACCAGGTGAAGAAACAGAAAAGCCAGGTGAAGAAACAGAAAAGCCAGGTGAAGAAACAGAGAAACCAGGTGAAGGAACAGAAAAGCCAGGTGAAGAAACAGAGAAACCGGGTGAAGGAACAGAAAAGCCTAACTTGCCAGAAAAAGGACAAGGTTCTTCTAAGGATCAACAACTTCCAGCCACAGGGCATGATATGAATTATCTTCCATTCGTTGGTTTTGTACTTATGTTGTTAGGAATACGTTTAAGATTTATGACTAAGAATAGCTAATAGATTTATAAAAGGCATAAGAGATATATGATCTCTTATGCCTTTTAAGTTCATACAGATAAGGTAAAAACATCTATATTGTGTTATAAATATTTTTAAGCTTCAATCACGTTAAGCATTCGATTTATAAATGCAGCTGCTTCAGCACGTTTTGCCGATCCTTTTGGTACGAATTGATTGTGTTCATTGCCTTTTACAATTCCATACCCGTAAACTCTTTGTAGTGCTTCTTTAGCATAGACTGAGTCTTTGTCTACGAATGGTAGTTCAACTGGCTTTGCAACAATACCAGCATATTTTAGTGAGCGGTCAATCATAATAACAGCTTCTTCGCGTGTAATTGTGGCATTTGGATCAAAGGTATTATTACCACGTCCGATAATGATGCCTGCGCTTGATGCACGATTGATACCATCTCTTAAAGATGGATGTACTGTTCCTAGGTCTGTGAAACTAGCATTTCCACTTGGTAATTGTAAAGCGCGAGTAATTAAAGTAGCAAATTCAGCACGTGTTACAAGACGATTTGGGTAGTAATTGCCGTTCCCTTCTCCTAACATAATGCCTCTAGCTGCTAATTGACGAATGTCTTGTTCATACCATCCACCTGTAATGTCATCAGTTACTGGATCTTTTCGGTTTTCCTTATAATAAGCTTCTGTTCCTTTTAAAAATGCGTCCCATTGTCCACGTTGAATCATAAAAGCAGGACAGTTTTTCCCTGACCAAAATTGATGTTTTTGGACATTATCTAAAGAAATATTTAACTCATTCATTAAATAAGCCGCTAATTTACGGGCATTTTCTACCGCTTTTTCATAATTTCCATCTTGATTAACGGCAATTTCTATTCCGATAGATTCATAGTTTCCAGTTTTATTTCCAGCATGCCATCCAACTTCATTTACAGGAAGATGTTGATAAATTTCTTTATCATCTACTGTGAAGTGCCAAGAGGCAGCGCGATCAGCTGTTCCACGTGCCTGACTGTCTAAGTATTTTGCGTGATTTAGAGCATTGGCACCCTTCGCTGTATTAGCCGTCTCGTGAATTGTAATATATTTAGGTACCATTGCGTAGCCAGGACGAATATTGTCATTTCCTTTTGGGACAATCATTTCTTTAAATGTAACGCCATAAATATTGTTTGTTTGTAGAGTAGCTGGAGCTCTCAATAAACTACTTTTAGCAGAACGTTCGTTTTTTAATAATGAAGCTTTTGTGCCTTCAAACGTAGCAGATGGTGCATAAATCCACTTTGATGTTTCATTTATTTGGACTTTAAACCAATTTCCTGCTTGTTCAGTAGGAGTAATTACTTGTGGTTGTAGTTTACCCTCTTCTTTAAACGATTGGAATGGGAATGAATGTATGGAAGCTTCTTCTTTCACGATTAATTTTTGGTTAGATAGTTTATGAATCTCTTGAACTTCTATGCCATTATCATTGTTATCTATCCACCCAGCGCCAGCTGGAGTCGTTATGTAGTACGCATTCCCTTTTTTCTTTGTCGCCGTTACTATTTGTTCTGTAATCTCGATATTCGATTTGTTTTTTAAATTACTTGCGTCATATAATAAATGTTTTTTTGATGTGTATAAAAGGAATTCGCCAGTGATCTCGATATCCTCTTCATGTGTGCTATGCTCCTTAACATGTTCTTCAATACTTTTTAAAACTTGCTCATCCGTATATACTTCCGCGGATTTTTCAGCACTCTCTGCAAATGAATAGGTAGGTGCCATCACAGTTTGTAATGCAAGAGAGAGGGTTAAAACACTATAAAATTTCTTTTTCATATTTGTTTTTAACACATTAGATTTTTGAATCTAGTGTTAATATTCCTCCTTTATATATTGTATTTTTGATATGTATCAATTTAGTACTAATAAATATTAACAAGAGAAAATCATGATGTCTATATATCTGAATGATATTCGTAAAAAGAATTATTCGAAATAATAGTAAAATGTAAGAGGAACAGGTAAAACCTTCTGTATTGACCTGTAAACGCCCTTCAAGTAAACTAAAGAGAGTTTGCAAATGAAAAGGTGATAATGTTGTTAATTTCAATTAAAACGTTACAAGATGATCGTTTTTTACGTCCGCTGCAAAATATTGGCGGCTTATTTTTTGAAGATAGTACGATTGGATTTGAACAAGAGGAAGCAAATCTTATCGTTGATATACACATTGAAGAGAATGTGAAAGCATCAGCTCGTTTAACGGATGTTGCTACTGGAAATGTGTATGAAGAAACATTCGCGAAAGATTTATCTGCTTTTACAGACGAAAAAGAGCGTATGAAGCAAGTGAAACACGTTGTTTCTTATGTATATCTTTCTGTTCTTCAGCAGTTAACAGGCATTGAACAAAGCTGGGGTATTTTAACGGGAGTACGTCCGACGAAACTTCTTCATAAAATGCTTCAAAATGGTATGTCAAAAGAAGAAGCGCACCAAGAACTTCGTGAAAGCTATTTAATTCATGAAGAGAAAATTGAACTTCTTCAGCGCATTGTTGATTGTCAATTAGCGGTTGTTCCAGATTTATACCGCTTGAAAGAGGAAGTAAGTATTTATATCGGTATTCCATTCTGTCCAACAAAATGTGCATACTGTACATTCCCAGCTTACGCAATTAACGGACGCCAAGGATCAGTTGATTCGTTCTTAGGCGGTTTACATTATGAAGTTCGTGAAATTGGTAAGTTTTTAAAAGAAAAAGGTGTGAAAGTTACGACGATTTATTACGGCGGCGGTACACCGACAAGTATTACAGCAGAAGAGATGGATATGCTGTATGAAGAAATGTATGAAGCGTTCCCAGATGTAAAAAATGTACGTGAAGTAACAGTTGAGGCAGGTCGCCCAGATACGATTACACCAGCAAAGCTAGAAGTGTTAAATAAATGGAATATTGACCGTATTAGTATTAATCCGCAGTCATACCATCAAGAAACACTAAAAGCAATTGGACGTCATCATACTGTAGAAGAAACAATTGAGAAGTATCATTTAGCTCGTGAAATGGGAATGAACAATATTAATATGGACTTAATTATTGGTCTTCCTGGTGAAGGGTTAGAAATCTTTAAACATACGTTAGATGAAACAGAAAAGTTAATGCCAGAGTCGTTAACAGTTCATACGTTATCATTTAAACGTGCTTCTGAAATGACGCAAAATAAACGTAAATATAAAGTAGCAGGTCGTGAAGAAATTACAGCGATGATGCACGAAGCAGAAGAGTGGACGCAAAAGCATAATTACGTACCATATTACCTATATCGTCAAAAAAATATTTTAGGTAACTTAGAAAACGTTGGTTATGCAATGCCTACGCAAGAAAGTATTTACAACATTGTCATTATGGAAGAAGTACAATCGATTATCGGACTTGGATGCGGTGCTTCAAGTAAGTTTGTTCATCCGAAGACAGGCGCAATTACGCACTTTGCAAATCCGAAAGATCCAAAATCATATAACGATGGCTTTGTAAAATATACAGAAGATAAACTGAAAATTTTAGAAGAGCTGTTTGTGTAAGGAGAAGGAGTCTGTTCCGATTTGGAACAGACTCTTTTTTATCCCGCTATTTGCGGGTAGTAAGACTCTCACCCAAAAATTCGGCGAATGCGAGGAAGTTAGGTGGGAGATAACGGCCCGTAAAAGCCCGATTGGTGAAGGCTAATAATGGACAAACCCCCCACTGATTAAAGTTTCACTTTATATTGTCAGTTTTTGTCGGTAAGTCGATATATGTAAGAAATCGCTGATATAAATTGAGTTGCGGTCGATATATTCGAAAAATCGCCGATATAATTTTATTTACCGAGAAGTGAATCAAAAACTACCTTCATTTGTAAAACTATGTCGATAATAATCAGAAAAATTAGTCAGTTTTCTAGAGGACAATGTCTACTTATGGACGAAATGATAGATTTATGAAAGAGAAAAGGGGGAAATTGTTGGTATGTACATGACAATAGGGAGAATTTTTGATTTAGCAGTTGGTAAGTACCCAAATAAAGAGGCTTTAGTAGAACCAGAAAAAAATATTCGCTGGACATATAAACAGTGGGATGAGCAAATAAATAAAACGGCGCACGCTCTATTAGAAGAAGGGGTAAGAAAGGGAGATTGTGTATCTGTTTATTTATATAACTGTCGTGAATTTGTAAACGTTTACTTAGCTTGTGCAAAAATCGGTGCAATCTTTAACCCGATTAATTTCCGCCTAAAAGCGAAAGAAGTATCTTATATTCTCCAGGACGCATCCTCGAAAGTAGTTGTCTTTGAAAAAGCAGTTGAATCAACTGTTGCTATGATTGAGAGAGATTTTCCAAATACGTCTTTTTGGTATGTAGAAGACGATAAACCTTCCTATGCAAGTTCCTACCATGACAAAGTAAATGCAGCACCTTCTGAAAAAGTAGATATCGAAATTGATGAAATGGATTATTGCTCTATGCTTTATACGAGCGGTACGACAGGTCATCCGAAAGGTGTACTACATCGTCATCGTGATATGGCTGAGCATAGTATGATTTGTACGTATTTCTTAAAATATAATAGGGATAGTGTCGGGCTTGTAGTAGCTCCGTTATATCATTGTGGTGAGTTGAATGCTGGAATCATACCACGCATTCAAGTTGGCGGAAAGAATGTTATTTTACATCATTTTGATACAGAAACAGTATTACATACGATTCAAGAAGAGAAGGTTACAACGTTCTTTGCAGCACCGACGATGTGGAATATGTTACTGCAAAAAGATTTAGCCCAGTATGATTTAACTTCGATGAAAATTGGTATATATGGCGGAGCAGCAATGGCACCAGCTTTAGTGAAGGAATGTAAAGAACGTCTTTATATTGATCTCGTTCAAATATACGGGATGACAGAAATGGGACCAGTTGTTGCGTTTCTCGTAGAAGAGGATCAAATTCCGAAAGCTGGTTCAGCAGGAACGCCATGCTTTAGTCATGAAATTCGTATTGTAAAACCGAATGAAGATGCACCGGCAGAACCAGATGATGTATTACCTCCTTATGAAGTGGGAGAAATTATTTTGCGCGGCCCAACTATGATGGCTGGCTATCATAACCGTGAAGAAGCGAATGAAAAATCGATGTATAAAGGCTGGTATCATTCTGGTGATTTAGGTTACTTTGATAAAGATGGCTATTTATTCGTTGCAGACCGTGTGGATGATATGGTAATTAGCGGAGGCGTAAATATTTATCCTCGTGAAATTGAAGATTTCCTCCATAGTCATCCTGGTATATTAGATGTTGCAGTGCTTGGTGAGCCAGATGAATTATGGGGAGAACGTGTTGTGGCTGTCGTTGTCAAGAAAGATGAAACAATTACAGAAGCTGATTTAGAAACGTATTGTAAAGAAAGTGATGAATTAGCAGATTATAAACGCCCGCGTCATTATTTATTTGTGGATGAGCTTCCGCGTAATGCGAGTGGGAAATTACAAAAATTTGTGCTGAGAGAGTCTTTGAAAGGTGCGAAAAAGTAGGTGATAGAGCAGTTGTCAATACAAATAAGGCTATCTTTCTTAATAAGGGAAGGTAGCCTTATTTGTATTGGAAATGATTAAATGTGGCAGTTAGTTTGATTGAAAAATAGATTGGTGAAAGGTTTTAATAACATGCTTTTCGTTTTAATTTAGATTGTTTATCCCGCATTAATGGGAGTCTTACTGTCCGTAAAAGCCCGATTGGTGTGGGCTAATAATCAGTGGGGGATGGACACCCCCCACTGATTAAAGTTTCACTTTATAAACACATGCTGTATTTTTTTACGAAATCGTATGATTAGCGTAATGACAATAATACCGAAGATAATTTTCCAACTGTGTTGACCAAGTACCATGAATATATCTTCTAAATTTTCACCTAACCAGTAACCGCTAATCAAGAAGAATGATACCCAAAATAGGGCGCCTGAATAAATTGTCATCGCAAAGCGGCGAAATGGTAAGTTGATAATTCCTGCAAAGTACCCTGTAAAGTGGCGTACGCCTGGAATGAAAAAAGCGATAAAGATTAGAAAATATCCGTATTTATCGAACCACATTTTCGTTAAATCAATTTTTCGTTGTGTTAAGAATATATATTTGCCGTATTTCTGAATGAAAGGCATGCCAAGTTTATTTCCTACAAAGTATTGGAATGTCATACCTACACTTGTCCCAATAAAAGATAAAATAATTAAAGTTGGTAAACTTAAATCACCTTGATGTGATAAAAATCCCGCATAGGCTAATGTTGGCTCCCCTGGAAAGGGGAGAGCGATATATTCTAAAAGCAATCCGATGAGTACGACATAATACCCGTATTGCTGAAACAATTCGTGAATCCATTCCATGTTGTGCTCTCCTTTTTAAACTGATGTTGTTACATGTTTTCCCCTTTTCCTTCCATGTTGAATAGTCTCACTCTAATCGAGCTAAAACTGTAGTGGTGGAAGGGTTTAGTCTAATAACCACTCGCTTTCTTTCTATATAGGAGTGATAATGCAAGAGGTGAGATGTTAAAGTGAACACTCATACTTCATATAGCCCTTTACTAATTAGTAAAGAGCATAGAAGTGTGAAAGTTACTATTAGTTGAAATCATAGCGGTATAAAAAGATATTTAAATTTTCTTCTATTGATTCAAAAGTAATTTCTTTCTCTGTGACACGTTTGAAGTTTTGCTTGTCATAAAATCCATAGTTACAGTTATCGTCTGTATATAAATATAAAGATGTCACATCTTCTGTTGTCATATATTGGAATAAGTAGTTCGTTAATGTTTTCCCAACCCCAAGCCCTCTAGATTCTTCAGATACGATGAATAATTGTATACAGCCTTGAAACTGATCTTCTTTTCCTTGAATTAGTTCCTTATATGTTTTTTTAACTTGTAAAAATGATTTTAAAAATTCTCTATTCTCTTTATTCGTCATGAATAGTTTCAGTGTGTTATAGGAAAAGCTAAAAGTATTATGAAATCTCTTTAAACGGTTTTTATCTTTTTCGGCATCGCCTAAAATGACACCAATAATTTTATTATCTTTTTCAGCTACCTTGCTAAAGGAACTGCCTAAAATACAACTTTGTAGATAGAAGTTTAATAAGGAATCTAAAAAGTTTTTATCTGTAATGAATTGATTAAATCCAAATGCTTCACCAATTAAATGTTTAATGGATTCATAGTCTTCTTTAACAAGGCTTCTATATTGTACTGTGTTCATAATTGTATACTCCCTTTATCAATGTAAATAATTTATTATAATAGTAAGGTCTCCTCTAAGGGGAGAGTCAACAGTGGTGAAAAAAATAAAAAGGAAGAGATTCAGGTGGGAAAATTATTTTCTATTGGAGAAGTTGCAAAAATAAAGGATATTACGATAAAAGCTTTAAGATATTATCATAAGATGGGGATTCTTATTCCAAAACATATTGATGAATTAACAGGATATAGATATTATTCTATAGATCAATTTATTCACATAGATATTATAAAAAGCTGTAGAGAGTTAAACACCAGTATAGTAGAACTTCAAGAGATTTTTAAGGAGTGTAATACGGATAAACTACTACAATTTTTACAATTGAAGAGAAATGAAGCAGAAGAAAATATAAAGAAAATGAAAGAAGTAATCGAAACAATTGATTGCTTAAATGAGAAAGTGGGGAGTTCACAGGAAATATTAAAGAATGATGGAATATCTATTAAGTCCTTTGAACAGCGTCATGTAATTGTAGCGCCTTGTAAAGAAGTGGGGAGTTTACAGGAATTACTGTATTATTCCGATTTAGAGAAAATCATTGACGATTATGAAGGGAAAATGTCAATGGAAATGGGGATTTTATACAACGTAAATGAAAAGTGGGATGTAGAACCGAAGTATGTTTTTAATAAGGTACAAGATGATGTACATATGGAAGATAAGAAGAATGTAAAAATGTTACCAAGTGGGAAGTATTTAACCTTATCGTATAGTAAAGAAAATGAAGAGGAACGTAGAAATACTATGATTAAATATATAAAAGAAAATAATATAGAAGTGGAAAGTCTCATTGAAGTGGAGTTAGTTACGGATATTTTTAATACAGAGTCTTATAGTTGTCAAATTCAAATCTTTATAGGGGATAGTGAAAATAAGAAGTTTTGACTTTGTAATTTGATAGAGGGGGATCTCGTAATTTACGGGATCACCCTCAGTGGTGTGTTCCTTAGTAAAGGATCACATTATTTACGTGAAAAACCTTCTTCATCAAGGTATTCCGCAGCTTCTGGATAAGAGTTGAATGTGCCGTCTAAGTTTACGCCAGCGTAAACGTTCCACATGTCATCCTCCGCGATAAGGGTAAGGATATGGCCATCTTCGTTATGCCATTCTTCTTCTTTCGCAGGCTCTGCAGGTACTACTACTTCTTCTTGTGATAGTAGTTCAATTGATTTTTCAATTACTGAACGCAATTCTTCTGCTGAAAATTCGCGGATGTTAATCATACCTTTATCGTCCGTTTTGTAACCTTTAATGCCGTTTGCATATACAAAGCCGTTTCCATTTGGATGTAAGTGATATACAACGTTCTTTTTATCTAAACGACTTTCAGCAAAGTGAAAGTTTACACGTTTTAATGATACGTTCTTTCTCTCTAATTCTGGGAAAGATTCAATGATCGATAATTTTTCTTCAAAAGTTAGCATAGTGCCTCCAAAATATGTAGTAAAAGATTTAATTCGTTCATTATAGCATAGTTGCAATTGTTTCCAAAGATAAGGGGGAAACTTTTCATTGGATACGTTTACTTCACGAGACTGTAAAAAGTACGTTAAAGAATGAACCTATTTAGGTGTACAATGGAACGTGGACTTTATAAATAAGGTGGTTATTTTATGTTTCAAAGAATAGCAAAGGAATGTTTAGCAGGATTTACTGTTGCGATTGTTGCATTGCCACTTGCCATTGCATTTGGGATTGCGGCAACTGGAACATCTGAAGGAGCGCTTGTTGGATTATATGGGGCCATTTTTGCTGGTTTATTCGCGGCGTTATTTGGCGGGACACCTGGGCAAGTAACGGGGCCAACTGGACCGATTACGGTTATCGCGACAGGAGTTATTGCGACACACGGGTTAGAAGCGAGTTTTATCGCATTTATGATGGCAGGACTGTTTCAAATTTTGTTTGGTGTATGTAAGCTCGGTTCTTACGTTCGATATATTCCATACCCTGTTGTTTCGGGGTTTATGAACGGCATTGCACTGATTATTATTTTAGGTGAAATGAAGCACGTGCAAAATAGTTTCCTACTTGTATTATTAACGATTATTGTAATGATCGTTTCTGGAAAATGGATTAAGGCAATTCCTTCTAGCTTAGTTGCATTAGTAGGTGTGACAGCTATGCTCCCTTTATTTTCTTCTGTATTAGAAGGACTTACAGTGAATATTCCAATGGTAGGGAATATTTCGCTCAATAAGGTAATTGAAAAGATCGGAACCATTCCAGAAGCGATGCCCTCTCTTCATATTCCGGCTTTAAGCGGCGGGGGGATAGTAGAGCTTATTTTACCAGCGCTTAGCATTGCTTTATTAGGATCAATCGACTCGTTGTTAACATCGGTCGTAATGGATAACGTGACAGGTACACGTCATAAAAGTAATAAAGAGCTCGTTGGACAAGGTATCGGGAATATAATGAGTGGATTGTTCGGCGGATTAGCGGGTGCAGGTGCGACTGTTCGTTCTATTGTTAATATAAGAAGTGGCGGTAAAACGGCGCTTTCGGCATGTATGCATAGTGTTATTTTATTTGTTTTCATTATGGGACTCGGTTCAGTCGTACAATACATTCCACTTGGCGTATTATCAGGTATTTTAATTTTAACGGGTATTGGAATGTTTGATTGGGAAAGCATGAAGAAGATGTATGTAGCACCTAAAGGTGATGTTATTGTTATGCTCGTAACGATGATTGTAACAGTGAAGTTTGATTTAATGATCGCTGTTGCGTTTGGGATTATTCTTTCCTTCATTCTATACATGGTGAAATGTAAAGAACGCAAAACTTCTGTTGTAAAAGAAAGAGAAGCAACGTATACGATTCAAGGACCACTGTCTTTCCTATCAGTAGATCGTATTTTTACTACTTTGCAAGATGTGAAGTCGCCGGTTGTTTTACGTATGAACGGTGTGCGCTATATAGATGTGTCAGGAGCGATGGCGTTATTAAATTTTGTTGAGCAGTCAAATAAAGTAGGAGTGAGTGTAACGCTTGAGCAAGTACATCCAAGTATTGAAAAAACGATCGTAGTAATGGCGAACGATGAACAGAAAGAGAAATTGAAATTTTTAGGTGCTTAGACGGTACAATAAGAATATCTCACACTCTTATATGAATTATATGATAGAGTGTGGGATATTCTTATTATGTATGTTTGTATATATATCGCAATGGCAGAGAAGGAATACTCGTTTTGTCACCTTTGTACGAACAATATGTACATCTATATAATGGAATGAATTAGAAAAACGGAATGGAGATGTGTGAAATTGTTCTTTTTATTAGTAGCATTTTCCGTTCTGTAAAAAAAAGCAAGTATGCAACGGATAATAAATTTGATATGATAACCCAATGGGATAAAATGAAGTCCCAATCGTTTACAACAATATGTTTGAGAATAAATGTATAAAAGAAAAGAGAAGGAACATGAATAAAAGATTTGTAAAAGGAGCAGCGATTTTAACAATTACAACGTTCTTGTCGAAATTGCTTGGTAGTTTTTTTCAAATTCCATTACAAAATATTGCAGGAGATGAAGTGCTCGGTATTTTTCGTCTCGTCTTTCCAGTATATATGATTGCTCTTACATTATCGGTGGCTGGAGTTCCGCTAGCGATTTCAAAATTAATTGCAGAGTTACAAGAGAAAAATAAGCAAAAAGAAATTGCGAAACTATTTAAATCGGCATCAATTATAGGGATGGCATTTGGAGCTTTCGGATGTATTGTGATTGTATTATTTTCCACTGAAATTGCGAATATGCTTGGTGGACAAGAAACTAGAATGCCTTTACTCGTTACTTCATTAGCGTTACTCGTTGCACCATATATGGCGGTTTATAGAGGATATTTTCAAGGGTTTGGTGATATGAAACCAACAGGGATATCACAAGTCATTGAGCAATTTGTGCGTGTGTTCTTTATGTTAATAATCGCTTACATACTAGTATCATGGGAGAAGAGTAGCGCTTTTATTACTAGTGGTGCAATGGTTGGATCTTTTCTTGGGGTCATTAGTTCGCTTATATATTTGCGTATAAAATATAATAGAAGTCCATACTACAATAAGAACAGCTCCTATTCGCTTCGAGATTTAAGAGAAGACGGGAAGAGGATACTACAGGTATCGATTCCAATTGCTATAGGAGCTCTATCAATGCCACTTTTAAACTTAGCAGATTCCCTTACAATACCGCATGCATTACAAGGATCATCGACAGAAATTCAAGAGCAATTTGGAATATACAGTCGTGGTTTTGCATTCACGCAAATAATTGTTATTTTTACAAGTGCAATTGTATTTCCGTTAATACCACTCTTAACTTCCGCATTGGCCAAAAAAGATATACATTTAGTGAAAAGAACCATTCAAAATACAAATCGACTAGCGCATGTTTTGACAGCACCATTAACAATATGGTTGATGGCACTAACAGTACCATTAAATGTGGGATTGTTCACAGACGCGAAAGGCAGTAGTATGTTAGCGGTTATGATTGGCAGTTCATATTTTACTGCGATTATGGTATTAACGATAGGTGTTTTACAGGGAATTAATCGTTCTGCACAAGCTGCGTGGATTGTTATCGGAGCGAGTTGTGTGAAAATACTGTTAAACATTGTATTAGTGCAGCAGTTTGGTATAGATGGAGCAGCGTATAGTACGTTGATTACATATGTGTTGATTTGTATTGTAAATCACCTGTATATTCGAAAATCTCTTGTCTATTCCATTCATTTCAAAAGCTTTTTTGGTGTGCTAGGAATAGCATGTGTTTTTGGAGTAGGATTGTATGAACTATCTACTATAATAGATGTTACATCTTCAAGGATTATGACGTTATTACTCAGTGGTGTAGCATTGACTATTGCAACAATGTTGTATGGTGTATGTGCTTTGAAATTCAAATGGATATCAAAAAACAAATACCATTTTTGAAAAGATAAATATAGAGCTGTAAATTTCAGTATTGGAATTTGCGTGAGTGAATAAAGAGGGAACTTTGTAGGGTATCAAGTGTTAGGTAAGGAATGGGTGCCAGTTTATGTTAGATGAAATAAACGGTTATCCAGTTTTGGAGGAGATTTAGGGTGCGTTTAGTTTTATCAGGATATTATGGTTTTTATAATGTTGGAGACGAAGCTATTCTACAATCGATTATTGAATCGTTAAGTACAGAGAACCCGAATATAGAACTTGTAGTGCTATCAAATGACTCTAAATATACAAGTGAAATGTATGGTGTAGAATCGATAGATCGCTGGGATATAAAAGCTGTTTATGATGCAATTAAAAACAGTGATGGACTTATTAGCGGTGGTGGGAGCCTTCTTCAAGATCAGACGAGCATGAAGAGTATTTTATATTATACGGGTATTATGGGAATCGCTCGATTATTAAAAAAGCCATATTATATTTATTCACAAGGAATAGGACCAATTACCAAAAGGCATAATCGTCTATTAGTAAAATGGAACTTGTCAAAAGCTTCCTATGTATCAGTTCGAGATGAGGATTCGTTTTTATATTTAAAAGAACTTGGCATAAAAAATGATATTGAAATTGTTCCTGATCCGGTTTTAATGTGGAAACGAACAAAACAATCTGATTGGTTACGAAAACATTCGTTGCATGGAAAAATAATTGCGGTTAGTGTGCGTTATTGGAATGCAAAAGAAGATTATATAAAAAAGTTAGCTATTACGCTAAAAAAATTAAAGCAAGAAGGATACCAAATTTTATTTGTTCCAATGCATGGACCGTTTGATCAAAAAGCTTCTCGTGATGTAGTGGACTTAATGGGGGAAGAGACGTATATGCTTCCGTATAAAATGGATATTGATGAGAAAATATTCATTTTATCACAGTGTTCACTTTTAATTGGTATGCGTCTTCATGCACTGATTTTTTCTGCTGTAGCAAAAACTCCAATGATTGGGATTTCTTACGATCCAAAAATTGATTCGTTTTTAAGTCAAGTGAACCAACCAGTTATAGGAAGTGTAAATGGCGAATGGAGTGCCGAGGATTTATATGAAATCGCGAAAAAGCAATTGATGCAACAAGATGATCTGCAGCAAGGATTACAATTGACGATAGATGAGTTTCAATTGCAAGGTGAACAAGCGATAAAGAAACTCACTCATCATATAGAAAAAGACACTTTACTAAAAAAGTAAAGTGTCTTTTGTTTTTGTGCGGAATTTAATGAAAATTCTAATTTCAAAAACGTTGTATATTAATTTCTGTTTATTATGCTAATCTAATTGTAATTATTATATAATCAGCTTTGTGATAATAAATTCATAGATTACGAGGAGGACAACAGTGAAGAATTTTTCAAAAGGTATAACAGCAGTGGCATTAACGGGATCATTACTCTTAACTCCTATTTCAAGTTATGCGGCAAATGATGATATTACAGGACATATGTTTGAGAGTAATATGCGTTCGCTCATTACGAAAGGAATTTTGATGGGGTATGGAGAGAATGTATATGCACCTGATAAACAAGTAACGAGGGCAGAGTTTGCTACATTAATAGCAAGGGCTTTAAATTTACCGAAAGCTGATTCGAATTTCAAAGATGTACCGCAATCTTACGGTTTATATGACGGTGTAAGTAGAGCATTTGGAGCGAAAATTATTAATGGACGTACTAACGAGATGTTTTCGCCAAATGACGTGATTACACGTGAAGAAATGGCGATAATGGTAAAGCGAGCGTTAGACTATAAAAATATTAAAATAGCTGTAAGTCCGCTTACCTTTACTGATAAAGATAGTATTAACTATAAAGAGCATGTACAAGTTATGGTGGCTACTCAAATTATTAAAGGATATCCAGAAGATAATACATTTAGACCACATTTATCAGCTACAAGAGGTATGGCTTCAGCTATGTTGGATCGAATGCTTCAGACGATTGAAAAAAACGGAAATAGCAATCCTGTAGAAACAAAGAAATATGTCGTGACAAATGTAAGGGAAAATGGGACGGAGCAAGAAGTAGAGCGCTATAATTCATATAAAGAAGCAGTTACAGCTGCGCAAAATAAAGGTATGAATGCAGTGAAGTACGAGAACGAGTTTTTATGGATTAAAGATGGTTTTGCAAGTGCGAAGAGAATAACTGGGCAAAACATCATTAATATGTATGATGAAAATTTAAATACGGTATATACATATGTTCAGTATGGAACAGAATTTAAAGTGTTAGAAGTTGGAGAAGATCGTGTGAAAGTTCAACTTTCTGATTTAACAGGTTATGTGAAGAAAAATGAAATCACTCTAATTCCTACAAATGAAATGGAGAATTCATCTTATTATGTGAAATCAGATGGATATTTATACCATAAATATTATACATATAATACAAGTTCACCTGGATATACAGAATTTAGATATGGCGCGGCACCTTCTTTCATGAAGCAAGGACAGCAAATGTATAGTGTAGATGGAAAGACGTTTGGAAATGAAACTTTCTATCAATATTTCAACTATTTATCATTGCGTTCGAAAACAGATTATACAGCTGAACAACTAGATAGTTATGTGAAATCGATTAAGCCAGATTCTCCATTAATTGGTTTAGGAAAGAAATTTAAAGAAGTAGAAAGTAAGTATAATGTAAATGCATTATTCCTATATTCATTAGCAGTCCATGAGAGTTATTATGGAACAAGCGCTCTTGCAAAAGATAAAAATAATTTATTTGGTTTAAAAGCAACAGACGACAGCCCATATGGTAACGGGGAATCATTTAATTCAAAAGAAGATTGTATTGAACATGCAGCAAAAGTATACATGAATGAAGGATATTTAAATCCAGGACATTGGCGTTATACAGCAACATATACAGGCGATAAAGCTGCCGGTTTAAATGCGAAATATGCATCTGATGCGAACTGGGGTAAAAAAGTAGCAGGGCATATGTACCGTTTTGATTCGTATTTAGGTAAAAAAGAATACAATAAGTATAAACTTGCTCGTGTAATGAATAATGTGGAAGTCAAAAAGGATCCGCATACGTCAAATGAGCGACTGTATCGTTTAAATACAAATACAGTTGTCACAGTTACTGGTGAAGAAATGATAAATGGAAAAGCGTGGATTAAAATTATTTCAGATAATCCTGCTGTAAAGGAAGCATATATCGAAAAACAAAATTTAGAATATGTAAAACACTAATTAAATATAAAAAAGAAGGTGCTCCAAAAGCCAGTGTGACTTTATGAAGCACCTTCTTTTTATTATTCAATTTCCAAATCAACAATCATATAAGCAAGTATAACAGTGAAGAAAATACTAACGGCTGGCGCTGTTAATACGTGGCCAGACATAAAGCCAATGCCGAGCGATAGGACGAGTGTACTTGCTAGTAGCATGTGTTTGACGCTAAATAATTTCTTGAAGTTTGTGATGATGCGAATGAATATTTTAATACCGAAATAAAGAAGTGGCAGCAAGTACATAAGGAACCCAACAATGCCGAATGCGAAGAATAGGTCGTAGAAATCCATTTCGACTAACTTAGGTGTAGTTGTATAGTTACCAGCGTAGCCCATTCCAAATAGCTTTTGAGATAGTGGTGCGTCTTTATAGTATTGTTTGTATACTTTTAAAAACTTGTCACGATCACTATAAATTAAACTTTTCATTTCAGAATCTGTTAGTTCACCCTGCTCATGTTCTTCTTCTTTAATTACCTTTCCTTCTTTTCGGTCCTTTTCTTCTTGTACTGACTTTTTATATTCATATATTTGCAAATGGATACTCATGTTTTTTGCGATAGGAGTATGTGGTGTAAGTACGAGTAAACTTCCTAATACGATAGCAGCAACAATTGTATTTACAAGATATGTGAATCCTTTTCCTTCTTTTTTACGATGAATGCTATATTCAATGAATAAGAATAAAAGGGCGATGCCAAGTGTAATAACAATGGCACCATAGCCTACTTTCGTGCCGATCATAATGCTTGCATACATCGCAAGTATAGTTGGAATCCAGTAATAGACTTTCGAGAAAGAAGTTGTTTTATGAATTGAGTACAAGACAACGATTGGGAACATAATCGCGAAAATGGAACTTAAATCATTTCCAGCAAAGAACCATCCTCTTGAACCGATCTTTGAGTTCGGATAGCTTGGAAAATCCGTACCAGTCAACATTGCCGCAATTATTGAGATACTCAAAATTAACGTTGCATATAAGAAATAAGTAATGATTTTATGAAACGCATATTCGTTATTTTTTAACTCTTTAAGTGCGATAATATATCCAAACAGTAGTACAATTGGATATACACTCTTTAAAATGAATTTCACTTCTTCTCCGAAAGAAACTGGAGATTTGACCATTAAATTATTAACAAGGCCGATTGTGAGTACAGTTCCAAGTAAGCATAAGTAGAGAATGTATTTTTTCGCACCTTGTTGTTTGTGATGAAGAAGTAGATACCCTAATGCAAGAAGCATAAAGGCGAAACGGACTACGATTCCGACTGTTGCGCTCATGTGTAATACATAGATTGAAAAAGATGTTAGTAAATCTAAAATTGGTTGAAGCACAATGAATAGCAGTAGGAAATGTGGGAAGTAGTTATCCGTCTGTTTCAACTTATTAACCATATGTTCCTCCATTTCTTCATTCTTTTATTTCAGCACCCGATTGAGGGGATAAAGACCTTTTTATAGTAAGGCGAATGAATTTCAATATTTGTTTTTAAGCATTAAACTTAAGAATACATTATTTCATTGTAATGGTAAATAGATGAAAGGTATGGATAAACCGACTTTGATTGCTATATTTTTCAACGAAATTGTATGTTTTATACAAGGTATATACAAATTGTGAGATTATTAGACAGAAAATTAAGAAAAAAGAAGGGTTTTTTACCTGTTTTCTATAATTATATAAGTATAATCTTTATGTAGAAAAGAGGGGTATATGATGGAAGTAACGAGTAAAACAGAATCTGTTGTTGTGAAATACGAAGGGCGCGTAGCAACGGTTATGGTCAATCGTCCAGAGGTGTTAAATGCATTAGATGAGCCAACATTAAAAGAGCTATTACAAAAGTTGAAAGAAGTAGCGGAGAGTTCTGCGCATATTGTTGTGCTATGCGGGAATGGCCGTGGTTTTTCTGCGGGTGGGGATATTAAATCGATGCTTTCAAGTAATGATGAAAGCAAGTTTGATGGTATTATGAACACCATTTCTGAAGTCGTTGTGACTTTATATACGATGCCGAAACTTGTGATTAGTGCAATTCATGGACCAACTGCTGGTCTTGGATTAAGCATTGCATTAACAGCTGATTATGTTATGGCAGATATATCATCAATTATTGCGATGAACTTTATTGGAATCGCTTTAATTCCAGATGGTGGCGGTCATTTCTTCCTTCAAAAGCGCGTAGGTGAAAATATGACGAAGCAAATTATTTGGGAAGGAAAGAAACTATCAGCGACAGAAGCACTAGATATCGGCTTAATTGATGAAGTAATAGGTGAGGATTTCCAAACGGCTGTGAAGCAAAAAATTAATGAATGGCTACAAAAACCGATTAAGGCGATGATTCAAACGAAGCAAATTTTATGTGAAGTGAATCGCTCTAATTTAGAACAAACATTGCAGCTTGAAAAACGCGGTCAATATGCGATGAGACAAACAGCTGATCATAAGGAAGGTATTGCTGCGTTTTTAGAAAAACGTCTACCATCATTTAAAGGGGAATAAAGTGAAATTTTAATCAGTGGGGATCTTGTTCACCTTCACTGATTATTAAATCGTCAATTCGAGATAAAGGGGAGAAAGTGCTAACACATTTTAGTATAATTGTGTTAGCACTTTTTTTAGGAGTAATATATGAAGAAATGTATCGGTGTTATCGTTATTATTTTACTTACATATTATGCTTTGCATAGTACACCATCTCTTGCGGTACGTGCTGCGCTATTCTTTGAGGGACATCCAATTGTTGCTTTCTCAGGTGAAGTGAAGAAAGAACGGGATGTGAAAAAAGAGGCAATTCCTGATGAGTACCAGACCTTATACGGCGATAAGAAAGAAGAACCAGAGCATTATTTCTTTCCAGTAGTAAGGGCGCACGGATCAGGAATTGATATGTTAAGTGCTTGTGTGAAAAAAGAGTGGTTATTCTATAAAGCAGAGCTTGGGTGTTATTAAATAGAGGAGGATAAATGATGTCGACGTACAACAAGTTAGTAAGAGATCGTGTTCCAGAGAAAATTTTAATGTCTGGAAAAACATATACAGCACAAAAGTTAACAGGTCAAGCATACATACAAGCTTTAGCGAAAATTGGAACGGAAGAAATTCGAGAATTTGCTTCCATGAAAGAGCGTGAGCATGCATTAGATTCTCTTGCAGATGCGTTGGAAGTTATTATCTCATTAGCGCGTGCAGAAGGCGCAACAATTGAAGATGTAGAACGCCTTCGTAAGCAAAAAGAAGCAGAGCGCGGTGGATTTGAAAGAGGGATTTATTTATTAGATGTTTCAGAAGAATAGTTTCATAGGAAAAGCATAGTGTTAACGAGTAACGCTATGCTTTTTTGTTGCAATTAAGCTAATGATGAAGAAGATAGCTGTTAATCCCCAGCCAATTGTAATAGGAGTAGTGGTATGAACTGCATAAGAAACTTGTAAACAAATTAATGATGCTAAAAACCAAATGAGTGCAATGTGTACATATTTTTTTGATATATCCATATTTCATAGCTCCTTTTGTATACTAAAATGAATTTTACTATAATTTTGAAAATTAAACTATATGAGTAGAGGTTTTCTAGCAAATTTTGTATACTGAATAATAGAGAAAATGAGGAGGAAACGACAATGGCACATCATGCGAAAGAAACGATGGAACTCATTAAGGAGCTTGTCTCTATTCCAAGTCCATCTGGAAATACGGCGAAAATTATTAAATTTATTGAGAACTATGTAAGTGAGTGGAATGTAGAGACGAAGCGTAATAATAAGGGCGCTCTTATTGTAACTGTAAAAGGAAAAAATGATGATCAACATCGTTTATTAACTGCACATGTTGATACGCTTGGTGCGATGGTGAAAGAGATTAAGCCTGACGGTCGTCTTCGCTTATCTATGATTGGTGGATTTCGCTGGAACTCTGTAGAAGGGGAATATTGCGAAATTGAAACAGCAAGCGGTAAGACGTATACAGGGACAATTTTAATGCATCAAACATCTGTACACGTATACAAAGATGCAGGCGAAGCGAAACGCGATGAGCAAAACATTGAAGTACGTATTGATGAGCGTGTCTTTTCAGCTAATGAAGTACGCGAGTTAGGAATTGAAGTAGGAGACTTCGTTTCATTTGATCCGCGTGTTCAAATTACAGAGAGTGGATACATAAAATCACGTCATTTAGATGACAAAGTAAGCGTCGCGATTTTATTAAAATTAATTAAGAGATTACAAGATGGAAAGGTAACATTGCCATATACAACGCATTTCTTAATTTCGAATAATGAAGAGATCGGATACGGTGGTAACTCTAACATTCCAGAAGAAACTGTTGAATATTTAGCAGTTGATATGGGAGCGTTAGGTGATGGACAAGCATCTGATGAATATACAGTGTCTATTTGTGCAAAAGACTCTAGTGGCCCGTATCATTACGCATTACGTAAACATTTAGTTGAGCTTGCGAAAGCGAACAATATTGAATATAAAGTAGATATTTACCCGTACTACGGATCTGATGCATCAGCTGCGATTCACGCTGGATTTGATGTGAAACATGCGTTAATTGGAGCGGGTATCGATTCTTCTCACGCTTTTGAACGTACACATGAGAGCTCCATTGCACATACAGAAGCATTAGTGTATGCGTATGTAATGTCTAATTTAATTGAAGAATAATTTCATAGAAAATAGAGAGAGCTGATTAAAAATAATATTTTTAATCAGCTTTTCATTTGGGGGATAATATGAAGAAGCTATTGATGGGTAGTATCGTTGTAAGTTTAGCGTTAGTTGGGTGTTCTAAAGAAAGTTCAGGGGAAAAAGTAGTGACGAAGGTAGAGGATACCGGGGGAACTAAAAAAGAGAGTAGAAAAATACAAGGATCACAAATACATCCACAAGTGCAAAGTCGTTACACTGTCTCAATGAATTCGACTGAGGGAGAAACATATACTTTGCATGTATTTTCGAATAACGAACAACATGAAACGCAAAAAGAACCTTGGGTTGGTGCACAAGAAGGAGATCAAATATATAAAGGGGAATATCAGCTCGCTTTACAATCTACAAGTGCGACATTATATTTGCAAGAGGCGCAAATTGGAGAGTTTGTATTTAATACGTCTAGAAAAAGTGGATTTGTTAGTAAAGGTACACCAAATTTTTTCGTAGCATTGCAGCGTGAATCTTCTAATTTATCGACAGCGAAAGTGTTTTATATTCATAAAGGAAAAGTACTCGAAGTGAAAATTGGCGAAGGTGATTTTGGGATCACAGAAACTTGTTTTAAGGCTCTAGATAAAGGGAAGTTCCTTATAGGGAATTATGATAATGGAGAAGGAATATGGTATTTCTCGACTTTCCAAACAAATCTTGAGACAGGAAAAGCAGAAAGGATCAATCAGATAAAGCTTCCTTTGGAGGAAGGGAATATATATGTTAAAGAAAATTTTAAATAATACATTAGGAAAAGCGATTAGAGTAATATGTACGAATCGCTTTTTTATATACATTCATTATCAGTTATATATATGCGGTTTTTGTTATGTGAAAGGAAAACGTATTTACTATAGATATATAATGTTATAAACTATGAAAGAATTAATTATTAGCTAATATTTTATAGTTAGTTCGATGGGAATATTTGTATAAATATGAAGTTTCGAGAGGAGATTTATTTTTCATGAAGTACAAAGCAATAGCCGCAGGTATATTAGCAGCAAATTTACTAGCACATCCAATTAGTAGTTTAGCAGAAACGAAGAAATTTCCTGATGTTTCAGACAATGCGTGGTCGAAAGACGCAATTTATTATTTAGTAGAGAGAAATGTAATTAATGGTATGCCAGATGGTAACTTTATGCCACAAGGCGATTTAACACGTGCCCAGGCGGCAAAGATTATCGCAACAGCAATTGGCGTTAAAGTAGATCCGAACGCGAAGCCATCTTTTAATGATTCAAAAAATCATTGGGCAGCTCAATATATTGCGGCGATTGAAAAAGAGGATATTATTAAGGGGCGAGGAACGGGAGTATTTGATCCTGAAGGAAAAGTAACTCGTGCTGAAATGGCGGCTATGCTTGTAAGGGCATATGATTTGAAAAGCCAAGTAACAGGACCAGTGCCTACAAAATTCGCTGATTTAGAAAATCATTGGGGTAAAGAAGAAGTAAATATTTTAGTAGAATTAAAACTTTCTTTAGGTACAGGTGACGGCTGGAAACCAGACAATTCTATTACACGTGAACAGGCGGCTCAGCTTACTGCTCAAACAGATAAATTTGAAAAGAGTGGTAATACAAAGAAAATGTATATGGATAGAAAATTCATTACATATCACGGACCATCATTAACATCTGGGATTAGTGCAAATCAGCATGATCCACAAATGGTTGAAGTAAAAGAAGAGCGAGATGGATGGATCAAAATCGCAACAAGTAACGGTGATAAATGGACACCTTTAGTAGAGAAAACAGAAGCTATTAATGAAGGATTTACTACATATGCAGAAGCTTCTCATTCTTCAAAAGTAATGGGAACATATAATGCACAACAAGTAACTGTTATTGAAGAGAGCGGTAGTTGGATTCGTATCCGCATGGGAGCGGGCTTCCAGTGGGTGGATAAAAATCAATTAAACCCAGTGAAGCAAGGAAACTTCTTAGAAGGAAAAGCGATTATTATTGATCCAGGACATGGTGGAATGGATTCCGGTAACCCTGGTATAAATATGAAAGAAAGTGAAATTGTATTAGATACATCTTTACGATTACAGAAAATATTTGAGAAAAAGACACCGTTCACTGTTAAGTTAACACGTACGGACGATACACGCCCAGGAACAGGTTCAAAAGATTCATTGAAAAAACGAGTAGAATTTGCTCAAGAAAATAATGGTGATATCTTTGTAAGTATTCACGGTAACGGATCTACAGGTGGATTAGGACATGGAACAGAAACATTCTATTATGGTTCGCCAACGAGAGCGACAAATCCAAATGTAGAAGAAAGTCGTTTACTAGCAGAGAAAATTCAAGAACGTCTTGTGGATGCATTGAACACAACTGATCGTGGTGTGAAAAACGGTGATTTATACGTAATTAGAGAAAACACAATGCCAGCTGTATTAGCAGAATTAGCATTTGTCGATAATACAGGTGATTCTCTAAAATTAGCCTCTCCAGAGTGGAGACAACGTGCAGCAGAAGCAATTTATGGTGGAATTCTAGATTACTATGAAGAACAAGGTCAGAATGTATCTTCTTTCCGTTAATAAATATAAAGAGATTGCCAATAGGCAATCTCTTTTATTTATAAAACAAATGATAAAGGTTTCTCTTTATCCCGCATTAACGGGCAGTAAAACTCCCACCTCAAAATTCGGCTGGAGCAAAGAAGTTAGGTGGGAGATCAACTGCCCGTAAACGCCCGATTGGTGAGGGCTGATGATCAGTGGGGATGAACAAGACCCCCACTGATTATAGTTTCACTTTATTTCGGGCATATGATATCATTTAATTTTATATACAAAAATATTCGAGTAATTGTGATCATAACAATTTTAAACGATAAAGGATGATAATAGATTGAGTAATCATAGTAAAACACCTGCATGTATATATACGTATGCGTTTCGCGAAGAGGAGCGTGCTTTATGTTACTTGGAAATGCGCTCGTTCTTTGGGAGGGAGTCTCACGTTAATATTTTGAAAAGTGAAGTCAAGATTGCTCCGAGTAGAAGTCCGTTTATTAAAGAGCGCGTTGAGGTTATGTATGAAGGGGACGACTTAGAAAGCATTTTAGAACAAGTGAAACAAATTGATTTGGCGGGCGCGACATTTAAAGTCATCTTCGTGAAAATTAATGATCTTGGGAAAGAAAATAAGATTGAATATGGGGAAAGACGCCTCATTGAGCGAGACCTCGGCATGCATATTGAAGGAGAAGCTGATGTTCGTAATCCAGAGCGTGTATTCGGGATTGTTCCACTTGGAGGACGCTGGTACTTCGGACACTATGTAGAAAGTGATCCGGTTTGGTATCATCACATAAAAAAACCGCATAGCTATTCGACATCACTGAGCACACGTGTTGCTAGAGCTGTCGCAAATATCGCTGTACCAAACCCAGATGGAGTACGAGCAATTGACCCGTGCTGTGGCATTGGAACAGTAGTAGTAGAAGCACTTTCTATGGGGATTAATATCGTTGGTAGAGATATAAATCCACTTGTAGTTCTTGGAACGAGAAAAAACATCGCACATTTCGGGTTTGAAGGAACAGTAACAAAAGGCCCAATTGAAGAAATTACTGATAATTACGACGTCGCAATTATCGATATGCCATACGATCTATTTACGCACGCAACACCAGAAGATCAACTTTCGATTCTTTCAAGTGCGCGCCGTATCGCAAAAAAAGTAGTCGTTGTTACGATGGAAACAATGGACGACATGATTCATGAAGCGGGATTTGAAATTACAGACCGCTGTATCACAAGAAAAGGATCATTTTCTAGACAAATTCTTGTTTGTGAATAAGAGAAAAAGGTCACCCGTTTGGGTGACCTTTTTATTGTGGCTTGATGTGTGATTGGTTGGTGATTGGCAGGTGGTGCTTGCTGGAATTTGTTGAATCGCTGATATATTTGAAAAATCGCCGATATTCTGTGTCAAATCGCTGATATATTTGAAAAATCGCTGATATTCCGTGTTGAATCGCCGATATATTTCGAGAATCGTTTTATTAGTAAATTACTTTTCTTTTAACTTTTCCTGTTGTTCGATTAGTAAATTGCGCAAGATGTGTCCGCGGTAGCTTTCTAGCTTCCGTCCTTCAAAATAGCGAACGCCTAATTTTTTTAGTTCGGCTACGTACCAGCCTTTTGTTCCGTAGTACATGAGATCACTTCCTTTTGCTTTTGAACAGTATATGTTGGGGAGATTTGGAAATTCCTCCTCAAATTAATATTGAATATTCAGTTTATTTGTATTATGATTAACTTATTATCGGATGACAGTGATTAGCCTCCCTGTAAGCCCGGATGTATGTTTGAAAGTGAAATAGAAGAACTTCTTTCCACTTGAGCTTCCTTAGCAGGAGGACGAGCCATAAGGATAGGGGCAGTAAAATTCAATGCAGCTGTATGCGTTGTTTTTCTGGCTCTTTTTATTTTTTCTTAAAAAGTAGGAGGGGATTTTTAGAAAGCGTTATCAATGGGGTATGGCGCGCGTTTTCATGCTAACGGAGGGGTTGGTGAGCTGTTTGAGCAAAGAAAAAAAGGAGTTACAAAAAGATTTAAAAACTCGGCATATAACGATGATTTCAATTGGCGGGGTTATTGGCGGAGGTTTGTTTGTAGGAAGTGGAACGATTATTCAGTCCTCGGGGCCAGCTGCGATTTTGTCTTATATTATCGGGGCTTTAATGGTCGTACTTGTGATGCGCATGTTAGGGGAGATGGCAGCGGAAAATCCTGATAGTGGTTCTTTCGCAACGTATGCGAATAAAGCAATTGGACCGTGGGCAGGGTATACGATCGGATGGTTATATTGGTTTAACTGGGTCATTATTATCGCAATTGAATCGGTACTTTTAGGCGTGATGATTAATAATTGGTTCCCTTCGATTCCAGCATGGATTGCAAGTTTGGGTATGGTTCTTTTAATGACGATGACGAATGTATATTCAGTAAAATTGTACGGTGAATTTGAATATTGGTTAGCGTTTATTAAAGTTGTGGCAATTGTTGCGTTTTTAATTTTAGGAATTTCGATGTTTTTTGGGTTTGTTCCAGGGGTGGATAGACCGAGTCTTTCTATTATTACAGAAAATGGCGGTTTCTTTCCAAATGGAATTGTCCCTGTTTTACTCAGCGTTGTGTTTATTTCCTTCTCTTTATCCGGAAGCGAAGTAGCAGCGATTGCGGCCGGAGAATCTGATAATCCAGAAAAAAATGTAATAAGAGCGATTAATAGTGTAGTATGGCGCCTTATGCTTTTTTTCGTAGGGTCCGTAACAATTTTAGTTATGTTTATTCCGTGGACGGATAAGGAGTTATTAAAACTACCGTATGCAAGTTTATTTCATATGGCAGGGGTGCCTGCAGCGGCAGAGATTATGAATGGCGTTGTCTTTTTATCACTACTTTCCGTTATGAATTCAGGGATATATACGAGCTCGCGTATGTTATTTTCCCTTGCGAAAAAAGGTGACGCTCCGGCTGCTTTTTCAAAATTAAATAGTAGAGGGACGCCGGTTATAGCGATCTATGCAAGTATCGTATTTGCATTTATTTGCGCGATGTTGAAGTTTATATCTCCTGATAAACTGTTTGCGTTTTTAGCGAATAGTTCGGGCGGGGTAACGATGCTGATGTATATGTTCGTTGCGGTTTCACATGTCAGGTTAAGAAGAGAAAGGGAAAGAGAAGGGGCTGGAAAGCTAAAAGTGAAAATGTGGTTATTCCCTTATCTCACATATGCAACGCTTACGATGATTGTAACGATATTTGTTTCGCAGGCGTTTATAGAAGATATGCGCATGCAGTTTTACATGACATTACTAGCTACAATCGTAGTAATAATAAGCTATTTTCTAAGAGTTAGAAAAATAGATAAGCAAAAATTAAATGATTTTACGATTATAAAAGATTCAGAAGTTAGCTTGGAGAAAGATTAAGAAAAGGGGTATGAGCCATGTTGAAGGATATTGTTACTACAAAATCAAGCATATTACATGAAAGAAGAAAAAATGCGGTGCCAGAAGGACCTTACAATATTACAGAGTTGTATGTGCAATCAGCAAAAGGCGCAATTATTACAGATGTAGATGGCAATGAACTAATCGATTTTGCGGGCGGAATTGGTATGCAAAACGTTGGGCATTGCCATCCGAAAGTAGTGAAGGCGATTCAAGAGCAAGTGGAATCTTCTATTCATAGTTGTTTTCACGTAGCGCCGTATGAAAGTTATATTGCATTAGCTGAAAGACTGAATGAATTAACACCAGGTGATTTTAAGAAAAAAACGATGTTTGCAAATAGCGGAGCTGAAGCGGTAGAAAATGCGGTGAAGATTGCTAGAAAAGCAACGGGAAGAAGTGCGATCGTTTCGTTCGAACGAGCATATCACGGACGTACACTTATGACGATGTCACTGACAAGTAAAGTGAAACCGTATAAACATGGATTTGGGCCGTTTGCATCAGAAGTATACAAATTACCATATCCATATTATTACCGTGCTGACGAAGGACTGACGCAAGAAGAAGTAGACGAAGAAATTTTATCGTATTTTGAGCGTTTTATGCTAGAGGAAGTGGCAAGTGATAATATCGCTGCAATTATTTTGGAACCGCTTCAAGGAGAAGGTGGATTTATCGTTCCGTCGACTACGTTCATGAGAGGAGTACGAAATATTTGTGATACGTACGGAATTGTGATGATTGCAGATGAAATCCAAACAGGTTTTGCTCGTACGGGTAATTTATTTGCAATGGATCATTTCGGTGTAGCTCCTGATTTAATGACATTTTCAAAATCAATTGCTGCTGGAATGCCGCTTAGTGCAGTAACAGGAAGAGCAGAATTAATGGATGCGCCTGGGCCTGGTCAACTAGGTGGTACTTTTTCAGGAAGTCCGGCTGCTTGCGTAGCTGCACTAGCCGTTTTGGATGTAATCGAAGAAGAGAATTTAGTGAAGCGTGCTAAGGAAATTGGAAATCGTATGATGGAAGTATTTAATAGTTGGAAAGAGAAATATGAACTAGTTGGTGATGTGAGAGGCCTTGGCGCGATGACTGCAATTGAGCTTGTAAAAGATAGAGAAACGAAAGAGCCAGCGACAGAAGAGGTAAAAGCGATTATGAAGGAAACGCATAATAAAGGTGTCATTACGATCAGCGCGGGTATTTATAGTAATGTACTTCGCTTCTTACCGCCTCTTGTGATAACAGATGAACAGCTTGAGGAAGGGCTTACTATTTTAGAAGCTGCTATTGCGAAACTTTCAAAATAAAAAAATGGTGGGGGCAGGGGAATGAAGTTTTTCAATTATATAAACGGTGAATGGAGAGAACCTTCCACGAATGCGTATGTTAAAAATTATAATCCGCATAACGGGGAAGTACTAAGTGAATTTCCGTTTAGTTCAGCAGAAGATACACGAGTAGCAATCGCATCAGCGAAAGAGGCTTTTCATAAATGGCAAAAGTTATCGTTTCAAGAAAGAGCAAGTTATTTATGGAAAGCGGCAGCTATTTTAAAAGAAAAGGTAAATGAAATTGGCCGAGATGTAACGAATGAAGAAGGAAAAACGATTGCAGAAGGGATAGGCGAGACGAAGCGGGCGATTGGCATTCTTGAATATTATGCAGGAGAAGCAAATCAACCAATCGGAGAACTTATTCCGTCTGCAAATGAAAGTACGATGCTTTACAGTAAACGAGTAGCAGTAGGACCAGTTGGGTTAATAACGCCTTGGAACTTTCCAATTGCAATACCAGCGTGGAAAATGGCGCCGGCACTTATTTACGGAAATACGGTTGTTATTAAGCCGGCTGAAGTGACGCCAAAATCGGTGTATCATCTTGTAAATGCGTTTCATGAGGCAGGTATTCCAGCCGGCGTTGTGAATTGTGTGTTTGGCAAAGGAACTGAAGTTGGGGCAGAATTAACGGGGAATCCGGATATACAAGCAATATCTTTTACCGGCTCTAATCACGTTGGAAATATCATTCATAAAGCAGCTGTTGAAACGCGGAAAAAAGTGCAGTTAGAGATGGGCGGAAAAAATCCGTTAGTTGTATTAAGGGATGCTGATATTGAAAAGGCGGTAAACATTGCGATAAAAGGTGCGTTTATGTCAACAGGGCAAAAGTGTACCGCAACAAGTAGAGTAATTGTAGAAGAGGAAATTTATGAAGCGTTCCGCGATCGACTGTTGCAGCGAACGGAAGCTCTTACAGTTGGGAATCCGTTAGATCCTGATACATTTATGGGACCATGTGTTTCAAAGGGGCAGCAACAATCTGTTTTATCGATGATTGAAGTAGGAAAAGCGGAGGCTTCCTTACTGCATGGAGGTAGCGTGCCGAAAGAAGCAGAATTGCAGGACGGTTGCTACGTTTTACCGACTATTTTTGAAAATGTAGATGTAGATGCACGCATTGCAAAAGAAGAAATTTTCGGGCCAGTTATATGTTTATTTAAAGTGAATAGTTATGAAGAAGCAGTTTCTTTAGCGAACGATACAGAATACGGGCTAAGTGCATCCATTTGTACAAATAATTTAAGTTTATCGCAGCGGTTTATTGATGATATGGAAGTTGGAATGGTACACGTGAATTCAGAAACTGCAGGAGCAGAACCACAAGTTCCGTTTGGCGGAATGAAAAACTCGAGTGCTGGACCGCGTGAACAAGGGAAAGCGGCGAAAGAATTTTATACGAGAATGAAGACAGTATACGTAGATCAAGTATAAGTGACAAAAAACATAGTAACGGAGGATGAAATATGCGCAAAGGAACTTTTTTCATGGCAGGACATTCGAGACTTCCGAAAGGGATGGCTGTTCGCAGTATGTATGAAACATTAACAATTACAATTGAAGCAGATCATAAATATCACGTCATTATTGAAGCATCTTGTACGCTCGCAACAGAGCACGGGAGAGATTTCGTTGCTCAAATTTTGAGAGGACATAGTTTGCGAGATGGTATTGAAGAAATTGTGCAAGATATTACGGATCACTATCAAGGAAAAGCGCAAAATGCTATCGTCAGTGCGGTAAAAGACTTACATCGCCAATATGTAAGTTATTTAAATGATGAAAAGCCTGAGGAAGAGTATGAGGAAACGAATTTATAATCACTGTCTAGTTTATCCCGCTATTTGCGCGCAGTAAGACTCCCACCTCAAAATTTGGCTGGAGCAACGAAGTTAGGTTGGAGTCGGGCTGCCCGTAAACGCCCGACTAGTGAAAACTAATAATCATTGGGGATGAACAACCTCCCCAATGATTAAAGTTTCACTTTATATAACTATAAAGGAGAGCCAGTTGGTGTACCGCCAACATTTTAGCGAAAATATGCGCTAAGCAAAAAATATAAAAAGCTGTCCATATGGACAGCTTTTTTACATAATTTTCGTTAGCGGAAGTCTTTTGAAATTCTATTTGTGGACCTTTTCTTTGTTCCGATGAATAAACCACCAAACCAAAGCTAGAAGTAGTATGAGGAGCGGTATTGCTTGAATAAAGAGAAATCCTCCCCAAAAATCAAGTTCAGTACTATCTGGAGAGTCTGTTGCCATCACACCTATAAAAAAAGCCACTGGAATTGTGAATAGATTTACGGCTAAACTGACCATTATGAATGTTAGATTTTTATCCTTAGTTTTTGGTGAA
This sequence comes from Bacillus sp. NPDC094077, assembly GCF_050279465.1. Taxonomy (NCBI): domain Bacteria; kingdom Bacillati; phylum Bacillota; class Bacilli; order Caryophanales; family Bacillaceae; genus Bacillus; species Bacillus sp. NPDC094077. The sequence goes on along the minus strand of NZ_JBNNUF010000007.1, from coordinate 93,190 downwards.
TTAGAATTGAAGAATGAGAATATTGCAATGCCGATTATAAAATACAGTATTACATAAAGCTGATTAAGATAACCCATAATATTCCTCCGTTATCCTAATTGTACCATCAGTAAGGGTAATTTTGTGAAGTTTTGGATGAATAGGATATTCATGTCAAGTTAACATAACGCATCATTATCAGTAGTAACCCAATCCAAGAAAGTCATTCATATCAATAGTTTTCTAGCTTTCCGTTCCCTTCTCTGTGTGCAATATTTCATACATTCCTGTCACAACAGTATTTGGCAGTTCAAACCGTTCTTGCAGTCTGCATGAAGTCCTGCATATTCTTAGCGTATAAAATCCGCGTTTTGCCGTCAGTACCCCATGCCCATCAACCTCTTCTGTTAGGTTGATGGGCATGTACACAAACCTAAAATATAGCAATTTTTGCACCAGAATCTTTTAGTTGACATGCCTCTTACTGAAGTTATAATTATTTGGTATCTTAATATTTATATTTGTTAAGGTATTAAAAAAGGAAGGAGGACATCATGAATCGACAAAGGAAGGAATACAGTATGAATCGACAAGGAAGGAGGACTAAACGTTATAAACTAAAGTACACTAAAATTTCGAAATTATTACATATTTTAGTTATTTTGATGGTAATTATGTTACCACAGCAATTTTATCCAATAATATCTCATGCAGAGTATGAGGATATAACAATTGAAAATCAATCACAGACAACAGATGGGAGTAAGAAATTTGTTTTAAAACCAAGGGGAGATACAAATAAGAGAAGATCTTTAGAAAATCGTACAATGTATCACGCTGATTTAGAACCGACAGGAATCTTTGTTAAAAAAGGAGAACATATTAAAATTCAAGTCCACAATACTGATAATTCAGCAAAACTGTATGCTACTATCGGGCAAATTGGAACATATGAGTATCTAAATGATAATAAAGATATTGGTTATACTGATCTTGAATTAAAAAGTGGAGATAATAACATCGTTTTTGATAAAGGAGATGGAATGTTATATCTCAAAAATACATCTGAAACAAATACAATTACAGTTTCAATATGGGGGGGAGAAGATGTCCCTAAATTCATTTTAGGGGAAACCAAGCAAGAAGAATGGATAAACATGTTGGAAAAAATGCAAAAGGCCCCATTTGTCGAACTAGTTGGTAAGCATGTATTTGGTACATTTCAATATCCACTTGCCGCTAAATCGTTAAAAAATAGATCAGTAGAAGATCTATTAAAGTATTGGGACAAGGTATATTTAATTCAAAATGAGGTTTCAGGATTAGATTTGAATGCCAATGGTGTCGCCCAAAAATATGATAATAGCATACATATTGTGAACCCGGATAACGGTGCCGGATATGCTTATGCAACAAGTGGATATATTAGTTTCCAAAAAAATACGAGTGCAGGTAAAGATATTTTGAGTACTCCCTCAGATCAAGAACAATGGGGTGTATGGCATGAGATGGGACATACATACCAGAATCCAGACTATACATGGAGTGGTCTAGGAGAAGTAACTGTGAATATTCCAGCGTTAGTCATTCAAGAAAAGCTCGGATTTACTAATCGCTTGAAAGGTTCAAAAAAGGAAATAAGTGACTTTTTAGAATTAAAGGATCCTAATAAAAACTTTGACAATGCTAGTGTGTGGGTTAAGCTTGGAATGTTTGAGCAATTACGCCAATCATATGGAAATAATTTTTATCCAAAACTTAATCAAGAGTATCGTGTTTTAAAAAATCATAACTTGAATACTGATGATAGTAAAAAACAATTATTTATTCAGATGACAAGTAAGGTTACCCACAGAAATTTATTACCTTTCTTTGAAAAATGGGGGTTATATGCAAATGATGAAACGAAAAAGATAGTAGAACAATATCCGAAAATAACAATACCCATTTGGAACAATATAATAGAAGAAAATAAAATAGTAGATAGAGAACTTAGTCCGTATATAATTCCGATAGCAAATATAAAGGCTACTCCAACAGCACTATTAGGAGAACAGGATAGTTCCCATTTAGATGTCTCTAAATTTTTAACAAATATTCGTAATTTAAACGATGATTCCAATGTTAACATTTCTGCTACCCCCTCTTCTATTGAAGCTTTTAAGGTGGGAGAAAAAGCTGGAAATTTATTAGTGAAGTTAACAAATACGTATGGAAATAGTAATCTTATAAGGATTCCGGTTAATGTGGAATATGGGGATACACTAGAATTTTTAGGGCTGGGATCATATTTAGTAGGAAACCTAACGGTACATCCTGAAACAAAAAAATTAAGTTTTTTAGGAACAAATAATTCAGTGCATAGTTATTTTACAGGCGAAGAATATATGGGCGTAGAAATATATAACAAAAACAAAAGACAAAAAGTAAATGTGAAAGTACAGGGACAAGAGAGTACGAAGAGTACATTGGAAAATGTTATTAACGGTTTAACATATGAGGAAGGCGATATAATTCAAATATATCATGCAGAACCTTCGCGATTCAAATATTATTATGGAAATACAGAAATGACTAAGGAAGGAAATAAAACTTACCTATTCAAGATAAAAAATAATCGATTAGAACAAGTGAATGCAGAAACAGATGTACCAAATACGGGTGAGAAACCAAATACAGGTGAAACGCCAA
>NZ_JBNNUF010000007.1:89976-90423 GCF_050279465.1 Bacillus sp. NPDC094077 | reverse complement strand
CAAATACAGGTGAGAAACCAAATACAGGTGAAACGCCAAATACAGGTGAGAAACCAAATACAGGTGAAACGCCAAATACAGGTGAGAAACCAAATACAGGTGAAACGCCAAATACAGGTGAGAAACCAAATACGGATGAGAAACCGAATACGGGTGAAACGCCAAATACGGGTGAGAAACCAAATACGGGTGAAACGCCAAATACAGGTGAGAAACCGAATACAGGTGAAACGCCAAATACGGGTGAGAAACCAAATACGGGTGAAACGCCAAATACAGGTGAGAAACCGAATACGGGTGAGAAACCAAATACAGGTGAGACGCCAAATACGGGTGAAACGCCAAATACAGGTGAAACGCCAAATACAGGTGAGAAACCGAATACGGGTGAGAAACCAAATACAGGTGAGACGCCAAATACGGGTGAAACGCCAAATACAGGTGAGA
>NZ_JBNNUF010000007.1:0-89881 GCF_050279465.1 Bacillus sp. NPDC094077 | reverse complement strand
TACGGTGAAACGCCAAATACAGGTGAGAAACCGAATACGGGTGAGAAACCAAATACAGGTGAGACGCCAAATACGGGTGAAACGCCAAATACAGGTGAGAAACCGAATACGGGTGAGAAACCAAATACGGATGAAGATAAATCAAAAGTTTTAAAAACAAAGAAGAATTCAAGAGAAAATGGAGAGGTATTACCAAAAACAGGGGGCGGAATTTCTAAAGAATTATATATGGGCATACTTTTTATAATGATGGGATTAGGCTTACTTTTATTGAACAAAAAAAGTAAACAATGATTTTAATTTTCAGGCGGTAGATAAATTTTCTATAAGGGATAGCGCCCCATCGCTATCAAGCTAACAAAACAAAATACTCCCTAAAATAAAAAAATACGCTATTCTTTCTGTAGAATCATAGGAAAGGATAGCGTTTTTGTATGTTTATTTCTGTATTTGATGAATTACAACTATTTGCTCAAGAGATTCAAAGATTTTTATCTCCAAATATTTTACGGAATCTTGCTAGAGATGTTGGTTTCGTGCAATGATGCGCATTTTTAAGAATGTTTTAAACCAGCTGAACGCAATTTCAGTTTGTTTACACTCTTAAGTTGATGGGCATGTGTTATGATCCAAAATAAGAAAAAATAAATTGACAGTTAGAAAATTTTGAATTATCATTTAATTAATAAGATCCATTCGAGAAATTAGCCTTCTCTAAATTCGATCTTGCTTTCCTGTTTTACACATATTTTTATATGAACTGTCTATTATTATTGTACTTTAAGAGATTAAAGACACTCGTAATGATAAGCCAGTTGTACGTTTCTACGATTTTCTGTCGTGGTGCGTATGACTGGCTTTTTGCTGTTAGGGCAGTAAGACCGAATCTCGGCATAAGAAGATAAGGATAACTGTCTGTAAAAAGCGTCAATACGTTCTTCATATTTCATTTAGGGAGGAATTGAAATGTCGATTATTACAGAACAAAATGCGAAGATGAAGTTTGTAAAGAAATATGAGGGATATGAAATTGTTCCTCATCCGGAGCATAAACGTTTATATCATATTACGCTAAATCAGCAATTGCTTAAGCAATTTTTTGAAGAGGTAAAAGAGCATTCAGAGCAGTCATTACAATACATTCCTTATTCTCGGTTTAATCTTGCTGATAGCATGAGAAAGATTTTTGGGCAATCGTTTATGGATAACATTCGCGGCATTATTCATGACCGTGAAACAGGCGGATTTACAATTGGGGTGCAAGGGGAAACGTCCGATCCAGCAGACTATGTGAAATTTGCGACAGCATTAACACATTTAATTGGAACACCGAATTTTGATGCGATGACAGGAACGTATTATGCTAGATTTAATGTAAAAGATACGGATAGTAGTGATTCATATCTTCGTCAAGCGTATCGATTATTCACACTTCATACAGATGGAACATTCGTTGATGAGCCAACCGATTGGCTTCTTATGATGAAAATTGAAGAGCAAAATGCAGTAGGAGGGGAATCCCGTTTACTACATTTAGACGATTGGGAAGATCTTCAAAAATTTAGAGATCATTCGCTCGCATCTGTTAAAATTACGTATAAAGCACCACCAAGTAAAAATGCGCAAGAAATTGTATATCGCGAAACATTTTTTGATGTAAATAACGCACCGTGCATTTGCTTTATCGATCAGTTCGCGTATCCAGATAATATTGAACAAGCAAACTATCTAAAAGATTTATCGTATTCAGTTGAAAATTCACCAGCAACACATGCATTAAAACTACCAGTTGGTGATTTAGTTCTTTTAAACAATTTATTTTGGATGCACGGAAGAGCGGCATTTGAGAAAAATAAAGATTTATATAGAGAACTCATGCGTCAACGCGGGTGTTTTTCTAAATAATATGTACGGCGGGTCTTTCAAAGAGACCTGCCTTTTATACTATTAAGGGGGAAGTAGGATGTATGACTTTATAATTATTGGTGGAGGAATTGTTGGTCTTTCAACTGGAATGGCTTTAACAAAAAAATTCCCTCATGCGAAAATCGCAATTATTGAAAAAGAAAAGGAACTAGCGCATCATCAAACGGGTCATAATAGCGGTGTAATTCACTCGGGTATTTACTATAAACCAGGGAGCTATAAAGCAAAGTTTGCCAAGGAAGGAAATGCGGCTATGGTCCAATTTTGTAAAGAAAATAACATCGCTTATGACATGTGCGGAAAAGTAATTGTCGCGACAGAAAAAGAAGAACTTCCTCTTTTACATAATTTATACGAGAGAGGGTTACAAAACGGCTTACATATTTCCAAAATAGATAAGGAACAATTAGCAGAAGTGGAGCCGCATGTAAAAGGACTTGGTGCAATTCGTGTTCCTTCTTGCGGTATTGCTGATTATAGAGGAGTAAGTCATGCTTTTGCTCGTTTTATTCAAGAAAAAGGCGGAGAAGTGCATTTAGGAACAGCAGCAGAACAGATCGTTGAGAAAAAAGACGTCGTAACAATTGAGACAAATCAAGGTGTATTTAAAACGAAATTTCTCATTAACTGCGCTGGCTTACATAGCGATCGCATTGCGAAAAAGACAGGCATATTAACAGATATGAAAATTGTCCCGTTCCGCGGTGAGTATTATGAACTTGTCACGGAAAAACGCCATCTCGTAAAGCATCTAATTTATCCAGTTCCAAACCCAGAATTTCCGTTTTTAGGTGTTCATTTCACAAGAATGATAAACGGGGACGTACATGCAGGACCAAATGCTGTATTAAGCTTCAAGCGAGAAGGCTACACGAAAAAAGACTTTGATATAAAAGACTTCATGGAAACAATGACATACACAGGCTTCTGGAAAATGGCGATGCCAAATATGAAAGAAGGTATAAAAGAAATGGTGCGCTCATTTAGTAAACAATCATTTCTAAAAAGCCTGCAGCGCCTCATACCAGAACTGACAGAAAAAGATATCGTCCCAACGCATGCAGGTGTAAGAGCACAGGCCATTTTATCAAACGGAAATATGGTTGATGACTTCTGCATTATCCCTGGCATAAACTCTCTGCATATTTGCAATGCGCCGTCTCCAGCCGCAACGGCTAGTATAAAGATTGGTGAGGAGATTGCGAAGCAAGTGCCGGATGTGGTGGCGGTTAGGGTTTGATGGGTCCCCTGAGTTTTCGGGGGATTTTTTTGGTTGGGTCTTTCTGAGCATCGGCTGGGTGTGGGATTGGTTGGTGAATTCGATGGTTACTCTGTTTTTGGTTGGTGGTTATTAGGTGTGAAACTGCGAGATTTGTCGGTAAGTCGATAAGTTGTGTCGAATCGCCGATATATTCGGAGTTGCGGTCGATAAAATTGGATAATCGCTGATATATTTTTTGGGGGATGTGGGATTGATTGTAGGTTGATAATCACTCACTGTCTACTGTATAAAAAAGTAGACAGTAGTGTGTATTTTTTAAAAAATATATACAGATTTATACTCTATGCGTTGGCATGATATTTGCAATGAAAATAGTATCAACATATAGGGGAGAGATAGAAATGAAGGTTAGTAAAATATACACAACAATTGATGCTCATGTAGCTGGGGAACCGCTTCGAATTATTACGGGCGGCGTGCCGGAAATCAAGGGAGAAACACAGCTTGAAAGACGTGCATACTGTATGGAACATTTGGATCATCTTCGCGAAATTCTTATGTATGAACCGAGAGGACATCACGGCATGTACGGCTGTATCATTACTCCGCCCGCAAGTGCTCACGCTGATTTTGGCGTATTATTTATGCATAATGAAGGCTGGAGTACGATGTGTGGACACGGTATTATTGCTGTTATTACAGTAGGAATTGAAACAGGTATGTTTGAAGTGACAGGTGAAAAGCAAAAGTTCATTATTGATAGTCCTGCTGGGGAAGTCATCGCGTATGCAAAATATAACGGGAACGAGGTAGAGTCTGTATCATTTGAAAATGTCCCTTCATTTGTATACAAAAAAGACGTTCCTATTAAAATAGATAACTATGAATTTCAAGTAGATATCGCATTTGGCGGAGCATTTTATGCCGTTGTAGATAGTAAAGAATTTGGTTTGAAAGTTGATTTCAAAGACTTATCTGCTATTCAAACGTGGGGCGGGAAAATTAAACACTATATTGAGAGCCAACTGGAAGTAAAACATCCACTGGAAGAAGGTTTAAAAGGAATATACGGCGTTATTTTTTCAGATGAACCGAAAGGGAAAGACGCTACTTTACGAAATGTAACGATCTTTGCTGACGGGCAAGTAGATCGTTCTCCTTGCGGTACAGGAACTTCTGCAAGAATTGCAACCCTTTTTGAAAAAGATGCCTTACAACAAGGAGAAACATTCATCCACGAATGCATTACTGGCGGACAATTCGAAGGAGAAGTATTATCTGTAACAGAGGTAGATCAATATGAAGCAGTTATTCCGAAAGTAACCGGGCAGGCATTTATTACAGGATTTCATCAGTTTGTTGTAGATCCGAGAGATGTTTTGAAGCGTGGATTTCTGTTAGGATAAAGTGAAACTTTAATCAGTGGGGGAGGTGTCCATCCCCACTGATTATTAGTTGAACCAATCGGGCGTTTACGGGCAGCCCGACTCCCACCTAACTTCTTTGCTCAAGCTGAATTTTGAGGTGGGAGTCTTACTGCCCACAAATAGCGGGATAAAAGGAGAGGTGAAAAAATATGCTAGTCATAAGCGCGAACGAACAAAGAAACTTAGTAAATATGAACGAGGTTATTGAATACGCGGCGCTTGCTTTACAAGAGTTTTCCGCGGAAAGAACGATTACACCAATACGCGCTTCATTACCATTTGCGAACGAGCAAAATACGGCATTAATTATGCCTTCAGTAGCGGAAGGGCTTGAAGCGCTTGGAGTAAAAATAGTAACGGTAGTCCCTCATAATAAGAAGCTCGGAAAGAAAACGATAAACGGGATTGTAATGCTATCAGACTTTCAAACGGGAGAACCACTCGCACTATTAGAAGGATCGTACTTAACGATGATCCGAACAGGCGCCTTATCAGGAGTAGCGACAAAACATTTAGCTCGTCATAACGCAAAAACTTTATGCATCATCGGCACCGGTGAACAAGCGAAAGGAATTGCAGAAGCTGTATTCGCGGTTAGAGATATCGAAAAAGTCATTTTATACAATCGAACGGAAGAAAAAGCGTATGCATTCGCGCAATATATACAAGAGAAATTCAACAAACCGGCTTACGTTTATGCAAGTCCAAATGAAGCAATAAGCGAAGCAGACATCATCGTCACGACAACAAATGCATCCACACCAGTCTTCTCAGAAACATTGCAAAAAGGCGTCCACGTAAACGCCGTCGGTTCATTCAGACCGAGCATGCAAGAACTGCCATCTCACGCTATCACTAACGCAAACAAAGTAGTAGTCGAATCAAAAGAAGCAGCATTAGAAGAAACGGGTGATCTCCAAGTTCCGATTAAAGAAGGCCTGTTCAAGGAAACCGACATTCACGCCGAACTTGGTCAAATTATAAGCGGGGAAAAAGCCGGTAGGGAGAATGATGAAGAGATTACCGTGTTTAAATCAGTTGGCCTAGCGGTAGTAGATATAATAGTGGCGAAGTATTTGTATGAAAAAGCGGTGGAGCATGGAGTGGGGAATAAGATTCAGTTTTGAGACTGCCTTTTGGTGGTCTTTTTTTGTATGGTGAGGGGCGTTACTGTGGGGATTGCTTGCTAGTCTGGAAGGTGGTTTCTGCGAATTTTGTCGAATCACCGATAAATTCGGAGTTATGGTCGATAAAATTGGATAATCGCTGATAAAATTTTTGGGGATGTGGTATTCGTTTCTGTTAATAGATTTCAAACTTTCCACATTTACAAAAAAGTTTGACTTTATATACGGGCAGTGGTAATTTAAAACTTATAAGAAAACTCGGGATTAAATCCGAGTTTTCTTATGGGTATAAATAGTTCGAGGGGGCCGAAAGATGAAACGGAAGTTATTTGCATTACCATTTGTCCTACTATTACTTATTGCATTAGCGGCTTGTTCTGGGGGGAAAGATTCTTCGAAGCAGGCGAGCACTAGTAAATCAGGGACTCCGAAAGACGGAGGGACGTTAACGATTGGTGTTAGCGATAATCCAGATACGATGAATCCGCTTTATGCGAATGATCGTGTGTCATTAACGATACAGCAAGCTTTATATGCGCCGCTATATCATATGGAAGACGGTAAGAAAAAGTTTGTTCTTGCTGAGAGCTTTACGCCTTCAGAAGATCAATTAACATGGACGTTAAAACTAAAAGATAATTTGAAATGGCATGATGGTAAGAAAATTACATCAGACGATATTGTATTTACATTCCAATCTATTTTAGATGAGAAGCAAAATAGCTCAAGTCGTGAAAACTTTATTTTTAAAGGAAAACCGCTTGAGGTGAAAAAAGTAGATGAGTTAACAACTCAATTCGTTTTACCACAAGTAAGTGCATCTTTCGAAGGGGTTATGAATGATTTCTTCCCAATTCCGAAACATGTATTTGAAGGTGAAGCAGATTTAGTGAAGAGTAAGAAAAACTTACAACCTGTAGGATCAGGTCCGTTTAAATTAAAAGAATTCAAATCAGATGAATACGTTGCGTTAGAGCGATTCGATGATTATTTCGCTGGTAAAGCGAAATTAGATTCTATCGTATACCGCGTTGTAAAAGACCGTAATACAGCAAATGTTTCACTGCAAAATGGTCAAATCAATATGAAAATGATTGAGCCGCAAGACTTTAAGAAATTAGATAGCACTGGGAACTTCTCAATGGTGACATTCCCTGAAGGTAGATTATTCTACTTAGCTTATAACTTTAATACAGACCTTATGAAGAAAAAAGAAGTGCGCCAAGCAATTGCGCATGCATTAGATAAAAAAGAAATGATTAACTCAGCATTCGTTTCTAGTCAATTTGCAGAACCAGCAAATTCAATCTTAACACCGGACGCTATGTATTATGCGAAAGATATTAAAGAGTATAAGTATGATCAAAAAGAAGCGAAAGATTTATTAGCAAAAGCTGGTGTGAAAGATAAAGAAAAAGTACGCGTGATGTATGTAACGAATAATAAAATTATGGAAAGTTTAGCACTGTATACACAACAGAAGTTGCAAGAAATTGGCTTGCAAGTTGAACTAAACGCATTAGATGCTAGTGCAGCAAGTGAAAAAGGACTAGATAAAGAGAATAAAGACTATGACATTACATTTGGTGGTTACATTATGGGACCTGAGCCAGATTCATATAAGAGCTTATTCTTAAGTAATGCTGAATACAATTATGCGCGTTATAAAAATGCTGATTTCGATAAGTTATGGGAAGAAGCTGCAGTTGAAACAGATAAAACAAAACGTGCTGAGTTATATCATAAAATTCAAGATACAGCTAGGGAAGACTTACCTTATCTACCAATCGCATATCCGAAAGCGGTTATTGCAGTAGATAAAAAGTTTGATGGATTGAAAGAAGCTAAAGCAATTCCTGTCACAATGTTTGAAGATCTATCGAAGATTTATGAAGTGAAATAAGAAACTATAAAGAAGCTGGTGGAAATCAGCTTCTTTATCCCGCTTTAAAGGGCAGTAAGACTCCCACCTCAAAATTTGGCGAATGCGAGGAAGTTAGGTGGGAGTCGGGCTACCTGTAAAAGCCCGATTGATTCAACTCATAATCAGTGGGGGATGGATAAAACCCCCACTGATTAAAGTTTCACTTTATCCTGAGGGGGGAAGTTTGTGTATAAAGTAATTGCAAAGAGGCTTTTAAATGCAATTCCGCTTTTATTTGTTATTTCTATTATTTCTTTTCTATTAATAAAACTAGCACCGGGAGATCCCGTTCGAAATTTTGTAACGCCAAATATGAGTCCGATTGATGTGGAGCGTATTCGAAAAAGTTTAGGACTAGATCAACCCATTTACGTGCAATATATTTTATGGTTAAAAAATATTTTAACAGGGAACTTTGGGTACTCACTTCAAAATCATCGTCCTGTTTTAGAACTTATCGTAGAAAGATTACCAGCAACAATTGGGCTAATGGGTTCATCTTTACTTGTATCATTCGTAATCGCAATACCGCTTGGATTATTTACAGGTGTGAAAAAGAATTCGTTCTTTGATCGCATCGTAAACTTTATTTCATACGTTGGTATTTCCATGCCGGTCTTTTGGTTTGCATTACTATTAATCTACCTATTCTCATTAAAATTAAACCTTCTTCCGAGTATGGGTATGCGCACAGTTGGACAAGATTCTATCTGGGATATTGTGCAGCACGGCATTTTACCTTGCATGGTGCTAGCGTTCCAAAACGTCTCTGTTTATATGAGATACATTCGTTCCAGTACGATTCAGCAATTAGAAGAAGATTATGTGCAAATTCAATATGCGTACGGCGCTTCAAAGAAAACAGTTTTATTTAACCATGTACTTCGAAATGTATTAATACCGATCATTACAATTTTCGGATTATCAATTCCAAGTTTAGTAGGCGGAGCGTTTATTACGGAAACAGTATTCTCATGGCCAGGACTTGGATCACTCGGGGTAAATGCTATTTTTAGATTTGATTATCCAATTATTATGGCGATTACATTACTATCATCATTCATGTTAATTCTCGGTAACTTAATTGCTGATATTTTATATGGCGTAGTAGATCCGCGCATTCGAATGAGGGGGTGATTTGGAATGAATAATAGGAGATTTCAAACGATAAAAAATAGTTTTACGAAAAATAAGTTTGTTGCAATGGGGGTTATCATACTTGCGGTTTTAACGATCGCATCGATTTTTGCATTCGTATCACCGTACGATCCTAGTAAAATGTCGATTCCAGATCGCTTACAAGAACCGAGTATGAGTCATCCGTTCGGCACAGATGATTACGGACGGGATTACTTAACGAGAGCGTTATATGGCGGAAGAGTTTCTCTTGCAGTTGGCTTTCTCGCGATGATTGTTTCGATTACAATCGGTACCGCAGTCGGAACAATTAGCGGATATTTTGGCGGAAAGTTAGACAATTTTTTAATGCGAGTTGTGGAAGTACTTATGTCGATTCCATCATTCTTTTTAATGTTACTATTAAATGCTTATTTAAAACCAGGAATTACAACGTTAGTTCTTATTATCGGATTACTAACATGGATGGACACTGCGCGTATCGTAAGGGCAGAAACGTTATCTGTAAAAGAGCGTGAGTACGTTTTATACGCAAAAGTATCGGGACAAAAATCACTCATGATTATTGTAAGACACATCATTCCAAACATTTTATCAACCATTATTATCGCAGCGACATTAACAATTGCCACATCGATTTTAATGGAATCATCACTTAGCTTCTTAGGGTTAGGTATTAGAGAACCAGACTCTTCTTGGGGCAGCATGCTAAACAATGCGCAAGGATATATCGGTGAAGCTTGGTATTTAACACTCTTCCCAGGGTTTCTTATTCTTTTAACGGTATTAAGTTTTAACGTAATTGGTGAGGCATTGAAGAAGGCTTTCGCACCAAAAGGAGCTGGACATGAAAACTAAAACGTTAAGTGGGAGGAGTGAGAAGCGTGTTTGAAAAACTATTAGAAGTGAAGAATTTAAAGACTTCTTTTTTCATAGAAGGGGGCGAAGTTGAAGCGGTTCGCGGCGTTACATTTCGCTTAAATAAAGGCGAAGTAGTTGGTATCGTTGGGGAGTCTGGAAGCGGAAAGAGTGTGATGGCGAAGTCCGTTATGTCTCTCGTTACGTCACCAGGGAAAGTGAAAGAAGGGGAAATCCTTTTTCATAATGAAAACATACTTTCTAAATCTGAAAAAGAATTGCGTTCTATTAGAGGGAATCAAATTTCACTTATCTCTCAAGATCCAATGTCGGCGCTAAATCCAGTCGTGAAAATTGGGAAACAAATGACGGAAGTAATTATACGGCATCAAAAAGTGAAAAAGAAAGAAGCAGAGCATATCGCGGTCAATTTGTTAAAACAAGTCGGTCTTTCTTCACCAGAAGAAAGGGTAAAACAATATCCACATGAACTAAGCGGTGGTATGAAACAGCGGGTTATGATCGCAATGGCAATGTCTTGTAATCCAGATCTTCTCATTGCGGACGAACCGACGACAGCGCTTGATGTAACGATACAAGCACAAATACTAGATTTAATGAAAAACTTAAAAAATGAAACAAATATGGCGTTACTTCTTATTACACATGACTTAGGAATTGTCGCGCAAAACTGTACACGAGTTATCGTAATGTATGGCGGGCTTATTATGGAAGAAGGACCTGTACTTGATATTTTCCAATCACCGAATCACCCATACACGAAAGGGCTATTAAACTCTCTGCCGAAAATATCGAACGGCGTAAAAGAAAGACTCGCGCCAATTCAAGGTGTAACACCAAACTTACTACATCCGCCAAAAGGTTGCCCATTCGCAGAACGTTGCCCGCATAAGATGGACATTTGTGAAAAAGAACGTCCACCATATTTTGAAATCGGAAACGGAAGACGTTCTATGTGCTGGCTAAACGATGAAACAGTAGGTGATTCCCATGAATGAAGAAAACTTAATTGAAGTTCGGAACTTAAAAAAATATTTTCCTATAAAAAAAGGACTATTCGGCAGAAAAACAGAGCAATTAAAAGCAGTAGACGACCTAAGCTTTACAATTAAAAAGGGTGAAACATTCGGATTAGTAGGAGAATCAGGCTGCGGAAAATCAACGACAGGAAGAAGCATCATTCGTTTACACGACGTCACTTCGGGTAACATCCTATTCGACGGAAAAGACATCGCGGATCTAAAAGAAAGTGAACTAAAAGAGTATAGAAAACGAATGCAAATCATTTTCCAAGATCCATACGCATCATTAAACCCGACGATGAATGTATTCCAAATTATTAGCGAACCGATGAACATTCACGGCTCTTACGAAAAAGAAGAACAAAAAGAAATTATTTTAGACCTGCTGAAAAAGGTAGGATTAAAAGAAGAACACTTATATCGCTATCCGCACGAATTTAGTGGAGGACAGCGCCAGCGCATCAGTATCGCGCGCGCACTATCTGTAAAACCAGATTTCATCTTATGTGACGAACCAATTTCAGCACTTGATGTCTCAGTCCAAGCACAAGTCGTAAACATGCTGCAAGACATCCAAGAAGAAACAGGAGTCACATACTTATTCATCGCACATGACCTATCTATGGTAAGACACATATCAGATCGAATCGGAGTCATGTACTTAGGAAACATAGTAGAAATTGCCGACAGCGAAGACCTATACACAAAACCGGCACATCCATACACACAAGCACTACTCTCATCCATGCCAGAACCAGATCCAACAAACACAGGCAAAGAACGGATTATCCTAGAGGGAGAAGTACCAAGCCCCCTAAACTCACCATCCGGCTGCAAATTCAGAACAAGGTGCAAATTCGCCACTGAAAAATGTGCACAAGAAGTACCGAAGATGGTTGAGATTGCGAAAGGACATGAGGTGGCTTGTCATTTGTTTTAGAGAAGAAAGCATCGGGGGGACCTGGTGCTTTTTGGTTTTGGGGTGGAGTGCGCGGGTGTGGGATTGGTTGGTGGTTTAGAGGTGGGATTCTGCGGAAATTGTCGGTAAGTCGATAAAATGTGTCGAATCGCCGATAAATTCGGAGTTATGGTCGATAAAATTGGATAATCGCTGATAAAATCTTTTGTGGGTGTGGTATTGGTTGAAAGATTATACAAAGAGGTCACCACTTTCAAGGTGACCTCTCGTACTTTATTATTTTGAACTAGTACCGTTTTTTAAACTATCTCCACCACCCAACTCCGCCTCAATCTGCGAAGTCTTCGAAGACTCAGCCATACGCCAATACGTGATAAAGCTTATCGCGATACAACCAGCTACATAGTAGTAGAATAATGATTCCATTCCAATACTCTTTAGCCATAAAGCGATGAACTCTGCTGTTCCACCGAATATCGCAACTGTTAGTGCATATGGTAAACCTACGCCAAGTGCGCGAATTTCAGTTGGGAAGAGCTCGGCTTTTACAATTGCGTTAATGGAAGTGTAACCAGTAACGATAATAAGGCCGACCATCATGAGTAAAAATGCTACCATTGGTTCTGTCGTTTTTTCCATAAAGAAGAAGATTGGTGCTGTTAGTAACGTTCCGAGAATACCGAAAGCCATTAATAGTGGGCGACGTCCAATTCGATCGGATAGTAGCCCCGCAATTGGCTGAAGTACAACGAATATAAGTAGTGCGACAAAGTTAATCCAGCTTACAACTTCTTTCGGAAGGCCGACTGTGTTTATCATGAATTTTTGTAAATATGTTGTGTACGTATAGAATGCAACAGTGCCTCCTAGTGTTAGGCCGACTACTGTTAATACTGCTTTCGGGTGTTTCATAAGAGCGCGAATTGTTCCTGCGCTTTCGCGATTCTTTGATTCCATGTTTGAAAACTGCTCCGATTCATCCATCGTGCGGCGAAGCCATAACACAGCTACTGCTCCCATCGCTCCAATAATGAAAGGAATGCGCCACCCCCAAGCTTTCATGTCTGGTTCGCTTAGTAATTGCTGAAGAACGATTTGAACGCCTAAAGCCACCATCTGTCCAGCAACGAGCGTTACATATTGGAAACTTGAGTAAAAACCACGGCGTCCACTACTAGCCATTTCAGATAAATACGTTGCGGAAGTTCCGTACTCTCCGCCGAGTGATAATCCTTGCAGTAAACGGGCAAGAACTAAAATAATGGGCGCCATAATACCGATGCTTTCGTAACTAGGCGTACAGGCAATAATTAAAGAACCACCCGCCATAACCGTAATGGAAAGAGTTAATGCTGCCCGGCGTCCGTGCCGATCTGCATAGCGTCCCATTAATAAACTTCCGATAGGGCGCATTAAAAATCCAACTGCGAAAATAGCGGCTGTGTTCAGTAACTGGCTAGTCGGATCTCCTTTAGGAAAGAACTCTGCTGAAAAATAAACGGCGAAAGCAGAGTAAACGTACCAGTCGTACCATTCAATTAAATTGCCGACAGAACCTTTAAAGATATTGCCAGCGACTCGCTTAGATTTTGTTTGAGCCATAGTAATTCCTCCTCTTGCTTATAAATAAAAATCACATATGAAAGCGTGTTCATTGTAGTTGAATTGTACTGTTCTTTGGTTGAAATCTCAATATTATGACAATTTTATTCTTTTTGTACTTTATGTACATGGAGAGTTTTAGTAGTTGCTTCATTTTCAGTTTTGTCATAATAATAGAAAAAGGAGATTGATATTTTTGAATATTTTATCAAAGGATATGAAGGATGAAGAAATCAGGCAAAGTGTCATTACAAACGAAAATACTAGGCTTAATTATTACGTTAATTTTATTTGTCGTTCTCCTGTTAGCGGGAATATTTGTATACATTCAGTCCGTTGATACGAAACGTCAAGTGGAACAGTTAGCTCTGCAAACGGCTAAATCTCTTTCCTTTATGCCAGCTATAAAAGATGCTTTTCAATATAATGAGCATAAAAGTACCATTCAATCCATTGCGGAACAAGTTCGTGAGCAGGCTGGTGCAGATTATGTAATTGTAGAAGATCGTTATGGGGTTATGTATTCGCATTCGAATTCGGAGTTGATTGGAACAAAGAGTAACAATCCATACAACTATGAAGCGCTCACTTTTGGAGGATATTATACGCTCGAAGGAAATGGTGAAAGTGGTCCGGCTTTAATGGCGAAGGCGCCAATTATTGTTCATAACGGAGATTACGATCAAGTCGTAGGCGTTGTGACAGTAGAGTTTTTAATAAAAGGTATTGAATCTAACATATTGAGTAGAACGAAGGAAATTATACTCTTTTCTTCAGCGGTATTACTAGTTGGAATTGTTGGTGGTATCCTTTTAGCGCGTAGTATTCGCAAAGACACACTAGGTTTAGAACCAAATGAAATCGCAGCGTTATACCGGGAACGAAGCGCAATACTACTATCTATAAAAGAAGGAATTATCGCCATTGATCAAAACGGTTTTATTACTATGATGAATACGTCGGCAGAAGAGATGCTGCAGGTAAATGGTGATTATGTGCATCAGCACATTTCAAAAGTTTTACCTGATTTTCATATGGATAGAGTGCTAGAAAACGATCAAGAAATAGCGTTTCAAGATAAAGTGTTTATTTTAAACATGACACCGATACTCGAAAATAACAGTACAGTAGGAGTTGTATGTAGTTTTAGAGATAAAACAGAACTGCAAAACCTTGTGAACACAATATCTGAGGTAAGAAAATATTCCGAGGACTTACGCGCTCAAACGCATGAATTTACAAATAAGCTGTTTGTTTTATCTGGTTTATTGCAGTTAGGGCACTACAGAGAAGCAATTGAATTTATCCAGCAAGAATCTAATATTCATCAAAGCCAAAATCATATTTTATTCCATCAAATTCATGATGCAAAAGTACAAGCTATTTTATTAGGAAAACTCGGAACAGCGTCTGAGAAGAAAATTGATTTTCATATTGAAGGAGATAGCACCCTTAATCCGTTACCAGACCATATAAAAGTTTCGCACCTTATTACGATTCTTGGAAACATGATCGACAATGCGTTTGATGCGGTAAGTACGCAAGAAGAGAAGAGTGTCTCATTTTTTGTTACTGACATTGGGCATGATATTGTGTTTGAAGTGATAGATAGCGGGATAGGAGTACCGGCAGAAAAAATAAGTACCATTTTTCAAAAAGGATTTTCAACGAAAGGAAACGATCGTGGTTACGGGCTAGCAAACGTGAAAGAAATGGTAGATTTACTACAAGGAACAATTGAGATTCAGAACGAGAAAAATGGGGGAGCTATTTTTACAATTTACCTTCCGAAAACATTAAGAGAAAGTAAATGACAAACAGGGGGATGGACATATGTTGAAGGTTGCAATTGCAGAAGATGATTTCCGCGTAGCGCAAATTCAGGAGGAGTTTTTATCAAAAATAAAGGACGTAAAAGTTATCGGAAAAGCATTGAACGCAAAAGAAACGATGGAACTACTACAAAAAGAAGAAATTGATTTACTTCTATTAGATATTTACTTACCAGATGGAATTGGTACAGACTTATTGCCGAAAATCCACGCTGATTTTCCAAACGTTGATGTCATTATGGTTACAGCGGCGAATGAAAACCATATGTTAGAAAAAGCAATTCGAAATGGCGTAAGTAACTATCTTATAAAACCGGTCACGTTAGATAAATTTGTTCGCACAATTGAAGACTATAAGAGAAAGAAGCAACTATTACATAGTAACAATGAAGTGAATCAAGCACTAATCGATAACTTCTTCGGTACTTCACAAATACCAGACATGAAAAACTTACCGACAGGTGTAGATCCGTTAACACTGCAAAAAGTGAAAGGAATTATAAAAGGATTCGAAGAGGGAATTACAATAGAAGAAATGGGAGAGCAAATGGGGGCTTCCAGAACAACCGCAAGAAGATACTTAGAATACTTAGTAGCGACAAACGAATGCACAGTAGAGTACACATACGGCATTATCGGACGACCAGAGCGAAAGTATCGAATAGGAAGAGGATGATGAAAAAACGATTATTACTATGTATATGGATCATGACAGGAGTAATAGCTGGTTGTTCCTCAGAAAAAACTCACGCAAATAAGGTGAATATAGAAGAAGTAGAAATCGTTGCACCGAATGTTCAGGGCGCCGGATGGGACTTAACAGCACGAGCGATGCAAAAAGCGCTGACAGAAGAAAAAATCTTCACAAAACCAATCAAAGTTACAAACAAAGTAGGCGGCAGCGGTGATGTCGGATGGAAATATACGAAACAAAAAGGCGGTCACGTACTTGCGATTAACTCAAGCTTACTCATAACGAACAACCTACTAGGCTACAGTAAACTAACATATAAAGACTTCACACCGCTCGCGCTACTCGCATCAGACTGGGAAGTCGTTGTTGTATCAAAAGACTCAAACATAGACAACGCAAAACAACTAATGGAACAACTAAAACAAGACAAGAAAAACTTCAAAATCGGCGTTGCCCCAGGCCTAGGAAACGACGATCACCTATCCTTCGTACAAGTAAGCAAAGCCTTCGGCATAAACCCTGCCGAACTAGAATTCTTTGTCTACGAAAACAAAGAAAAAATCATAAACGCCCTAACGAACAAACAAATAGGCGCCGCAACCATGACCCTATCCGAAGCCGAAAAACAATACAAATCCGGCAAAATAAAAATACTAGCCGTATCCGCACCAAAACGTCTAGACCGACTACCAGAAATTCCAACTTGGAAAGAACAAGGAATCGACGTTGTATTCCAGCACTGGAAAGGAATTATGGGCCCGAAAGATATGACGGAGGAAGAGGTTGCTTATTGGGATAGTATTATTAAGAGGATGGTGGAGAGTGAGAGTTGGAAGGGGATTTTGAGGGAGCGGGGTTGGAATTCTTTTTATAAGAATAGTGGGGGGAGTAGGGTGTTTCTTGAGGAGAGTAGTCAGGAGTATAGAAATTTGGTAGGGGAGAATAAGAATTATTAAATCATACGGTATGGCGTATGATTTTTCTTTTATACATAGTTTGGTAAAATAGTAGTAATTGTAATTAATTGTAACGGTGGGGATAAAAATGTTAGATCAACTCATAATTGAATTGGCTAAATCAACGAAGCAAGTTGAAAATATTCAAGGTGATAAAACTTATTTGATTATAAACAAGGATGATGAAGGATTCGACGTTGAAATTAGAATTTCACGTGAGCAATATGAAAAAGAAGAAGCACCATCTTATTTTAAAATGAGTTTTGAACTTCTTAAGAACGCTTGGCAAAAATTTATTG
Organism: Bacillus sp. NPDC094077; assembly: GCF_050279465.1. Taxonomy (NCBI): domain Bacteria; kingdom Bacillati; phylum Bacillota; class Bacilli; order Caryophanales; family Bacillaceae; genus Bacillus; species Bacillus sp. NPDC094077. Next base: position 72,915 of record NZ_JBNNUF010000007.1, on the reverse strand, counting down.
ATACACGTACGGTAAAGAGTGAGGGTTTCGGGCAAGCAAGTGAATGTAATGCTTTCTTGTTAGCCTTCTTTTCACAGCTTCCATTTGTGAATGTAATGGAATCGGGAGCTATTATATTTAAAGAATTCCAAACCAATAACCTACCAAGTGAAAAATATGATAAAGTCATGCTCTTCTTAGAGGAGGTAATGAATGATACATACAATCCGAGTAAGTTACGTGAACAAACGGATGAAAATTTATATAGAGTGAAATCTAACGCGCGCCAGGATTTGAGATTATTGGGCTTTTTGAATGAATCTCATGAAATGAACAAGCTTCTATTAAACGAATATGTTCAATCGGAAGATAAGAATGCCTACATTGCACAGCTAGTTTTAAAAGAGGAATATTTCCGTCATGCTTTATTGGTTCTTGGGGGTTTAAAGAACTTTTCAAAAGATGAAAAGAAAGCAGCTTTAGTGGAGTTAGGAATGACAATTGTCCGGAATTCATTAGGAGCTAATTTAATGGTTGAATCAGTTGCGAAAAAGCGTACGAATAACTTACTAGATTGGCTTGAACAAGTAGGACTGATTAATGATGAATGGGTTCCTGTTGAACAATATGTAAAAGATGATGGAGAAAAGGGCGGTAGTATGAACAATAATTTACGTGAAAAGTTTTTAACGGTTATGGATGAGTATTTACAGGCAAGAACAGAAAGATTTGCGGGTCATAAAATGGGATCGGTTGTTAGACATGAAATGACGACGGAAATAACGCGGTTACCATTTATTGATCATAATCAGTATGTTGTCACAGGGTCAATTGGACAAGGGAATTGGGCTGCTGTTCCATGGCTGGCGATCATGAATAAAGACATTACGACATCCACGCAGAGAGGTTATTATATCGTTTATTTATTTAGTGAAGATATGGAACGATTATATTTAACGTTGGCGCAAGGTGTGACGGAAACAACTAAAGAAGAGATGCAAAAAATTAAGGAAGAGATTCGTGAACAAATACATATGTCCCCAAAAGTGAAGAAAGATGATGAAATCTTCCTAGGTATAAGCCAAAAAGCAAAGGGATATGCAAATTCAACAGCGGCTTATATTGCGTATGATGTTAATAAAATGCCAAGCGAAAGAGAGTTAGTAGAAGACTTGGAAGAAATGCTTCGCTATTATGAGGGATTCATAGCTTATAAAGAGGAAGGAACGAAATATGAAATGATTTATGAGAGGAAAGAAGTGTATTTAGATCAACAGTCCATTATCGATCATGTGTCTTCTTATATTCAAAGTAAAGGTTTCTATTATGAGAAAAAGGATCTTATTAATTTCTTCCTTTCATTAAAGACGAAGCCGTTTGTGATTTTATCAGGTATTTCAGGTACAGGGAAAACGAAAATTGTTCAGTGGTTTGCGGAGAGTTTAGGTGCTACGGAAGAGAATGGACAATTTACACTTATTCCGGTTCGACCTGATTGGAGTGATAGTTCTGATTTACTTGGTTATGTGAATCTTCAAGGGGAATTTCAAGAAAGACCGTTAATTAAAGTTCTTGAAGATGCAGACAACAATCCGAATCGACCTTATTTTGTAGTGTTGGACGAGATGAATTTAGCTCGAGTGGAGTACTATTTTAGTGACTTTTTAAGCGTAATTGAGAGCCGTAAATGGAAAGATGGGAGAATCGTTACGTCACCAGTACTTCCAGAATCAATTGCTAATAAGCATATTACAATTCCATCAAATGTATATATTACCGGAACGGTAAACATGGATGAAACGACACATCCTTTAAGTAAGAAAGTATTAGATCGTGCGAATACAATCGAATTTAATACCGTTAACTTAGATTATTTTAATTTTTTAATGGATATAGAAGAGAAGGAACCTGAAATTGTTTCTAATGGCTCCTTAGAAACCGAGTATCTCCATTTAAAAGAATGCTTTAAAGAAAACGAAGATCTTGTGAGAAATATCTCAACCATTTTAATAGAAATAAATAAAATACTTGAATCAGTTGGAGCTCAAGTTGGATATCGTATACGAGATGAAATTTGTTTCTATATGGCATATAACGAAAAAGGGAAGTTATTATCGTTTGATGAAGCGCTTGATTATCAAATATATCAAAAGATTTTACCGCGTCTTGCAGGGAGCGATGGAAGAACAGAAGAGGTATTAAAGCAATTGTATGTATTATGTGCAAATGAAGAATATGATAGTGGCAATAATGACGCTTCATATGCTAAATATCCTCGTTCAGCTAATAAGCTGTCTCATATGTTAAGGAGGTTCGAGTATGATGGTTTCACCTCTTTCTGGATCTAATAATGAGATAGAACTAGTTAAGATTGAAACAGAGGAGCTATCATTGACGATTAAAGGAAATCCTTATCATGAAAAATATGAGAGTTTAAAAGAATATCACGCTATAAACGCAGATGAAATGATGTATTTTCATGTAGATGGGAAGAGGGAATCCGTATCTGTATTTGATGCGAGATTGCAGAGGTTAGATGAATGGAACGAACATCCGCCAATCTTTTTTGAAAATAGAAGTTATCAGCTTGTTGTTGTTCCGAAAAATAACAAGCAGCTTTCCTTTTATCATGAACACCCGGGATTTCGAAAGCAAGTTAGTTCCATTCAAATGGGTTCACTTCATGTGTTGATGGGGAATCTTTCGTTTCCGAATGAAGTAGGAAATACAACATTTGAAATTAAAGATGATAAAGACACGTTATTAATCGTTACATTTGAAGTTTTTCCGGCAAAGCTTGATTATAAGGATGATTACAGAGCTTTATTAGATGAAGTAAATGATGAAATTTACAATTTAGCGTTTCATTTACTGAAGAGAACTTACTTAGGAGCATCTGCAATTTACGCTACAAATCCATCAAAGAGTGAGTTTTATCGTATTTTAAATGATTCCTTCGAGCGATTTATGAAGTCGATCTCTCATATTAAAAGACAACCGCATCATACGCTTATGACTAGGTATCAACTTGTACGTGGAGAAAAAATTCGTAAATTGGATTCTGTCGGAATGAACTATTTGCGAAAGCGACCACACTTGTTGCAAGGCGAAAACGATATCCCAACTAAAGGTATTACAGCTTATAAGGAAGTGTCGTATGATACGCTGGAAAATCGATTTATTAAATGGATGATTCAAAGAGTCGTACATAAAATAGATGATTTGCTTAAGGCGTTAGAGCAAAGATCTAGATTTGGGCGGGATATAATTGATGAAGATTTGCTGGAACGTGTAAAAAATATGAAGTATCGAATGAAAAATGAATTGAACGATCCATTTTGGAGAGGAATCGGAAAATTAGATCGATCAGTTTTTTCACTCGTTATCCAAATGGCGGCAGGCTATAGAGATGCGTATCAAATCTTCTTAATGTTATCGCGAGGTTTAACATTACGAGGACAAATTTTTAAAATGTCGGTGAAAGATGTCGCTAGGCTATACGAATACTGGACGTATTTAAAACTCGGACAAATTCTATCTGAAAAATATATACCGCTTCATCAAGACGTTATTCAAATTAAGCAAGATGGTTTATACGTAACGCTTGATGAAAGTAAAACTGCCAAAAGAACGTTCAAACATCCTGAGACAGATGAAGTAATAGAACTTTACTTCCAGAAAAGAAACAGTGGACTGCCAACAGTTACACAAAAACCAGATACGATGCTCGCTATTGAGAAAAAGGGAAAGAGTTATCAATACCAATACATTTTTGATGCGAAATATCGAATTGATTTTGCTGAAAAGGCCCATTACAAAAGGAAGTATGGCACCCCTGGTCCGATGGAAGAAGACATTAACACAATGCATCGTTACAGAGACGCATTAGTAGTAGAACAAGAAGGGCCATTTGAGCGGACGGCTTACGGGGCGTACGTATTATTCCCATGGAATCAAGAGGAGGAATACGAGAATCATCCATTTTATAAAAGTATTGAAAAAGTAAATATCGGTGGCTTCCCGTTCTTACCAAACGCAACAAGATTAGTCGAACAATTTCTAGATCATCTCATTGAAAAAAGCCCAGAAGAAATTATAAGAGAAGGCATTCTTCCAAGAGGAACAAAAGAAGAATGGCATTCCTCGCTAGAAGAAAAAGTATTAGTGGGCAGTGTGAAAACTGAAAATGACTATGAAACATATAGGAAAGAAGGCTTATATCAGTTACCAGTCACACAGCTAAAACCAGGATGGCAAGAAGCGAAGTACATAGCGTTATATGCACCGAAAAAATGGTATGGAGAAAAAGGTGGTATTCAATACGTAGCAAAAATCAAACACATTCAAATGCAACAAAATGATGAGTATGTATATTTCGAACTAGATCCATGGAAAAAACTAGATCACCTCATCCGCCCAGTAGGATATGGCATTCAAACATACACAATAACAACTATGTCGTTATTAAAAGAAGTACAAGAACTCCCGGAACTCTTTATGAAATCTAAAGAAGAACGAACTCTTTGGAAAACGCTACGTCGCTTTACGAAGCAAGTTAAGGTTGAGTTGGATCATCGTAATTTGGATGAGGCTTCTTCTGTTAAGAGCTATTATGTGCAGGATGTTCAGATTTGGGTTGATTATGAGAATGGGGTTGTTATGGTGGGGAGAGATGGGCGAGTTAAAGAGGTTGCTTTGGAGTTGGTTGTTGGGAGAGGATCGGTGTTGTTTAGGGAGGTTTTAGAAGTATTAAATGTTGGAGAATAGAGTTTAGATACTAAGGGGATTAAATAATGGATAAGAGACCGAATTTATTTTCACATGGAACAAGTGAGTTGTCGCAAGATGCTTTTATTTGTTGGCTAGCAGAGTGGGCGAATCCAGTCTATAAAGAAACTGATGAATGCTTACATGAAGCTGGTATAGGTTTTATTAGAAGAATATATGACTTACATAAAAAGGCCTTTCCAGCCGCTATTAAAGAAATTAAGGTTACGAAACAATTTAAAGGTTTAGATATACTTGTTGAAATTAATGGTAATCAGGCTATTTTAATTGAAGATAAAACGTATACAAAAGAACATTCTAATCAATTGAAACGCTATTATGAAAATGTAATGAAATTAAAAAAATATGAAGAAAATGACCTGTTGCCTATCTATTATAAAATAGGTAATCAAAGTGATTATTCAGCAGTGATTGATGCAAAGTATATGTTGTTTACAAGAAAACAAATGCTTGAATTTTTACAAGAAAATATAGATAGAGGCGTTCAAAATCAAATATTTTTAGATTACTATTTTTATTTAAGAGAAATAGATCAAAAATATGATTCATATAAGACACTGCCGTTAAGCGAGTGGAAAGGCGAAGCTTGGGAAGGATTTTATGAGGAGTTAAAGCAAAGTGGGATCAAAGGTCAATATGGATATGTAGCTAATCCGAATGGCGGGTTCTATGCGTTATGGTGGAGTGAACAAGAGGGTAATGATTGCAGGCAGTATTTGCAGTTAGAAGAAGGACGTTTATGTTTTAAGATACATGTTGCGGATAGGGATAGAAGAAAAGAACTTAGGGATAAGTGGAGTAAAGCGCTGATTGAACGAAGTCATAATTATTCTTTTAATGTGGAGAAACCTAGGTTTGGCAATGGGAAGTATATGACGGTTGCTGTGGTGAAGGATTATAGAGTGGCTGATGGAAAAGGGGGAATTGATATTCCTGGAACGATGGGAGTTTTAGGTGAAGTGGAGAAATTGTTAAGAATGGTGGATATTCAATAGTTGATGCTATTAAATTATAGATGCAATTATTAAATATATTAGATAGATATTAGTTGGATAAAGTGTATTGTTAGCTATGGGAAGAAGAGCATATGAGGTATATGCTCTTCTTTTTATTTGTAAATAAAGTGGATGTAAAATTTAAATGATATGACCTCCACCCTGTCAAGGTAAAGGTCTAATTTTATCTATATTATTGATACTAAATTCTTTCTATATAATCCTCTTGCACCTCCCCCAACGTCACCCCCTAACCTAAAGAAGAGCAATCAAAAAAGGGGGACAAAGCCAACCATGAAAACCACCACAAAAGAAAAAAGAAATACCATCATCATGCTACTACTCTCAGCCGCAATAGGAATCTTTTCACCACTACTCATGTACATCATGCTGGCACGTAAAAATAAAGTGTACAAATATCATTGCCGAAAAGCATTTAATTTTCATTTGTTAATCTTTCTTCTATTTAATGTGAGTTCGCGTATTAGTGATGTTTTGCTTTGGATTGTATTTGTGTTTGAGGTAGTTCAAGTAATCATTGTTGCGTGGAAAGTAATATGCGATGAACCATATTGTTATTTCATTCGAATTCCGTTATTTAAAGAAGATAAGTATGCATCGGAAGGAGAATAGATAATGAAACAAGAAGTGGAGATAAGGAGAAAGAGGATTTTTATCATGATCGCAGTGTTGTTTATTGCGGTTTATATCGTTTTACGAAAAAGAAAGTATGAGTACTTTTATGATGGTATTAGTGAGTATGAAAATCGTTATAGAGGTAATGTTCCTTTTTTATTACTTGTTTTAGGTTTGTTTCAATATTGTAGGCAGAATGAGATGAGTTTTTCTCATATGCTTCAGTATGTGAAAGAGAAGTTATCGGAGTAGGTGATGATGTGGCGTGAATGATTAGTGAGTTTGCAAGTGTTGGGGATGTTACGGTGCGGACGCTTCGTTATTATGACAAGATTAATTTATTAAAGCCGAGCGATTATACTGAGGGTGGGCATCGGTTATATACGAAAGATGATTTGTATGTGCTGCAGCAAATTCAATCGTTTAAGCATCTTGGTTTTTCACTTGGAGAAATTCAAAATATTATATTGCAGCGTGATATAGAGATGGAAGAATTTTTAAGGCAAATGCATTTTCAAAGGGAATTGCTTTTGGCAGAGCAAGAAAGAATTGTGAAGGTACTTTCGCATATGGATGAGATGACGAAGAAGTTTCAAAAGGAAGAGCGGGTGGATATCGCTTTATTTTCTTCGTTTCTGCAAACTTTTATATGGGAGAAGGAAAATAAAGAATGGTTAGAGGAACGCTTTTCAAAGGATAGTGTTCAAGCGTTTTATAATAATAAGGAATTAAAAGAAAAGTTTGATTGGCGATTTATGGATGTGATAGGGCAGTTGAAAAGATATAAGGAAGAGGAGAAGGATCCAAGTCATCATGATGTCCAAGTTGCCTTGAAGGAATTTTTCAATTTAATAGAAAAGATAACTGACTATCTTGATGTATCTCAAAGGGATGTAGTGAGTGTAATTCAACAATCAAAAATCCCAATGGCCGAATTCCCTGCTCTTTTTACAAGTGAGGAGGAACGGTATATAAAAGAAGCTATGAATAAAATGTAGTCCATAAGTAGACGGTTTCCTCAAATAGGGAAGCTGTCCTTTTTTTATTAAGGTTAAAAACCATTCTCCATATCATACTTTATTCTTTTTTCATTGAGTATCATCGTAATATAAATTCTTTTGTTATTACTTTTATTAGTGTTTTTATAGGTAGTTCATTTGAAAAATTTTAATTTTATTATCTGACAAATCAATCAAATGTTTTTTTGTTGAAAAAATATTAAAACATGGGAATATATAGTTTTTATGAAATGAATTGTAATTAGATTAAGGAATGAGAGGGTTAAGCGATTTGAATACTTTATTTGCATTATTATTTTTTGTATGCTTAATAGCATTAATTATTGGGATTATTAAACCTCAATTAGTAGTTAGATGGGGAGCAGAAGAAAAACGAAATAGAAAAAGTGTACTAAAGTTCTATGGAATAGGCGTAATAGCGATGTTTATTTTATTCGGTGTGACTTCTGAGGATACGAAAAAGACAGAAGAGGCTAAGCCAGCTAAAGCTGAGCAGAAGAAAGAGTTAACGGCAGAGGAAAAAGCAGCAGCAGAGAAAGCAGCAGCAGAGAAAGCAGCAGCAGAGAAAGCGGCGGCAGAGAAAGCAGCGGCAGAGAAAGCAGCGGCAGAGAAAGCGGCGGCAGAGAAAGCAGCAGCGGAGAAAGCAGCAAAAGAGGAAGAAGAGCGAATTGGATATGAAACAGGAATTACATATGATCAATTAGCGAGAACACCGGATGATTTTAAAGGAAAGAAAGCTAAATTTACAGGAAAAGTCCTTCAAGTAATGGAAGGAAAAGGCGAGACGCAATTAAGAATAGCAGTTAGTGGGAATTATGATAAAGTATTATACGTTGCTTATAAAAGTGATATTATCAATTCAAGAGTGCTAGAAAATGATAATGTTACTGTTAAAGGGAAATCAGCAGGTATATATACTTATACATCTACTATGGGTGGAGAAATTAGTATCCCAGCAATGTTAGTAGAAAAGATTGATATTAATTAATAAGAAGCAATGAAGCAGTTTAACAATTAGTTAAACTGCTTTTTCCATTATAATAGAAGAAAAGCCAAACGGAGGGAACCCACATGCCAACCTACAACAAACTAATCCGAGACAAAATCCCACAGATAATAAAAGCTAACGGAAAAACACCCACAACAAGAATCCTATCCGAAGACACAACACTTGAAGAAATCAACGAAATCCGTAAAAAGAAAGCAGAAGAACGAGGCGGCTTTTCAGATCGAGTCTTCCTAATCGAAGTAACCGATAACTAGCCCCTTATATACCCCTCCCAAGCCCCTACCAAGTAATAAATCACTAAGAAAAAACAAAACAAAAACAACTACAAGAACAAACACCGTAGTAGTAGTCAAAAAAAATTTGAAATAATACGCCAAAAACCCACCCCTCCTTCCTATATATAGTACAAAGGGGCTTTACATTTTTGAATGGAGACGGGAGGAATTGGGATGGCGGTGTATCGTAATGTGCAGGTGAATTTTTGGCAGGATGATTTTGTTTTGGATTTGACGCCGGAGGAGCGGTATTTTTATATTTATTTGTTAACTTGTTCGAAGACGACGCAGTGTGGGATTTTTCCTTTTCCGAAGCGGTTAGCTGAGATGGAGACGGGTTATAACAGGGAGACGGTTGATAAGTTGGTGCAGCGTTTTATTGATTATGGGAAGGTTCTTTATGATGAGGAGACGAGGGAGTTATTTATTTTAAATTGGCTTCGTTATAATCCTGTGACGAATACGAATGTGGAGAAGTGTGTGCTTCGTGAGCTTAAGGGTGTGAAGAATAAGGAGTTTGTACATATGTTTCTTCAGAAGTGTGCGGAGGAGGAGCTGAGTGTTCCGATGCTTTTAGCGCATTTCGGTATGCCTGGTGATTTGGCCGCTGATGATGTTGATCCAGTTTGCGAGGAGACAGAGGAAGAAGAGTTCATAGAGGAGGAAACGGGAAGTAAGGTGTACACGTTTTATGAGCAACATTTTGGTAGTTTGTCTCCTCATACGGTAGAGGAACTGAGTGCGTGGATGGTTGATTTGTCAGAGGAACTTGTGCTGAAGGCTCTTCAAATTGCGTATGAGAATAATAAGCGGACGGTTGCTTATGTGAAGGGGATTTTGCGTGGGTGGCACGCGAAAGGATTTACGAAAGTGTCTGAGGTTGAGGCGGATACGGCAAATTTTCGAAAGAAAGGGTCGTCTGTTAGTACGGGGGAGACGGAGGATTTTTTGGTGAGGTGTGAGGAGTGGGAGAAGAATGCGCCGTCTGAGGAAGAGTTGCAGCGCTTTTTAGCGGAGCGCGGGTGGCGGCCATGAGTATTCAAAATGTGGAGGCGGAAAAGACGGTGTTAGGTTCTCTATTACTTGATGGAGAGCTTATTAAGGAGTGCCGTTTGACGGAGCAGTATTTTTCTATGCCAGTGCATAAGTCTATATTTCAGTTAATGCGAAAAATGGAAGGAGAGGGGCAACCGATTGATCTTGTGACATTCATTTCTAGGGTAGATCCGAGTTTTTTGAAGGAGATCGGGGGAATGGAGTATTTTATAGGGTTAATGGAAGCTGTGCCTACTACTAGCAACTTCTCTTATTACGAGGGGCTTGTTCGAGGTGCCTGGAAAATGTATCAGGCTGGTGTTCTTGGACACAAGATGGGAGAGCGTCTTATTGCAGAGAAGAATGAGAAAATTATTGGTGAGACGATTACGGCACTTTGTGAGTTAGAGGAAAAGGACTGCGTATGTGAGTTTGATTTGAAGGATGCGCTAGTTGATTTGTATGAGGAGCTTCATCAAGATGCGAAAGAGATTACGGGTATTGAGACTGGTTATACATCGTTAAATAAAATGACGTGCGGATTACAGGAAGGTGATTTTGTCGTTCTTGGTGCACGTCCTTCTATGGGTAAGACTGCGTTTGCTTTAAATGTTGGACTGCATTCGGCGAAGTCTGGAGCGGCGGTTGGATTGTTTTCATTAGAGATGAGTAGTAAGCAATTGTTAAAAAGGATGGCGTCTTGCGTAGGTGAAGTATCAGGAGGTAGGCTGAAAAATCCGAAGCACCGTTTTGCGATGGAAGATTGGGAAAAGGTGAGTAAGGCGTTTGCGGAGATTGGTGAGTTGCCATTTGAGATTTATGATCATGCAGGCGTTACGGTGCAGGATATTTGGATGCAAACTCGTAAGTTAAAGAGGAAGCACAGTGATAAAAAGCTTTTAGTCATTGTAGATTATTTGCAGCTTATTACGGGCGATTCGAAGCATAAAGGTAATCGATTTCAAGAGATTAGTGAGATTTCGCGTAAGCTTAAGTTATTAGCACGTGATTTGAATGTTTGTGTAGTAGCGTTGTCGCAATTGTCTCGTTCGGTAGAGTCACGCCAAGATAAGCGTCCTCTATTATCTGACTTAAGAGAGACGGGACAGATTGAGCAAGATGCGGATGTGATTATGCTTATGTATCGTGAAGATTATTACGATAAGGAAACAATGCAGAAAGAGATGACGGAGATTCATGTGGCGAAGCATCGAAATGGACCTGTGGGGAGTTTTAAGTTGAGGTTTTTGAAGGAGTTTGGGCGGTTTGTGGAGAGGGGGAATTAGTTGGAGGGGAAGTTTGTGTCTGGAAAAAGTTTGATCATTTAAAACAAAGGTCGATTATGAAAAATAAAGATTTTTCATTTTAATAAAGTTTGATTAAAAATTCTGTGTTGATATGCAAGATTTTTTTGTTCCACAGATTGGGCCATTTAATTGAATAAGTTTTTGAATTATGATTCAGTTTAGAAGTGATATAATTACATAAACGAGATCGTCTATGAAATTCATATTAAAAATAACCGGCTATGCTCAGACCAAAGACATGGATGCAGGAGGTTAACCGATGACACAAGTACAAGTACCCAACCAACGAATAGAAAAAAAGCGCAACTTCAAATTAATGAAGTTTACAGGGATTGCTGTTTTGACGATTGCTCTAATCACGGCTACTTTCACCATTTGGACACCTCAGCCGAGCATTTGGGTGCTCCAAATGCTGGCCAGTAAGCATAATCCTGAAAATTTTGGTTCCCACCCATCCGATTTGCCCGCTCTTATGACACAAACTCAGGTGTTCTCTGACATTTCATATCCATCCAAGTACCAAGAAAATAAATTGGACCTTTACCTCCCTGAAGCTGATTCGAAGCCGCTGCCTGTGATCATCTTTATCCATGGCGGAGGCTTTATTACTGGAGACAAGTATATGGCTGCCGATTATTCAAGGGCGCTAGCCTCAGAAGGCTTTGCTGTAGTATCCATGAATTACGAGTTAGCGCCAGGGGCCACTTTGTTTGATCAGACGAAACAAGTCGGCGAGGTATTGTCTTATTTGCAGCAGCTAGCTCAAAAATACCCCTTGGACCCATCGCAGGTGATTTTGGCCGGTTCCTCATCGGGAGCTTTCTTGGCCGGGGAGTTTGCCCTGATCCAAACCAATTCCGAATATGCAAATCTCGTGGGAGTCCCGCAATCCGTATTGACGAATACAATTAAGGGCTTATTACTATATAGCGCCCCCTACGATATTACAGCATTTCAGCATAGCAATCTAAAGCCTGTGCAACAATTCATAATCAAACGTATGGGCTGGGGCATTTTGGGTGATAAGAACTGGATGGACAATCCGAAGTTTGATGTCTTAAATCTGTCAAAGTATATCACTAAAGACTTCCCTCCTACATTTGTAACTGACGGCAACACGAATTCGTTTGAAACACAAGCTAGAACTTTCGTCGCTGCACTTCAAGAAAAAGACATCCCAGTCACCTCTTTGTTTTTCGATCCCGACGAGATAGAGGCAGGTCACGGCTATCAGTTTGATATGGCCTCTCCGGCCAGTATACTTAGCCTGAAGCAGACAAAGGCGTTTCTGAAGGGAATAAATACCTCAAACTAATGTTTGAGGTATTTATCCAATCAAACGTTTTTATAAAAAAATTTCATAATTACATTAAATAAGAGTATGTTTTGATCAACCTTTATTCAAAACATACTCTTTATATTTTCCCTTTATTATTTCTTAATTCATACCAACATGAATATTTAACAAATCGTATTACTTAAAAATCTTTCGCAAAATTTTAATTTTGTTCCTATATGGTGGAAATACAAGCCCTAAATCTATCCTTGAACTTTTCTTTAAAATGCTTTTATGATGTGTAAAAGCATCAAAACTATGTTTTCCATGATAGGCGCCGAATCCTGCATTTCCTACTCCGCCAAAAGGTAAGTGGATATTAGCCATATGTGACATTGTATCGTTGACGCATCCTCCTCCAAAAGAAATTCGTCCTAATACCTGCTTTTCAACATTTTTATTTTCAGTAAACACATACAAAGCTAACGGTTTGGGATGGGCGTTAACCGTATAAATGACTTCATCTAAATCATTGTAATCCATAATTGGTAAAATCGGTCCGAAAATTTCTTCTTTCATAGCTGCATCATCCCATGATTTTACTTCAAGAAGTGTTGGTTCAATATATAAATGGCTTCTAGATGAATTTCCACCAAATACTATATAATTTTTGTCCTGCTCTAATATAGAAACAAGTCTATCGAATTGTCTCTCATTAATAATTCGACCGTAATCATTGCTTTTTAATACATCTGATCCATAAAAGTTTGTAATGATTTCTTTCATTTTCGAAATCAATTTTACCTTGATAGATTTGTGTGCAATAACATAATCAGGTGCAATACAGGATTGGCCAGCATTTATGAATTTTCCCCAGATAATGCGCTTGGCTGCTATATCGAGGTTAGCAGTTTCATCGACAATAGCTGGTCCTTTTCCACCAAGTTCTAATGTTACTGGTACAAGGTTTTTCGCCGCAGCTTCCATGACAATTTTTCCAACTTGAACGCTACCAGTAAAAAAGATATGGTCAAATGGTGCATGAATCAATAAAGAAGTTATTTCCCTGCCTCCTTCCATTACACGAATGTATTGCTTATCAAACGTTTCACTTATTATTTTGTTAATTATAGCTGAAACATTTGGTGCATTTTCTGAAGGCTTGAGAACTACACAATTTCCTGCTGCAATTGCCCCAATGAGAGGTTCAATTAATGATTGGAATGGATAATTAAAAGGTCCAATAATTAGCACGGTACCATATGGCTCTTTTATTATGTAGCTTTTGGATGGGGCAAAATGAATAGGTGTTTTTACTTTTTGAGGTTTCATCCACTGTTTTAGGTATTTCATTATAAAATTGATACTGTTAAATGCGAAACCTACTTCTGCAGCGTATGCTTCAAACTCGCTTTTGTGTAAATCTTGATATAATGCGCTCAGCACTTGACTTTCATATTTTTGAATAGAATTTTTTAGCTTTTCTAACTGTTTAAGCCGAAATTGAAGACTTCTTGTATGATCATGATGGAAAAATTGTCTATGCTCTTGAATAAGTTGTTGTATATCATCAACCATTAGGAAATCCCTCCAATAGTAAGGAAATATTCACATACCATGTCTATCAATTGTATAAAGCATTTCATCCACATATCCTATTTACTAATGCATCCGTTTGTTGATAAAGGCTACTGTTAAACTAAGGGTGATAATCTTAGGGGATTTTGATATTTCATTAAAAAGTAATTTTAGACTGAAAAGGTATTTTTTATGTAGCGTAAAATCTTTAAAAATTTCTCCAGTAGATCTGATGTTTTTTTGGTTTACATAAGTGGGATTATTGGACTATAAATTATTACTAATTACCAGCTTTTGATGAATTAGAATTGTTTTCTAAAAAATAGGGGGGTGGGCATCATTTTGAATCAAACTTTATTTTAAACTAACATCAGCAACAGAAAATAAAATTCCTGTCGCTGAATAAAAGGCATAGCACAGTATGCTTCAGTCACCTGAATGTTCTTCTGAGGGACAGATATTCACTTAGATTAAGAGAATAATACAAACGAATTCTCTCAATGTGGATGTGTAGTTATTTATTTTGGTAAAATATCTATTCCATATTTTTCTTATAATTAACCTTTAACAAACTCTTAAAATCCACCTCAGCAATTAATACACTTAATAATATAAGCGTCGCACCTAAGTATCCTTTCCCTGTGAGCGTTTCGCCTGTGAAGAAGAAGGCAAAGCCTGCTGAAAAGACAGGTTCTAATGAAAAGATAAGACCTGTATGTGTAGGTGTAGTGTATTGCTGGGCGATGACTTGCACAATGAAAGCGACCGCTGTGCAAAATATGCTTAAGGCTAAGGTGATTAGCCATGAGTCGATCGTGCTAGGTAGTTTTGGTGTTTCTATAATGAATGAAAAAATAAGACTAAATAGGCCGACAAAACCTAGCTGTATGACCCCAAGTGCAATGGAATTCACATGTTTCGTTACTGAACCAGTAATGATGACGTGAATCGCATAAAATAAGGCAGACAGTATGCAGAATATATCGCCGTTACCGATCTTGAATTCACTAGTTAATGTTAATAAGCCGATTCCTATTATCGTTAACACAATTCCTAATATAACTTTCTTTTCAGGAATGTGTTTTAAAAATATAGCTGATAATATTGGAATAAAAATGACTGTGAGACATAGTAAAAAACCAGCATTAGAAACGCTTGTATACTTTGTACCGAAAGTCGCGAAAATATAAACGATAAATAAAACAGAAGCTAGTATAAATGAGTATTTTACAGTTTTAAAATCAATTTTGAATAAATGTTTGTAAAATATTAAACCTGATAAAAGAAAGGCAATAATAAATCGTAATGCGATTAAATTGTATTCTTCTATGTCATACAGTCCAACCTTTGTAAGTAAGATGGAGGCACCCCAAAAGAATGTAACTAGTAGTAGCATTAAATCAGCTTTTAATTGTAGTTTCATTTCTATTCCCTCGTTATGTATAATTTGTAATCTCATACCCCTTCCCCTATTGTTTATTTTAATTCCAATTCTGAATATTTGAAATAAAAATTTATCGACGGTTTTTTCTTAAAAGGAAAGAGGCTATTTTATAATCTGATAAAATGGCCTCTTTCCTTTTAAAAATTCCTATCCAACAACCTCGTTCAGAAGAACAAATATCAGGTCAGCGTATGAACGAAGTGGATGGTGAGCGTTAAGAAAACTAGGTATTCCCATTCAATCATTGAAAGTTCGGATTTGAAGAAAATAGGTATGTGAGTTTCTAAAGTGAATAGAAATAATGAAACAGAACCCAATTTCTCTATTTGATATGGAGAAGTTGGGTTTTTTCGTTTTGGAATAATTATGAGAAAATTTTTAGATATTTCTCATATATTCATCATGTTTCTTTCATTCTCTTCTCACGTCTAAGTCGTACACTCAATGTATCAAAGATAAAGGGAGGTAATACATTTTTTACTTATTTCAAAACGAATGATAGATGGTGGTGGACAGATGAAAAAGAATAAACGTAAAAAATGGCGTTGGTTAAAATGGATTGTGATCCTTCCGTTACTTCTGGCATTCCTATTGTTTGGATTACATAGTATGAAGTTCGAAAGGTGGGATCATGAGAAGCATAAGCAAGCAGCGTATACTGTTTCTCACGATAAAGAAAGAGAAGCTTTCGTTACGCAAAAAGAAAAGTTTAATAACTTTGAGCGAGATCAGCATCATGAAAAACACCATGAAAAAGAGTTTGAAGGTTTATTCTTTATACCATTCCTGTTAGCGTTTGGATTTGTTCTTTTCGGTTGGTTCATGCTTCGTAAGTCTGAAGGGAATATGGTTAAAAAGTGGACAGGGATATTGCTCCTAGTTATTGGTTTATTACCGGTCCTTCCGGTACTTGCATTTGTTGCAATGATCGTTTGGGCATATAAAAAATTAAAAGAAAAAAGAATGGCAACTGATATGGATTTATACAGCGATTTTCAAGTACAACAACAAGTAGATATTTTAGATCAATGGGAACGTAATATTCGCAAGGAGGAGAAGTAATCATGGGTATTTTAAAACGTATTAAAAATATTGTAGTAGCGGATGTGCATCAAACGTTAGATAAGATAGAAAATCCCGTTAGTATGTTAAAGCAATATCTTCGTGAAACAGAGCAGCAAATTACGAAGGCTGAAAAAGCACTTTCTCATCAATATTATTTAGAAAAGAAATATGAAGCATTAATTTCAGAAACGGATGCTCTTATTGCGAAGAGAACTCGCCAAGCTGAGCTTGCCGTATCACGCGAAGAAGATCATATGGCGCAGTTAGCCTTGCAAGAAAAAATTGTGAGTGAGAAAAAAGCGGAACTATATCGCAAGCAGTATGAAATAACAAAAGAACAAACAGCGACGCTTTATGAACAAATTGACAAATTGCAAAAGAAATATGGAGAGCTGCAATATAAAGAACTAGTTCTTGTTTCGCGGTTAAATGCGGCGCAAGCGATAAAAGAAAGAAACAGAGCGATTGATTCGTTCCATACAGAAAGTACAGCGAAAGGTTTTGCACGCATTGAATCTTACGTGCAGAAATTAGAAGCAGAAACAGCTGCCAGTAACTATTTTTACAATTTAAAGTCTCCGAATCAGCAAGAAGTGTTAGATCAGCATTTGCAAGAAGAAGTACAGCGGGAGCTAGAGAAGTTAAAAGAGAATAAATAGTATGTAAAAAAAGCCCATTTCATATGGGCTTTTTTTATGGGTGAAATTATTCCTTTCCGAACTGAAAAATATTTTGATTAATGAGTTGATGGAAATGTTGATCCATTTCTGCTGCAGGAACTTTTCTTTCATTTCGAAACCACCACGCACTTAATGCGGTGATTACTCCTGAATAAAATTCCGTTATTAAATCATTCGGCATCGTATGATTTTTACAAAGCCGATTCAACGCTTCCGTTTCCTGCTTTCTTGTTTCATGGCTCAAATAATGTATACGGTTAATAAATTGTTCGTCAGACATTTGCGATTCTAATATTTTACCGATTTCCTCATGATGCAGAAATTGTTCCATCACTTGAAACGGCTTGCTTAATCGATCAGAAAGCGGTATTTCAGCAATCATCTCACCATATCGTTTAAATCCAAATGCTAATAAAGCATCTTTATCTTCAAAATGCTTGTAAAATGTTGTTCGATGTACCATCGCACGATCACAAATTTGGTTAATCGTGATGGAACTATATTTTTGTTTTGATTGTGTCATTAATTCAAATAAGGAATCCCATAGTAATTTATGTGTACGTCTAATACGTAAATCAAGTTGTTTTTCATTATCGTTCATCTACAATTCTCCTTTTTTGTAGATTAAATATACAATGGCTGAAAATTGATTCTCCCTTTTTAATCTACATATGTATATTATATTACATGTGTTCCAGTGTATATAAAGCTTTTTGAGTAAAAAACAGGAGGAGAATTACGAAATGAATATGACAACTAAGAGCCCTGCAAGTGGCAAAGTTGATACTTCTAATATGAAACATACCCCCATTTTAATTGCATTACTTTTAGGGGCAATGGTTGCATTATTAAACGAAACGTTACTTGGTAATGCGTTAACTGTATTAATGAAAGAATTTGACGTAACAGCTTCAACAATCCAATGGCTTTCTACAGCATACATGTTAGTTGTTGGTGTTTTAGTACCGATTACAGCTTTACTTCAGCAATGGCTTACAACGAGACAAATGTTCTTAATCGCAATGGTAACGTTTTTAGTTGGTACATTAATTGCTGGATTCGCACCGACATTTTCTGTTTTATTAGTCGGCCGTATCGTCCAAGCAGTAGCGACGGGGTTAATTTCACCGTTATTAATGAATACGATTTTAATTATTTGTCCGCCTGAAAAACGTGGTGCTACGATGGGGTTAATCGCACTCGTTATGATGTCAGCTCCAGCAATTGGTCCTACATTATCTGGAGTAATCGTTGATTCACTGAATTGGCGCTGGTTATTCTACTTTGTCGTTCCGATCGTAATTATTTCCATTGTAATTGGAATGAAGTACATTCAAAATGTTTCAGAGTTAACAAGGCCAAAAGTAGATTATCCATCTATTCTTTTATCGACATTAGGATTCGGCGGGATTGTGTATAGCTTTAGTGCATCAGGTGATTTAGGATGGTCAGATGCGAAAGTGTATGGCGCTTTAATTGTTGGGCTTATATCACTATCCATTTTTGTCGTTCGCCAATTAAAAATCGAGAATCCAATTTTAGAGCTACGCGCATTTAAAGTTCCGATGTTTACATTATCAGTTGGATTAATTGTCATTGTTATGATGTCGTTATTCTCAACAATGACTTTATTGCCGATGTTCTTGCAAACAGTTTTACTTGTTACAGCCTTTAAATCAGGAGTTATAATGCTTCCAGGTAGCATTATTAGCGCCATAATGGGACCGATTGCAGGTAAACTATTTGATAAATTTAGTCCGAAAGTTATTATCATTCCCGGCATCGTGTTAGTAGGGATTGCAATGTTCTTATTTAAAGGTCTTACTCCTGACACATCAATGCTACAAATTATTATTATGCATAGCGTATTAATGGTTGGACTCATGTTTGTAATGACAGCACAAACATATGGTTTAAATCAATTAACACCAGATCTATATCCGCACGGAACAGCACTGTTTAATACGTTACAGCAAGTAGCTGGCGCAATTGGTACAGCTATATTTATATCGAAAATGTCTTCAGGAACAACTCAGTATATGGAAAGCTCCGCAAATCCAATGGATCCAGTAGAGAAGTTAAACGGTTTAACATCAGGATTCCAAGGTGCATTTACACTTGGATTAATCTTTATTGTTGTTGCTTTAATCGTATCGTTGTTCTTAAAAGAAGAGAAAAAGGGAGTAAAAGCAACGAGGGTTTTACAGAACGAAAATTAAGTTTCATATAAAAAGACACCTTCTTGAGGGAAAGATGTCTTTTTACATTTCTGTTGTAATATCATACCGCAACAATTGCCGCTGATCGTAAAACTTCTCGAAAATAATGCCCATTACATAGAAGAATACTAGACCGAAGCAAATATGAATAAGTGTAAATGTCGCTCCAAAGGAAGAAAATTCATATACGATAATCGGTAACTTCGCAGTTGTCCAAACGCCTAAGAAAAATACGATGTATCTAACGCTCGCACCTTTTTTTAATAGTAGTGCGGCGATTGGAAAGGCGACGTAGAGGGGGCCAGCTGCAATTCCTCCTAATAATAGGGAGAATAAGATACCATAGATGCCTGATTTTTCTCCCATATATTTAATTAACGTTTCTTTCTTCACCCACTGATCAAGTAATCCTACAAATATTAAGACAGGAGGAAGGAGAAACAGCATATCTAAAATACTATTCCCTGTTAGTTGTAATGCGGTCCAGCCTAAAGATTGATTTATAAAAGTTAATACAAAGAGCCCCAGTAGTAAAATGAAAAAGAAGCGATATCTTTTTAGTTCCTTCATACCATCACCACCCAAATGATATATGAGAATAGGAGAGACATGAGTAATGCAGATGCATTACGTGCGTAAGCAAATCTTCTCCCAAATATCTTTTGCTCCATCGGCATGGTTGTAAGCCCTACTGACATGAGTGTAGACATAAGTGCTGCAACTTGAGGGAGTCCTGCACCATGTTGTACTAATGTATTTCCAAGAGGGAACACGACAAAGCTTGGGATGAGTGCCACAGAGCCGAGGATTGCAGAATAAACAATACCTAAGAATCCAGACTTTTCTCCAATGATGGAAGAGATGAAGGCCGGCGTTAATATAGAAAGTGATAGTCCAACGAAAAGCATGATGGAAAGCATGGCAGGTAGAAGATTTCGAAACATTTTCCATGACTTAAATAGAGCGTCTTTCGTTTTATTACGATCTTTCATAAAAGAAATTCCCGTAAGAATAATGGCTAAAGTGTAAAGGATGACACCATTAATCATGATTGGATTCCTTTAAGTCTTTATATTTGTCTAGGAAAAAGGATAAGTTTTTCATTTTTTCTTCAATATCCATTTGAAAATCTGCCAATTGTTCCTTTCCAGCAGGGGTAATTTTGTACATCTTTCTCGGTTTGTCTTGATGAGTTGTACTTACATAAGATTCAATCGCACCTTCATTTTTTAATTTCTTTAGCGTGCGATATAGAATAGCGCTATCGATTGGATTGACTGGAAGTTCTTCTTCGCACTTTTGCAATAATTGCCCGCCATAGTTATCCTCCTCGGCTAGAAATAACAAAAGAAATGCGCCTGTATGTCTTCCTGTATGTTTCATGAATAGACCTCCTATAATGAATTATATTACTGTTATTAACAGTGTGCTGTTAATAACAGTATAAGGTGAATGAAATGCCGTGTCAATTTTAAAATTTGCAATTCTCGAGAGGGAAAATAACAAGGAATATTAAACAAAAAATACAATAGGGTGAATTGTAATCCTTTTCTAATCTTGTTAAGTAACAAAATAAAAGCCTACTGTTTTTTTGTGACAGTGACTTTTAGCGTTGATAAACTACTATATGAAGTAATATGTATATTGGCTGTACATCCAAAAACAAAAAAAGACACTCCCAAGAGTGCCTCTTATTAGCAGCCGAATCCGCCGCCCCAACAGCTAGCGCCAACGATGATTAATAAGATGAATAGCACAACAAGTAAGGCGAATCCACCGCCGAAACCACAGCCTCCACCACAACTACCGCCATAGCCATAGCCATAGCCCATATTAACTCCTCCTTCCATAAGGTCCATATATGAATGGATTTATTTCACTTTATGTTTTTTACGGATAAATGGAGTAAGTCCTTTTGAAAAAAATAAAGAAACTTGGGATTTTAGGGAATGGACGGCTTTGTTTTTGTCACGGGTAGTTTGTCATTTACATATTGTATTTTATTCTGTGTATTGGGGGAAGGAGGATCTTTATGGCTAATTCTGAAATGATTTTACGTTTACTTACGGATTTAAAGATTGAACAGCAAGCTTTGCGAGAACAGCTGGAGAAAATGCAAATAGCTTTGAGTATTCTTGAAGAAAAACCAGTTGTTACAAAGCAAAGAGCTTATTCTGGACGCCCAACATCTTTTCGTGATTGGAGAGCATCTACACAAAAGAATTCATAAAAATATAAGAAAAGAAGACATCAATTAAGATGTCTTTTTTTACTTGTACAATCCAAATGTGATCAGAAGGTATATCCATATTGCTTTAAAACTAAGAAGAAAATAACAATTATCGACTCCTGTTTTAGTATAGCATGTAATAATAAGTATTTTTATGCAATGTTACATATATACAGAATATATGATGTTAATCGTATATATTTTAGTAGTCTTTTATTTGTTTTAATTCATTTACTTATATTATTTTTTGAGCACCCCAGTAATGGGGCCTTTTTTTATTGTTTTAAAGTAGAAGACAGCAGAACATATTAAAATACTTATAGCAATTCTAAAAACTTAGTAGATTTAGGAGTAATACCATATTGTTATCAAGCTAAGATTTTAAAGTCCTACCCAAACGAAAATTTTATGCATCGTTGACTACTGATAATGATACGTTATGTAGATCTCACAGATAGATATGGAGGTACAGCTCTTCTTTTATGGTACACTTCAATAAAAGGGGGATAAGAGGTTTGAAAAAGTGGATTAAAATCACATCAACCTTAGTTATTGCTATAGCAGTTGGTATTTTTACTGGCTACAAAGTCAGTAAGTATGCAGGCTCAGACGTTAAGGAAAAGCAGACTGAGAGAATTAAAGGGGAAGAGGTAATACTTGATCTTAATTCTGATCGTCATATAATCAATGCAATGCACAAAATGACTCATCAAAAAGTATTATCTCAGGAAAAGCAAGGTTTTATCAAAATGACTCCAGAAAACATCGAAAAAGTGCGTCGAGCGATTGATGAAAGTAATAGTGGAACCTTACAACATAAAGAACAGTACCTCAAGATTTTGGTTCGTTGGTATGAAGGCGATTTCTCTCAATCGGTTGAGGAGCATAATTTATTATGGGAATGGGACAATAACAGCACTGGTAAAGCATACGAATTAGCGACACCGGAACAAGAAGAAGCATACATTCTAGAACAAGCGAAGTCTGAAAAACAATAAAGGGGTATCGTCACATCGGTATCAAGCTAATAAAAAGAAATGCCCCCTAAAATGAAAAAAAACGCTATTCTTTCTGTAGAATCATAGGAAAGAATAGCGTTTTTTATGTCTGTTTCTGTGTCTGACGAATTACAACTATTTGCTCAAGAGATTCAAAGTTTTTTATCTCCAAATGCCTTACGGAATCTTGCTAGAGATGTGGTTTTTGTACAATGAGCGAGAAGAAAGTAACGCTAGAACAGGCTATAAATCTAGCAATGGCAAGTGTTTCAGGAAATGAGGTAGCAACTGTTGCTACGGATAGCGTAGCGGATACAGAACACATAAAAGCATTAGCAGAACGTATAGAACGATTGGAACAACTTAATTTAGAGTTAATTCAAAGATTGGATCAACAAAGTAAACTTTTACAGGAAACTGATGCTTAAAGAATAATAAGAGAAGAACAAAGAGATGTTCAATTAATGCAGGTATTAAGAGAAATACAAGATAGTAAGCGTCTTATAGCAGCTTCAGAACAGAAGAAGTCGTTTTGGATTCGCCTGTTTGGTAAATAAATTAAAATCTAATGGTAGAGGGACTTTTGCTGTTTATTTGAAAAAAGATAGGAAGTGAGTTTTCTATTTATTGTTAATGATAATATTTAATTTTTGGCACTATAAATGTTAGTGAAACATATATTATATTATTGGAATGGTTCCGCTCGCTTATTTCATTTTACCTTTATTTTATAGTCTTCCTCCTAAGAACACCAACGGGCATTGGTGTTCTTTTGCTTAGGTTGGTTTTGAAAAATAAGAAGTTTTCTTATTTATAAATGTATAAAACAAAGAAGCACTCAAAATGAGTGCTTCTTTGTTTTATATTTGTACTTGTTGTACTTGTAAAACTTTCAAAGTAAGATCTAGTACAATTTTTTCACGAATTGTATCAAATGTTGCGTTTAATTCTGTTGGACAAGGGGAAAAGTCTAATTCAAAGAAGTTAGCGCTGACTAATTCGCAATACGGTTGTTCGTTATAAACAACTGCATTTTCGAAGAAGTATTTGTCTAAACGTGGTAAATCACCGTCTTTTGGATTAATAAAGTGAGATGTTGCGTCTGAAGAAGCTGCTATTAAAGGCAGTGTTAGAAAATCACCCTCTGTTAAATCTGCAAATCCAGAGAATGGAACATTTGCAATGCGATCAAATAGCACTGAATTACATCCATCACCCGCATATTCAATGTTTTTACGAATAAACCCTTGTACAAATAATTTTGCTCTTGTAACTCGGCGGAAAACTGTACCTGGTACTGGAGTAAATGCTACAGGAACTAACTTACATTGTGTTAAAAATACATTTTTTAGGACACGTTTAATTTCAGTTGCTACAGGTGCTAATGTAATATCGGATTCCACAACAATTTGAACTGTTCTTTCTGCTAATACAACTGGTATTTTTACAATTGGTGCTGGAGTAAGAATGGGTGTTGCAGCTTCATCACTTAATGGTGTTTGAGTTTGTCCTGCGACTTGACATGGCACCGTAATTGGACATTCTTCGCTCATATTATCTAATCTCCTTTTTGAAATTATTTTATATTTTTAAAACTATTCAGTTCCAATATATGCGTTTTTTTCATTTATGTATGAGCATGTATAATAGTTTTTAAAATTTACTTATTGAAGTTTGTTAATGAGATACCGACAATAATCTATGATTATTAGTATTTTATTAATCAGAAATTACAAAATCAGTTCAATCAAGTGTTAGTTTAAAAATTAGAAGAGGTTATGTATGAATTGGTTATTACAAAAGGGCATTTAGTTCTGAAGTTTGGGGATTTTTTCATAAAGAAAAGACATCTTTATAAGAGTGTCTTTTCTGATAGTTTTTTTAGCAGAAGCAAGAAGCTCCAACGATGATTAATAAAATAAATAATACAACTAATAAAGCAAATCCTCCAGCAAAGCCCATAATAGTTCCTCCTTTTAGATAAGAGGATTAAACATGGAGTCATTCATGCATTTTAACGGATTCATTTTACTTTATGTTTTTACGTATTAATTGAGAAGGTCCTTTTGAAAGTAAAGAAGATATTGATTTATGATTCGATATCTTCTTTACTTATAGTGTTTTGAATGTATACTTTTGTTGTATAAATTGAGGATATCAGGGGATTTGGTGAGAAGTCAATATTTGAGGGGATTTGAATGTAAACTAATATTTAAAAGTTTACTTTCGTTATTATAAGATGTTCATTAACATTTCAAAAAAAATAGTGTATAAATAAAACTAATTTAAAATCATTAGGCTTTGCTAAAACTATGAAAAAAACATTTTATTAGAGTTTTTTAAAATTTACATACACTCTAGATAAACTACATAACAACTTCAGATACGTGTTTTAAGATAAAGGTCATCAAACACAAGGAGATGATAGAAATGTTTAAAACATTATTAGCAGGAACACTTTTAAGTACAGGATTATTAGCCGGTGGTGGAGTAGGTGCAGAAGATATAAAATTAGATCAAAAAGTAGAAAACTCAAAATATAGCGACGCCTTTGAAAAACCGGAGCATGCAAAATCTGTTGAGAGAACAGAGGGTACAGGTTCTCAACAAGGAAAGAATTTACCAATAAAAGAAGGTACAGAATCAAATCCTGTATTTGAAACTGAAAACCTTGAAAAACCAGAAGGTGCAAAATTTGTTGAAAGAACAGAAGGTACGGGTTCTCAACAAGGAAAAATGGTACCAGCAAAAGAAGGAAATTAAATAATATATAGTTAGTTATAACGAAGAGCATCCAAAAAGTGATGCTCTTTTTATATTATTGGGATCAACTAGTTTTATTCGATATAGAACTGTAGCAGGAATTGAGGCTAGAACATGGGGTACTGTCTCTTCAAATCATGGTGTTTGGAGCAATAGTTTTGGTAGGAACGTTACAATACAAACATTTTGTTAGAGATTTTTTAAATTTACATACACTCTAGATAGACTACATATCAACTTCAGATACTTGTTTTATGATACAAGTAATCAAACAAAAGGAGGGCAATACAAAATGATTACAACAGTATTAACAGGTGGAGCAAATGTTGAAGATATACAGACAGATAAACATATTCCATATGAACAAAATGAATTGCAGCAAACTCTAGAAAAGTACGATTTGAAGAGGTTTAAGTTATAAAAAGAAAATAAATAAGTGTAGTGGAAATAGATAAATTGATAAGAGAAAAGCACTTTATGTATATCACAGGTACTTTTCTCTTATCAATTTGATACAGGACTTGAATTAAACTTTTATACTAAAAAATTCACAGAAAAAGGGGGGAGTCCATTGCATAAATTTATTTATGGAATATTAATTTTAATTTATACTTTGTATTCATTTTTTGTAAGTGATGGAAGTGAAGTAAGGTTTATTATGGTGTTAACTATAGTACTTATCTTTTCTGTGGTTTTAGAAAAAGGAAATGTTAAAAAAACGATTGATTAAAGGTCGTTTTTTTAACATTCTTTAATGATATCGAAAGTAAATTTCTATTCAAAAGTTTACTTTCAGAAAAGAAAAAAAGAGTCCTAATTTAATAAGACTCATTTTCTTTTATGGGTAGCACCCCATCACCATCAAGCTAAGATTTTGAGGTACCCCCAAAACGAAATTTTTATCTCTTGGCAGTTATTTATGTAAATTTAACTCTTTTTTTCGTTTTAGGGAACAACGGATATCTTAACTTGATGGGCATAGAGTAACACTACTAAGAGGTCTATTAAATACGTACATTTTAAGTTAGAAAATAGAAACCCCTCAAGCATAATGAGGGGTTTCATGATATTAGTGCTTAATGAGATGAAGTTCAGGATGTTGCTTCTGAATTTCTTCTAAATGTTTTTCATTTATTCCTTTTAAAGTTTGATCGAAAAAGCTAGTCACTAGTTTATTAATCAGTTTATGATTTGCGGCTACATCTTCGCCGGGTTCATTCATAATAGGGGAAAATGCTGCTAAATCTGTAAAACTATTATGATTCGCTTTTGGAATTACTACTGTGTATACACCAGGTTTTTCAACGGTTGTATTTCTTAAATAGGATATTTCAAACAATTCATCTTGAATTCCGCCTGTCTTTTGATTTTCCGCTTCTTTCATATAATGAATCGTAGCCTCCGCATTCATCAACATGAATGGTTTCTGAGGACCATCTTTAGGCATTGGCTCCCCGTACAATCCACCATCCATATCAATTGCGGCCTTAATCCGATTATCTTTTACTAACATTTGTGCGGAAGTTGCCCCTCCATAAGAGTGACCTAGCATGCCAATTTTGTCATAGTCGATTAAATCTCCAATCGTTTTAAAGTTTTTATCAAAAGTACCCTCCATTACTTTATCTAAAACAAAAGAAGTATCCTGTTCCCACTTTCGAACCATATTATTTAAGGCGGTAGGTGTAAATTCAATTGGTATGGAGTCTACACGGTTTCCATTAGGAAAAATTGTTGTTGCTGCATATCCTGTAAAATTAAGAGCGATTACTACATAACCTTGACTGGCTAGTTCTTCTAACTGGAATGTATTTTGTTGCCCGTATAATTCCATTCCGTGCCCGAATAAAAGGAGGGGGAATTTTTCCTTAGCTTGAATTGGCTTAGCGTCTTGATAAGAATGTGTTTTTGTCAGTCCTAAATGTGTCGTTACGATATACGGAGCACCTTTTGTTACTGCCAATTGTTCAGCTAGCGCGTCTATGTTCTCAAAATAAGCAGAAGGTTTCCCTGATCCTTTTTCGGCAGGATAGTACACTTGTATCATTAACTCACGATTTCCATGACTACTCGGTACAGCGGTTTCCTTTCGACTTTTATCAATTAAATGAAAAGCCTTCGTTCCTACTGTATATTTTCCCGTAGGCTCTGGGAGTGTTATGATCGGAAAAAGTAAGGGGAACGTAAACATTGCGATAGCAGTCACAATAATTCCTACACTTTTTAAAACTTTTATAGCTAATTTCTTGGAAACGACTGTAGTTTTGGGTTTCAAAAAAACTTGTAATGTTAAAATGAGTGTTAAGAAATAAGCAGGTATCATCCGCCAATTTGCGCCAATTACAACGATGGTTGCCAATAAGAATGCGTAATTTATCATTAAAATGAATACATTCTTTTTCGTCACACCACGCTGGATAAAGATGAGAGTGATGCTAGACAAAAGTAACACAACAGCAAAAATAATTTCTAACATTTTCAGCTTTTATCTCCCTTCCCAATCATATACATGTAGATTGCTAAATTGATAATCTATAATCTTCTCGGTTATATAACCGTCATTGATAATTGTATGCATGTAAGTAAGATTAGAACGTCTTTACATTACATCTTAAGAAAAAAGTACTCATGTGAGTACTTTTTCTTAAATGAATCGCTATTTATTTTTAAATTGATCCCCATAAATGATAAACCATACCGATAACAAAAAATGCTAGTCCTACAAAGAAAACGATTAAAGCAAGCATGCCATTTTTATTATGTTCCATAAAGTTATCTCCTTTTTTAGTTATATACAAAAAAAGCCTTTAGTTGTAATTATGGCTAAAGGCTTCACTTCTCATACTTTTTAGTTTATAAAGAAAAGACACCCATATATGAGTGTCTTTTCCGATAGTTTTTTAGCAGAAGCAAGAAGCTCCAACGATGATTAATAAAATGAATAACACAACTAATAAAGCGAAGCCTCCAGCAAAGCCACAGCCGCCACAACTACCACCAAAGCCCATAATAGTTCCTCCTTTAGATAAGAGGGGAAAACAAGGGATCACTCATGTTTTTTAACGGATTCCATTTACTTTATGTTTTTACGCATGAATTGAGCAGGTCCTTTTGAAAATAAAGAAAAGACACCTTAAGGTGCCTTCTATCAATTGGAATTATCCACTTTATTTAATTCATATTCGTCAGCAATAAACTCTCTTATTAGTTTTATTTCATACGTATCCGGGTTAAACTTAAATATTTTAATTTGATTAGATTCATCTTTGTATGCAAATGTATTCTCACCAACTTGGGTCATATTGCTGATGTTTGAGGTAGGATCGCTACCATGATCAGTGATTTCCACAACTTTCTCACGGTTCCAAAATGCAACGACAATGATTAAGATGATAAGGCATACACGTATGTAACGCAGTTCTCTTGCAATAGGATGTTCCATTTGATAGTCTCCTTTATCATTTGATAGATTTCGTGTAAAAAGAGATAATCCTTATGAAAGAAAAATGAATAGAATGTAAATAAAAAAGACACTGTAAAGTGTCTTTTTTATTTGAGTTATGCGCATTGCTTAATAAGACGCTAGTTTCTCAGTCTGACTATGAGTAACTATGTAGGGTAATTCAATTATAACATTCTAACCAATAATGGGTCTATATGGAATTTGTGTAATAATTACGTTTAATTATTCAGAATCATATATGTGATGTAGTATATGGAATGAGAAAGGGAAGTCCTTTATGGAATATAAAGAAGAACTAAAAATGAATCGTCTTTGTTTTCTCTTGTAAAAAAATGTTCAATAATTTATCATTGCAAACGCTTACTTATTGTGTATAATAAGGTTAAGTTAATAAGTAAAAGGATTGTTACTGTTCGGCAGGCAAAACCTAAATTGATCTAGAGGCTACGGGTGTAATGAGGCTTTTGGGATCAGTTTAGGTTTTTTTATTACCATTTGTGACTTTAGTAAAAAAAGAAGGCGGAACAATATGAGAATCCATAAAATCTTAAATAATAATGTTGTTTGTACGACGAAGGATAATGAGACAGAAGTTGTACTTATGGGCAGAGGTTTGGGATTTCAGAAAAAAGTAGGCGATACAATTGATGAATCTAAGATAGAAAAAACCTTTGTTATAGAAACAAAGGAATTATCAGAGAAACTTGCTAGGTTGTTAACTGAAATTCCTGTGCAGAATTTAGAAATTACAGAGAGGATCATTCAGTTTGCGAAGACAGTTTTGCCGGGGACTTTAAGTGATTATATTTATCTTACATTAACGGATCACTTAAGTTTCGCTTTAACGCGGCATAAAGAAGGAATGGATCTCAAAAATACTTTGCTTTGGGAAATTAAGAGGTTTTATCAGAAAGAGTTTGAAATTGGTCTAGAAGCTTTGAACATTATTGAAGAAGAGACTGGGGTTAGACTTTCTGAAGATGAAGCGGGGTCAATTGCACTACATTTCGTTAATGCGCAACAAGGAGAGCCGGCGATGCAGCAAACGGTGGCGATGACGAAAATCGTCCAAGATATTTTAAATGTTGTTAAGTACCACTATAAGATGAACTTAGATGAAAATTCATTTAATTATAGTCGGTTTGTAACGCATTTACGATATTTTGCCCAGCGTTTAATGCAGAAGGAATTGAATTCGGCCGATGATGATTTTTTATATGAGCAAGTGAAAAATAAGTATCATGAGGCATATTGTTGTACAGAAAAAATTGAAGCATACTTACAAAAAGCACATAATAATCATCTTTCAAAAGATGAAAAGGTGTACTTAACGTTGCACATTCATCGTGTAACGAAGCGCAATGAATTATGTAATTGAATAAACGGGATTGTTACTGTTTGGCAGGCAAAACCTAAATTGACTTTTAATGGAGTGATTCGTATGTATCACGCCGTTATGGTTAGTTTAGGTTTTTTCTTTTATCCCGCATTAACGGGCAGTAAAACTCCCACCTCAAAATTCGGCTGGGGCAAAGAAGTTAGGTGAGAGGTCAACTGCCCGTAAACGCCCGATTGGTTCAACTAATAATCAGTGTGGATGAACAAAACCCCCACTGATTAAAGTTTCACTTTATAAAAATGATAAATGGGATGATTGTAAGGAGGGGAACGACTATGAAGTATGAGCAATTGGCAAAAGACATACTGAAAAATGTTGGCGGAAGAGAAAATATAAATGGCGTTGTGCATTGTATAACGCGTTTACGATTTCAGTTAAAAGATGAGGGGAAAGCAAATACGGAAATACTGAAAAGTATGGAAGATGTTGTGACTGTTATGAAAAGCGGTGGGCAGTATCAAGTTGTTATTGGTAACCATGTATCCGACGTATATAAAGCGGTCATTGCTACCGGAGGATTTCAAGAAATAGAGGAAGAAAGTGCGAGTGAGAAGAAAAAGAGCAGTCTTATAGATATTCTTTCTAGCATTTTCACTCCTATTTTAGGAGTATTAGCTGCAACTGGGATGATTAAAGGGTTGAATGCATTATTTTTAGCATTAGGTTGGTTAAGTACTCAGTCAGGAACGTATCAAATATTAAATGCGATTGGCGATTCGTTATTTTATTTCTTCCCGATCTTCTTAGGATATACAGCAAGTAAGAAATTTGGAGGGTCACCATTCATCGGTATGGCAATTGGGGGAGCTTTAGTTTATCCGGCTTTATCAGGTTTAACAGCAAGTGAGCCATTATATACGCTATTTGCAGGAACGATGTTTGAATCACCAATTCATATTACGTTTTTAGGAATACCAGTTATTTTAATGAATTATGCATCATCTGTTATTCCAATTATTCTTGCTGCTTATTTTGGAGCGAAAGTAGAAAGGTCTTTAAAGAAAGTTATTCCGGATGTTGTGAAAACATTTGTAGTACCATTTTTCGCATTACTAATCGTTGTACCAGTTACATTTCTTGTTATTGGTCCAATTGCGACGTGGGCAGGACAATTTTTAGGACAGGCCACACTTTGGGCTTATAATTTAAGCCCGTTAGTAGCGGGTATGCTACTCGGCGCTTTCTGGCAAGTACTCGTTATTTTCGGTCTTCATTGGGGAATTGTTCCGATTGGTTTTAATAATTTAGCAGTGCACGGTATCGATCCGATACTAGCACTCATATTTGCTGCTTCATTTGCTCAAATTGGTGCTGTTCTTGGTGTTTGGATGAAAACGAAGGACCAGAAATTAAAAACACTTAGTATTCCAGCTTTTATTTCAGGTATTTTCGGCGTTACAGAGCCGGCGATTTATGGTATTACACTTCCTCTTAAAAAGCCGTTTATTATGAGCTGTATTGCTGGAGGAATTGGCGGTGCAATACTTGGCGTATTTGGTACACAAGGGTATATGACAGGCGGGCTTGGTATATTTGCACTTCCAACATTCATTAGTCCGAAAGATGGGATTACAGCTGGATTTTGGGGCGCAATTGTTGCGATGGTTGTCTCTTTAATAGTAGGTTTTATTCTTACTTACTTATTCGGCTTTACTAAAAAGCAAACATCTACAGAAACAGCTGGAACAATTGATAAAATTGCTGCATCAAACCATGATGAAATAATCTTTAGTCCTTTTCATGGTGTAGTTAAGCCGCTCCAAAATATTGACGATGCTGCATTCGCATCAGGTGCTTTGGGCGAAGGGGTTGCGATTGAGCCTTCAGAAGGAAAGTTGTTTTCACCAGTTTCAGGTACGATTTCTGCACTTTTCCCGACGAATCATGCAGTAGGAATTACGGCGGATTCAGGTGCTGAAATTTTAATCCATATTGGGATGGACACGGTGAAATTAGATGGCGCATTTTTCTCTTCTCATATTGAACAAGGAGTGAGAGTAGAAAAAGGGCAATTACTAATTGAATTTAATATAGCTGAAATCCAAAAGGCGGGTTATATTGTGACAACACCAGTTGTTGTTACAAATTATGATAAATATAGCATTAAAAACACTGAAGTAGAAAAGATTCAAGCAGGAGATTCCTTACTAGAGTTAGGAGTTAAATAGTAGTCACATTTCATACAGGTTCAAACGACGAAAGGTATTCTTTAAAACCAGCAATGCCTTTCCTCGTTAATTCTTATATAAAGGAGTTTTTCTATATGTCTAAAGTTATTTTTCCTAAAGGATTTTTATGGGGTGGAGCGATTGCGGCCAATCAAGTTGAAGGCGCATATTTAGAAGACGGAAAAGGATTAACGACAGTTGATCTATTACCAACTGGTGAAAACCGTTGGGATATTATGAAAGGAAATATTCATTCATTTACACCGGTAGAAGGGGAGTTTTATCCATCACACGAAGCAATTGATTTTTATCATCGTTATAAAGAAGATATTGCTCTGTTTGCAGAAATGGGATTTAAAGCGTTACGCGTATCTATTGCTTGGACACGTATTTTCCCAAATGGTGATGACGAACAGCCGAATGAAGCAGGGTTACAGTTTTATGATAACTTATTTGATGAACTTTTAAAGCATGGCATTGAACCAGTCGTTACGATGGCTCACTTTGATGTTCCTGTTCATTTAGTAGAAACGTATGGAAGCTGGAGAAATAGAAAGCTTGTAAACTTCTTTGAGACGTATGCAAAAACGATTTTTAATAGATATAAAGATAAAGTGAAATATTGGATGACATTTAATGAAATTAATATGCTTTTACATTTACCTTTCATGGGAGCAGGGCTAGCTTTTAAAGAAGGGGAGAACAAAAAACAAATTCAGTATCAAGCGGCGCATCACCAACTTGTCGCAAGTGCGTTAGCTGTAAAAGCGTGTCATGAAATGATTCCAGATGCAAAAATTGGTTGTATGCTTGCTGCTGGTGCAACGTATCCATATACATGTAATCCAGATGATGTTCTACGCGCGATGGAACAAGATCGTGAATCATTCTTCTTCATTGATGTACAAGCAAGAGGGGAATACCCTGGATATGCGAAACGATTCTTTACAGATAACAATTTAACAATTGAAATGGAGAAAGAAGACGAATCCATTTTGAAAGAGCATACGGTTGATTATATTGGCTTTAGCTATTATGCAAGTAGAGCAACAAGTACGGATCCAGAAGTGTTAAAAAGTATAACGAGCGGAAATGTATTTGGTTCTGTTGAAAATCCGTATCTTGAAAAATCAGAGTGGGGATGGACGATTGATCCGAAAGGCTTCCGTATTACAGCGAACCAACTTTACGATCGTTACCAAAAACCTTTATTTGTCGTTGAAAATGGTCTTGGTGCAATTGATCAATTAAATGCTGAAGACGAAGTAAATGACGACTATCGTATTGATTACTTACAAAAACATATGACGGAAATGTCAGAAGCAATACAAGACGGAGTAGATATTATCGGATACACAAGCTGGGGCCCAATTGACCTTGTAAGTGCTTCTACTGGAGAAATGAAAAAACGTTACGGATATATATACGTTGATAAAGATAATGAAGGAAAAGGTTCATTAAAAAGATCGAAGAAGAACAGTTTCAATTGGTATAAAGAAGTAATTGAGACGAATGGTGAGAGTTTGAAATCTTAAGTATGAAAAGGAGACATCTTAATGGATGTCTTCTTTTTTCATTGTGAATAAAGTATGGAGATAGATTTCCCTTTACACAAACATAAAGGTATAATATAGTTTAGTTAACTAAACTATTAGATAAAATGAAAAAACAGCATGATCGGAGGAAGAATGTTATGACTAGATCGTATAAAGAAGTAATTAATGAAATGAATCGAGCCTATAATGAATTCTACATTTTACTATTTCAGGAGTTAAAGGATGAGTTTGGTCTTACAGGACAGCAAGAGAACATGCTATTTCATATCAATTTAAATGAAAACACGACAGCAAATCACATTGCGAGTACTTTTAATATATCCAAAAGCGCTGTGAGCCAAGTTTTATCGAAATTGGAAAAACAGAAGATGATTTCGAAACAAGTAAACCCTAATAATAAACGGGAGTATTTCCTTACACTTGGTCCAAACGGTAGTAAGTATATAGAGCGGTTGTCTGAGTTAGATGATGTATTAATTGAGAAATACTTTTCTAAAATCGATATCGATGCTTTAGAGCAAATGACCGATACATTAACGAAAATCAATAAAGTTATATTGGAAGAAAAACAGAAGGATCTGGATTCTAATGAGTAAGAACCTAGATGAAGCAATTAGTAGAAGGGAGGAAAAGCATGTTATGAGTTACATACCAAATGTGATTACGATAGCAAATTTTGTATGTGGGCTTTTGGCGATTTACGCTGTTTTCGTTCACGATATGTATTTGGGAGCAGTCTTTATTATTACAGGTATGTTATTTGATTTTTTTGATGGCATGGTCGCTAGGAAACTTGATTCTGTTTCGGAAATAGGTGGAGAGTTAGACTCATTTGCGGATTTAGTTACCTTTGGTGTGGCACCGTCTATTCTTGCATACAGTGTCGCTTTAAAAGATTTGCAGTCTATCGGTATGTTATGTGCGCTTGCTTACAGTATTTGTGGAATGCTTCGGCTTGCTAGATTTAACACACAGCAAAGCAAACTCCCGACATTTATAGGCATGCCCATTCCATTCGCGGCAATGTGTCTTCTTATTTTATGCTTTTTGAATAATCCAGTTTCCGTGGCGTTTGGCACATGCGTATTGGCTTATTTAATGGTGAGTAAAATCAAATTCCCTCATTTTAAAAAAGATATATCGGAAAACTTGAAGTCAGAAAGATGGGATTGATGATACGGAATTACAATAAGAAAGATAAAGGAGTACAGCATGATTCGTATGGCACTAAGATCATTTAACATACAAATGTATTGCTTGCTAGGGGTGATGTTATTAGGGTGGTTTATGACACCTTTTCCAGCCCATTTTGTAGGGATAAGCATTGGCCTTTTGGTTAGTATGTATTGCGTTTGGATTTTGGGAAGGCGTATTGAAAAGTTCGGAGATAGCATTGTAAAAAAAGAAAAAGCACCGATGCTTGGAATGGTTAATCGATTTGCAGCCGCAATACTCGGTGCAATTATTATGTATGAAATAGAACATCATGATTTCATGTGGACATTTGCCGCTGGAATTATGAGTGGTTATTTCTTAATTATTATTAATTTAGGGTATTACAGTATGAAAGATGCGGAGAAATAGAAGAGTACAATTTAATTAGAAATTAAAAAACCCTCAAGTATGGAACGATATACTTGAGGGTTTTTAAGCTCTAAATTTTTGGCTGTTGAAATAGCACCAATATGATAATTATTTGCGTATTCAACCGAAGCAGTAAATTCTTTCGTTTTATCAGTAGTCACATACCCTGATATAGAGATAGTTTGAAAATCTTTTGGTCCAAATTCATGATCAGTAATTGTTACATCTAAGCCCTCTTTTTCTTTGAAATATTGAATTGTTTTTTCTGTTGCTTTATTAATGATTTCTTCTTCATTATTTTTTTGTTTGTTCATATACATAAACCCTCCTATAAAAAATATGATTATAATTGCTATTAATAAAAATGCCTTTTTTTTCAAAAAACTCATCCTCTCCTAATAATAAACTATATAATTAGAATAATTTATTTATTATAGGAGTGAAAGAATGAAAGAAAGTGCAGTTTTAGATCAAACTTATTATGATTTGGCAAAGGGAGCATATAGGAATGATTTAGGTAAAAATTATGAGATAAAGGATTATACAGATCAAAAAAAGTTTTACAGACATGGAAAGTGAATAAGGATATGTCTTACCACGACAAACAAACCGGAATGGACGCAGTAGTCTTTGAACGAGATGTGAATGGGAAAAAGCAAGTTATGGTAGCTTTCCGAGGGACAGAAGGGGATAAAATTATAGAGAAAAACTCTTTAGGCATTCCGATGAAGCCAGGTGAAGGTATGAAGGATTTAAAAACAGATACAAATCATTTTGTATTACGAGAAGGTGTTCATGAACCAGCGGCACCTCCTGTAGCAGGAACTGAGAATGCAGATTCAAAGAAATATTGGAATGAAGAGCATCAACGTTGGGAAACGCATAATCAATTTGAACAAGCTGAAAAAGTAATGGAAAAAATCAACGAACATTATAAAGGCAAAGATATAGAATTATATACAACAGGTCATTCATTAGGTGGCGCTTTAGCTGAATATGTTGCAGCATTTAATGATAACGTAAGATGTATAAGTTGGAATGCCCCAAGTGCAAAACACTTACTTCCACCTGATTTGAAGGAAAGAGCTGATAATGGAGAGTTTAAAGGACGAATCACAAGCATTGTTCATGGAAATGATTCGATTGGTTATGGGCCATTTGGTGCATATGAAAGTCATATAGGATCTACTTATGCGGTCACACCACCAATTTCGAAAGAAGCAATGTCAAAGTTACCATTACAGCAAAAGCTTGGGATAGATGTTGTCCGATTTTTGAATTCAATAAGTGGCCCTGGTTATCATTATCAAACAGATCAGAACTTCCGTTTTGGAGGGAATGGGTCTTTATCAAATTTAAATGTAGACACGAATGAAAGAGTTTACGATTCACCGGGGGCTTTATTAGGCGGGGGAGAAATTCGTGTAGTTGTAGAGAATTTGGAAAAGGCCGTAAGAGATATGAAGCGAAACGCACAAGAATTTCAAGATAGGGTACCGAAATTAATTTCTAATATGATGACATTATTAGAAACAGCTGAAAGTAGACGGGTAGAAGCTAAAGTAAATAATATACGTGGACATGTAGAGCATTTAAGTTTTTGGTACATACGAACAGCGACGGAAATTTCAGATTTTATTGAGAAGAAAGCCGATGATTATAGGAAGACGGATCAACAATATTAAGGGAGAAGATTAGGATGCCGAGAATTTACTTAAATGAAGAAGCATTGAGCCAAGCTTTACAACAGTTTGATCATATGATTCAAGACTTAAACCATAATAAAAGAGTTGTAAGTACTGTACATGATTTACTCTTATCAAGTTGGTCTCAACTTGGAGTAGGGAAAAAGGCCATTAGCGATTTGGAATCTTTTAAAAAAGATATTGAAAGAAGAATGGAAGAATTAGAGTCTGATAAAAGAGAGTTAAAGGGTGCAATTGATTTATTAAAAGCGCTAGATCAAAGTTATGATTACATGGGACCTAAATATTAGTACAAGAGGTAGTGATAGATTTTCTGTCTATGGCAGCAATCCGGTCACTACTCCTACAAGAAAAAAGACACCCTAAGGTGCCTTCCTCCGACTTGAACTATTTTCATTTCATACGAATCTATCCGTATTACCCCTTTGTTATAAATGTAAATACACCCTATAAAACAGAATCGTTTATATACACTAGATTGTTGTTCACAAAATAAAAGAAATTTGAGATCAGTATCGGAGTAACGCCACATCCCCTATAATGATTGATATGTTACGCCTGTCAAAAGAATCTGCTTTATAGAACGTGTCCACAATTTATATTTTACTATATTTAATATTCATTAAGTGTATTTTTCGTTAATATGTATAATTACATAAAGTTTAAGGGGAAAAGAGAGTATACTTTGGTATTGTGTAATAAAGATAAAGGCCACCTACGGAAATAGGTGACCTTTTTAATGTATAAAGAAAAGACACCCTAAGGTGCCTTTCTCCGACTTGAACCATCTTAATTTTAATAATATATATTGGACTCCCATCCAAATATTATTTTACCATGTTAAGTTGTTTTATTCATTGAGAAATATGTTTCTAATCCATATTTTGTTATTTTTGGAAATAGTCCATTTTGATTATGTTCCATAAAATTAGCTCCTTTTAAATTTGTTTTTATATAAAAAAGCCTTTAGTCGTAATTATGGCTAAAGGCTTTGAGCATAAGATTTTATAGTTTATAAAATCTTATAAGAAAAATAACCTGTATTTTATATAGAGAAGAATTTATAATGTTTTTTTATCAAATTTAGAACTGAAAATTTACTATCTTGATAATGAAGCTGGACTATTAGAATTGAAAAATTTTAGTTTTATTATAATTAATAGAAATGAAAGTAGTGTGAATATAAATCCACTCCAAATAAGCTGGTGAATACCTAGGTTTGAAATGAACCAGCCTCCAATAGTTGTTCCTAAAGTAATTCCGAGATTTGAGAATGAAACGAATAGGCTATTACCAAATTCAGGTGCTTCTCTTGCTTCGTTTATTAACCATGTTTGACCAACAATTAATCCACCAGCATGTACGATTCCCCAAATGAATACCATAAAAATCATTGGAACAAGGTAGGAACCTAAATAATAAATTAATATGTAAACAACAGAATATAAAATAGGGAATGATATTACTGTATTTACTATGCTTCTTTGCAGGAGACTACCAAATAAATGATTACCTAAAATCATAACTATACCAAATATGAATAGCATGATACTGATAAGAGATCCATTCATAGAAGTTACTTTTGCAAGGTACTCGGCGAAGTAGCTGTATACAGAAAACATGGCTGCAAAAAGGAATGTGATGGTTAAAATATTTAACCATAATCCTGGTTTGCCGAGTATACGAATTTGTTTGCCGAAAGACATTTTTTCTTTAACAGGCATAGAAGGAAGTGAGATTAGTATTCCAATGAATGCAAGGGCGTTAACAAGCGCTCCGAATAAGAAAGCAATTTCTAGTGAAAACTGGTCTGCAAGGTAAGAGGTTAATGGTACGCCTAGAGCAAAGCCAACAGTAATACCCATGAAAACTTTTGTAACCGCTTGACCACTCTTTTCAGGAGGAACAAGTTTCGCAGCAGTTACAAGAGCGATTGAAAAGAAGAGTGGATGAAGTGCTGCCGGTAAAATACGAAAAATAAGCATGATTTCAAATTGTGTTGTATAAGCGTAAATTATATTTGAAATAACAAAAATAGAGATTGCTGTTAATAAAATTATTTTGCGATTAATACTAGAGACGAGCAGAATTAAAAACGGACCAGAAATAGCAACGACTAGTGCGAATATACTTACTAAAAATCCTGCTTGTGCAGTTGAAATGCCAAATTTCTGAGTGATTTGTGGTAATACACCGACAATCCCCATCTCGGTAGTAATAATTCCGAACACACCTATTGCTAGTGTCAGAATAAGTAAAGGGCTTACTTTTTTCATTTGTAAAACTCTCCATTCTTATTATTATTTTGAAAGTAAAACCGATTCATTAACAAAGAAATGAGCATGATAGGATATCAATACTATTAGAATTATGTAATGTTAAATACAATAACAGATATCTAAATAACTAGATATGATGTGTTAAAAAAATTTCTCCTTTCCATGTTTCTTGCTTTTATAGGTAGCGAAGTTTTAAAAAATAATGTATTGGATACCTATATAAAAGCAGAATGTGTGAAAGCTAATAATCAATTGGTAGGTTGATTATTAGCTTTTACTTTATAATTCGTTTTGAACGTATTCAGAAAACGCTTGTATTGTTTTTTCATTTCGACGATAGTATGTCCATTTTCCAATTCGGTCAGAGTCTAGTAGTCCTGCCTTTTTCATAGTTAATAAATAGCTAGAAGTAACCGATTGGGCTAAGCCAGTTTTAAGCTGGATATCTCCTACACACACTCCAATCTGAAAATTAATTCCTTGTTCTAAATAAGGTTTTTCGTCGAAATGGTTTTCTGGATTTTTTAACCATGATAAAATTTGACATCTTGTTTCATTTGACAATGCTTTATAAATTAATGAAGGTTCCATAAGGATATTATATCTACTTTTATAGATTTGTAAATGGGTTTTGGTGATTTTAAGAAAAGAAGGTATTCGAGTATCCCCTTAAATGTGAATGAGGTGCTCCAGCAAGGGCGGACCAAGCCTTGTTATTTTAAGGACGAACAGTAGTTATTTAATAATACCGGTTTTAATTGGCTCCGTTGTTATCGTAGTTATTACTTTATGCATTAATAACATGTGTAGTAAAAGAAGTTATCCGACTTTTGGGATGTAATTCCCGAGAGAAAACCAATTCAAGCATATATTTCATGCTTACCATATTTTAGAAAACTAGTGTGTTTTATATAAAAAAGCCTTTAACTTGTAATCATAGCTAAAGGCTTTTATCATCATAATTTTTAGTTTATTGTTACCAACCACCCACACTAACATCTGCCTTCAACCATTTCTCCCAATCCGAACTTTCTATCTTAAGAAAACTCAACGAAACACCTTTCATATCTAAAGAAGTTAGCAGCGTACCGACCTTTACGAACTTCACATGTAAGCCTTCCAGCTCGCATAAACGGCGAATGTCGTTTGTGAAAATGTATTGTTCCATTAATGGCGTCGCACCTAATCCGTTAATGAGGATCGCAAAGTTGTCGCCTTTTCTCCAGCGGTAAATGCTTTTTAGTTTGTTCATAAGTTCGATTGCTAATATTTCAGAAGAAGATAGTGCTTCTTTACGGTAACCTTTTTCGCCGTGAATGCCGACGCCGTAAAATACTTCATCATCGTTTAGTGAAAATGAAGCTTTTCCTTGGACTGGATCATTTGCAGGTGAAAGGGCGACTCCTAATGTGTGTAAGTTTTGGACGACAGCTTGGCCAAGCGTTGTTAGTTCTTCTAAAGAATGACCTTCAAGAGCGGCCGCGCCTAATATTTTTTGAACGAAAACGGTGCCAGCTACGCCGCGTCTTCTTTTATTAAAAGAAGCATCATTTTCAATTGAAACGTCGTCATTTACGATGATGTGGTCAATTTGTCTTCCTTCTTCTTTGGCGATTTGTTCTGCTGCTAAAAAGTTTGCTACGTCATCTTTAAAGTTTTTTATGATGAATAAAATACTTTTATCCCTTGGCATGAGGCGAGCGGCCGCTA
Source organism: Bacillus sp. NPDC094077 (assembly GCF_050279465.1). NCBI lineage: Bacteria > Bacillati > Bacillota > Bacilli > Caryophanales > Bacillaceae > Bacillus > Bacillus sp. NPDC094077. The sequence goes on along the minus strand of NZ_JBNNUF010000007.1, from coordinate 31,754 downwards.
CAATTTGTTCCACTGTAGGCGGAGTGAAAATATTTCCGTGTACTGCCGCTGTAAGCATTCCTTTTCCTACATAGCCAATATCAGCAGGTTCATGTCCGCTACCACCGCCGCTTATAATGACAACGTTTTGCTTCATTTGTGCGATATCTTTTACATAAATGATGTTATGTGTTTCGTCGTAATTTACTTTGTCGTTATGTTCAAAATAAAAGCCACGGAGCATATCTTGAACGATATTTTGTACATCATTCATAATCTTTTTCATTGTTCTTGCCACCTTATGATTACTTTGCTGATTGCTCAAGTAATAGTAGTAATTGATTGTTTATCATATTTTTCATGAGAGTAGACATAATGGACGGATCTACTTCGCACTTGCTTTCAATCCAATCTTTTATCGTTCCAACGAAGCCGTGACTATAAAAGGAGGCAATCGTATTTTTTGTCTCATTCGAAAGGCTGAGTCTACAGCTCATCGATAGTTCATCAATAATCTTCATATATAAGTTTTTTGTATGCTCAAATAAATAGTGATTAAACGAGTTTTGCTCAATGACTTTAAATGCATTTCGGTAAAATTTTTGATTTTCATAAAAGTAATCAAATAATAAATCGAAAATGTTTTCCCATTTTTCATAGTCGAGAAAGTCTATAATGTTTTCCTTCGTTTCTTCTCTATAAATCCAGCCTAACAGTTCAAATTTATCTTTAAAATGATAGTAAAAAGTTTGTCTACGCATTTGACAGTGTAACATAATATCGCTCACTGATATTTTATGAAATGACTCTGTTTCCATTAAATATTTCAATGAGTTCGCGATTATCTTTTTAGAAATTATAGAAGAGGTCATCTGAATCATCCCTAGAATGTTAGTAATATAAAAATCCTATCGATAAATGAGAGCGGTGTCTTTAGACAAATCGTTCATTTTGTCCGTTTACTATAAAACGCTTTCATTTTAACATGAGTAGTAAGAAAAAGATTTCAAATATATCACAATATATTAAAGGAATTGAGGGAGAATCACAATGAAAAAGATTATAAATAAACCAGAAACATTAGTAATGGAAATGTGCAATGGAATGGTTATGGCTCATCCAGAGCTTGAGCTTTTGAAAAAATATAAAGTCATTAAGAAGAAAGAAATGAACGAAAACAAAGTAACGTTAATTAGTGGCGGCGGTAGTGGTCATGAGCCAGCACATGCAGGACTAGTCGGAAAAGGAATGTTAGATGCGGCAGTGTGCGGAGATGTGTTTGCTTCTCCTTCGCAAATTCAGGTATATCAAGCGATTAAAGAGACAGCTAGTAAAAAAGGTACGTTATTAATTATTAAAAATTATAGCGGCGATATTATGAATTTCAAAAACGGTGCGCATTTAGCGACTGAAGATGGAATTGAAGTCGACTACGTAAAAGTAGACGATGATATTGCGGTAGAAGATAGTCTGTACACAGTAGGACGCCGCGGCGTTGCGGGAGTTATTTTCGTTCATAAAATTGCCGGTGCAGCAGCGGAAGAAGGTATGGATTTAGGAGCGGTGAAAGCTATCGCAGAAAAAGCAGCGGCTAACGTGCGCACAATCGGCTTAGCGTTAACTTCTTGCACAGTTCCAGCGAGTGGATCACCTACTTTTACACTTGGCGAAGATGAAATGGAGTACGGCGTAGGTATTCACGGCGAACCAGGAATTAAACGTGAAAAAATGATGTCAGCTGATGAATTAGCTAACCGTATGACAAATGATTTATTAAAAGATTTAGGAGTAAAAGATGGCGAGGAGATCGCGCTTCTTGTAAATGGTTTTGGCGGTACACCACTGCAAGAACTTTACCTATTTAATAATGCAGTTACGAGAGAATTAGCTGCTAGAAACATTAAAATCAATAGAGTATTCGTCGGTAACTATATGACGAGTATCGATATGGCTGGTATGTCTTTAACAGTAATGAAGTTAGATGATGAGCTAAAAACGTTATTATCGAAAGAATGTAATACACCTGCGTTTAAAGTAGATGGACCAGTTGAGAGTGTAGAGTACGTGAATGTGCTTGAAGAGACAGAAGAAAAGGAAGTTTCATTTGAACTAGAAACAGCGGAAGAGCACGCTGCTATTAAAGATAATGTCATTACATTAAACAATATGATTTATCTCGTTGATAAAATGAGCGACGTTATTATTAAAAATGAAGTACCGTTTTGTGAATTAGATACGCATGCAGGTGACGGCGACTTCGGAATGAGTGTGGCAAAAGGATTTAAGCAATTAAAACGTGAGTGGCATTCTATTTTAGAACAAGAGAATGTAACAATCGGATCATTTCTTGACGGTTGTTCGATGATTATTATGGAACATTGCGGCGGCGCTTCTGGCCCGATCTGGGGCGGAGCATTCCGCGCAGCTAGTAAAGCAGCAGGCGAAAAACGTGAGCTAACAGTTAAAGAGTTCTCGGAAATGCTGCAAGCAGCACTTCAAGGTATACAATCTATCGGTGAAAGATCGTTCGGCAGAGGAGCGGTAGTTGGTGATAAAACACTTGTTGATGCACTTGCTCCATGTGTAGACTCTTGGTCAGGTAGCGCTTTAAATGAAGTAGACATGAAAACTGCCTTTGAAAAAGGAGCAGAAGCAGCGGTTAAGGGAGCAGAGTATACGAAAGAAATCGTCGCTCGTATGGGCCGCGCTGGTACAGTTGGTGAAAGAAGTTTAGGATATCCTGATGCAGGTGCGCATGCACTTGGAGTTATCTTTACGGAGATTGCGTGTAGTTTGAAATAGAAAGTAGAAGATCCTCTCTACCTTAAGGTGGAGGGGGTTTTTTAATATAGTTGATTGATATATAGGGAATTTTGGGTTCTGATGCAAAGATTACATCACTTCGAGGTGAGGATTATTCTTACATATAGTATAGTAATAAGATTAATGATACAAAAAATTATTAACTAAAAAGTAAATAGCTTCACATTTTGACCGTAGATAATAATCGTTTAAAATTAAGATATAGGATAAAGTTAATAAAAAAAACAGGAGGATTACATGTATAAATTATTGATTGTTGAAGATGAAATGAATATCGCGAGCACATTAAAAAACCATCTTGAAAAATACGGCTATCATTGCCGCATTGTAGAAGACTTTGAAAGGGTACTAGAAATTTTTCAAGATTTTCAACCTCATCTTGTCATAATGGACATCACTCTCCCCGCCTTCGATGGTTATTATTGGTCTCGTAAAATAAGGCAGATATCGAATTGTCCTATTGTAATTCTCTCTGCTCGTATGAATGAATTGGATCAAGTGTATGGAATAGAAAATGGGGCTGATGATTTCATTACAAAACCCTTTTTATTAGGGGTCGTACTTGCAAAAATAAATGGACAAATTCGTCGTATATATGGTGAATATGCAAAGGATATACAGGTGAGAATTTTAAATAAAGGAAATACAATTTTAAACTTGGATACTATGCGACTATGCACATCTAACAAGGAAGAGTCATTAACGGTAAAAGAACTCCAGCTGTGTACAATGTTTTTTGAAGCATATCCTAATATCGTGACAAGACAGCAACTACTTACAGCCATTTGGAATGAGGAAGAATTTGTCGAGGAAAATACATTAACAGTAAATATTGTAAGATTACGAAAGAAGTTAGAAGCAATTCATTCTACTTTAGAAATTTCAACCATTCGAGGAATCGGCTATCAATTAATGGAGAAACTTGCATGAAGTTATTTTTAAAGGACCATATGAGCTTTATTATCCTGTATATCATTACGTTTATTAGCTTGCCGATTGTTATTCATCAATTAGATGGTTTTGAAAATCATTATACCTATTTCCTATTTTTAGCCTTTTTTTTATTAATCGTCTTACTTTTCTTGCGTTATTTACGTCGCAAGAAAATGTATAAATATATTGAGAAAAAAAGTATACACACGGATAGTTTCATGATTTATCAACCAGTTGCCCCATACGAGAAGGCGTATGCAACACAATTGCAATTCATTCAATCCTTATTTCTATCAAAAGAAGAGGAGTATAAGAGTTCTTTACATGATCAGCAATTAATGATTTCTCATGCAGTCCATCAAATGAAAACGCCACTTTCGGTCATTCAACTGCTTATACAATCCAATCAGTGGAAGGAACCCAATTCACTTGTAGAATGGCAAAAAGTAAAAGTTGAATGTGATAAGCTAAATTTCTCTTTAAACCAGTTGCTAACGTATAGTCGTTCTACTAAATTATTAGCAGATTTAAAAATAGAATCTGTTCCGTTAAAACATGTCGTACAGGAAGTTATTAACGATTTAAGGGATTATTTTATCGAGGAAGAAATATTTCCAAAAAGCACTGTGCCGGAGCATATATTACTCTATTCAGACCGTAAATGGTTAAAGGTTGTCGTGTACCAGTTATTAAGTAACGCTGTTAAATATGGAGAGAAACACTCTTCTATTATGATCCATTATGCAAATGGGCAGTTACTCATTAAAAATAAAGGAGAAACGATACCTGAAAGTGAAATAAAACGTGTTTTTGAATTATTTTACACAGGAACGAAAGGACGTACAAAAGGTGAAGCCACTGGTATCGGTCTTTATTTAGTAAAAAACATCCTTACTACATTAAACCATCCATACAATTTACATTCTAAAAATAATGAAACAATATTTACAATAGATTTCTCAGGAAGTATAGAAACGGCTATCAAATAAGGTAGCCGTTTTCAATGTGACAATTTTGTCATATTGCTGTCACATTGAAAGATGTTAAAAAATAAAAGACCCATTTATAATCAAATACTGAAAGATACAAAGGAGTGAAGTCCTGATGATGTCCAACATCATTTTAAATGTAAAGGAGCTTCAAAAAGTATATACAGGAGAAATTTCCTGTCAAGCATTGAAAGGCATTGATTTTAATTTAAACAAGAATGAATTTGTTGCGGTAATGGGTCCTTCCGGGAGTGGGAAAACAACATTTCTTAACTGCATTTCAACAATCGATAGCCCAACTAATGGCTCAGTTACAATTCATTCGAAAAATCCTTATGAATTAAATGATGATGATCTAGCGAAGTTTCGTCGCAAAGAATTAGGGTTTGTCTTTCAAGACTTTAACCTTGTTCATACCTTAACGGTAGAGGAAAATATTTTATTACCTTTGGTACTTGATTCTGTAGAATCTAAGGAGATGAGAAAACGTTTAGAGAAAGTTGTAATTTTTTTAGGGATTAAAGGAATTTTAAAGAAGCGTACATTTGAAATTTCAGGTGGACAGAAACAGCGTGTAGCAATTGCTCGAGCTGTTATTCATGAACCAGGGTTATTATTAGCTGATGAACCAACTGGAAACCTAGATTCTAAAGCGGTAAATGATGTTATGACACTGTTTGAGTCAATTAACAAGACTTTTAACACAGCTATTTTAATGGTGACGCATGATGCCTATGTTGCTAGTTTTGCACATCGTGTGATCTTTATAAAAGACGGTATTCTTTATAATGAGGTGCATCGAGGCAATAATAAACAGAAGTTTTATCAAGAAATTATGGACACACTTGCATTTTTAGGCGGTGGACAACATGAGTTTTAATCATATTGTCCTTCAAAACATTTTGCGCGATAAATGGACATATATTTCCTATTTTTTAAGCAGTGTATTTTCTATTTTGATATTTTTCTTATTTTCGATTGTAGCATTTCATCCAATGCTGGCGATCATTCAAAAAGAAAGCACACTTAGTCTTGTAATGATGCTTACGAGCTTTATTGTGTATATTTTTTCATTCGTTTTCATCATTTATTCGATGTTTTCGTTTTTGAAAAAGAAAACGAAAAGTTTTGGCATTTTTATGATTACTGGAGCATCTATGAAGCAAGTGCGTAAGATGGTGTTCAGAGAAAATATGCTTATTGCTGGTGTAGCAATTCTAACAGCGATTGTGCTTGGGCTTGTAATCGCCCCTTTGTTTTTAATGGTCACCAAAAGAGTGTTACAGGCTGATAGCTTTGGTATGTATATACCAATACAAGCAATCGCATTAACGATTGCTCTATTTACAATGTTATTCTTTATCGTTTCTAAATTTATAACACGCTTTATTAACAAAGAAGAAGCTGTTCATCTGTTAAAAGCAGATGTAACACAGGAAAAGTTAATAGCGCCTGCACCATGGAAGTTGTTACTATCCGTAATAACGAGCGGATTCTTAGTACTATCGCTCATATTAGAAATGAATTGGGTTGAATCATCTGGAACGCTCTATTACATTTTACTATTTGTTAGTTCGCTATTAGCCATTTATTTTATTATAACGCAAGGAATGTTGTTATCGATTCGTGTATTACAAAAACGATCGTCGTATTACAAAAAAACAAATATGCTTTATGTTTCGAACATAAAGGCTAAAGGACGCTCGCATTCCCATCTTATCTATGTATTAACAGTCTTGTTGCTAGGTGTGTTTGTATGTACAAATGTACTGTACAGTTCCTATTACAATATAAATACGAGAGTAGAATCAATGGCGCCGTACAGCTTCCAATACATCTCACTCTCAGGAAATGCACCGGAAGTTGAAAAGGAAGATATTACATTTATTGAAAAAACATTAGCAAACCAAGGTAAATACGATGCATATTATTCGGCATTTAAAACAGATAAAAGGCATAATATCGGTTTTATGTCGGTTTCAAATTATAATGCATTTGGCTTTCATAAGGCAATTGCACTAAAGGATGATGAGTACTATGTTGTAGCAGGAATTCCAGATACCCTTCCAAGTACGGAATTTATTCATGACTACCCGTTTGGAAAACTTAAATATGCGGGCCTTGAGAAACGAAATATTTTAAATTCAGGTTTTCAAAAAATGTACTATATCGTCCCAGATGCGGTTTATGAAACAATCGATTATCCCGTATTGAAAGTATTTGCTTATGAGGTTGAGAATTGGATTGAAAAACTTGACCTACCTGAAACCATTTTCTCTAAAATTACCACGATAGAGAATGAGCACCTAATTCTTTCAAAAATTCATGTATACAATACGGAGAAATCTACTGTTAGTCTCTTATTCTTTATCGGTTTCATGCTGAGCCTTATCTTCTTAAGTGCGGCAATGAGCATTCTTTATTTCTACCTGCAAATGTCATTTGAAGGAGAGAAAGAAAAATATGCAGGAATCCGAAAACTTGGCTTTTCTGTGAAAGAACTAGCTTCTGTTGTGACCAAGGAGTTAGCGACACTAATTTTTATCCCGTTTGTACTTGCATCTACTCTTCTATGTGGAATAGCGCTTGGAATGCGTAACCATTTTTCATCAGCATTTTATGGAGTCACAGCAATAGGGGTAGGAATATTTTTATTTCTATTTGTTATAAGCTTTTTCATCATTCGACGAAGTTATTTGAAAAAACTTATGAATTAACAATACATGATTCTAATAACATAGATACTTCATCTAAAAGTAACATAGAAAGTGAAGGTTTTATATTTTATGAGGTTAAATGCTTTTCAATTAAAGATTTTTGCAATGATCCTTATGGTCATTGATCACGTGTATACTTACATTCCAGGTATGCCAATATGGATGCATCATCTAGGACGTATTGTGTCACCAATTTTCTTCTATTTTATAGTGGAAGGATTCTTCTATACGCGTAACCGTACAAAATATGCTACGCGTGTATTTATGTGGGCAGCAATTATGTTTGCAGGCTCAGCTCTAATTCAGTACATGTTTCCAAGGGAAGGTGGACTCCACAATAATATTTTCTTGTCACTTGGATTTGGAATAGTGTTATTATGTGCGATTGATTATACAAAGCGTACGAAGAACTATTTAATAGGAATTCCGGCTGTTATGATTGCGACTGCATTAGGAATGTTTACAGAAGCAAGTTTTATGGGCGTCGCCATGACATTGATCTTCTATTTCTTTAAAGAAAGGAAAATGTGGTTAATTATCACATATGTATTACTTTCATTATTAGAGGTCCCAACATTACTTATGGCTGGAGAACTTTTCACGGATATGGGACTATTCGGTTTCAATAACCAAGGGCTGATGATATTTGCATTACCATTCTTCTTCTTATATAACGGGGAGCGTGGTTTAAATAATACATTCACCAAATATATGTTTTATATTTTCTATCCAGTTCACTTATGGATTATCTATACAATCGGATATTTCATGAGTAAATAAAGACAAAAGCTTTGCATAGTATGCAAAGCTTTCTCTTTTATTCTAGTATCCTATCATCACTTCACCAAAAACTTGGCCTTTTAGTATGAACACAACTTTGTATACCAGGCATACTTTTATGACAATATCTTTATATTATGTCTCTCCTAACTTTTCTTTCACTTTTGCAGGGAGTCCATTTTCCTTAACCTCTTCTCAAGATTTCACGTTTTTTTCCGTAGAATAGTATATACATAAAAACGCGTCCTTAAGAAGATTTTTGTTTGCTTTAAATTCCAGAGTTTTCTCTGTATTTTCCTCGTTAAATCCAGATAATTTATATTTAAAGTCTTTTTTTATTAATTCATCATCTACAGATTTTGCAATCCCTTCTTTCCCATCTGTTGTAATTCTAACATAATATTTATCTGTTCCAATACGGTTTAAATTTCAACCTGTTAACACTATTACCTAATTTTTTATATTTTAGTGTCAGGAAAAATCAAAAATAAAAAAGAATTCGTCAAACAGTTACTATGCGGTCTGTAATAATAACCCATTCACTACCCCTTGTATTTATATTTCCTTCGTCTGAGTACATTTAAACTTGTTCTGTGTTAAATAAGACAGCTATCTACACACTCGCGTTTTATGCACATGATATAAGCGATGTTTTTTATATTACAAAAATGTAAGGTGTTTGTAACATTCACAGATGTTAGTTTATGTCGAAAAGGCGCAAAATAAGAAAAGGAAAAACAAGTATAGGAGGTATATGAATATGCAAAAACCTGTTGTAGACGTAAAAAGTGTTAAGAAAGTATATGGTAAAAAAGGTGAAAATCAATCATACGCATTAAAAGGTGTTTCATTCTCAATCAGAAAAGGTGAGTTTGTTGGGATTATGGGACCATCTGGATCAGGGAAAACAACATTATTAAACGTCATTTCTACATTAGATAACGCGACGGATGGCACAGTTGAAATTGATGGAAATGATATTACAAAAATGAAGCAGAGTGAACTCTCAGATTTCCGCTCACAAAAGCTCGGATTTATTTTTCAAGATTTTAACCTATTAGAAAACTTATCAATCTACGAAAATATTGCATTACCACTTTCGCTACAAGGTGTACCTTCACGAAAGATTGGACCGAAAGTCGAAAAAGTAGCGGAAATGTTAGGAATTTCAGCGTTACTTCAGAAGTATCCTTCAGAAGTGTCTGGTGGACAAAAACAACGTTCTGCCGCAGCGCGTGCACTTGTTCATGAGCCAGCGATTATTTTAGGCGATGAGCCAACTGGAGCGCTAGATTCTAAAAACGCAACCAGTCTTTTGGAAGCAATGAAGAGTTTAAACGAAGAACAGGATGTTTCAATTATGATGGTTACACATGATCCATTTAGTGCGAGTTACTGTCAACGTATTTTATTTATTCAAGATGGGGAGCTGTATAAAGAACTTCACCGCACAACAAATCGTGAAATGTTCTATAAAGAAATTTTAAATGTACTTGCTGACCTAGGTACAAACAAAGCATAAGAAAGGAAGTTGTAATGTGTTGTTCAAACTTTCCATGTCAGGACTGAAAAGTAAACTAAAAGATTACATTGTCTTATTAGTTGGCCTTATTATGTCCATTTCAATCTTTTATATGTTTCAAACATTAGCATTAAATAAAGCATTCATTGAAGCGAATTCTGTTATTCAGTCAATTGGATTTGTATTCCAAGCGGGCTCAGTTTTATTAGCCATTATCACATTCTTCTATATCTTGTATGCAAACTCTTTCTTATTGTCACTTCGTCAAAAAGAATTTGGTATGTATATGATGTTGGGAGCAAAGAAGCATAAAGTTACACTACTTATGTTTATTGAAACAATTGTCTTAGGTGCCGCATCACTTGTAGTCGGGGTTGCTGTTGGTATAGGGCTTGCACAGTTAATTGGTAAATTACTGATGCAGCAACTCGATTTCACAGCACCTGGATACCATGCATTTTATGTTCCATCTACAATTGTTACTTGTATTTTCTTCTTTGTATTATTTGTGCTATCAGCAATTGTGAATAGTATTAAATTATCACGTATAACAGTTCTGCAACTTGTTCATGCTGATTCAAAAACAGACCGTGTTTCTGTGAAAGGTTCGAAAACTGTTTTCTTTGCTGTCATTGGTATTATTTTATTAGCAATCGGTTATGCTTCTATGATTTATATGGAAAAATTAAGAGAAATAGGAATCATAATCGCATTAATTACTGTAACGTCTGGAACTTACATGTTATTTGGAACGTTCCTACCTCTGTTTATTAAAAAGCTGAAAGGTAATAAAAACCGTACTGAAAAAGGACTGAATGCTTTTACATTTGCGCAGTTAAACTTCCGTATTAATAGCTTAACAAAAGTACTAGCAACTGTAGCCATGCTAGTTGCGCTGGGAGCTGGGGCAATTTCTGGTGGTATGGCATTCAAAAATAACATTATGCTGGCTTTAGATGATCCTTCAAGTTATGATGTTACGATTCACAACCCAACAGCTGAAGAAAAGAAAATTTTAGATGGTATTACATTTAAAGAGAAAGGCGAATACCGTTATAAGACTGATGATAAATATGTTTATTATGTAAAAGAAGATTTAGAGAAAAATCCCCCTCTCATAAATGATGTTAATAGTATTAAAGAAGGGAAAGATAAGGATAAGGTGAAAAAAGCTTCTGAAGAATTACCAGTAGGAGCGATTTCAAGATTCAGCCAAGAAAAGTCTGATAATGTAATTCCACAAGAATGGGATGATGCTTTCTATTCGCTTGAACCATTTTATGTACACCCTGATCAAACAATTAAAATTGTCGATCAAAAAATGTATGTTGGTTTAAAAGGAGCAGAGGGCACTGTAGTCATTGGGAAAACAGATGATTTTTTAACATATAAGAAAGAATGGAAAAAAATCGACAAGTTGCAGCAAGCTAAATATAAAAATGTAAAAGCTGAAATGATGCATAGTAAATATCAATCTTATGAAATGAGCTATGGTATGGCCAGTGGAACAGTCTTCATGGGCTTCTTCCTCGGAATTGCTTTCTTAGCAATGATGGCAAGTTGTTTAATGTTTAAAATTCTATCCGGTGCATCAAGCGATATTACACGTTATCAAATGCTACGTAAAATTGGTGTTCGCCGTGAATTATTAACAAGATCAATTTATAAAGAGTTATTCTTAGTATTCTTATTTCCGGCAATTGTCGGGATTGCACATGTATTAGTTGGTATGAATATCTTCTCGTTCATATTGGCTGATCCATATTTCAAAATTTGGTTCCCAATTGCCATTTTCGTAGTCATTTACGCGACTTACTATTTCATTACAGTGCAATTATATAAAGGAATTGTCCTTTCAAAAGAAGACTGAGAACTAAAAACTACTCTTGCATTGCTAAACTAAAAATATAGCAGTATATATTGTAGTCTTAGCAAACACATTGTATTTACTATTACGTATATAAAAAGGAGACAAGAAAAAATGAAAAAATTAGTAGGAATCGGATTAGCAGCAGCAATTTCATTCGGAGCATTATCAGGTTGTTCTTTATTAGGAGAGAGATCAAATGGTCTCGTAGTATACGGAACAGAACAACAAGTTCAACAATTAGCAGATCAGAAGAAAAATGATGTAAAAGAAAAAGATGTGTATAAAATGAAACTTGCAATAGTAGAAGATAAGGAAGTACTTGTAATGGATAAAAAAACTGGTGAAGAGCTAGTGAAAAAAGAGCTACTTAAGAAAGTAGAAAAAGATGATAATACAAAAGCAATTGATAAATTACCAGCTGTAACAGCGGATCAAGGTGTATTATTTACGAAAGAAAAAGTAGAAAACATGACAATTGACGGTGTTAAATTAAAATACGAAGGTAACACAATCATCGGTGATAGTCGCTCTTATGCAGATATGTTTGCAATCGTAGATGATGTTGCATATAACAAAGTAAAAGGTGAAGAAAAATCTGTAGGTGTATTAGAGTTTAATAAAGACCCTAAAGATGAAGCACAAGATACTAAAAGCAAGGTAGAAGAAGTACAACTTGTTAAAATCAAAAAATAAGTCATACGTTGAAAAAAGCTTTGTGAAATTCACAAAGCTTTTTTTTCGCTACTCATTTTCATCAAATAACGAAGTCTTTCATTATATTGCGTATACCATAACATAGCAGATGAAAAAGATATTTTTTTTCTATTTTAAAAGAATTATTTCATTTCTATGGGGCTGTAAATTATGTGAATATATTTATTGTAGAAATAATATAGAAGGGAGAGGGGTGGAAAATGCATAAAGCAATAAAGATGTCTTCTTTGGCCTTGCTACTAGGAACATCATTATTTTTATCAAGTAATAGCCAAGTTTTTGCAAGTGAAATGCAAGATTCTCCACCGAGTGCTATCAAACTGGATAATATTTTTACTGTACCTTCAGGCTCTAACAGTACACTTATATCAAATGATAAGTTCGATATCGTTCAGTTAACAGACAGTGTAAAGGATCAGAGTGGAGCGGTTTGGTCAACAAACGAAAATAAAATGGATTTAACAAAAGATTTTGAAGCAGCAATGTATATCTACTTTGGTGACTCTGGGGAAGATTCAGCTGATGGAATGGCATTTGTCATGCATAACGATCCAAATGGAAACGCAGCTTTTAGAACTGGAGAAGGTGCTAGGATAGGTGTATGGGATTCAACAGAGCCTAAAAAATTCGGAATGGCAATTATGAATTCTTTTGCAGTCGAATTTGATACCTACTTTAATAAAGATTTTGATAGAGGGGTTCCTCAGCAGGATCATATTGCGTGGAACTATCCGGGGAAAAAAGAGACATATGATGATAATGGGTTAATTTTTAAAGACCGAAGAATGATTCATAACGATCTTCAGTTTCCGGGTCTATTATCTGACGATACTTGGCGCTATTTTACTGTTAATTGGGATAGCAAGCAAAGTGTCCTAACGTATCAACTAGAAGGATTATCAAGTGTTTCTGTTCCAATCGATGTAAATGATGTCTTTGGGACAACGGAAGTGTACTGGGGCTTTACTGGTTCTACAGGTGGAAGCTTTGAAATGAATCGAATCGTATTTGATGAGGTACCAGGGCTTGTTGAGGCTGAGGTAAAAGAAGACATTCTAGATAGTACGACTAATGAAAGTGTAGTAGGCACAAAAGTTGCAAGTGGTACACAGTTAACGTACAGCCTGGAAGCGAATTATATTGGTGGTAAGCAAGCTTGGAAAAACATTAATGTATCAAGTAAGATTGATAGCAATGTGAGTTACGTTCCTGGAAGCCTAAGATTGAAAGACGCATCAGGTAAAGAGACTCCTTTGGATGATTCGCATTGGAAGGATGGTACGTTAAATGTACCTATCTCAGATATGGATTTAAGTAATGCGAAGCAAACAATTTTGTTTGATGTGAAAACAGGACAAGTTGGACAGGATACTGTAGTAAGTGAGCATAGTAATTTTTATGGAGACAACTACCATGCAAGAGCTTCAAAATCAAGCTATACAATTAGTGCAAATAAGGCACCTGAAGTAAGCTTAAATCAAGAAAATGAAACAATTAAAGTACCTATGGATCAAGATGTTGAGGTAAGTGGGAAATGGAAAGATGAAGATGGTACAAAAGTTACAATTACATATAAGTTAAATGGTGAAGTAATTGGTCAGGAACAGCTTCAATCAGACCAGGAAAACACTTTCCAAGATTGGAAATATACGATTCCAAAGGACAAGTTCAAATTAGGAGACAACCACTTAGAAGTCTATGTAACAGATGAAGAGGGTGCGAACTCCGAAGTGAAAAGCTTACAGATATCTATATCAAGCCCACCTAAAATTACTTTAACTGAGGAAAATAAAGAGGTGGAAATCGATTATGGAAAAGGATTTGATTTCTCTGGTACTGTGAGTGATTTGGACGGTGCTGGCAAAGAGCTGACTCTTTACTATGTGATTGGTGATAACGAACCGGTTGCTTTTACGAAAGTTACGAATAGTACCCCAGGAAAAGCAATTGAATTTGCAGGAGAACTTCCTACTTCAGGAGTAAATGAAGGTCCGCAAACGATTTCTGTTTATGCTGTTGATGAAGATAACTTACAATCCAACATTGGTAAATTTACTTTACATGTAATAAAAAGGTTAACTTTTGCTGATGAGATGAAGGATGTTGAGTTTGTTGCAACACAAATTGGTTCGACTCCAAAGATTAGCGAACGGGCAACCGATTACCCTATTCATATCATTAATAGCAAAGGAAAAGGAAGTAAGTGGAAGATAAAAGCAGAACTTACAAAACCCCTTGTTTCTAAAGAAAACCATACATTAGAAGGCTTATTCTTTAAAAAGTCTAATGGAGAGACAGAAGAACTATTATTAAATACTTCTGTTATTGTGGAGTCTGGTGAATCTCCTGAAGACTATTCAGATATTAATCTAAACTGGAAAAACGATGAGGGGTTATTACTAAAAGTAGATCCATCAGCACATATCGGTTCATATGCTGGTGAATTAACATGGACTTTAGAAGACGCGCCTTAATCGATAATTCGTTAGTTCATCTATTAAGATTAATATTAAAAGAGATTGGGGGGGAGAGTTATGAAGAAGCTAATAGTAGGTATGATTACTTTAGTAGGAATCGTCACTTTTTCAGCTTCATATGACAAAGCCTTGGCTGATCAGACTACAAGTACTGCTGGTATAAGGTTTGTTGAAGGAAATGATAGTTCCACTAATCCTAATGAAAAGAATCCTTCACAACCAGGCGGTGAAATAAATCTCCCACAAACTGGGGGGAAGGCTTCCGCTCCTTATTATGCGATGGGAATTGGTTTAATAGGATTAGCTAGTTTGTTATTAATGAAATCTAATATAAAAAATATAGAAGAGAGAGGGAATTTATATGAATAAAAAGTTATTATTAGCGGGCGTACTTACAACTGCAACTCTATTTTCAGCTTCTATGCCTACATTCGCAGCAGAAGATTGGAAGACAGTAGTGGGTTCTGAGGATGGAAAAGGTGCTACTTCAGGAGCACACGTGAAATTGAATCCTGCTGACAATCCTACAGACCCTACAGATCCACTTGAGCCAAGTGAACCAGGCGGCGAAACTGGAAACGTAGGACCGTTAACAATTGATAACGTTACTCCTTTAGAGTTTGGCGAGCATGAGTTAAATGGTGGGAAAGTAGAATATACGACAACTAGTACATCACCAAACGTACAAGTAACGGATAATCGTGGTGAAGGTCAAGGATGGACATTACAGGTAACGTCAACACCTTTCCAAGATGTTAACGACAATACAAAAACATTAAAAGGCGCTGTAGTTAGTTTACCAGAAGGAACAATGAAAACTACACCAGGTAACGTATCTGAACAGCCGACACCAAAAGCAGTTGCATTAGACACAGATTCTCCGACAACACAAACGATCATGACTGCTGAACAGCACAAAGGTATGGGAACATGGGTTGATTCATTTGCTCAAGATCAAGTGAAAATCACTGTACCTGGTGGTAACTATGCTGGTGAATATGTTTCTACTTTAACATGGACTCTATTAGACGCACCTCAAGCATAAAAAATAGGAAACTTAAAATAAAACTTCAATAGGGGGAATAGAAATGAGATTTTATAAAGTCGTACCTGCTGTAATCGCTACATTTGTAGGTGTAGGAGTAGCGTCTGCAACAGCAGTATCAGCAGAAGAACAAGGCCCAGCGAAATCACAGGCGACGGTAGAAATTACACCGGGAGATACAACAACTCCGGTAGATCCTATCGATCCAACAGATCCACCAACAGGACAAATTGGAAACTTAACAATTGATCATGTTTCTAGCTTAGATTTTGGGAGTTTTCAACTGCAATCAGGAGCTATAACATTAACAGCAAACCAAGACAGTGATAAAGATCCAAACGTCCAAGTAACAGATAAACGCGGAACTGGTGATGGATGGACTTTAACTGTGGCACAAACACAAGAATTTAAGTCTGCAGAAGGACATACATTAGCAGGAGCTAAATTAACTTTACCAGCAGGTAATCTATTGACAAATAATGTTAATAACAATGATGATGCACCAAGTACAAAAGCAGTTGTTGTTAATGCTGATTCGAATGTAGTTATGGTAGCGGCAAAAGGACAAGGCTTAGGAACATGGGCTGATCAATTTGCTAGAGAGAATACGACATTAGAAATTCCATCTGGAAATTACGCTGGTAGCTATGAATCAGAGTTAACATGGACGTTATCAAACGCTCCACAAGAATAAAATAATAAGGGAGAGAATCGTTATGAAAACAATGAAACTAGCAGCAATCGCTACTCTATTAGGTTCGAGTGCATTAGCACTTGGTACAACTGCACATGCGGATACGGCAAGTAAGGCAACGTCAGAGAATCATATTATTTTTAAAGCAAATACAAATCCAACAAATCCAGTAGATCCAACAGATCCAGGAAACCCTAATCCACCTGTAAATCCAGATCCAACAGATCCAGGCAATGGCGGAACTGGTAATGAAGGTCCGTTATCAATTGATTACGTTTCAAACATTGAGTTTGGTGAACATGAGATTACTTCAGGTACACAAGTTTACAATGCTCAAAATGAAAATCCTTTTGTTCAAGTTTCAGATAACCGCGGAACAGGCGCTGGTTGGACATTATCAGCAACAGCAAGCGAATTTACGAATGAAGATGGTTCAAAAGTATTAAAAGGCGCAGAATTGAGCTTCAAAAATGGAGAAGTAAAAACAAAACCAAATAACGTTTCAAAAGAAGCTGTTCATCATGATGTGACTTTTAATAATAGTGATGCAAAAGTCTTAATGGATGCAGGAGTAGACGCTGGGCGTGGTACTTGGATAGATGTATTTTCTGGAGAAGCAGGAAATAACGATAAAGTCCAATTAAAGGTATTAGAAGGTTCTGCTGATGCGGGGATAGACTATACAGCTACGATTAATTGGGAACTTGCTGACGCACCGAAATAATAAATAACGAAATGGGACAACCAATACAAGTGAGAGCTTTGTGACGGTTGTCCATTCTCGTTTTAGAAAGGGATAAACAGATGAATAAAATAAAAAAAATATTACTTTTTACTGTATGCATCTTAGGATTATTTGGAGTAAACGTAGAAGCGGCAGATATGAAATATTCAATAGAAGCGAATATTCCAGAGAATCAAATAGATAAGAATTTAACATATTTTGATTTGAAAATGGAACCAGGACAGAAACAGACGATTTCATTGACATTAAGAAACCATTCTGATAAAGTTTCCACTTTTACTATAGAACCTCATACGGCTGCTACGAATCGAAACGGGGTTATTGACTATAGTAAAAAGCTTGAGAAAAAAGATAGTAGTATGAAATATTCATTTGAAGAATTAATTACTGGCGAAACAAAACATACGCTACAACCAAATGAAGAGAAAAAAGTAGAATTTACGATTCAAATGCCAGAAGAAAGTTATGATGGGATCATTTTAGGTGGTTTCTATATTCATAAGCAAGCAGATAATGCTGATAAAGAAGAAGAAAAATCTGTTCAAATTAAAAACGATTATTCATATGTTATTGGCGCAAAGCTTACAGAAACTTCAAAAGAAGTAGAACCTAAGTTGAAATTAAATGAAGTCAAACCTAATTTAGAAAACTACCGTACTGTAGTAACAGCAAATTTACAAAATACAGAAGCTGTGATTGTTAGTGGATTGAATATAGATGCCAAGGTATATAAGAAAGGATCTAATAGTGTACTCCATGAAACGAAAAAAGATGGAATGTCGATGGCACCAAATTCCAACTTTGACTTTGCAATTAATTGGGACAATCAAGAACTAAAGCCTGGAAAATATCATTTGAAGCTAGCTGCGAATGATAAAATGGATCGCACTTGGGAATTTGAAAAGGATTTCGAAATTAAGGGAAAAGAATCTAAGTCCTTAAACAAAGATGCAGTTGAATTAAAAGATAATAATACAAAGTGGTACATTATTATAGGAGTCTGTGTATGTTTAATTGCAATCTTAGCAGTAACACTAATAGTTATGATGAAGAAAAGAAAAACTAATGACGTAGAGTAATAGATTTTCAAAAATTAGAAGTAAGTAAGCTATGAAATAGAGAAAAATAATTAATATAAAAACGTATTTATAATTTCAATGAACATACTAATATCAAGAATGTATGAAAAATACATTCTTGATATTTATGTGAGTGTAATAAAGAGAATATATAATGATACAAAGTGCTTTTCAATAAAATTAGTACTGTTTTATTTTATTAAAGTAAATAAGACAGGATTTGATGGTGCTTGCAATGTTTAAATATCATGTCGTTAGATATTTAAATATTTTCGGAAGGTATAAAATGGTAATTTAAAAATTCATTAATCGTAATTTAATATAAATTGAATGTAATGAATAAAAAGGAGAGGTTCATATGTCAATTTATGAAAAAAACGCAGATTTTTTAAAAATATTAGCTAATCCTACACGAATTAAAATTATAGAAGTACTAATTACAAGAGGAACATGTAACGTAAAGGAACTTGTAGATATCTTAAATATCCCCCAATCTACTGTTTCACAACATTTGGCAAAAATGAAATCTCAAAAAATAGTTACGAATAATAGGCAGGGGCTAGAGGTATATTATAGTGCTCAAAAATCAAAGGTAATCCCTATTGTAGAAATATTATTAGATTAAGACGGCTTCATGCCAACCCTTGTTTGAAGCCAATTCATCTCCTACCTATTCAATGGGCTGTGACCCTTCACGTTCCTTGGGGAAGGAGTCTTCTTGGCTAAAATGATAAACACAATAAAATAGCCGATACTCAATTTGAGTATCGGCTATTCTCCGTGTCGTAATATCTAATATTGCTTTCCTATCTTTGCAACATAATCATAACATATAGGATGCATATTCTAATTCATCTGGATTATCATATAACATAGAAATAAATTCTAATTTATTTCCATCACAGTCCAGAAAGTATACACTTGCAGCGGGCATCCATCTTTGGACAATTGGCTCTTGATTTCCTTTCTCCTGACTTCCCACCACTTCTATTCCACGTTCCTCTAACCACAATTTAGAAGTCCTTAAAAACTCTAAAACTACACCAAAAGCAAAGTGTTTCGTTTCAAAGTTTTCAATATTATGTACTTCCCATAGTCCGAGCATTTGTTTTTTATTTTCTCCTATCCAAAAGAAAGCCACTCTTCTTTTGGATAGTTTTCTTGCTAATGCTAATCCTAGCTTGTTTTGATAGAAATCAATCGCCTTTTCTAAATTTCTTACATTAATATGTGTTTCAAAGATCCCTTTAATCATCAGAAAAAACAACTCCAAAAGAACTAATCGGAGCAAATATCGCAGCTTATTGAAAAAACTTTTTCAATAATTTTCTGATAATTAAAAAGGTGATTAGAATATAAATAGAAAAGGAATCTAATAGGATTCCTTAGGTAGTGCTCATTTATTTACTGCCAAAATATAAGTGAATCGAGCAAGTATGACTATTACACGAATAATAGCAACGGGGTGGGCTGTTTGTATGTTGTATTTCCCCCTGTATAAAAAATATTTCTCAACATTTTATCTGTTGAAAAAGATTGAATATTCGTTATAATACGAATATTATGTTTCTATCGGCAAAAAAAACGAAAATTCGCAACAATAGGGGAGGAAATGCATTGAAAAAGAATAAGAAGTTAAAACCTTTATCAGTTTTAGCAACAGCAGCAGTATTAAGTAGTAGTTTTGCTTTTGGAAGTCATGCAGCGTATGCTGAGACACCAACATCATCTCTACCAATAGATGAGCATTTAATACCGGATGAGCGTTTGGCAGAAGCGCTAAAACAACGGGGCGTAATTGATCAATCGGCGTCACAAGCTGAGACGTCAAAGGCTGTCGAAAAATATGTTGAGAAAAAGAAAGGGGAAAACCCTGGGAAAGAAATCTTGACGGGAGATAGCCTTACGCAAGAAGCTTCTGATTTTATGAAAAAAGTAAAAGATGCAAAAATGAAGGAAAATGAACAGGCGCAGCAGCAGGCAGCAGGACCAGTAGCTGGACAAGATGCAGGGTTGAATCCTGGAAAATTAAATGGAAAAGTACCTACTACATCAGCAAGGCAAGCTGAATACAATGGGGCTGTTCGAAAAGATAAAGTACTTGTTTTACTCGTAGAATTTAGCGATTTTAAGCATAACAATATTGATCAAGAGCCAGGATACATGTATTCTAAGGACTTTAATCGTGAGCATTATCAAAAAATGTTATTTGGTGATGAACCATTTACGTTATTTGATGGATCGAAGATTAACACATTTAAACAATATTATGAAGAACAATCTGGCGGCAGCTATACAGTTGATGGAACTGTAACGGAATGGCTTACTGTTCCAGGAAAGGCTTCAGATTATGGTGCGGATGCAGGTACTGGTCATGATAACAAAGGTCCTTTAGGGCCACGCGATCTTGTGAAAGAAGCATTAAAAGCAGCGGTAGCAAAAGGGATCAATTTAGCAGACTATGATCAATTTGATCAATACGATCAAGATGGTGATGGAAATAAAAACGAGCCAGATGGCATTATTGATCATTTAATGGTTGTACATGCTGGCGTGGGTCAAGAAGCTGGCGGCGGTAAATTGAAAGATGATGCGATTTGGTCTCATCGTTCAAAACTTGGATCAAAACCATATGCGATTGATGGCACAAAATCTTCTGTTTCGAATTGGGGCGGAAAGATGGCTGCATACGATTATACAATCGAGCCTGAAGATGGAGCGGTTGGTGTGTTTGCGCATGAGTATGGTCATGATTTAGGCTTACCAGATGAGTATGATACAAAGTACTCCGGACAAGGTGAACCTATTGAGTCATGGTCTATTATGAGCGGCGGCAGCTGGGCTGGAAAAATTGCAGGAACAGAGCCAACAAGTTTCTCACCACAAAATAAAGAGTTTTTCCAAAAGAATATGAATGGTAACTGGGCGAATATCGTTGAGGTAGATTATGATAAACTTCGCACGGGAGTTGGTGTTGCAACATATTTAGATCAAAGTGTTACAAAATCAAAACGACCAGGAATCGTTCGTGTTAACTTGCCGGACAAAGATATAAAAAATATCGAAGCGGCATTTGGTAAGAAGTTTTATTACAGTACAAAAGGAAATGACATTCATACAACACTTGAGACACCAGTATTTGACTTAACAAATGCAAAAGATGCTAAGTTCGATTATAAGGCATTCTATGAACTTGAAGCGAAGTATGATTTCCTTGACGTAAATGCGATTGCAGAAGATGGAACGAAGACACGTATTGATAGAATTGGCGAAAAAGATGTAAAAGGCGGTATGGATACAACTGATGGTAAGTGGGTTGATAAATCATATGATTTAAGCCAATTCAAAGGGAAAAAAGTAAAACTACAATTTGAGTATTTAACAGATATTGCAGTAGCTTATAAAGGATTTGCGTTAGATAATGCTGCATTAACTGTAGATGGCAAAGTTGTTTTCTCGGATGATGCAGAAGGCCAACCAGCAATGACATTAAAAGGATTTACTGTATCTAACGGATTTGAACAGAAAAAACATAACTACTATGTGGAGTGGAGAAATTACGCTGGTTCTGACACGGCGTTACAACATGCGCGTGGCCCAGTATTTAATACAGGAATGGTTGTATGGTATGCGGATCAAAGCTTTACAGATAACTGGGTAGGTGTTCATCCAGGTGAAGGATTCTTAGGAGTAGTAGATTCTCATCCAGAGGCAATCGTAGGGACATTAAACGGACAACCGACTGTGAAGAGCAGTACGCGTTATCAAATTGCCGATGCGGCATTCTCATTTGATCAAACGCCAGCATGGAGAGTAGACTCGCCAACTCGCGGTATCTTTGACTATAAAGGCTTACCAGGAGTTGCAAAATTTGATGACTCTAAGCAGTACATCAACAGCGCGATTCCAGATGCAGGACGTAAGTTGCCGAAACTAGGATTAAAGTTTGAAGTAGTAGGCCAAGCTGAAGATAAGTCTGCAGGTGCAGTTTGGATTCATCGATAGAATAAGGGGAAACTAAGAGGAGCTGTCTCATAAGTCGGTGAAACCGACTTATGGACAGCTCTCTTCTTGTTGTGGAAACGGGGCAGTTTAGTTTAGGAACCAGTTCATTGGAAAGGAAGATATAAACTACATTTTCATTAAAAACGAGAAATGATATTGCTGGAGAATTGCCTATTCTTTTAAAGTGAAAGAGACTATAGTAAAAAAATATATAGACTATCAAATAGTAAGAGATAAGCGCATGTTACATATAATTACAAAATACTTATCAGATTTGATTGTAAGCAATGATAAGTCACTCACTTTCTTCATTATTATAAGCTAATAGTGGTTCGTACATCATTATAGCGTGATTCTCCGTTACATATTGGTCTTCTATAAACTGTTTTTGTTGATTATATACTCTACGCTGAATAACATTATGTCGTATATAACCACCCCAGTATGCAGATTGGATTGAGTGTTCTTTTTCATAAACCTCATATTGATAAAGCTGCGGATGGGCAACTCTCCATTCACCGACTAAATGCTTATCTGTAATATAAAGGTGAAGTTGATACGACTGGTCCGTTTCATTTTTGATTTGTAAATCCAAATAGTTATAAGAACAAGTCGCTCCACTTCCAAATGGTTGGGTCCGCTTGGAATCAGGAAAGACATCAAAACTATGACGATATCGCTCTGTTACTGTCAATGGTGTATGTAAGGTCATCCAATATATTAAATTTGAAAGCTGACAAAGCCCTCCTCCAATGCCTGCTTGAAAAGATCCATAGTGTAGTATCATACCTTCTACATACCCTTTTCTCCTCGTAGGTTTACCTATTAAACGCCAGTAAGAGAATGTTTCTCCCGGTCTAATGACGATACCATTTAGTTGTTTAATAGCAATCTTCAAATTAACAATTTTATTCTGTTGATACCACATATCTACATCTTTAAGCTTACGAAGTAGTATCGTTCGGTGCTGAATCGCTGTACAGGGTAGTTTTTCTTGTTGAAACGTTTTTGCATATGTTTTTCCGTCTGTTAACCACTGAATGTACCTCTTTGTAGAGTAATACCATGTCCCTAATAGAATGCGATACTTAGACCGCTGTTTAGGACGTAAGTTCACTAAATTCATTTTATTTCCTCTCTCCATCGTTTTCATATGTTACCATTTACGTAATTACGCTCCCGATCAATTGCCGTATGAATGCCTTTGGATTTACCTGAATTTTCCCACATAGAACTGTAATATTAATTGTCGCATTCTCTCGTTTTTTAACTACATTCTTATGTATCTCTCCATCAATAAGTTGTATGTTTTTTAGCTGCATAATAATTAACATAAATAGATAAAAGACGCAAAAAAAACAGCATAATTAATCTAATGGGGATTTTATTGTTTCATTTTTCGAATTGCTTATGGTTATGTGAAACTCCGCTTCAATACGATAAATTCAAATAAACACATTATAAATATAAAGGATAATCTTAAACAAAGAATAATGAAAATTAAAGAAATTCTAAAGTATTAGTATGTTTTTACTAAATATTGATTGATAATAAGTTATTTTTTGAGACTTTACTAGGTTCTGTTGCAAAGTTTATTAGTAAATAAAAAGTTAAGTTAATTACAATGAAAGACTATGCAACTCTTGGTGATTTCTGTAATTCATTGTGCGTCGAAAAACCGCAGTCTAGTCTCAGACTGCGGTTTCGTTTATATAAAGCGTAAACAGTTTCAATACATTTCAAGGTTCGTGAAGCATGACGAAGACTTTGAATTCCTGCTATAACAATTCGTTTTATATTTGTATATTCGCAAGTAAAATAGCATAATATCAATACAAAAAAATATAGTAATATGAGTTTTTGCATATTTTAAAATTTAGTATATCCTCCAAAAACTTTTAATTGTATAATGTGTTTTGTCATATTCTTTTAGATTTTTCGACAAAAAATAACAAAAAATAGAAGACGTATTGGGAGAAGGCATTATGTATACAAAACTATTAAAATCAATTACATCGTTATCACTAATAGGTGGTGCTTTATTATATACAAATGGCGGTGATGTGAAAGCTGCTGAAGCGGGCGTTTTTTCTGATGTGCCTACATCGCATTGGTCTTATCCTGCGATTAAAGATTTAGCGAGTAAAAATATTATTTCAGGTTATGGAAATGGAATATTCGGTTTTGGGGATGTTGCGACGAGGGAGCAAGTGGCAGCATTAATTTATCGTGTGCTAGTCCCAAATAAGCAAGGTGGTTCGTTTAGTAATGATGGAACTCGTTACGTATTGAAAGATGGCTCTACGTTTAAAAATCCTTACGGCGATATTAATCGAGATTCTACAATGTTTCCAGAAGAGGTATTAACTTTAACAAATCTAGGGGTTTTTAAAGGGGATGAAAATGGCCAATTTAGACCGAAAGCCTCAGTGAGTCGTGCGGAAATGGCACAAATTCTTACAAATGCTTTTCATCTTGCTGCTAAACAAAAACATACATTTAATGATGTTCCAAGTCCATTTTGGGCAGAAAATGCGATTAGTGCGGTGCAATCAAACGGAATCACAGATGGTACAGGCAACGGGAAATTTGAGCCATATGGAACAGTAACACGTGAACAATATGCGCAGTTTTTATATAAAACTTTGAAATATAAAAATGCTGATGTAAAGGATACAGGAGATGCAGCATTATTAACAGCGTTTAAAGACGAAGTACAAAAGCGTATTAATACATACGAAACGACTATTACACTTCCATATAAAACGAAAAATAGTAATACAAAAGAAGTGATGAATACACTTTTTAACGTATATAAAGAAGTCGCAAGTAAAAATGAGTATACAGATTATAATAGATCGAATGTTTCCTATTCAATTTCTGGATCGCCTGGAAATTACACATTTACGTTAAAGATTACGTATCGTGAAACGAAAGAACAAACCGAGTATGTCATGAAACAAGCGAAAGCGATTGTTTCCTCTATTATTCAAGCAGGAATGGATGATCATGAAAAAGTGAAGGCAATTCATGATTACGTAGTAAAACATGTTTCTTACGATACGTCGTATAAAGCCTACACAGCATATGAAGCACTTGTAAATCGTTCTGCCGTTTGCCAAGGTTATACTCTATTAACCTATCAATTATTAAAAGAAGCTGGAATTGAGAATCATTTTGTAACAGGAACTGGGGACGGACAACCTCATGCTTGGAATGTAGTGAAGATCGAAAACAAATGGTATCACCTTGATACAACATTTGATGATCCAGTTCCAGATGAACAAGGCCGCGTAACGTATTCATATTTCAACTTATCAGATGATCAAATTGTAAGAAATCATGAGTGGAACCGTGGGGACTATCCGCAAGCTACAACCAACTATTATAATACACTGACAAATAAAATTGCGGCAGGCGGTACGAAAACACCTGCATATCAGCAAATATTAAAAGATACAAAGTTAAACTATTTAGGAAATGAATACATCGCAAATAACTATAACGAATTAAAAAATAAAATACAGCAACGTTATAGTGCGAAGCCAGAAAAGATAGAAGTCCTTTACAAACAATCAATGAACGGCGCACTGCAAGATGTGAAAAAGGCAATTGGAGAAATCGGTTATCCGAAAGGGTCAAATCGAGTTTCGTATAAAGCG
Organism: Bacillus sp. NPDC094077; assembly: GCF_050279465.1. Classification (NCBI taxonomy): domain Bacteria; kingdom Bacillati; phylum Bacillota; class Bacilli; order Caryophanales; family Bacillaceae; genus Bacillus; species Bacillus sp. NPDC094077. The sequence continues at coordinate 5,720 of NZ_JBNNUF010000007.1, read as the reverse complement.
GAGCCTTATAATGCAAAAGAAGGGTATTCTTTGGTGACAATTACGTTTATGTATTGATAATAAAAAAGCATCTGTTTCAGATGCTTTTTTATTATTTTAGTTCGACATAATGTGACAAAGGAGCATAACTGCATCTGTTATGATAACTTTGGAAATTTTACATTTTGAAGGATTAGTAATGACAAAAAAGAAGATTTTTGCTGCGTTAATAGGAATTGTAGTTTTACTTGTAATTATTAATGTAGTTGTTACGAAAGGGAAAACGACATCAACTAGTGAAAAAATGTACAATTTTATTTTGAGAGTGTCATAAACTTCTTAAGTTGATGGAGATATAGGGGACCCCTACTAATTAATGGCCAGTATTGTTTCGTGAAAAATGTCGAAATTAAGAGAAAATTAAGTTTTTTTGTCTTGTTATACTTTATATTTAGTGCTAAACTCATAATACAAAGAAAGAGTAGCTGAAAAAATCTCCTTTAAACAGAATAGACTGAAAATTCAGTTTTACACCCATTTGATAGATATTTACGCTTACTACTCTTTCTTTGTTTTATTTTATATATTATATCGGGTATAGATAGCGAGGTGACTGAGATGTGATTAATTGGTAAAAGTAGAGTGTGAGTGTTCTGTTATTCTTATGACACCTTAATGACTTAAGTGCACATTTATTACAAATATTTGTAAAGGAAATTGAGGTCCATTATGCCGATCTAGCAATGTGAAGTTTGGTTTTATGCAAATAAAGAAATAAGCAACTACAATTAATTATGAATCTAGTCGTTATGCTGAGAATTTAATTGAAGGTTTGGTATAACGAGATATAACCATGAAGTTTATAAATCATGTAGATTGTGATTACAATTCTAAATTCATAAGCTGACACAAATTAGTTAACGTTACTGTTCATTCTTTTAAAAAGCATAGGACTACTTAATTATAAAACCAGGAAATGATATATAGGAGGTACATGAATAAACAAAACTGTTTGTGGTTTTTACTAAATGAATCAAAATTTAGGCAGAGGTTTAGCACAAGCACTTAAGGATGATATTTCGGTGTATGTAGGAGGGAGTATAAAATTAAAAGTTTATCCCAAATGAGGTATTAATTTATGTTTGGTTTTTTTAATTACAAAATCAGTTACAAAAGTTACAGAAGCTATTTTTGGTATCTAAATAGTTTTATATTATGGATGAGAGCATGGGGGTAATGCCTGTAGGAGGGGGCAAAAGGTTCTGGTAAATAAAATAATGAATCAATAAGAAGGTGCTATCAAATTGGTACATACTGATGCTATGAATCTGAAAATAATAGAAAGTAGTATGAATAAACTGATAGCATTGAATTGAAAACATTATTAATCAGAAATTTATGCTATCCATAAGATGGCAGATATGATACACGCTTTCAAGATTTGATAGGGATGATGATATACGTAACCTCAATAGTTACAATAATATCAATAACTATTAAATTTGTAAATAGTAAACTTAGTAAAATTAATGTTAGATTAAAGAATTGAAGCTTATTGGAGGGGAGAGAAATCGTTTATAGAAATCTATTTTCAAGTTTTTTAGTTTATAACAGTTGAAAGAAACGGAATGCCATCAGCCTATTAAGTCATTGTCATTGTATATTCATATTAGAATCCATCTAATTATAATTTATAGGAGAATGACATGATAAAAAGAATAACTTCGATTTTTTCGATTATAATGATTTTTATATTTACTATAGGTCAGAGTTTCACATCTATAATAGCAAGTGCACAGGAGTTAAATACAATAGGATTTGTTGATAGTTTTGCAATCGATAAAACGACGCTTAATTCCGGAGAAACAACAAGAATAGCAGTACAGTTTAGTGATAAATCTGGGAATCAAATGAAAGCTGGGGATACACTAACATTAACGTTACCTTCGGAATTGAAAGGATATAGTGGAACGATTCCATTAAATAATGATGCAGGTGTTAATTTTGGTACTTGTCAAATAAAGACAACTAATGTCGTATGTACATTTAGTGATACAGTTGAGAAACTTCAAAATATTAGAGGGAATTTTTATTTCCAAGTTAAAGCAGTTGATGTTGCACAGGGACAAACGGTAACAACTGAAACGAATTTAGGTACACAGCTAGAAAAGAAAACGGTAACGATTATCGGCCCGACTGGTGGTGGTGGATCTTCACCGTTTTCGTACAAAACAGGTGAGATTAAACCAGAAAACACTGATGAAATACAATGGGTTTTAAATGTAAATACGTCAAAACAAAATGTAGATAGTGATATTGTTTTGACTGATACTTTACAAGAGGGGCAAACGCTTAATCAAGATAGTCTCCGTATTGGAGGGTTTGCTAGCCCTATGACACCACAAGAATTCCAAGCACTGGGTTATGGAACGGTTACGTTTATTGGTGATAACGGATTTAATGCTGTTATTAATAAGGATAAAGCCAATGGTCTTACTTTTGTTTTTGAATATAAAGCAAATATAACTGATAGTGGAAAGAAACTAGAAGAATTTTATAATAATTATACCGTAAACTACAAGGTTATGGGTGAAGAGCAAGTATCTAAATCAGAGAGTGCCAATGTTAAAAATATAGATTTGGGTGGTGGTGCTCAAGGTGATTTACCACCAAAAGGAACGTTACGAATCGTAAAACACATTGCTGGAGATGAAACAAAGTTCATACCGAATGCGTCATTTAAATTGTACACAGAGTCAGGTCAGCAAATTGGCGATACGTATACAACGGATGCACAAGGTATGGTCGAAGTTCCTAATCTAGATCCAGGAAATTATTATGTACAAGAAATTTCAGCACCAAACTACTTGGATTTCAATCCACAAGCAAAAGTGCCTTTTACAATTGATGCGAATGCTCAAAAAGGTGTAAAGCTTATGATTCCAAATAAAGTGAAGATGACATCTGTTTCAGGAACGAAAACTTGGAATGACAACAATGCAACAGATCGTCCAAGCTCAATCCAAGTAGAGTTACTGCAAAATGGAAACGTAATTCAAACACGAGACGTAACAGCAGCGAATAACTGGAACTATACGTTTGGAGATTTACCTGCATATGATAACGATGGTAATGCTTATACGTATACAGTAAAAGAGCAACCGGTAGCGGGATACAAATCCGAAGTAAAAGGTTATGATATCACAAATACAAAAGTAGCTAAGATGACAGTAGAAGGAACGAAGACGTGGAAAGACGGTAATGCAACCAACCGTCCGGCAACGATCAAAGTAGACTTACTACAAAATGGAAATGTAATCGAAACACATGATGTAACAGCGGCAAATGGTTGGAAATATACATTTACAAATTTAGAATCATATGATGCGAGCGGTGTTTCTTATACGTATACAGTAAAAGAACAACTGGTGGATGGATATAAATCTGAAGTTCACGGTTATGACATTACAAATACAAAAGTAGCGCAAACAACAGTAGAAGGAACGAAAACGTGGAAGGACGGAAACGCAACAAATCGTCCAACAACAATCAAAGTAGACTTACTACAAAACGGTCAGGTCATCAATACACAAGAAGTAAGTGAAGCAACAGGCTGGAAATATGGATTCAAAGATCTAGCGGCATATGATACCGAAGGAAATGCGTACAAGTATGAAGTAAAAGAACAACCGGTAGATGGATATAAATCCGAAGTAAAAGGTTATGACATTACAAATACAAAAGTAGCGCAAACAACAGTAGAAGGAACGAAAACGTGGAAGGACGGAAACGCAACAAATCGTCCAACAACAATCAAAGTAGACTTACTACAAAACGGTCAGGTCATCAATACACAAGAAGTAAGTGAAGCAACAGGCTGGAAATATGGATTCAAAGATCTAGCGGCATATGATGCCGAAGGAAATGCGTATAAGTATGAAGTAAAAGAACAACCAGTGGATGGATATAAATCCGAGGTAAAAGGTTATGACATTACAAATACAAAAGTAGCACAAACAACAGTAGAAGGAACGAAGACTTGGAAAGACGGAAATGCAACAAATCGTCCAACAACAATTAAAGTAGACTTACTACAAAATGGCCAAGTAGTTGCGACGCAAGAAGTAAGTGAAGCAACAGGCTGGAAATATGGATTCAAAGATTTAGCGGCATATGATGCCGAAGGCAATGCATACAAGTATGAAGTAAAAGAACAACCAGTAGATGGATATAAATCCGAAGTAAAAGGTTATGACATTACAAATACAAAAGTAGCGCAAACAACAGTAGAAGGAACGAAAACGTGGAAGGACGGAAATGCAACAAATCGTCCAACAACAATTAAAGTAGACTTACTACAAAATGGTCAGGTCATCAATACACAAGAAGCAAGTGAAGCAACAAGCTGGAAATATGGATTCAAAGATCTAGCGGCATATGATGCCGAAGGAAATGCGTACAAGTATGAAGTAAAAGAACAACCGATAGATGGATATAAATCCGAAGTAAAAGGTTATGACATTACAAATACAAAAGTAGCGCAAACAACAGTAGAAGGAACGAAAACGTGGAAGGACGGAAACGCAACAAATCGTCCGACAACAATCAAAGTAGACTTACTACAAAATGGCCAAGTAGTTGCGACGCAAGAAGTAAGTGAAGCAACAGGCTGGAAATATGGATTCAAAGACTTAGCGGCATATGATGCCGAAGGCAATGCATACAAGTATGAAGTAAAAGAACAACCAGTAGATGGATATAAATCCGAAGTAAAAGGTTATGACATTACAAATACAAAAGTAGCGCAAACAACAGTAGAAGGGACGAAAACGTGGAAGGACGGAAACGCGACAAATCGTCCGACAACAATCAAAGTAGACTTACTACAAAATGGCCAAGTAGTTGCGACGCAAGAAGTAAGTGAAGCAACAAGCTGGAAATATGGATTCAAAGACTTAGCGGCATATGATGCCGAAGGCAATGCATACAAGTATGAAGTAAAAGAACAACCAGTAGATGGATATAAATCCGAAGTAAAAGGTTATGACATCGCAAATACAAAAGTAGGCGAAACAAAAGTAGAAGGAACAAAAACGTGGAACGATAATAACGCAATAGATCGTCCAATCTCGATTAAAGTAGACTTACTCCAAAACGATAAAGTAGTAGATACAAAAGAAGTAACAGCGGCAACAAATTGGAAGTACACGTTTGAAAAGCTCCAAGCATACGATGCAAACGGAGTAGCGTACAAGTATGAAGTGAAGGAACAACCGGTAGCTGGATATGAATCCAAAGTAAAAGGTTATGACATCACAAATACAAAAGTAGGCGAAACAAAAGTAGAAGGAACGAAAACGTGGAAAGATGATAATGCGAAAGATCGTCCGGAAATGATTAAAGTAGACCTTTTACAAAATGGTACAGTGATTGCTACGCAAGAAGTAAGCAAAGCAACAGGCTGGAAATACGAATTCAAAGATTTAGCAGCATATGATGCAGAAGGTAAGGCATACAAGTATGAAGTGAAAGAACAAGCAGTACCAGGATATGAATCCAAAGTAAATGGTACTGACATCACAAATACAAAAGTAGGCGAAACAAAAGTAGAAGGAACGAAAACATGGAAAGACGATAACGCGAAAAATCGTCCGGAAATGATCAAAGTAGATCTTTTACAAAACGGTAAAGTAGTAGATACAAAAGAAGTAGCAGCAGCAAGTGAATGGAAGTACACGTTT
>NZ_JBNNUF010000006.1:212883-257518 GCF_050279465.1 Bacillus sp. NPDC094077 | reverse complement strand
TTTTTCTGTAAATAACTTTTTTGTCATTTTGAATTTTCTCCGATTCTAGTTTTTTTCTTATTATACAAGAAATACCCTATGGAATAGACTTTTTTTAAGTGTCTATTCCATAGGGTACATTTTAAAACCTAGCTTCCTTTTTATTTTGAGAATTATGGGATTAATAAAATCTTCCCAGTGCTTTTTCTGCTTTCTAATAATTCATGAGCACGGGCACCGTCTTGTAAAGAGAACGTAGTAGGACTCGCAATGTTTAGTTTCCCGTTCGTAATCCATTCGAATAATTGAGAGGAACGTTCTTTGCGCTCTTCGTAAGATGTAAGTACATTCCAAAGGTCTCCGCCAGTTAAAGTTTTTGAAGTATCCATAAGCATACGTGGATCTACAGGTGCAGGATTACCACCCGCCATTCCGTAAAATACGACAGTACCACCAGTTTTAGTAGCTTTAAAGCTCTCTTCTAATGTAGAACCTACTGATTCATACACAACATTTACGCCGGCACCATTAGTTACTTCAAGTACATTCGTATGCCATGCCTCTGTATATAAAAATACGTGATCGGCACCAGCTAACGTGGCTATCTTTGCTTTTTCTTTTGATGACGTAAGTCCGATTACTTTTCCGCCCAGTAGTTTAATCAGTTGAACGAGAAGTTGACCAACACCGCCAGCTGCAGCGTGTACTAAAGCTATATCACCTTGTTTTAGTTGATAGCTATCTTTCGTTAAATAATGTGCTGTTAAGCCTTGTAGTAAGACAGAAGCGGCTGTTTCAAAAGAAATAGAATCTGGAAGTGGAATTGCTTTTTCTGAAGGAACGGCAACTAATTCTGCATTTGCAAATGGGACATCAGCAAATGCAATGCGGTCTCCAGGATTGATTGTAGTAACGCCGGCTCCTACTTTTTCAACAATACCAGCTCCTTCATAACCTAATATATAAGGGGGATTACCAGCGAGATGATAATCACCGCGGCGTCTATAAATATCAGCGAAATTTAAACCGATTGCTTTCATGCGGACAAGAATTTCATTTGGATTTATGATTGGATCATGTATTTCTTTATATTGTAGTACATTAGCGTCTCCGAATGTTTCGAAACAAAGTGCTTTCATATGGAATACCTCCATTTATATTGTTTGTATATATTTTTTATCATACAATACAAATACCAATAGACAAAGAGGATTATTTCGATGGAATCAATCGAAAATAGCGATTGAATAGAGGGACGGTAAATGGAGATAAAACAATTAATTACATTTAAAGTAGCAGCAGACACTTTGAACTTTACACAAACTGCGAAGAGATTAAACTTTGCTCAGTCGAGTGTAACAGCCCAAATTAAAACGTTAGAGGCTGAGCTCGGTACGCCGTTATTTGAAAGGTTAGGAAAACGCCTTTTCTTAACTGAAGCTGGGAGGAAGTTTCAACTATATGCCGAAAAGATGATTGTGCTCAGTAACGAAGCGAAAATGGCTGTGAAAGATGATGAGGAACTAGCAGGTACGTTAATAATTGGTGCGCAAGAAAGTCAATGTACATACAGGCTTCCTTCCATATTAAAAAGGTTTAAAGCACAATTTCCCCAAATAAAGCTTATATTTAAACCTGCGCATTCCAATAAAGATGCGAAGGAACAGTTAATGGAAGGGAAAGTAGATCTTGTATTTATTTTGGACGAATGTAAAACAGAAGATGTTTTACATGTGGAGCCACTTATGAAAGAAGAATTAAAAGTAGTAGCTGCTTCGGGGCATCGTTTACTTGAACAACCTTCCGTTTCTACAAAAGATTTAGAGAGTGAAACACTTTTATTAACAGAACTAGGTTGCTCGTATCGAACTTTATTTGAAGATCTATTTCGTGCTGAAGATGTATACCCAGCAAATAAGATTGAGTTTGTTAGTGTCGAGGCAATTAAACAATGTGTCATTGCAGATTTAGGTATAGCCGTTTTACCGGCAATAGTAGTAGAAAAGGATATACGAGAGGGGACGATAAAGGAGTTAGTTTTAAAGGATTCAATCTCTCCGATCTATACACAAATCGCTTGGCATAAAGATAAATGGATGACAGTTCCTTTACAACAATTTATTGATGTAACGAGGGAGTTTTTTACAACGAATTAAGTGGAGAAATATTTGTTTTATATGAAAGAAAAAATGGCACTTTTGTATAGAGAGAACCGATGCTTGAATGAAACAAGTATCGGTTCTTTTATGTTTTAAATAAAGAATGCTATAAAATGTGTATTTCTCAACTTTTTTTCTTACAAGGATAAGTAAAATTTTTCGTATATTCCAATAACCATAAGGGAATTTACAACGTTTATTCGTTTCTGTAAGATGCCTCTAGGAAGAATGAAAGGAGGGCTTACATAGCGGTATAGGTTGTCTTTATGATACGTACTTATTTTGAGGGAGGAAATTTAAAATGTTTAAAAAGCTAATGAAAGTATGCGTGTTAAGTGCAGCGAGTATAGGTGTATTATTTAGTTTCCAAGGAAGTACATTTGCCACTACTGATTTAAGTAGTTATTATGATGGGAAAAATCCAGCTACAACAAAAGTATACGGGGGAAGTACAACTTGCGATGCAGATGGATTTAACGCAAAATCTACAGCGGTATATGAAGGTGGTAAAAAAGTAGGGACCGTTTATTTACGCTACAGTAATACCTGTCATGCAGCATGGTCTAAGCTTGTTTTAGATCAACCAGCACCTTCAGTTTCCGGAGGGATATATGCTTACGCTGTTATTAATAAATATAAAAACGGTGTATTTCAAAAATCAGTAGACTCTAATAGTGGTAATGGAGCAATTAAAACAGGCCAAACAAGCACTTATACAGGAATGGTGTTTGATTTAACTGCCGATTTTGGTTATACGGCTGATGCTGAAGCAGTTACAATTAATAACGGTTATGGCAAAACAGGACGTTATTAATAAAGGGGCGGAATACTATGAAGCTTTTAAAAAAAGCGAGTGCATGTTTTTTGCTATCCTTGTTCGTGTTAACTAGTATGTTTAGTACGACTAATAGTGATAAAGCATATGCAGAAGATCATTCGTATGATGGGAAAAGTCCGTACTATAATAGTTGTGATCAATCCGCTATAACGAAAGAAAAGAAATGGATTGATTCAAATTCTTATGTAGAATTAAAGTTTAGTACATCGTGTAAGACGGCTTGGGCAAAAGTTACTGTAACTCACCCAGCAGTTTATAATATTGAAGCTGATGCGAGAATCGTAAGAAAAACAGATGGAAAGGCATATACTTGTGGGAGTGCCGGAGGAAACGGTGTTGTAAATAAAGGGCAAACATCATGCTATACACCAATGGTATATGACTTAGATCCAAGAAAGGCGCAAGCGCAAGGAAAACACGCAATTCCGAATAGTGATGCTTATAATTATGCTGAGACTATTTGGTATTGATGATGAAATGAAAATTTTAAGAGCATGTTTTGATTAGTTTTCAAAACATGCTCTTTTTGTTCGTTTATCCAGTATTAACGATAGTAAGACTCTAACTTCGAGCCTCGACTGAAGCAAAGCAGGTAGCAGGGAGCCGGACTGTTCATAAAGGCCTAATTGCTTATGGATGTTTCTTTAGGGTGTTGGGATAATTTAACATAAGTGGTTTTCATATTTCAAAATTTATGCTCTAATTAAAACAAAGGAGGCAAGTAGATGAGTAATGATATTAAACGATATTTAATATGTACTTTTATATGTACATGGACACTCTGGGGGCTATTAATTAGCTTGATAAAATTAAACATTACCACATTCGGTACACCGTTAGCGATGATATTATTTGTGTTTGGTGGAATCATGCCAGCAATCATTGAAGTTAGTCTAAAGAAAAAATATGGATCAAAAAAAGAGTTTAGAGTTTTTATTAAAAACATTGTTAATCCTAAACATCATTTTGCATGGTATATTCTGATCATTGTTCTAGCCTTTATTAGCTGTTATCTTCCAACGATATTTGGTGGGGCAACGATGCAAAAAACATTGTACGTCGCATTACTTAATTTTCCAATAATGATCTTTGGTGGAGGACTTGAAGAAATCGGATGGAGAGGATTCTTACAACCTGCCCTTCAGAGAAGGTTTTCAGCATTTTTTAGTACGGTGATTGTTAGCATAATATGGGCTATTTGGCACCTGCCGTTATGGTTCATTCCAGGCACGAACCAATCTCAAAGAGATTTTCTAGCCTTTACAATTACGATAATTGCAGTATCTTTCTTACTAACTACAATTTTTAACGCAACTAAAAGTATTTTTATGTGTCTAATTTTTCATGCGCTTCTTAATTCTTTTTGGAGCGTATACGTACCAAATGATAAGATTTTACCAGCCTTTTCAACTCTTATTTTCGGAATTTTTGTTTTTATTGTGTATAAAGTGGTGATGAAAAGAAAAAGGCTCTTATTAATTAGGTAACTCAAATAATAAAAGGAAACCTATTAATACATTTTTTAAATAGATATTATACTAATCAATAAGAACACGACACAAACATAATTAAATATAATAAAAGCTTTTAAGTTTGTGTCGCAAAATAATTTGTAAAACTATAAACAACATCAAAAGTGATGAAGGGACTTACCGCTCAAATAAACAATGTTAGCGACAGTTATAGTTGGTTGTTTTTTAGAGCAATTTGAATTAATCAAGGTCTGTATTAGGAGGATTGTACCCGAGGTGACGAGCCATAGATACAATTTGTCCTTTATGATGAAATTCATGTGTCTCCGTATGAGTTAAAAGCCATAGCGGAGTTGTGCTCCAAGGTTCTTTTTGCCATTTTACTTCATTTGCTATATTTTCAAGCCACCGGTCATTGTATTCATCTAAAAAGCGTTGGACAACTTCGTCTACTAACTTAAATCTAGCACGAACTTTCGCAATATCTGCATGCTCAATTTCATAATCACTAGCAAATGAAAAATCTGCTCGTTTTTGCTTAAATGCGAATGATCTGAGCCAGTATCGATAGCAATCAGCTACATGAATATGAGTTTTTATAATGCTACCGTTTCCGAAATTCGGAACTGTGCTGTGCAATTTTTCTAATGGGATTTCTTCTAAAAACGTAAATAGAGTTTCTCTTGTAGAACTAATAAGATTATATTGTTGTTTTAAAACATCTAGCATGCAATTACACTCCTCTTTTGTTTACTGAAATGTTTGTACGGTAAGTAATTCTATATTTACGAGGGTTGTACCTTTTTATCGTATTGCCGGAGTGCGCTAAGCATATTAGGTGTATTTCTTAATTGTTTCTGGTAGATTTATAAATAAATTGTATATAAAAAAGGAGAACGATAGAGTGAATAGAATAGTTGGTTTAAAACAATTTGAAATAACTCGCGGGGCATTACTTGAATTTATGGAAAATTTAGATGATAAAACTGCGGATACGCAGCCGGAGGGTTTTAATAATACAATTCGTTGGCATATTGGTCACGTGTTATCTGCAGCAGAGTTGTTTATGTTTGGAAGAGAGTTTAAACATTTGCCAAGTGAATATCCAGGTTTGTTTGGATATGGAACAAGACCATCTAAATGGGAAACAGAAGGCCCTTCATTAGAAGTGTTAAAGTCTCAGCTACAAGAGCAAGCAAAGCGCATTAATGCAATTCCAGCAGAAGCGTTTGAAAATAAACTTCCAGAGCCATTTTTAGGATTGGAAACAGTAGGAGAGCTTTACGGTATGATGCTTTACCATGAAGCGGATCATATTGGTCAAATGAAAGCGATGGAACGAATTATTAAAGCTCTATAGATTTGAAGAAGTTAAAAAAACGAAATCCTAGATGGATTTCGTTTTTTTATTGAGTAAGTAGAGAAGCTTAGAAGTTTCTAATATGTATTTACATTATCCTCTTGATTCCTTCAAATGCTTGAGCTGCGTAACAATCATAATACTAATGACAACGAGTAAAAACCATGAGCTAATTTTACTAAGGTGAACGAGATTCCATGCCTCCCGTTGATTTGGATATTGCCACGCCCCGAAAAATGTTGCGATGTTCTCTGCGATCCAAATAAAGAATCCGATAAGGAAAAAGGAGAGAACGAGTGGCATTTTATATGTAACTCCTTGTAATGAAAATTCTACAAATGTCCGAAAGAAAACAACGAATAAAAGTAAAGTTAATACCCATCTAAAGTCATATAGAAAATGATGTGTAAAAAAATTGAAATAAATCATAGCTCCTAACGGTATTGCAAAAATAGCTTTAGGCCAATGATGCATTTGTAAATGTAATCTTCTCCAGGCTTGGCATATGTAACTCGCGACACTCGCATACATAAAACCACTGTAAAATGGAACTCCAAAAACCTTCGAATACGCCTCTTCGGGATAACTCCATGATCCAAAATGTACTTTATATATTTCTAGTAAAAGTCCAATCAAATGAAAAACAGTAATTACTTTTAGTTCGTCTTTCGTCTCAAGTCCAGTCTTGTACATAATCCACTGCATAAGAAGACATACAATGAGTATGAAATCATAACGATATAATCCTGGGATAGAAATGATTTTTGAAAGGGCTAGTGTTAAAAAAATAACGACTGGGAATAAGCAAGATAATGCTTGCTCGTAAGTGAAATATAGTAGTTGTTTTATATAGAACATTGTGTCACCTTCGGTATATTTATTATAAAACTTGAAATAATGACTAAGTATACTACAATTTTAAAAATAAGCCAGTAGTCTATTTTGCATGCATTTGTAAGTTTTAGAAGATAATTGTAATAGGTATTTTAATAAAGTAAAAAAATAGTTTGCTATTTAAAAAAAGTGGGGATATAATATCTAAATGAAAATGATAATTATTATCAATAATGATTATAAATAAAAAATTATTATAAAAAACAACTCAATATAAAGGATGAAATGAAACATGTTACATAAGTCTACTGTACATGCTGGCAATAATCGCTGGATACATATTAAGTTCGTATGTTTTATGAGCTTAACAATTTTATGTTTAATTGGGTCTATATTTTTAGCTATTGCATTCGGTGCAAAGGATATTCATTTACAAACGGTGTGGGCAGCGGTTTTTGATTACAATCCAAAATTAACGCAGCATCAAATTATTTATGAATTAAGGCTCCCAAGGGTAATTGGTGCGGCAGTTGTAGGAGCTGCTTTTGCAGTTGCTGGAGCTGTTATGCAAGGAGTAACGCGAAACCCTTTAGCTGATGCAGGAGTGCTCGGAATAAATGCTGGTGCGATGTTTGTAGTAGCACTTAGTTTTGCTTTTTTCCCACATATACCGTATTCCTATTTAATGATTGTTTCCTTTATTGGAGCAATTTTAAGTACAGTACTCATTTTTATTATTGGATCAGCAACATCAGGTGGGTTAACACCGATGAGGTTAACGATTGCAGGAGCAGTTATGGCAGCGCTTTTACATTCATTAAGTTCAGGCATTGCGATTTATTATGATTTAAGCCAAGATTTAGCGTTTTGGTATGCTGGTGGTGTTGCGGGGGTTAAGTGGGAACACTTGAAATTTTTAGTACCTATTATTCTTATAACGATTGTTTTTGCGACAGCGTTAGGGCGGTCTATTTCACTTATATCAATGGGGGATGATGTTGCTACGAATTTAGGAGTAAAAACGAACCGAACGAGAATACTTGGGATGATTATAGTAGTCATTCTTGCAGGTGTATCTGTTTCAGCTGTTGGTTCCATTGGGTTTGTAGGACTTGTAATTCCGCACATCGCTAGAAAATTAGTAGGTGTTAATTATCGGCTTATTATTCCTATGTCAGCATTATTAGGTGCTATGTTATTAGTTTTAGCTGATTTAGGGGCAAGAACAGTAAATCCTCCTAAAGAACTTGCGATAGGAATTATGGTAGCTCTTGTTGGGGTTCCGTTCTTCCTCTATATAGCACGTAAAGTTGGGAGGGAGCTATAAGTGAAAGATCTTTTTAACACGGATAAAAAGAGGGCTATTACTGTAACTACAATTTTCGGATGTATAAGTATCGCTGTAATTTTGATTAGCTTAAATACGGGGACGTTGAGTATTGCACCGCTCAAAGTGATTCAAACGCTTTTTGGTTATGGTGATTTTGAGAGTGCAACCGTGCTATACGATTATCGTATGCCAAGAATTATAATCACAATGTTAGCAGGTATCGGCCTTGGAGTTTCCGGTGCGATTTTGCAAGGGTTATCTCGTAATGTACTCGCAGATCCAGGTATTCTCGGACTGCATTCAGGTGCATCTTTCGGGCTTATTGTATTCGTTACTCTCTTTCATTCTATTAATGAGAGCGCATCAATTTTAATACCGTTATTTACATTTGGCGGAGGAGTACTTGCTGTATTTCTTATTATTTTACTTGCGAGTGACCGGTCAAAAGGTTTACTTCCCATTAGACTGATTCTTGTTGGTATTGCAGTTTCAGCTGGCTTTAGTGCGATTTCGTTATTTTTCTCCCTCAAGTTAAATGATGAGACGTATACATTCGCTTCTAGATGGTTAGTTGGTAACGTTTGGGGAAGAGATTGGATTCATGTCCTCGCATTATTGCCGTGGATTTTTATATTAACCCCGTATGCATGGCTAAAATCTAAAACGTTAAATGCACTGTCACTAGGTGATAGTGTAGCAGCAGGACTTGGTGTTTCTGTTCAAAAAGAACGTTTACTACTTTTAGCTACAGCAGTCGGTTTGTCTTGCGCGAGTGTATCGATGGCAGGAGGGATTGGTTTTATCGGCTTAGTTGCTCCGCATATTGCAAGAAAGTTAGTAGGTACTACATATCAACACTTTCTTCCGCTAGCGGGTATTATCGGAATGATTATTTTAGTACTCGCAGATACGATAGGGCGCTCTTTATTTGAGCCAAATTCTATTCCAGCGGGTGTAGTAGTAGCGGCTTTAGGAGCACCGTATTTTCTTTATTTACTTACAAAAACAAAATAAACACTTCAAAGAGGAGAACGTATGAAAAAGAAACTTACTATTTTATTTAGCATTATGTGTATTTTATTATTAGCAGCATGTGGTCAAACGAAACCTAATGAAGAGGCAGCTAAAAAAACGGAAAAAAGTAATGACCCAAAAATTGCTTCAATGTCTATTCATTTAACGAATAATTTACTTGCATTAGGAATTACACCAGTAGGTTCTGTTATTGGTGGAGATCTAAAAGATTTCTTACCGCACGCAAAAGAGCAACTGAAAGATACGAAGAAACTGGGCGTAGTAACAGATCCGAATATGGAAGCGTTACTTCAATTAAAGCCAACTGACATTTATGTTGATGAAAAATATGCTGGAAAAGATTTAGCGAAATACGAAAAAATTGCAAAAACACATGCTTTCAATTTAGATGAAGGTACGTGGAGAGAACATTTAAAAGCAGTAGGTAAACTTGTAAACCGTGAGAAAGAAGCCGATAAATATATTCAAGACTATGAAGAACAATCAAAACGAGTGAAAAGTTTAATAGATAAAGAGCTAGGGAATAACGAAAAAGTAATGGCAATTCGTGTTACTGCAAAAGAATTACGTGTATTTAGTACGAAAAAACCGATGGGACCAATTTTATTCCAAGACTTAGGATTACAACCTGCAAATGGTGTAGAGAAAATTGATGGAAACCGTCCTTTCGAAGTAATTTCACAAGAAGTATTACCTGACTTTGACGCAGATGCGATTTTCGTTGTTGTAAACAGAGATGATAAAGCAAAAGCAGCATTTAAACAACTACAAGAAACTCCAATTTGGAAAGACTTAAAAGCTGTTAAGCGCAAGCACGTATACATTATCAATGACCAACCATGGCTTGACTATTCTGCTTTAGGAAACAAAATGGCGATGGATGAAGCGGAGAAAATGTTTGCGAAATAAAAAGAATTTGCGAAATACCCTCTAATGTTAGAGGGTATTTTTGTAGTTTTTATTGTTAGAATAAGTAAAAAATTATACAATGAAGTTAATTTAGTGTAGAGGAGTTGTGCCAATGTCAGCGCTTATTGTAAGTATCCCGTTCGAACACCAGTTTATGGAACAAGGGGATAAATAGGCTAAAATAGTTATCCCCACTATTTAAATAGGGGGAGTTTGAAATGACAATGAATCTTTTTCAAGATAAAACTATTAAATTATCAGCTATTAGAGAAACAGATGCTAAAGTAATGGCTGTTTGGCAAGAGGATAGTCAATACTTAAGAAATGTAGATACAGATTTAGCATTCCCGCAATCTTTACATGAAATATCAAATGATGAACTATTAAAGGGACGGAGATCACATAGTGTTTCTTTCATGTTAAGAACAGTTCAAGATGATCGCTTAATTGGTTTTGTTGCAATTCATGGCATAGAGTGGAATAACAGAACGGGTTTATTAGCCATTGGAATAGGGGATGCAAACGATAGAGGGAAGGGATATGGAAGAGATGCAATTCATCTTATTTTAAAGTACGCTTTCTATGAAATGAATTTACACCGCGTCGGTCTCGATGTCATTTCTTATAATAAAGCAGCCATTGCACTGTATAAAAAAATGGGATTTCAGATAGAAGGATGTATGAGAGAAGCAGTTCAAAGAGATGGAAAATATTTTGATCGTATGATTATGGGGATATTGCGGGATGAATGGATTGTACTGCAAGATTAGAAAGTACATTCAATATTATATATGTAGTAAGCAGGAGATATAGTGATAATTGGCGAAAATTTACAGTGAACTGATTGAACTTATAAGGAGTTATGTGAGATGAATTTAGAAAAAGCAAAACCAGTAAACGAAGAGGTCGCTGAATTAAAGGAACTAATTAAAGAGTTACACGGAAGTGTACATCAACTGCAAAGTGAAGTGCAGAAACTAAGGCACGAAAGACCGGTTGTTGAAGTGAGAAAAGGTGTTCAATTATCGCCAGCAATTATCGGACAAATTGGTGGTATGATTTTAGGTGGATTAGCAATTATAGGTATATTTTGGTGATGAAAAAAGGTTTGCAGCAAAGTGCTGCAAACCTTTTTTATTTGACGATATAATTTCATGCAATACAACTTTTACATTAAATAACGCAAATATATATAAGCATGTGATAACAAGAGTGCAATAATAGTTAATGGCAAACCAATTTTTAAGAAGTCCATATACGAAAACCCATGTCCTTCACGTTTTGCAATACCAGCAACGACTACGTTTGCTGATGCTCCGATTAACGTTCCGTTTCCTCCTAAGCAAGCGCCAAGTGATAATGCCCACCATAATACTTCGATTTGCGGAGAATCGACAGATAGTCCGAGCCCTGTAGCTAAATCTTGAATAAGCGGTATCATCGTTGCGACAAATGGGATGTTGTCGATTGTCGCAGATGCGATACCGGATACCCATAAGATTAGTATAGATGCGAAACCGATATCACCATTTGTAACGTCGATTACTTCTTTTGCGAGTGAAGAAATAAGTCCGATATCAATTAACCCGCCAACGAGAACGAATAGTCCAGCGAAGAAGAATATTGTTACCCATTCAACGTGGGCAAATACATCTTCAATATCATGTTCTTTCACACCGATTAACATAAGAAGAGTAGCACCTGTCATCGCGATAACAGCAGCGTCTACATGAATAATAGAATGGAGTACAAAGCCTAAAATAGTTAGTCCTAAAATCGTAATCGATTTAAAAAGGAGGCTATGATCCTTAATGTAATCTTTTTCGTTTAATGCCATTAATTTTTTAATTTGCTCAGATGTTGTTTTCAGTTTGTTACGATACATGAAGTAAATAATGCCAAGTGTAACGATAGAAATAATAATTACAATAGGAGCTAAGTTAAGTAAAAAGGCATTAAAGTCTAAATGCTTATTTGCTGATCCAATCATAATATTTGGGGGATCACCAATTAGTGTTGCTGTTCCACCTATATTTGAAAATAGTACTTCTGAAATTAAATAAGGAACAGGATTTACTTTTAAAATACGTGTAATGGATAGTGTAACAGGAACGATTAATAATACGGTTGTTACGTTGTCCAAAAATGCAGAACCGACGGCGGTTAATAGGGATAATAATAATAAAATGCGGATTGGCTTCCCGCCAGCTGCTTTAGCTGCTTTAATAGCTACATATTCAAAGACACCGGATTGACTCGTAATATGTACGAGAATCATCATCCCGATTAAAAGGGTGATCGTTTCCCATTGAATATGTGATGTGAAAGCAGTATGTAAATCTGCAATTCCAAATATAATCATAATAGCAGCACCGAATAGTGCGATTACAGCACGATTCAATTTTTCAGAAATAATAAAACCGTATGTGACTAAAAATACGGCAATTGCAAAATAATATTGCCAATTTGCTACTTCATGTGCTGATTGTTCCAAGTGTGTCACCTTCTTTAAAATATGTATTCAATTGTCGAAGTGTATCCCTCTGCATAAATTATATTGTAGCAAATTCAAAAAAGAAAGAAAACTATTTAACAAAGTGAAGGAAAAAATGTGATTTTTACATATCATATAAAAAATATAAAAAACACAGTGCAAATTATTAGGAAAAGTGAGCGTTGTCCTCTAATATAGAGATAGCAATTTACATTATTTTTGCGTAAAATGGTTTAAAGAGGTGAATTCCGATGGAAATAGTAAAAGATAGTTCTCTTATTCAAAATGAAATTGAACGTTTTGTAAATAAAGATGTATATATTCATTTAGAAACGACGAACGGAGCGTATGCATCACATATAAATGAAAAGATGATGACAGTTGGTGCTTTCATTCGAAATGCAATTATCCGTTTTGAACGCGGGAAAATAACTGGAACAAACCCATACCGAGTTGGTCTGAAAATGGATCATGGTTGGGTATACGCTGAAGGTATAACGCACTGGGAAGTAGATGATAAAGAGCGTTTATTACTAGCTGGACATGATAATTTAGGTCGCCTAGCAGTTGCACTTGAATTAAGCTTAACACCATTTAAGTAAGAAGGAGGGAAACTTATGGAGAGACATGTACTTGTTGTATTTCCGCATCCAGATGATGAAGCATTTGCTGCGGGAGGAACAATTCGCTTATTAACAGATCAAGGAGTACCTGTAACGTATGCGTGCGGAACTTTAGGTCAAATGGGACGTAACATGGGGAAAAACGTATTTGCTAACCGTGAAACGATTCCAAATATCCGAAAGAAAGAATTGAAAGATGCTTGTGAAGCGATGGGCATTAAAGATTTAAGAATGCTTGGTTTCCATGATAAAACGTTAGAGTTTGAAGATGTTGATTTTGTTGCAGACAAAATTGAAGCAATTATTCAAGAAGTAAATCCATCTCGAATTATTACATTTTATCCTGAGCATGGTGTACATCCAGACCATAACGCATTTGGTCGTGCTGTAGTTCGCGCTGTATCACGTATGCAGAAAGAAGAGCGTCCAGTTATTCATGCGGTTGCGATTACGAAAAATCGTGAAGCGATACTAGGTGAACCCGATGTTGTAAATAATATTAGTGAAGTATTTGAACATAAGTTAGCTGCACTAGGTGCGCACCGTTCGCAAACAGAAGCAATGCTTGAAGACACGCATGCAAAAATAAAAAACAAAGATGCAGCAACATTAAAATGGCTACAACTTGAACAATTTTGGACTTATAAATGGGAGTAGGTCTAGAAGGATACCTTCTAGTTGCTCTTACATTGAAAAAGCGCTGTCACTTGTGATGGCGCTTTTTCTTGTTGAAGACTATATATTTCTTAGAGATGTGCTTCAAAATTTTTAAATTAACGTGCAGTATAGCCTCCATCAACAAGAAGTGTTGTACCGTTAACAAAACTAGCATCATCACTTGCTAAAAATAAGACAGCTTTAGCTACTTCTTCTGGTTTTCCAAGTCTGCCTTGTGGATGAAGGGAAGTTAAATATTCTTTCTGT
This sequence comes from Bacillus sp. NPDC094077, assembly GCF_050279465.1. Lineage (NCBI taxonomy): Bacteria > Bacillati > Bacillota > Bacilli > Caryophanales > Bacillaceae > Bacillus > Bacillus sp. NPDC094077. The sequence goes on along the minus strand of NZ_JBNNUF010000006.1, from coordinate 243,561 downwards.
TGAGGATTAACACTACCAAGTAAAGGGGTATCAATATAGCCAGGGCAGACCGCATTAATACGTATTCCATATTTAGCGTAGGCAGTACATAAATTTTGAGTTAATAGTTTTACGCCACCTTTTGCAGAGGAGTATGCTGTTGGGGTAGGTAATGAAACAAAACTATGAATCGAACCAGCGTTAACGATGACACCGCCTGTACCTTGTTTAAGAAATTGTTCAATCGAATATTTATCAGAAAGAAATACCCCAGACAAGTTAATATCAATGGTTCTTTTCCATTTTTCATAGGACAATTCATTTGCCGGTGCATCATCAGCAACGCCGGCATTTGCATACATAATATCTAATTTACCGTATTTACTTACTGTCTCATGGATTAGCTGTTTAATATCTGCCTCTTTTGTTACATCAGTTTTAACAAATAACGTATTATATCCATTTGCATTTAATTCATCAGATAGGTCTTTTCCACGTTCAGAAAAGTCAGCAATAACTACTTTTGCACCTTCTTCAGTAAAAAGACGAACAGTAGATTTGCCAATTCCACTTGCACCGCCAGTTATGATTGCTACTTTGTCTTTTAATTTCATATAAACCTCTCCATTCATCAATGAATTTAAGTCAAATTTATTGATCTGGTTATATCACCATTAACCTTAAATAGTAAGTAGATAGAAGAAAAAGTTAGCGTTTATTTAATTGTGAGAGTGCTAATTTTTCTTTATTGTGCTTTTTTATACAGTGATGGACAAAAATATTAATTTGGTCAATTTTAACATTAGATTGAGTATTTGGTAAAGCGCTCTCAAAAAGAGCGAGTGCTGATGCTGAAAAACTAAAATAAACATTCAGTATTATTTGTGGTATATAGAGCTAAGGGGAGGGGGGCGTAATACAAACTATTACTCTAGTTAAATAGGAAAAAGCCTCGCAGGGGGGCAAGGCTTTAAACGGGGTATTAAGAATTGTCGATTCATTAAGAATAACTTCTTGTGAATAAACTAATTTTAGCATGATAACTCGTATATATGTGTTACGAATTTGTGAACAAAACCTCAACGATAAAAATATGGAGGAAGGTAATAATTTATTTGAAATATGTATTATTACATAAAGTTCGAGTGAAAAATAAAAAAGCAGTAATGAGAAAAATAATTAAGAGACGAATTATATCAAACATAAGTAGCACTCCTAATATTTAATTTGTTTTACCATATAGTTATTTCCAATGATACAGAATGTAAGAAGTGACTTATCAATATTAAAATAAAAAGTTCTCAGAATCTACGGATTAAAAATAAAAGTTTTTTCGAGCCACTGGACACAGGGGAGGATTATATATTAATTGGTTCAGTGGTTGAAAGAGGAATTTTTTATTTGTTTTCTTTTTTCATCTAAACCCTTAGAACTGATATGTAGTAATGGTGTATAAGAAGCGTATATTTTGAATTATTTAATAGAATAATATATATTTATATTGATTTAATGATTTTAGTCTGTTAAAAATGGGGACATCGATATGAAGATTAAATTTGCTGTAGTAAAAGATGAGAACTTTGATTTGAGTTTATTAGAAACAAAATTACTGAAAACCTTTAAAGAAGTGGATTGTGAAGCAGATATTGTAAAGGTTGAGAATGAAATTTTTGAAAACAATAATATTCAAACACATTTAGTGGAAATCACTATTAATGTTACTGGGAAAAATATCGGATATAGGTCCGTTTCAGCTAGTATATTTATTGTTCTAGAAAGTTTATCAATACAGCTATTTCGAATTAATATTAGTATACATTAAGCATTAAACATATATTTATGTGATCTCATTACACTGTTAAAAATAATGCAAGAGCAATGAAACCATATAAAAACAAAGAGATCTTAAGGTGAGTAGTAATGCACGAAAGTTGAACATAGCAGAATAATTGAAAAAGTATATTTAAAAATCAATGTTAATATATACCCTCCTATAAGTATTAACATACGTAATTGAGGTGTTTTCTTTGTTGTTTTATGATCGAATTTCTATAATGGCCCCTCCTGTTCCGTAGCTAAGGAAAGTCTTTTCATTTCCGAGATTTTTAAAGTTATAGGAGGGTATGAAAAATGAAAAAAGTCTCAGTACCATCACTTTTGTTAATGATTATTCTTGTAGCATTTCCGCAAATTAGTGAAACGATTTATACGCCGTCTTTGCCAGACATTTCAAGGGCACTGCATGTAAGTAATAATGAGGTGCAGTTAACGCTTAGTGTTTATTTTGCTGGATTTGCTTTAGGTGTATTTTTTATTGGATGGTTATCAGATATAATTGGTCGTCGCCGAGCGATGTTACTTGGAATTGTCGTATATGGTGTAGGAAGTCTTTTATGTTTTATTGCAAGTTCCATTGAATTTTTATTACTAAGTCGTTTTATTCAAGCGTTTGGAGCGAGTGCAGGATCGGTTGTTACCCAAACGATTCTTCGTGAAAGTGTAGATGGGCAAAAACGCCACGTTATGTTTGCACAAATTTCGGCAGTCATTGCTTTTACACCAGCGGTAGGACCGTTAATTGGTGGCTTTCTTGATCAAATGTTTGGATTTAAAATAGTATTTTTAAGTTTAGTAGTTATGAGTGTCGGAATTTTACTGTATACGTTTGTCTCGCTTCCGGAAACAAAAACAGACTCAGTAACGAATAAAATAAATGTTTTCTTAGTAGCGAAAAGGTTGATTACAAATCCGAAAGTAGTAACATATGGGTTGTTAATTGGAGGAGCAAATGGTGTTTTATTTAGCTATTATGCGGAAGCGCCGTTTATCTTTATTGAATACTTTCAGTTATCGCCTAGTATGTACGGATTTATAGGAATTGTTGCTGCGTCTGCTTCTATTATTGGGGCGAAAGTTTCAAAACGATTACTTGTTACTTATAAACCAGAGAAAATTATATATATCGGTTGTCTTGTAATGATTTGGGGATCTATCCTTTTAGCTGTTATTACGTTTGTTGGATTAAATCCGAACGTAATATATATGATTGTATTTTTAATAGCGATGTTTATATTGCTATTAGGAATTGGGGTAGCGTTACCTAACTGTTTAAGTTTAGCGTTAGTAGATTTTCAAGATGTCATTGGTACAGCTGGATCAGTGTTTAGCTTAGGATACTATGTAATTGTAACGATGACAATTTGGGGAATGAGTCAGCTTCATACGGGTTCATTAATGGTGATGCCGCTTTATTTTCTGGTTATTGTAGTAATAATGACGGTGTTTACCAAGGCGTTTGTTTTTACTAAGCAACTTGAAAAAGTAGTTTAATTATGTAATAGGAAAAGAGTCTCATTGAAAAATGAGGCTCTTTTGTGTTTTTGTATTTACTGATTATTTTTATAATATTAAAATTTAATCAACTCAAATATAGGAGGAGAGTACAATATGAACGGTCTAAATGTAGACTCTGAGAATATTACAGGCGCACCTCGCGTATACGAAGCAGCTGGAATGGAAGTACAAAGTAAATTTGTTCGCTTTGATAAGGAAGTCCGTGCGAAGAATGTATATGGTATGTAATTTTACTAATATATTATATTCTTGGTTGAGATATTAATAGAGCGTTTAGCAAATGTGAAAATAAAATTTAAAAATGATAGTAGGAATGGAAATAAAATTCATTTAAATGATGGACAATGACGTTATGAACTATAAATATTGAAGTACATACGGTATGAAACCGAGGAAGATATGCTCTCCTCGGTTATTTATATTGTAATAATATTTATACTAGAATCAAATTGAATAGCTGTATTTTATTTCTAATTCAGTTAAAAATTAAACATACTCATGCATAATAATTTATTGAAAAAATAATTGAATTTTTCAGATAAATAAATTAATATAAAATAAGTAATTTTAAAATTTATAGAATATTGGAAGATGAGAGGTTTTGGGAATTTTATAAGAGGCAAAAAACGATTTTAGGATAGCTTTAAAGCTAGTGTAAAATGACGTTTGCTTCATCATTTTCAAGCCAAAAGAAATTGGGGTAAAGCATCTTGTTTTAAAATGCGGCTATGAATCATCTAAGAGGGGGAAGTGAAGTGGCAAACAAAGAATTGAAAAGGGGCTTAGAAGCACGTCATATTCAAATGATAGCTTTAGGTGGAACAATTGGTGTTGGTTTGTTTATGGGGTCAGCCAGTACAATTAAATGGACAGGTCCATCGGTAATGCTTGCCTATGCGATTGCAGGTATTTTTATCTTCTTCATTATGCGTGCTATGGGAGAAATGTTGTACATGGAGCCAAGTACAGGTTCATTTGCGACATTCGGTCATAAGTATATTCATCCGCTAGCTGGTTATATGACAGCGTGGAGTAACTGGTTCCAATGGGTTATCGTTGGGATGTCAGAGATTATCGCAGTTGGGGCGTACATGCAATATTGGTTCCCGGATCTACCAGCTTGGATACCAGGTGTGATTGCAATGGTTATTCTTGGCGTTGCTAACTTAATTTCAGTTAAGTCATTTGGTGAATTTGAATTTTGGTTTGCGATGATTAAAATCGTTACGATTCTATTAATGATTATTGCAGGATTTGGTCTTATTTTCTTCGGAATTGGTAACGGTGGAGAAGCGATTGGCATATCTAATCTTTGGTCAAATGGCGGTTTCTTTACAGGTGGTTTTTCAGGATTCTTCTTTGCATTATCACTTGTAGTTGGAGCGTATCAAGGTGTGGAATTAATCGGGATTACTGCTGGTGAAGCGAAAGACCCGAAGAAGACACTTACAAGAGCAATTCAAAGTACAATTTGGCGTATTTTAATATTCTATATTGGTGCTATTTTCGTTATTGTAACTGTTTATCCTTGGGATCAATTAAGTTCAATTGGTAGTCCGTTCGTAGCGACTTTTGCGAAGGTTGGCATTACGGCAGCTGCTGGATTAATTAACTTCGTCGTGATTACAGCGGCAATGTCTGGTTGTAATAGTGGTATTTATAGTGCTGGGCGTATGCTGTATACGTTAGGTGTAAATGGACAAGCGCCGAAATACTTTACGAAGATTTCTAGTAACGGTGTTCCATTATTCGGTACAGTTGGTGTAATAATTGGTTTAGCGGTTGGTGTTGTGTTAAGTTATATTGCACCGAAAAACTTATTCGTATATGTATATAGTGCGAGTGTACTTCCTGGTATGGTGCCATGGTTCGTTATATTAATTAGTCAAATTCGTTTTAGAAAAGAAAAGGGAGTAGAGATGAAAGATCATCCGTTCAAAATGCCATTTGCTCCTGTTACAAACTATTTAACGATTGCCTTTTTAATTATGGTATTAATCGGAATGTGGTTTAACGATGATACGCGCATTTCACTAGTTGTAGGTATTATTTTCTTAGCTATCGTTACAATTAGTTTCTATGCTTTTGGAATAGGGAAGCGAGTTCCGTTAGATGTTCAAAAAAATCAAGAGATTTCAAGTAAATAAAGGTAGTGAAAAGTCCGATTTCTAAATAAGAAATCGGACTTTTTTATTAAAATTTCTCTAATACGATTTTTCCAATGGTACGTCCGCTTTCAAGCATTGCATGTGCTTTCTTTAAGTTTTCAGCGTTAATTGGTGTTAAAGTTTCATTTAAAGTAGTCTTTAAAATGCCTTCATCTAATAGTTCGCTCACTTTATTTAATAGTTCGTGCTGCGTAATCATATCGCCAGTTTCATACATCGCTTTTGTGAACATAAACTCCCAAACGAATGTAGCACTTTTACTTTTTAAAATACCCATCTCAAGAGGGTGCTCGTTTTCTACGATAGAGCAAATTTTCCCTTGAGGTTTAATGATGTCACCCATCGCGTGCCAATGTTGATCTGTATTGTTTAAGCAGAAAATATAATCTACATCATTGAATCCAAGGTTTAGTAATTGCTCTTTTAAAGATTTATGGTGGTTAATTGTATGGTCAGCGCCAAACTTTTTCGCCCATTCTATCGTTTCACCGCGTGAAGCAGTTGCGATTACATGTAGCCCAGCCCATTTCGCAAGCTGAATTGCGATTGAACCGACACCACCAGCTCCGCCAATAATTAAAATGTTTTTAAATGTATTTTCGCTTTTCTTAGCGTATTCAAACCCTAAACGTTCGAATAAACCTTCCCACGCTGTGATCGCTGTTAAAGGAATTGCTGCAGATTCAGCATCACTTAACGTTTTTGGTTTTTTACCAACGATTCTTTCATCAACTAAATGGTATTCACTATATGTACCTTGTCTCGTAATACTTCCAGCGTAAAACACTTCATCGCCTTCTTTAAATAACGTACAACCTTCGCCGGTTTGTACGACAACGCCACTAGCATCCCAGCCAAGTATTTTCGCTACATCTTCTTTTTTATCTTTCGGAGAGCGAACTTTTGTATCAACTGGGTTAACGGAAATCGCGTTAATTTTAACAAGTATATCTCTTCCTGTGGCAACAGGTCTTTCAACTTCCACATCAATTAAACTATTTTCTTCTTCAATAGGTAAGTATTCATGTAAACCAATTGCTTTCATTTGTATTCCCTCCATCAAAGTAAGAGTCTGTTCTTTTTATTATAATAGGTAAAGTGTCATTATGTAAAAAAGTGGACTCCTTTCTGTTTTGTAAAGGTTTGATTAAGCCTCATGTAGAATTCTGTAATTGGAAAAGAAGAGGCATCGTTTTGATTGTATAAGCGTCGTATCATTAATTTTAAGATATACTTATTTTTCCAGTGTACCTTGCAATGAATAATACTAAGTGGTATATTATACTTGCAAGTTACTTATTATAAAACGGTACTGAATAATAAACAGTAGTAAATGTCAATTAGAATAGGGTGAATGAACATTGAATGTACAATTTAAAAAAGGAGTTTTAGAACTTTGTGTGCTTGTCTTACTCGACAAGCAAGACCGTTATGGATATGAATTAGTTCGAAATATTTCCAATCAAATTGAAATATCAGAAGGATCTGTTTATCCTCTTCTTCGTAGATTAACCAAGGAAGAATATTTTACAACGTATTTACAGGAGTCTTCAGAAGGGCCTTCAAGGAAGTATTACAAACTGACAAATAAAGGTAGAACGTATTTGCGCCAACTTTTGGATGAATGGAATGAGTTCTCACAGGGTGTCAATCAATTAATTAAAGAAGGTGTACGTAATGACGAAGGATAAATTTTTACAACAATTAAATGCATCTCTAAAAAGATTATCTGAAAAAGAGCGTGCAGATATTTTAAAAGATTATGAAGAACATTTTACTTTCGGATTAGAGGAAGGGAAAAGCGAAGAAGAAATTACAGCTTCATTAGGTTCTCCAGCGCAAATCGCCAAAGAGTTATTAGCAGATTATCATCTTGAAAAAGTAACAGCAAGTGCAACAACAGGAAATGTTTTTCGGGCAATTTGGGCAGTAATTGGATTAGGTTTTTTCAATTTAGTAATAGTGCTTGGACCTGCAATTACATTAGCCGCATTGATTTTTTCGGGATGGGTTCTAGGAATCTCATTTTTAGGTTCACCATTGCTTGTTATTGTTGATACTATTGTGCATCCAAATACATTCTTGTTTTTTAACCTTTTCGCTTCTTTAGCATTTTGTGGACTTGGATATTTCATTGTAATCGCTATGCTATCTTTAACGAAGCTAGCAAAGAATGGATTTGTTCGTTATTTAAAGTTTAATATAGCACTAGTAAAAGGTGGTTTTAAGCATGATAAATAAAAAGAATTTTTCCATCATTGCAGGTATTATTTTTATTATTGGGATTATAGGAAGTCTACTCACTTATCGTTCAATTGCTGCAGTACCAATTTCAGAAGAAAAGGTCATTAACAATAATAATGTGTCAAGCGTCATTATCGATACGAATAACGTTCGTGTTAACACCTATCCTACAACAGATAGTAACATTAAAGTAACATTAGATGGGGAAGTTAATCCTAACATAAAACGAACGTTAGCTACGGATGATAAAAATTCAACGCTTCTCATTTCTTACAAAGAAAAACAACAGAGCTGGTTCAACTTCAACATTTCCGAAGTATTGGCCCCATTAACATTAAATGTTTATCTGCCTGAAAAACAATATGATTCATTAAAAGTTTCTAATAGTAATGGTTACGTTTCTGCAAAAAAACTAAACACAGACCACTTGAATATCAATACAAACAATGGGCGTGTTGAATTAAGAGAGATCAATTCGCAAAAAATTATTGCGGAAGCAAACAATGGAATTATGGAATTTAAAGATATAAAAGCACAAAATATTCATGTGAAATCGAATAATGGAAGAATTATGCTAGAGCATGTTGAAGGTGAAATAGAGGGGCAATCTAAGAATGGAAGTCTTACTCTTAAAACAAATGAACTTGATCGAAATCTCAATTTTACGACTCACAATGGAAAAATCAATATTGAAACCGAAAAAGAACCAACTAATGTTCAATTTAATGTCTCTGTCGACAATGGCAGAGCGAATATCCTGGATAAATATAACGGGAATACGGTTATTGGAAAGGGAGAAAATCTAATTAAATTAAACACACATAACGGAAATATTACAGTGAAAAAACATGAAATCTAAAATAGCATATTACCTTTTATAATCTTCGCTCGCCACACATAAAGAGCCTGTAAATGAATAATAAATAAGTAAAATAGCCGACTCCTTTTCTCAATATGTAGGTAGTCGGTTATTTTATATCTAAAATTCGTTTAAGTGTGTATTCTTTCCAGCCTTAAACTAGTGTTTGTTTCTGTATTGCTTAAAGCACTTTCTTATTTAACTACAAAATAAGAAAATCCTATAACCCATCAGATTTTTTTATAAATTATCGAACTTTATTTCAAAATACAAACAGTTGTTTTAGTACTCTCAACTGCTAGGAGAGTAAAGAATAGTAATTGACAATGTAATGAAAAGTTGTGAACAACTCAAAAATAATAGTTGAAATAATGAAAGATGAGAAGGATTTTATTTCTAATGGGAGGAATTTTTTACTGTGTACTTTATCCAAAATTAAATGTAAAGGTGGATACATAATGACAGTAAAGAAGCTTTATTTCGTCCCAGCAGGTCGTTGTATGTTGGATCATTCGTCTGTTAATAGTACACTAACACCGGGAAAACTATTAAACTTACCGGTCTGGTGTTATCTTTTGGAGACAGAGGAAGGACCTATTTTAGTAGATACAGGTATGCCAGAAAGTGCAGTTAATAATGAAGATCTTTTTAACGGTACATTTGTTGAAGGACAGATTTTACCGAAAATGACTGAAGAAGATAGAATCGTGAATATTTTAAAACGCGTTGGATATGAGCCGGAAGACCTTCTTTATATTATTAGCTCTCACTTGCATTTTGATCATGCAGGAGGAAATGGCGCTTTTATAAATACACCAATCATTGTACAGCGTGCTGAATATGAGGCGGCGCAGCATAGAGAAGAATATTTGAAAGAATGTATACTGCCGAATTTAAACTACAAAATCATAGAAGGAGATTATGAAGTCGTACCAGGTGTTCAATTATTGTATACACCAGGACATTCGCCAGGGCATCAGTCACTATTCATTGAAACAGAAAACTCCGGTTCTGTGTTGTTAACGATTGATGCGTCCTATACGAAGGAAAACTTTGAAGATGAAGTACCGTTCGCTGGATTTGATTCGGAATTAGCTTTATCTTCAATTAATCGATTAAAAGAAGTTGTGAGGACAGAGAAGCCAATTGTTTTCTTTGGACATGATATAGAGCAGGAGAAGAGCTGTAAAGTGTTCCCTGAATATATATAAAAGAGAAAGTCATGAGCTAATGTGCCCATGACTTTCTCTTTTATATAATCTTTTTAAATAAGTTATATACTTTTTTCGAATTGCCTTCATTTAATTGATAATAAGTAAGATCTAAGTCATCAGGAGTGTTTTGATGGGCAATCATAACTTCACTACTGTTGTTATCTACTATCCAGATTAAATATTGTTTATAAGTCCCATCTTGGAAAGTAATCCACATGTTACAATCTACTAAATCAGAACCTTCTTCATCTAGCGTTAAATCGCCTTTTTTTGCTGTGTCCATACTTTTAATGAATGTTTTCAACTCATCTGTTTTTGTAAGAAAGATAGATTTTTTTGTTTTAATTGACTCTACATGTATATCTTTTATTTCCTGTTTTCCTAAAAAAACAGGGGGCTCATTAGGGTCTCTTTGAGTTGAAATAATAGTAGCTTTCTTCTTTGGTTTACTTGCTGTATAGAAATCTTGAATAGATTTTCCAGAGTTGAAGAACCATACGATACCAAAAATAATCAATGCGCTACCTAGCAGTAACATGATTTTCTTAATAGGATATTCTCCTTTCTATTACTTCGTGTGAAGAACTTTTCTATTAATATATGATAGGTAAGCGTAAAGTATTATAGTTGAACGTGGTTATGTTTCACAGTTTTTATAGGGCGATCAACGAGTAAATTATAAGTGAGTCCTATTAATACGAAAATGCCACCGACAATTTTGCCGATCGAGAGTTCATTTGATAGGAAGAAATCTATAACAGTTCCCATAAACAATTGTCCGATAAAGATGAGTAATGTTAAATAAAATGCTGATATTTTAGGAGTAATATAGTTTGATAATGAGATAACGATAACGCCTACTAATCCGCCTAAGTATACAGCGATAGGAATAGATTGTAACGTATGACTAGGAATATACAATGAATCTGAACTGAAAATTAAAAATAACGTGGAGAAAAATAATCCGGTAATATAATTGAAAAACGTGCCTTCCCAATTTCCAATTTTCGTTGCCAAATTCGCGTTAATAATTCTAGCAACGACGATAGAAACACCAGCTAAAATAGCGATACAAATATATAACATTTTCTTACCCCCATTAATAAATTGTCATGACAATAATTCCAGAAGAAATGAACAATAATCCAATTAACTTTTTCTTTTCAAACTTCGCAACGTTCATTCCTAATAAACCGAAATGATCAATAATAATAGAAGCAATGGATTGACCGAGTAGGCTTAATGCAATGGTAATAGAAGCACCAAGAGCGGAGAAGCTTATATTACTAAAAAGAACGGTGAGTACCCCGATGGCCCCGGCGCTGTATAAATAAAGTGGAATACCTTTCTCGAAACGAATTTTATTTTTGTTGATGAGCATAACGAAAATAACTGCTATTAAACCTACAAGATGAATGACAACGCTTGCTGTATAATTACCGATTATTTCAGATAAAATCCCATTCAATGGGAGCATAATGGCAATGAGCACACCAATAAGGACAGAAAGAAAGTTATACAATGTAAAATCCCCTTTATATTTCATATTTGTAATGACTGTATCACGCTGAAATTGTGTATTACTATGACATATGTCATAGTGAAAGAAGAAAATTTTGTTTACAATGGGGATGAGTTGTAAAGGTGGGGGAGTTATGAAGAAAGTATGTAATTCTAATAAATTAGCAGAGTATATGAAGCAAAATAACATTGATTCATTTTTTAGTAGTGATATGAAGCCGTATATGGAACTTATATTTTTTAAAAAGAATGAGTTCATTTGCAGGGAGAATGAGGAGATAGACTATTTATATTTCTTTGTTGAAGGAAAAGCGAAAGCGTTTAATACATTAAGTAATGGGAAATCTGTATTATTATGTTTTTATGATAGTTTGCAGTTACTAGGAGATGTGGAGCTAATTCATTCTCAAAGGATCACTTCGAACGTACAAGTCATGGCAGATTCGTATTGTGTTGGCTTGCCTTTAGGCAAAGTGAGAAACCAATTATTTCATGATGCGAAATTTTTAAGATGTATTTGCGGTTCTTTAGCTCATAAATTAAATCGTCTTTCAAAAAATAGTACAATTAATTTACTATATCCACTTGAAAATAGACTTGCGAGTTACATGTTAGCGGCAGGGGAACGAGCTGTCCAGCACGGAAATAGAATTGTGTTTAGTGGGAATTTAACGGAAACAGCGGAATTGTTAGGAACGAGTTATCGGCATTTATTGCGCACATTGAATACCTTTTGTGATAAAGAGATAATCAAGAAAAACAATGGTTGTTTTGAAGTGGTGAATGTGGATGTTTTGAGGGAATTGGCTGCGGATGTTTATAAATAATATATTAAAGTGGGGATTTAGATGAAAATAGCTATACTTTCAGATATTCATGGAAATAGCTACGCTTTAAAATCGGTATTAAAAGATATTGCACGTCGCAAGGTCGAAATGATAATAAATTTAGGTGACAGTGTGTATGGGCCGTTAGATCCTTTAGGGACAATTGAAATATTAATGAATAATGAGATGATACATATTAAGGGGAATTGTGATCGCATGCTTTGGGAACCTGTACAAGAGCAGTCTGCTACACTAACTTTTGTCCAAAATCAATTAACAAAAAAGCATATAGATTGGTTAAAACAACATCCTTCACAATTTATTGTAGATGATATGTTATGTTGTCATGGTACGCCAACTTCAGATGAGGTGTATTTATTAGAAGAGATGGACGAGAATGGTGCAGTATTAAAGAATGAAAAAAATATAATGGATCAACTCCAAAATATTGAGCAAAAAATAATAGTATGTGGTCATACGCATATTCCTAGAGTTGTTTATTTAGCAAACGGAAAGATCATTATAAATCCAGGGAGTGTAGGACTTCCTGCATACAAAGATGAATTACCTGTTGTGCATAAAATGGAGTCAGGAACTCCACACGCAAAATATGTTGTGATGGAAAAGATTTTGGGAGAATGGATAATTGAACAAATTATAGTTCCTTATAATTGGGAAGAAACTGCTCGATTAGCCGTTCAACAGGAAAGGCATGATTGGGCCAGAGCTTTAAGGACTGGGAAGGTAGAATGAAGGGGAGTTTACTTGATAGTAAACTGCTCTTTTTTATTTTGGGTAGATATTGAATGATATAAAAATAAAATGGTATGATTATGGAAACGCATGAATATATGAACAAGTATTCATATGTTTATGAGAAGGAGGGATTAGAGTGAAAGATATAATTATTGTTGGAGCTGGTCAAGCTGGGTTAACAATGGGATACTACTTGAAGCAGGAAGGGTATAATTTCTTATTACTTGAGGCAGGAAGCAGAGTGGGTGATTCATGGAGAAACCGATATGATTCTTTGCAGCTTTTTACCCCAAGGGCATACAGTAGCTTGCCGGGGATGGCATTAATAGGAGAGAAAAATGGTTTTCCATATAAAGATGAAATTGCAACTTATTTAGAAGAATATGCAAGGCATTTTCAATTATCAGTACAATTACAGACTGAAGTTTTAAAAATAAAGAAAGAAAAAGATATATTTGAATTACACACTTCTACAGAAATTTTACAATCGAAAAAAGTTATTATTGCATCAGGTGGTTTTCAGCAACGATTCATCCCCTCATTTTCACAACATCTTTCGTCACAAATTTTTCAAATACATTCATCACAATATAAATCACCGTCGCAAATTCCAGAGGGAAAAGTACTTGTAGTAGGTGGTGGGAATTCAGGAATGCAAATAGCAGTAGAACTTGCAAAAACTCATGAAGTTACGATGTCTATCAGTCATCCTTTAACGTTTTTACCGTTACACCTTTTTAGAAAAAGTATTTTTAATTGGTTAGAAAAAATGGGTTTATTGTATGCGGATATAAATACAAAGAGAGGAAGATGGTTTCAGAAGAGAAAGGATCCTATTTTTGGTTTTGAAGGTAAGGAACTCATTCGTAATGGAGCAATTAAACTACAGGAAAAAGTGGTAAGTGCATCAGAAAATAACATTATGTTTCAGAATGGTGATATATATAGTGCAGAAAGTGTTATATGGTCAACTGGTTTTGTTCAAGATTATAAATGGATTGAAATAGAAAAGGCAGTGAATGCGAAAGGATTTCCTAATCATACAAAGGGAATAAGTCCAGTAAGAGGATTGTATTATATCGGATTGCCGTGGCAATCTCAAAGGGGTTCTGCACTTATTTGTGGTGTAGGAAAGGATGCAGCGTATTTGCTTTCTGAAATCAAAAAAATAGATCAGTAGCACCAACTACTGATCATCCATATGTACATGAATTAGGAGAGGTCAAACATTTATTAGCTTTATTATAATAGATTTTCATAGAATAAAAAACTGAAAATTCGCGTTTTTATGTTGAGAAAGTTTTTTGTATCGAAATATATGAAAAAACGGGGATTTTTATTGAAAGGAAATGCGATATTTATGTTTTAGTAAATTATGATATAGTATATAAAAAGATTTTTTCTGAAATTTAATTATTTTCATATTAATTTCGTTTTAGAATGGTAAGGGGGGGAAGTAGTTGTGAAGTTTGATGATCAACGTCTATTGGGAGTACGATTAGGTTCTGTACTTGTAACAGAGGAAAATCAATATTTAGTAATAAAGAAAAAAGATCATTATGCATTATTGAACATACATACTTTAGAATGCACACATGTTGAAGTGCAGTTAGAACATATTGAAGAAATGTTGCTTGAAGATTTTCAAGAAAGTATAACGGAAATTATCGCACCAGAGTATATAAAAATTGTTGCGAAAAATGTTATATAAAAAACAAGCTGGGTGTCCAGCTTGTTTTTTTGTTAATTCACTTGCAGATTTCTATTTTGAAAGACTTGTTTTGCGACAAAAATAGCATTTAAGAAAAATTGAGGAGAAAATAGTTTATTATATAAATCTAGAAAAGGAATAGTGGGCTCCCTATTCCTTTTTAATAATAATATGTATTTTAATAGAACTGCTTATTTTAAATCTAACACCCCGATAACCTCACCGATAACTCCTTCCATTTGATGAACACCTAAGTCTGTGTTCGTCATAATAACAGCACCATTACCGCGGTATGGGTAACAAACCATCATACATTGAAATCCAACGCCCCATCCGAGTGAATAAATCTGTAATTCTTCATGGGAATCATCTAGAAAAACACCTAATCCAGTCCATTTTGAGCAACCTTGAGGAGAAATCATATCAAGTACTGTTTTTTGAGAAAGTTTTAGTTTGCTATTTCCTTGTAAGGAATGAATGATTTCAATCACTAAAGTTGATAAGTCAGTAGGTGTGGTCCAAATGCCTGATGCAGCTGTAAATGGATAAAATGGATACTTTTCAGTTGTTACAGTTCCATCTTTATTATGCCCGCAAGCAAAGGTATCCATCTTATTTATATCTTCAGGGGAGAATACCGTACTATTTTTCAGTTGAAGTGGCTGAAAGATATATTCTTGCAGTAAAAGATTAAATGGTTTGCCAGTTATATCTTCAAGTAGTAGTTCGATCATACAAAAATTTGCGTCAGAGTAGTGAAATTCGCTTTCTGGTTCATAACTCACTTCTATAGGTACTGGGCAATATAATGTATTACCTGCAAGGATTTCAGCCATTTTAGGTAGTCCTTGTGCAAGTGTATAATGTTCAAAACTATTAGGAGGATCAATAATTCCAGATTGGTGACTTAATAAATTTCGTAACGTGATTTTTTTCTGTGAAGTAAATAGATTGGTAGGGATGTTCCAAGATGTGAGTCTATCATTTACGTCTTCATCTAAATGTACGATTTCTTGATCTGATAATGTTAGTACGAGCATTGCGGTGGTGAATTTGCTAATAGAACAAGAATGAAGGAGAGAATTTGTAGTAATATCTCTAGTTGTTCCAGATTCAAGTGTTCCGAAGGCAGTCGCTTCATCTAGTTTACCATCACGTATAATAGCAAGGCTTAAACCAGCAACGGAATATTGTTTCATTTTCTCGTATATATTGTTACTTTTTAATTTCATAGTGACTCCTTTCTTCAAAAGACAGAATGTTAATTTAATTATACATTAGTAAAAAAAGAAATGTTATGAATTGTAGAGAGACTAAATAAAATCGAAAAGAAAACAGATGCGCGTTTAAAAAGAATTGAAGATAAATTACAGCTAATTACGAAAGAAATGGGAATTGTAGAAAGAGAACTAGAAATTAATAAAGAATAACGCAAGCTTGTAGAAGAAGGAAAAACAGCTACGGCAGTTAAGAGAGTGAGAGAGGCTTTAGGATTTTCCATGTTAGAAGCGAAGCAATATATAGATAAATTATAAAAAAGATCATCCGGTTGGATGGTCTTTTTTTACTGAACCATGCGTGTATTTACATAAGCGGCGATTATAACGTGTCCAATTATAATGATAGGAAATACAATTTTGACATTAGGAGTAGTGAAGACACTACCGATTGTGGAGATAACACCGGCAATTAAATTATAAAGACCAACTATTTTTGATAACTTCACTTTATTTGGTACACAGCGTTCATTGAATCCTGATAAGAGCCAAGTGTATTGTTTTACTCCGATGAAATAAGCTAGTGCAAATGAAATGATTGCTAGTATGAATAATGATGGAGAAGCGAAGAGAGTCATTGAAAACACCTCCGTTAATGGATTATAAATAAATTATAGTATGAATGTTATAATTTAACAAAATACAATTTTGATTTTAAGTTTAATAGAAAAAATGGAGTATTTGTGAGGAAGGGAGATTACATATGAATATTTCAGAATTCCAGAGATATGTAGCAAGTTTTAGTAAAGAAAAAGGGTTTCAAAATACGACAATTGAAGAGCGTACGATGTATGCAATGGCGGAATTAGGTGAATTAACAGAAGTTATATTAAAACGTGATAAAATACAAGATTCGAAACGAGAAATCGGTTTAGAAATGTTTGATGTAATTTGGAATGTATGTGATTTAGCAAATAAATTAGAAATTGATTTAGAGAAGGCGTTTGAAGAAAAAATGATGATTAATAAAAAGCGTGAATGGTAAGTAGAATTTTAATGCGTAAAGATGGAGGATACGAATGAAAAAGAAGCTTATTATAGGAGGAGTTTTTACCTTAATTAGTGTAATGGGTGTTTTCGCTTACTTAGTTTTTCAAGGTATATTCATTCCGAATCAATTAAGTGCGGACAAGTATGAAATAAAAGGTGTAGATGTCGCATCTTATCAAGGAGAGATAGATTGGAGAGAGTTAGAAAAGCAAAATATGAAGTTTGCGTTTATAAAGGCCACTGAAGGGAGCTCGTTTGTGGATGAGTACTTTTCGACAAATTGGACGAATGCGAATAAGACAGGTATGCGCACCGGAGCGTATCATTTTTTTAGTTTTGATAGTAAGGGTGAAACGCAAGCAGAGCAATATATGCGAACCGTTCCAAAAGATGGACGAGCGTTACCACCGGTAATTGATGTTGAGTTTTATGGTAATAAAAAAGACAATCCTCCTAAACGTGAAGATGTTGTGAAAGAGTTGTCAGTAATGGTAAGAATGCTCGAAAAACATTATGACAAGAAAGTTATATTGTATGCAACTCAAGAGGCGTATGATTTGTATATAAAGGATGCATATCCTGAATGTGATATATGGATTCGTAGTGTTCTTACAAAAACGAGTTTATCAGATGAAAGAAATTGGACGTTTTGGCAATACACGAACCGTGGAAGATTAAGAGGTTTTAAAGGAAAAGAAAAGTATATTGATTTGAATGTATTTTATGGGGATGAGGAAGAGTTTGAGAATTATGGAATGAAAGGTTAAGTCTTAAAGTGTACAAAATTTTGTACGTTTTTTTATTAATGGCATGAAAAATATGTAAGTAAAGATGGAACAAACTTTTGAAATGAATTGTCTATTATAGGTAATAACTATTTGCTTTGAAAGAACGGATTGATAAAAATGAAAAAGAATACATTATTAAAAGTAGGGTTATGTATAAGTTTACTAGGAGCAACTCAATTTGTTAGTGCAGTATCTCCAGTAAAAGCAGAACAAAAGGTAGAGCAAAACATAATAAAAAATGAGACAGGAACCATTTCAATTTCTCAGTTAAACAAAAATGTATGGGTTCATACGGAGTTAGGGTATTTTAACAGAGAAGCAGTTCCTTCGAACGGTCTAGTTCTTAATACTTCTAAAGGATTAGTACTTGTCGATTCTTCTTGGGATGATAAGTTAACGAAGGAATTAATAGAGATGGCAGAAGAGAAATTTCAGAAGCGCGTAACGGATGTCATTATTACACATGCACATGCTGATCGAATTGGCGGAATTAAAGCGTTGAAAGAAAGAGGAATTAAAGCGCATAGTACAGCATTAACTGCGGAACTAGCAAAGAAAAATGGATATGAAGTGCCACTCGGAGACTTACAAACGATTACGAATATGAAGTTTGGAAATATGAAAGTAGAAACGTTCTATCCAGGTAAAGGACATACAGAAGATAACATTGTTGTCTGGTTACCTCAATATAAAATTTTAGTTGGAGGCTGTTTAGTGAAATCTGCGGAAGCAAAAGATTTAGGGAATGTTGCTGATGCGTATGTAAATGAATGGTCCACATCGATTGAAAATGTATTGAACCGATATGGAAACATGAATTCAGTAGTACCTGGTCATGGTGATGTAGGTGGCAAAGGATTGCTTTTACATACATTGGATTTGTTGAAATAAAATAATGATAGCGACATAACTATATGTCGCTGTTTTTTTGTATCAAGATATAATTTGATAAATTTACACCTTTGATTAAGGGGTATTATGTTTGAAAAAAGCATGATACTTAGTAGATTACGCACCTAAGTTGTAAAACTTAGCTTAATCCTTTTATATTTAAGACACTTTGGGAATACAAAAGAGAGAAGAAAACAATTTCCTCCTCTGTTTATACTTATTATATTTAAATGCCAAGGCTATTGAACAATCCTGAAAATGTCATTGAGATTTTAATTCCAAGTATACAAAAACCAGTACTGTCATAAGTGCTATAGTAACGTAAGTAACATCATGCATTAAAAGTGTCATGAAAGTTTCATTCATTCTAACTCACCCCTGTTATAAAAATATAACATGATCTCTTATCAATCAGACAAGAAATCATAAAGATAAAAATGTACATGAAATTCCTTAAGTAGTTTCTATATCACTATAACATGTAGAGATGTAAACAATGTTAAGATAGTGTAAAAATATTGTAAATGAAGAAATTCCCATTATGTTTTAAATCATTTCCCGACAGAAAACTCCCATCTCAAGGAATAAGCAGGTGGCGGATGAATGGCGGTTAGGCTAAGACCTAAATTTTCTTCTTGCTGAGGCATCTGTATATGGTATCGGTATTTGTTCGTTCATTTGTATATTATGAAAGGAAATTAGGGATAAAATTAAGAAGATAGTAAAAATATTATGTCGACAAGATGAATTGTCACAAATTTTTATATATTATTGTGATTGATATCACATCCCTTTTTCTCAATGAATATTATGCTTAGTTTGTAATGAATGATTGGGAAAGGGTGGGATGATATGTTTTGCTATCAATGTGAACAAACGCCAACAGGCGGATGTAAAGTAATGGGTGTTTGCGGTAAGAATGAAACAATTGCAAGTTTACAAGATACGATTGTGTTTGGATTAAAAGGAATTGCGGCTTATCGTACACATGCTGCTCAGCTAGGGTATACTGATGCATTTGTAGATGCTACAACTCAAGAAGCGTTATATATGACATTAACAAATTCTAATTTTAATGAACAAGAACATATTGATATGGCTATGAAAGTTGGGAAATCAGCTTTACGAGTGATGGAGTTATTAGATGAGGCACATACGAATCACTTTGGTGTTCCAGAACCTGTTCAAATTACACAAAATCATGTAGAAGGTAAGGCAATTGTAGTTACTGGCCATAATTTATTTGCATTAGAGGAATTATTAAAGCAAACAGAAGGAAAAGAGATAAATATTTATACGCATTCTGAAATGCTACCAGCACACGGATATCCACAATTGAAAAAATATAAACATTTAAAAGGAAACATTGGTAAAGCATGGTACGATCAAAGACGCCTTTTCGAAAAATTTACCGGTGCAATATTAGCTACAACGAACTGTGTTATGCCAATTAAAGGATCATACTCTGATCGATTCTTTTCATATGATATTGCAGGTTTAGAGGGTGTACAAAAAATTGAAAATGATGATTTTACACCATTGATTCAAAAAGCGCTAGAACTTCCTGAAGTATGTATGGAGTCGGATGAACAATTAGTAACAGGATTTCATCATCATACAGTATTATCATTAGCTCCAGAAATCATTGAGGCAGTAAAGGAAGGGAAAATAAAGCGTTTCTTTGTTATCGCAGGTTGTGATGCACCAGGAAAAGGTGGAGAATATTATCGTGAATTAGCAACGTCACTTCCCCTAGAAACGGTTATTTTAACAACTTCTTGTGGGAAATTCCGCTTTAATGATGTAAATTATGGTGTTGTACCTGGTACGGAGATTCCACGTTACATTGATTTAGGGCAATGTAATAATTCAATTTCTACAGTAAAAATAGCGGCCGCTTTAGCAGATGTTTTTCAATGTGAAGTGAATGAATTGCCAGTGAGCATTGTCTTATCATGGTTTGAACAAAAAGCGGTTGCCATTTTACTAGGGCTATTTAGTTTTGGGATTCAAGATATTCGCATTGGTCCAAAGGCTCCTGAATTTATTTCACCTGGCGTACTTGATGTATTACAAGAAACATTTGGTTTAAAACTAATTACAACTGCAGCAGAAGATATGAACATGATGTTATCGTAACAAACAGTATGTCTTACATGTAGTGTTGTTTTTATAAAGAATTTGTATGTATTCAAAAACTTATGTATTAAATTCGCAGGTGAGTTTGTAGAAGAACGTAAAAATAATCCATCTCATTAATAAAGGGAACCCGCCACATCCATCAACTTCAGAATTTTATAACGATCCAAAATAAAAAATGTACAGTATTTATTTTGGATATTCGCTTTTCTTAGCTTGATAGGTATGTGGCGAGACCTCTTCATAAAGAAAATCAGCTGTAACGAATAGGGATATAGCTGATTTTTAAATTTTTTTGAAAATGCAGTTGACATCTTATCTACTTAGTCGTACAATGTACTTGTAATAAGTAATACTGAATAGTGTGGTTTCTCAAAAGCTATTCAGTAAAAAATTCGCCTTAGTACTCTGTAATACTGAATATAAGTCAGACAGAATAGGGGGTAGAGGAGGATCAGAATATGGAAAATTTAACCGAAATGCTGAAAGGTTCGCTGGAAGGATGTGTGCTGGAAATCATTAGCCGCCGTGAAACGTATGGCTATGAGATTACCCGACACCTGAATGATCTTGGGTTTACCGAAGTTGTGGAAGGAACGGTCTATACCATCCTAGTACGATTAGAGAAGAAAAAGCTTGTGAATATTGAAAAGAAACCGTCAGATATGGGGCCGCCCCGTAAGTTTTATTCACTTAATGATGCTGGCCGCCAGGAGCTTGAATTGTTCTGGGAAAAATGGGATTTTGTTTCATCAAAAATTAACGTCTTGAAGTCAAACTAGCTTCATAAGATAAGTTATTGCGTCTAATGTTTTTGGAGTTTCTTGTTCTGCTTTATAAAAAAGGAGGAAAAATAATATGATGGAAATGTTCAAAAAATTAATTGGTGATAAAAAAGAGTACAAAATGATGATGGCACGGGTTGGAGCCTTACCAGAGGACTACCAATTTGTGTTTAAGAAAATTCAAAACTACATGTGGAATTTCTCAGCGGGCAACGGGATGGATATGCTACACATACAGTATGAATTAATCGATTTGTTTGAAGCAGGTGCAGCGGAAGGTAGACAAGTGCTGGAAATCACTGGGGAGGACGTAGCATCCTTTGCTGACGAACTAGTGGCAAACGCTAAAACGTATGTCTCCAAGTATCGTGAAGATTTGAACCAAAGTATCATGAAGCAATTGAGAAAAAAATAAATGCAATAGATAATACCGACTGATTAGCTGGTACAAATGTGAATTGCCACCATTGCTATTCAGTTATATTTTTAAATCAGTACTAAGTAATACAGAATATCAGTAACACTAAATAGAGAGCGTAGGTAATTTATCTTCACAAAACATTTTTTATAAGGAGGAAAAAAAGTATGAGCGATGCAGCGATTTCTGTAAAAGGATTAAAAAAATCCTTTAAAGAAAAGGAAGTGTTAAAGGGCGTGGATTTTGAGGTGCAGCGTGGCGAAATTTTTGCACTGCTGGGTTCAAATGGAGCAGGCAAGACGACGACGGTCAACATCCTCTCGACGCTGATGAAGCAAGATGGTGGTGAAGTAAGTATTTGCGGTTTTGACGTCCAGCGTCAACCGGATCATGTTCGTCAAAATATCAGCCTGACAGGGCAGTTCGCAGCTTTAGACGGTATGCTCACTGGGAGAGAAAACTTGATAATGATCGCCAAGTTGCGTGGAGTTTCCAATCCCACTCAAGTCGCTGATAATCTGCTTGCAAGATTCAGCCTGACTGATGCAGCCAACCAGAGGGCAGACCAGTATTCGGGAGGGATGAAGCGCCGGCTTGATATTGCCATGAGCTTGATCGGGACGCCAGCAGTCATTTTTCTCGATGAACCAACGACAGGGCTTGACCCTGAAGCACGGATTGAAGTGTGGGATACCGTCAAGGAACTTGCTGGCGGTGGCACAACTATCTTGTTGACAACTCAGTACTTGGAGGAAGCAGAACAACTGGCGGACCGTATCGCGATCTTGCATGAAGGAAAAATTATTACGACTGGTACTCTTACTGAACTAAAAGAAATGTTCCCACCAGCAAAAGTGGAGTATATCGAGAAGCAGCCGACGTTGGAGGAAATTTTCCTTGCGATTATCGGTAAAAAGGAGGAGATGTAAATGAAAAGCAAAACAGGGGTATTATTAGGACGGTTAATGCGAAACATCATGCGCAGTCCAGATACGATTATTACGGTAGCAATTACACCGATTATGATGATGCTGTTGTTTGTTTACGTATTTGGTGGTGCCATAGAGACAGGAACAGATAATTATGTCAATTATTTGCTACCGGGAATCTTGTTGATGGCTATCGCTTCCGGTGTCGCTTACACTTCCGTGCGGTTGTTTACGGATGTAAAGAGTGGGCTGATGGCGCGTTTCATTACTATGCCCATCAAGCGTTCGTCTGTATTGTGGGCTCACGTATTAACCTCACTTGTTGCTAATGTGCTTACTATCGTGGTGGTTATCCTCGTTGCACTTTTAATGGGCTTCCGTTCCAGCGCTAATATTCTAGATTGGCTCGCGGTAGCTGGGATACTCGGGATGTTTACGCTGGCGCTGACATGGTTGGCTGTCATTCCAGGGCTGACAGCGAAGTCTATGGAGGGAGCGACAGCCTACTCGTACCCGCTAATTTTTCTACCCTTTATCAGTTCGGCCTTTGTTCCTACCGAAACTATGCCAAAAATTGTTCGTGCGTTCGCCGAGAACCAGCCTGTGACTTCAATCGTGAATGCGATTCGTGCCCTCTTATATGAAGGGGCTGTTGGCAACGATATTTGGATTGCACTTGCTTGGTGCGTTGGCATCATGGTTATCGCTTACTTCTTCGCTAGTAAAGCATTTAAACGTCAATTAGGGTAAGTATCGAGGTAACTAAATCTACCGGAATAATATATATGTTTAGAAAAGCACGGGAAGATTTTCCGTGCTTTCATTACTTGTTATGCTCTCACGGTAACTATTGTCGATATAATGCCATTATGTTATGCAACAATCAGGTGCAATTCTGGAATAAGAATTGTGCTTTTATTTTTATATTGGAGCATTTAATGAAATTGGGATTTTAAACAAGCGATTTAATGAGTTTTAACTGTTCACTGTTTATGGGAAGTATAAGCATACTCTCTCTTGTAAACCCTCTAATACTTCTTCAGGTACTTCCTTGACCTTGATATCCCCACCTAGGAAAAGTAACCAATTCGTTATTTCTGTCAATTCATCGAGATTGTTCACATTGATAAAAGTCTTTAAAATGGCTGTGGATTGGTAAGGATTTGTATAAGAAATAGAAATTTTTAAAGGATGGTATTTTTTGAACTGGGCGATCGCTTTTGGACCAAGTTCAAGTACAAGGTTGATTGCTTCGTCCTTCTTACTTAGTTTTTCTAAAATCTTTTTCTTACTTAATCTTTTTTTCGTCGTATAGGGCTCGATATTAATGAGATGATCGACAAGAAACATTTTCTTTTTTTCTTCTTTTATGTCAAAGCCTTCAATTATCCAATGGCTTTTTTCTTGATAAAGGTGTAGTAGATAAATTGGATAAGACTTGATTTCCTCCGCTTCTTTGGTAGTAATCAATAAATGGCTATCTAAAAGAAGGATTTGGATGAGTTTTTCTAACATAGGATGAGGGAGGTCGGAAAGCTCAAGTAAATCGGGATTATGGGGATTAGTCCCTCCAAAAAGCAAGATTTGATTTAAAAGAACAAGGTCGTCCTGTTGAGTTTCTGAGATGAGTCCCAGTAGTTTTTCAGCTAAAGACTGACGACTCTTTAGATAGGGAAGTTGTTGATTTCTTGTGGCCATAAAGGCAATAAAAAGAGCTTTGACTTCATTATCAGTAAAGCGAACGACGGGCAGGATAGAGTTATGCATAACAAAATATCCCCCAGCCCTTCCAACTTCAGCGACAAGTGGCATCCCCATAGCTTCAATTTCTCTAATGTCTCTAATAGCTGTCGATCGAGAGATATTAAATTCGTGTATAATTTCAGAAATAGTAAAGTGGGAGCGGTTGTTAATATACCGCATCATCGTATTAATCCGTTCAACTTTTTTCATTTTGTTCTCCTAAACAGTATCATTTTTTGACATGATTTAAGGATATTATAAACTCATCAGATGAAAAGATAAATCGTTTGATTAATTAAAAAAGAGGAAGGTTTTGAATATGAAAAATTATACTTTAGAAGAAAAAGATAGCTTTATCGTTTTAGGTATTGGAACTGAAATTAAGAGTGAATACACAGACTTTGCAGGCATAAACAAGGAAAAGGCAGATTTTTGGTTGGCAGTTACACAAGATGGAAGGCTGGACACTTTAAAAGCTATAGCCACAAATGATTACATTTTTTCTGTGAGCGAAGCTGTGAATAACAAGATGATGTATTATGCCGGTGTCATGACAGAGGAACAAATACAAGAAGAATGTAGAGTGATCCAGTTTCCTAAGGGGGAATACTTAGTAGTTAAAGGGGAAGGTAAGACGGCTGAGGAGCTAAGTAATAAGGTTACTGGTATTGCATTTTCTCAAATCTTACCTGAAGCAAAGGATTTTGCCTATGTTGGTGGACCAAATACAATGGTTGAGATGGGGCAGCGAAATGGTTTAGTATTTGGTGAAATATGGATTCCGGTTGTTAGGAAGTAAAGAGTTAAAAGGAGAGATGAAATAGTCGCTTTCAGTGGCAATGGCGAATCAATTTGGGGCACAGGTACATTCCGTTTTAAAATTGAAGTTGAAAATGCCGATGGTTCCATTGATACAATTTACACAGCGCCATTTACATTGTTAAATTAAATAATGAATTCGCTTGATTCTGTTGGAAAGTATTTTTACAGATAGAAAGTTAGAGTGGGGTTTAGCTGAATTCTATACATTCGTTAGCTCGTAGAGAAAGGGTTAAGTCGTAAAAAATGACTACCCTTTTTATTTTTCTAAAAACGATAAAAACGTATGTAAAGCTCGTATTCACCGTTACATACGTTTCTATAATGCATGAGACTTATCGTGTTAGTTAATCTACAAAACAAACAAATCTGAAGAGCTATTTTATAATGAAATCTCAATTTTTAAAGTATCCCCCAAACGAAAAAAATTGTTTGGGGGTATTTGCTTTTCTTAGCTTGATATCGATGTGGCAAGAGCCCTATTATAGCTAAAGCAATATGTTCATATTGTTTTAGGTACGCTTTTTATAATACAATCATATTATAAAAAGGGGGGGATATGAATGCCTAAAATAGTTAATCAAATACAAAGGAAGAATCAAATAGCCACTGCTACTTGGCGTGTAATATTAGAAAAAGGTATTGATAAAGCTTCTATACAGCAAATCGCTGCCGAAGCAAACATTTCGGTTGGACTTGTTCAGCATCATTTTTCGTCTAAAAATGAATTAATTCACTATGCAATGAATTTAGTATTGAATCGAATGGAAGAGCGAGCGAAAACTCGTACAAGTGATTTTAAGGGAACGAAAGAAGAAGCACTTAGAAGATTAATGAAATTCATTATTCCTATTAATAAAGAAGAAATATTGGAAGGGAAGGTTTGGATTACATTCCTGGGTATATCCTTTAGTTCCCCAGAGCTTATTGAACTGCGGAAGAAAATGGATGACCATACGAGGTACCTAATGGGAATAATCCTAGATTTAATGAAGGATCTAGAATATGTCACACCAGGCTACAATAGAGATTTTGAATTAGAGATATTGTACGGATTTATTGACGGGCTAGTCATTCATGTTCTTCAAACACCAGAATCATATCCAGAAGAAAAAATAAATCAACTTATTGAGTATTATTTAAAAGAAAAAAAGAGGGATTGATAGCATAAATAAAGTTTCCATTATTATTCTTGTAGTCGTTATTGTATTGATTATTAGGCAGCTTATCCCGAAGAAAGTTGATAGCTTTGATCTTCTTGGTATACCAATCATGGCTATAATTAGAACTTATATGGGTCTTCCAAATAGATTGGACTTTATAATTAAAATTGAATTAATTAGCTTGCTTATATTAGGAGCGATAGTTGGTTATTGGCAAGCTAAGAGAGTGAAAGTTTTTTGTCATAACAATCAATTATGTAGTGTTGGAGGCTATACGTATATTATCGGATGGGCTATTATGCCTTTGGGCAGGATTGTTATTTTATTGTTGTTCAATCTTAACTCGCTTATATCGACATTTCATGCGGGACAGGAACAGTTTACGAGTGAAATAATTCAGGTTCTTTCTCATGCTGGTGAGTGGTTAATATGGTCTACTATTTTTGCATCCTCCATCATGTATACCGTTACCTTATATAAGGATCACCCGGATATCAAGAAATTAATACATGCTCGTTTTAAAGAAATAAAACAACGGATAAAATATTAATTTAACTAATATGAATTGTGAAAGCATGTATTTGTTGTTATATGGCCCATTGCCAGCAAGTTAAGAAAAACAAATACTCCAAAATAAGCTGTTTTGTTACAAATTAGTACGAAATTTCGTTTAGGGGGTACTATGAAATTTTAGTTTAATAGCGATAATAAATTAAAGAAACTCCTCTAAAGTAATTAGAAGGGTTTCTTTTGTGTTCATCTTATATACATTCCATATAGAATCATTGATTCATTCACTACAATTTATGTTGTTTTTTAAATCCTCCAAATTAAATAGCAGTTAACCTGCAGTTTCTATAATATAACCTAATAAATATTAATATACGTTATATATAATAGATATTTACCTTATAAAATAAGGGGAATATTATGAATGAAACAAACGAATCTTCAGGAAGCAATTTAAAAAAAGATGTAAAATTTTCTATTATAATCCCTGCACATAATGAAGAAAAGTACATGAGAAAATGTTTAGATTCAATTGCAACGGCATCAGAGGCATATAAAGATCAAATGGAAGTCATAGTTGTTTTAAATCGTTGTACAGATAAAACAGAGGAAATAGCAAAATCTTATAACTGTATTACATTAAAAAATAACGATAAAAGCTTATCTAAAATCCGAAATGCAGGGGCCAAAATAGCTAGTGGAGAAATAATCATTACAATAGACGCTGATACCCAAATGACAGAGTCTATGCTGTCTAATGTAGATAAATATTTAGCTTCAGGTAAATACATTGGTGGTGGGGTAACTGGGAAGTTTGAAAGAATATCTTTAGGAATATTCGTTTCCGCAATGTTAATAATAATCCCCTTACTTTTTAAGTATGGAGCTATATCTGTAGGGATTTTTTGGTGCTATAAAAAAGACTTTATGGCAATCAACGGATTTAACGAAAATATGCTTATGGCAGAAGATGCAGATTTCGCTAAACGGTTAAAAGAATGGGGAAAGCAAAATAATAAGAAATTCGGTACAATTAAAAACGGAATGATAACTTCATGCAGAAGGTTTGATACATATGGAGACTGGGCGTTGCTTAAAAACCCAAAAGTAATTTTAGCTTATCTAAAAGGAAATGATAAAAAATACGCAGATAAAACATATTATGATAACCAAGAAAGATAAAATTGGTAGAGAATAACTGATACTCTTTTAGATATAATGAGAAACCAACTGAATTTAATAAGTGTAAAACGTGGATAGGTAGCCGATAAAAACTTTGTAGTAGAAACAACAGAAGCAGGATAGTAACAATTAAAGGCTTGCATGATTAAACGTAGTTATAAAAAATGAATAAAATCTTATAAGAAAACCATCAATTTGATTAATCTTTTTTCAAATTGATGGTTTTTGTTTTTGAAATAAATCTTTATTTTATAAAAAAGTATTTTTTAACCCCCATAAATTTTGTTGTTCTTTCGAATATGTATAGTGAAGAAAGCAAATGGAAGAAAAAGAAGCAATGAAAACAACATTGAAGCATGAATAAAATTGCTAGATTAAGCGGGGAATCCGAAAGTGAAACCTAAAATTACCAAAAATATAGAGAAGAGTTATTCAAAGATTGCAGATAAAATAGAAAAAGAGTAAGCAAAACAAGCGTAAGAAAGTAGATTAAAATACAAACCTAAATTTAGTGTCGATAGAAAAGAATAACCATTAAGAAGATGCTGAGAAAAGTTGGTCTTGAAAAATATGAGCAACAAGAAGACAAGCCCAAAGAAAATGTGGTTAAATGGTCACTTGTTTAGTGGCCATTTTTCTATTTAAAGCAGAAGGAGGGAGAGAGATTACAAGTGTTGAGTTTAGTAATGAAGATCTTAAGAAAACCGAAAATAGAAGATGTCGTATGTAACATACAAAACAACGAAGGAGATAAAGAAGCGTTTATCGTACAGTATCAGCCTTTTATTAGAAAATCAATCTCATCTGTCTGCCGCCGATATATTACAGAACAGGATGATGAATATAGTATTGGATTGTTTGCATTTAACGAAGCAATTGAACAGTATTCATATACAAAAGGAAAATCCTTTTTAGCGTTTGCTGATCTTCTTATAAAAAGAGATGTAATTGACTATATACGCAAGGAGTCTAAACATAACCTTGTCTTTTTAAAAGAAGATAAGCAAGAGGAAATGTTAGAAATGCAAGTGTCGCTTACGGAGTATATGAAAGAGATGGAAAATAGTAACCGTAAGGAGGAAATTCTTCATTTTCAAAGTGTGCTAGCTGAGTTTAAAATCACATTTTCAGAGCTTGCTAAAGAATCTCCTAAGCATCGTGATACGCGTGAACATTTAATAGAAATAGTAAAGATAATTATAAAAGACGAGGAAATGATGGAAGAGCTGTTCCGAAAGAAAAAGCTACCGCTTAAACATATTGAACCGCGTGTTAGGGTAAGTCGTAAAACGTTAGAGCGGCATAGAAAATATATCATTGCAATGTGTATTATCTTTGCAAACAACTATACATACATTCTTGATTATATAAGAGGAGGGAAGCATGTTGAATAAAGGAATTGTAATGGATATAAAAAAACATAGCGTAGTTGTTTTAACACCAAATGGAGAGTTTATTACGTGTAAAAGAAAAGCGGATTCTTACATGGTTGGGGAGGAAATCTCATTTGATGAGCAAGAGCAAAGAGCATCGCGTTTTTCGATCCCTTCTTTCTTAAAGCCTGCATCATTACTTATTGCTTGTTTTCTATGTGCGTTGCTATTTTTCTACAACCAACCGGAAGAAAAAGTATTTGCTTATGTCTCAGTTGATATAAATCCAAGTGTAGAGGTGAGCATAACAAAGGATCTTCGCGTTATAGATTTGCAAGCTTGTAATGATGATGGAAGGCGTATTTTAAAAGAATTGAAGCAATGGGAAAATAAACAATTGCAAGACGTAATACGTACTATTATAAAGCAAAGTCAAGAGGATAAGTATTTAACGAATGATAAGCAAGTTATGCTAACAGCTGTTACAAAGGATAAGTCACTAGAATCACAGTTGGAAAAGGCTATGCAAGAATTAAAGAAAGAGTATGAGATAAAACATGTTACAGTCGTATATCAAAGCAGTACGTTGCAAGTGCGAGAGAATGCTAGGAAAGCAGGAATTGGCACAGGTGTCTATATAAAGCAAGAGGAAGAGAAGAAAAAAGCGCTTACTCCACCTGCCTCGCCGTCTAATCAAGTGGAAAACGAAGAAGAGGTGCAATCGCAGCCAAAGTTATCTCCTGATGCATCATCTGACTTGTCTCCTGTAAAAGAAAAAAAATACGAGAAGCCAGAGCAGAAAGAACAAAAGAAAACCGAGGAACAGCCATCGAAGCAATTGAAAGAAAATAATGGTAGAGGATCTCAGCAAGAAAATAGGGGAAATCAACAAGAAAACAATGGTAGAGGATCTCAGCAAGGAAATAATGGAAACCAGCAAGAGAACAACGGTAGGGGGTCTCAGCAAGGAAATAATGAAAATCAACAAGGGAACAACGGTAGGGGGTCTCAGCAAGGAAATAATGAAAATCAACAAGA
>NZ_JBNNUF010000006.1:0-212788 GCF_050279465.1 Bacillus sp. NPDC094077 | reverse complement strand
AAGTAAATAATGAAAATCAACAAGGGAACAACGGTAGGGGGTCTCAGCAAGGAAATAATGAAAATCAACAAGGGAACAACGGTAGGGGGTCTCAGCAAGAAAATAGAGGCCCTCAGCAAGGGAATGAAAAGAAGAATACATAGAAAATGGAAGTGGGAGATTCATTTCAAAGCTAAAAGGGTTTATTATTCTATATTTCTATTAAGAAGGAGTATGTAAAAAATATAATGAAGAAAAAAATTCAACAAGAGAAAGATAAAGCAAAACCTGTTTTTTATGATCCTAAAGGAAGAAGAAACATAGCTTTTAGTTGGTTGCTATGTATCTCAATAGTTAGCTTAAGTATTGTATTTTATTTTTTCTTTCAAAGTATTTTTTCAACGCCAGAAATTCCAAATATGAATACCGCTGTACAACAAGATAATAAACTTGTACCTATTAATCAAAAACTTAGTGATCAGCAGTTAAAGAAGGAAGAATTCAAACCAAATACCGGAACGAAGGATAACAAAAATTTGGTTAATTCGTCGAACGATAGTAAAAACCCTAAAGAAGTTTATGGTTTTTATGTAAACTGGGATGAAAACAGTACCGCTTCTTTAAAAGAAAATATCGATTCATTAACCACATTAGTACCAGAATGGTATCACTTACAAGCAGACTTAACAATTAGTAGTGAGATAAAACCTCAGATAGTAAAGTTAGCAGAAAAAAATCATGTGAAAATTATGCCTTTACTTACTAACTATACAAAGGAAGCTTCGGGTCCTGATAGTGGAGTTGTTCATAAGTTACTGAATTCCCCAGATGATGTAAAGACAAAGTTTATTAATAATTTAGTAAATCAAGTTGAAAAGAATCGATTTTCGGGTATTAATATTGACTTTGAGGCAATACCCGAGAGCGATAGAGAAAACTTAATAAAATTCATGCAGGAACTTACTATGGTCTTTCATAAACATCATTTGCTCGTTACGCAAGATGTCCCTGCTAATGATAAAGCTTTTGATTATGGTACGTTAGCCAAAGTAATAGATCGAATGATCGTAATGATGTATGACGAGCACTATGGCGCAGGGGCACCAGGACCAATTGCTTCAAATAAATGGTTCGAACATACGCTCAATGAACTAGATATACCGTCTGAGAAACTTATAGTCGCTTTCGGTAACTATGGATATGATTGGGAAGTAAATAGTAAAGAAGCTGCGAAGTCTTTAACTTTTTCAGAAGTGATGGCAATGGCTCACGATTCAAATATAAAAATTCAATGGGATAAGATGAGTGGAAACCCTTATTTTAGGTATAAAACAGAAGGGAAAGAACATACTGCTTGGTTCTTAGATGGTGTTACTCTTTATAATCAAGTGAAAATCGCAATGAACAACAATGCAAAGGGGTTTGCATTATGGAGATTAGGAGCAGAAGATCCTACTATATGGAAAGTTTTAAAAAATCCTATTGAGGTACAAAATAATCCTGATGCATTACATAACATTGCTAGTTTAGATGAAGTGAATTATTCAGGACAAGGCGAAATTTTACAGATTGAGAATGAAAGACAAAATGGATTAAGAGATTATAAAGTGGGTAAAAATAGTTATCTGACAGAGGAAGTATATCAATCATTACCATCTGCATACGACGTGCAACGCTATGGAAAACCAAAAGGAAAACAAGTAGTATTAACATTTGATGATGGACCAGATCCGAAATACACACCGGAAATTCTAGATATATTAAAAGAGAATAATATAAAAGCAGCTTTTTTTGTACTTGGTGAAAACGCTCAACTAAATGCTGGTATTGTGAAAAGAATATATGATGAAGGACATGAAATTGGCAATCACACCTTCAAGCATCCTAACGTAGCTAATACGTCTTTACTACGAACAAAAGTAGAGCTGAATACAACGCAACGTCTAATTCAAGAAATAACTGGACATTCTACTGTTTTATTTAGACCACCATATGAAGCGGATGCTAATCCAGATTCATCAAATGAAATAATGCCTATTTTGCGTGCGCAAAATATGAACTATACAATGGTGGCAGAAAAAGTTGATCCTGAGGACTGGGCGACACCATCAGCAAATGAATTGGTAAAGCGTACACTTACCCCCATTTATAAGGGAGAGGGAAATATTATTCTTCTTCATGATGCAGGAGGGGATCGTACCCATACGGTAGAGGCGCTGCCGATCATAATTAAAGACCTTAAAAAGCATGGATATAGTTTTGTAACAATTTCAGATTTAATGAATAAAGAACGAGAGGAAGTTATGCCTCCTGTTTCTTCTGAGGGTAAGCAATATTTACTTTACAATAAAGCTGTCTTTTCAGGAGCGGGATATGCAAAGCATATATTAACAACTATTTTTTATATTGCTATTGGATTAGGTATTTTCCGATTCTTATTTTTACTTTATTTTGCATGCAAGCAGAAAAAGAAAGTAAGCGCTCGCTTATTTACTAATTCTTTTTATCAACCTTTCGTTACTGTTGTCATAGCAGCATATAATGAAGAAAAGGTAATAGCAAAGACGATTCGCTCAATTTTGGATAGTAATTATAGAGAGTTTGAAGTTATTGTTGTGGATGACGGATCGAAAGATGGTACGTCAAAAGTACTGCAAGAAACATTTTATAAGCACCCTAAAGTCCGTTTAATTCAGAAAGAAAACGGAGGGAAATCATCGGCAATGAACTTAGGGTTTCAGCAATCACGAGGAGAAATCATTGTCACTTTAGATGCGGATACTATTATTGCGCAAGACGCTATTTCTCTAATGATTAGACACTTTGAAGATCATAATGTAGCGGCAGTTTCAGGGAATGTTAAAGTCGGAAATAGACGGAATTTATTGACTGCTTGGCAACATGTTGAGTATATTACAGGATTTAATTTAGAACGCAGAGCTTTTGATGAATTAAATTGTATTACAGTAGTTCCTGGAGCTATTGGAGCATGGCGTAAGCAGAATGTAGTTGAAGCTGGATGTTTAAGTGAAGATACATTAGCAGAAGATACGGATCTTACTATAACGTTTTTACGTCAAGGACATAGAATTGTATATGAAGAAAAAGCATATGCTTTTACGGAATCACCTGAAGATGTGAAAAGTCTCATTAAACAAAGATATCGTTGGTCATATGGTACACTCCAATGTCTTTGGAAGCATCGAAAAGCGTTGTTTCATTCAAAACATAAAACATTAGGGTTTATTGCATTGCCCAATATGTGGTTATTCCAATATGTTTTGCAATTCATTGCTCCTTTAGCAGATATATTAATGATTATGGGGTTATTTGGTAGCAATCCGCTAAAAGTATTAGGATTTTATCTTGTATTCTTTGTCATAGATCTTCTCGCTTCACTATTTGCATTTAGATTAGAGAAAGAGAATCCCAAACCATTAGCATGGCTAATTTTACAACGCTTTATTTATCGTCAATTTATGACTTATGTTGTCATTAAATCTATATTCTCATCGATTCGAGGAGTAGCAGTAGGGTGGAATAAACTAAAGAGAATGGGGAGTGTTAAACATTCCACGGAACATAAGGAGGCATCATAAGAGAGCTGATTATCTGCTCTCTTTTTCATTGATTTTAGTTAGTTGAATATAGAGTAGTAACATAAAACCTTCTGCTTCCATAACGAAATTTCTATTCATTACTGATCGTGAGACGTTATGTTAAGACACTCCTTTATTTTCGGACTAATGTTTTTTTATATTTTTTTAAAAATGACGGACACAAAAACGTATATGCTTTCGAATTATATATATGGATATCATTAATATTTATATAAAAGGGGAGAAATAAACATGAAAGAAAAAAAAGAAATGTATGCAGAAATCGCTGAAGTATTAAAGGTATTGGCACATCCTGTCCGTCTATCCTTAGTAAAAATAATGCTTGCAAAAGGTGCTACGAATGTAACAACAATGTATGGGAATTTACAAATGCCCCAAAGTACAATTAGTCAACATTTATCCAAACTAAAGGCTGCTAAAATCGTAACAGGTACTCGAAAAGGATTAGAAATTTATTATGAGGTAACGGACAATCGTACAAAGGCGATATTAGCAAGTTTAGTTTAAATGCTGACTTTCTAGACTTCAAAATTAAGAAGAGGATACGAAAGTAATTCTGTGGTTATAATTTTTAAGACTCTTAAACAAGAGCTATATTTATAAGAATATGTAATTTTCCTTCCCTACAGTTAGTTCTTTTGAGAATTCAGCGTTTTGTTAGCTTCATAGTGATATTAGGGTAGTAATACATCGGTATCAAGCTAAAATTTTATAGTGCCCCCAAAAACGGAAACTTTTTGTCTTTTATAACAAAGAAGCTCATTTTGGGGGTAATCTATTTTCTTAACTTAATAGTTATGTGACGATACTCCGATTACAAAATTTCAAAAGAATTATTTGCATAGAAGATGTAACAAAGTAGGTAGGGTTCTTTTAGTCATTTAATCTTTTCATCTGATGATCTTTCCCCCATTCAAATAGTTCATCCATAATTTGCATTAAAGATTTTCCGTATTCACTTATTGTGTACTCAACCTTTGGTGGTACTTCTTGATATACGGTACGATGGATAATCCCATCAGCTTCAAGTTGCCGAAGTTGTTGTGTAAGAACTTTTTGTGTAATGTTTGGAATTTCTCGTTTGATTTCATTTGTTCGCATTCTTCCATCCATCAACACACATAAAATATGAACTTTCCATTTTCCGCCGATTACATCGAGTGTCGTTGCAATTGGACAGTCATCATTTTGATTCATATAACACCTCCAAAGGTACTTCAAGGTTCCTATAGTACTTCAAAGTACGTACTTTTCAATTATATGTAACTCATTCATACTAAGACTAAAGGGTTTGAATTATTTATAAGGGGGAAGAAAATATATGAAAACACTTGTAATTGTAGCACATCCTGATATTGAAAAGTCTCGAATTAATAAAAGATGGGTAGAAGAACTTGAGAAACATTCGGATGAAATTACGGTGCATGAACTATATAAAGTGGCACCAAATTGGGAGTTTAATGTTGAAGAGGAACAAAAGCTGTTAGTAGAACACGACAGATATATATTTCAATTTCCACTCTACTGGTACAGTACACCACCATTATTAAAAAAATGGTTTGACGATGTATTAACATATGGATTTGCTTACGGATCAAAAGGGGATAAAGTAAAGGGGAAAGAATTTGGTATAGCTATTTCTATAGGTGGATTAGAAAAAGACTATAAAAATAGCGGAATCACAATGGATGAGTTGACGAAACCATTTCACGCTACATGCCTATATACAGGTATGGAATTTATACCTTCATTTTATTTATATGGTGCAGAGTACAAGTTAAGTGATGAAGAAATTAATAAAAGTGCACCTGAGTATGTGCAATATGTTATGAACAAGAAATATTCTAATATATAAAGAGAAATAGCCATTTACTTGTTTAGTAGATGGCTATTTTTTATTTATTTTATATTCACTAAGTATAATCTTTAGTAAATTAATAGTTAATCTGGTAAAATAAAAATCCTAACATATATAAAGGGGAGTTTTACTTGAGAACGATGCGACAATTATTACAAAAAAGAGCAATGCAATCACCGAATTTGGAAGCGCTTGTAGGAGGAGAGAAAAGGTATTCGTTTCAGCAGTATAATGAACGAGTAAATCAGCTTGCACATTATTTGTTACATAACGGTGTGCAAAGAGGGGATCGTATAGGAATCCTATGCAAAAATAATCACCCGTTTCCAAGCGTTATGATGGCAAGCTTAAAAATTGGTGCGGTATTTATTCCGCTAAATCATCAGCTTACTGTTTATGAATTAGAAACGATTGTAAAAGAAGCAAAATTAAAAGTATTAGTTATTGATAATGAATTTAGTGAAGTTTTATTAAAGATTGATACAGTTAAAGAAATTCCTTATGTAATTAAAACGACAAAAGAAGGTTTTGGTTCATTTGAATTAAAATTACAAGAACAGCCAATTACAGAGCCGAACGTAGAAGTTCATGAAGATGATGATGCGATTTACTTATTTACTTCAGGAACGACTGGACAGGCAAAAGCATGTGTAATTGGTCATAAAAACTTACATTATTATTTTACTGAGATTGCGGGGCAAAGAGAAATTCCAGCAGGTGAACGCTTTTTATCAGTGCATCCATTGTTTCATATGAGTGGGGTGCTTTCTATTTTAAATTGCATTTACCATGGTGTTACGATGATATTCTTAGCTGATTCGAACCCTACTCTAATTTGGGATAAGATCGAAGAAGAGAAAATTACTACGATGCTTGCATTCCCGGCTGTTTATAGTTACATGCTTGATGAAATAAATAAAAAAGAGCGTAACATTTCAACCTTTAAAGTAGCACAAAGCGGTGGCACAAAAGTGCCAGAAACACTCATTCAAAAATATATGGAAAAAGGAATATACATGGTGCAAGGTTATGGTAGTACAGAAGGTTGGATTGTAACCTCATGGCATCCAATGATGGGAAAAGAAAAGATGTCTTCTGTAGGGAAAACTCTTAAACATGTAGAGTTAAAAATTGTTCATCCAGAAACAGGTGATGAACTACCAACAAATGAAGTTGGAGAGATTCACGTAAGAAGTCCATATATGTTTAAAGGATATTGGAATAATGAAAAGGCGACAAAGAAGGTGGTAAAAGATAATTGGTTTAACATGGGTGATGCTGGCATGATAGATGACGATGGATTCCTACATATTATGGGAAGATATAAAGACGTTATCGTACGCGGTGGTGACAATGTATATCCAGATCAAGTAGAAGATGTAATTCATGAAATAAATGGTGTTTTAGAAGTTGCAGTAGTTGGAATTCCAAATGATTTTTGGGGGGAGATTCCAACAGCTTACATTGTAACAGATATTCAAACATCTTTAACAGAAGAAGAAATTATTCAGCATTGTAAAGAAAAACTGGCAAGTTATAAAATACCAGAAGTTGTATTCATGGAAGAGTTACCGAAAAATGCTTTAGGGAAAGTGTTGAAGAGGGAATTAAGGGGTACTTTTCTTGCAAAATAAAAAAGTTATCAAATAATGAGGAATCCAGTTATGCAGTAAGCATAACTGGATTTTTGTTTATAAAAAACATAATAATTTACTAGATTTTGTATTTTGTGTAAGATGATAAAGAATATTCAATTAATAATCAAAGGATGAGATGTAAATGAAGCTACCGTTATTAGAAGTAGAGACAGAGAGACTCATTATCCGTCCGTTCCAAAAAGATGATTATGAAAGTTGGATAGATGGATTCAATAAGAGGTTACCATCTCAATATAAATATGACGATGGCTACCAAGTTATGGCATCATCAACAAAAGAATGGTTCACGGAATGGATAAGAGGTTTTGATGAAACAGCACATCGAGATGAGATGTACGTATTAGGCATTTTTCGAAAAGAAGATGGTGCCAATATCGGAAAGCTAGAGCTTATAAAAATTTTACGTATGGATTATCAATGGGCAATGATGGGCTACTCTATTCATAATCAATATTGGAAAAATGGATACGGAGTAGAAAGTGTAAAAGCTGCGCTGTCGTTATTTTTTAATAACCTTTATTTTCATAGAATTGAATTACATATACATATTGATAATGAGCCATCCGTTCGTTTGGCGGAAAGAGCGGGATTTACTTTTGAATGTAAGAGAGTGGCGTTTTCTTTGGGGAATGGTAAGTGGGCAGATTTTCTTATTTATTATAAAAATAAGGAGATGGATAAATGAAGGTATTTATTACAGGTGGAAATCGTGGATTAGGGTTACAGTTAGTAAAAGTATTTCATGAAAATGGACATATTGTTTACCCGCTAGTTAGAAATAGGAAGGCGATAGAGCAATTGAATAAGGTTTTTACTTCTAGATGTTTCCCTGTATTAGCAGACTTGTCAGATGATGAGAGTACTGAGTGTATTAAGAAGCAGGTTGAGGAGTATACAGAGTATATTGATCTAGTTATAAATAACGCTGGAATTCCTGGAAAGGAGACTGAGGTTTTACATACAAATTCAGAAGAGTTAATGGGACTATTTAACGTTCATTGTTTAGGTGTTATTCGAGCAATAAAAGGTACGTATTCGGCTTTAACTAAATCAAACCATCCGAGAATTATAAACGTATCCTCTCGTTTA
Source organism: Bacillus sp. NPDC094077 (assembly GCF_050279465.1). NCBI lineage: Bacteria > Bacillati > Bacillota > Bacilli > Caryophanales > Bacillaceae > Bacillus > Bacillus sp. NPDC094077. Next base: position 204,584 of record NZ_JBNNUF010000006.1, on the reverse strand, counting down.
GGATCTTTACATAAAATGTCCGGAAAAGAATTTCCACAAGGGCAGTTCTCATATTCATATCGAATTGCGAAAGCTGCACAAAACATGTTAACACTCTGTTTACAACAAGAGTTTGCGGATAAAGGAATTCGTGTAACCGCAATTCATCCTGGAAAACTAAAGACTGAAATCGGTGCTTTTGATGCGGATATGACTCCTGCTGAAGGAGCTCAAAATATATATGATTGGGTAATAGATTCAAATGAGGACGTTTCAGGGAAGTTTATTGAACCGGGGGTAGGCGAGTTAAAGTGGTAAAGTACGACTTTACAAGTTTTCAAAATCTATTTGGATTTTCGTGAGAATTATGAAATGGTTTGCTGTATGTAATAACAATTGGAAAGTTTGAAGAAGGTTAGGGGATAAGAAAATGAAAAACATAAACGTACTTCATTACGATGCATTTACGAATAAACCGAATAAGGGAAATCCAGCAGGTATTGTATTAGAGGCAGATGGATTAACGGAAGAGGAAATGCAGCGTATTGCTAAAAAAGTTGGATTTAACGAAACATCTTTCGTTCTTTCTTCAGAAGTAGCAGATATAAGAATGCGCTATTTTACGCCTGGTTATGAAATGGATTTATGCGGCCATGGGACAGTTGGGGCTATATATGCCTTGCGTGAAAGAGGTTTATTAGAAGAGAAAACAAATCTTACGATTGAAACGAAGGCAGGGATTTTACCAATACAAATAGCTGTAAATGAAACTGGAGAAAGCTTTATTAAAATGAGACAAGCAAAACCTAAGTTTAAAGATTTTACAGGTTCAAAAGAAGAATTAGCTCATAGTATTGGTTTGGAGGTAAACGATTTAGATGTAAGTTTACCAATTGTATATGGAAGTACGGGTAATTGGACTGTGATTGTACCTATTAAAAATCTTGATGCATGTGAGAGAATGAAACCTAATAATGATGTATTTCCATCGGTTTTAAAAGAAGTACCAAAGGCTTCTATTCATCCAGTTTGTTTAGAAACTTATGATGAACAAGTGCAAATGCACGGTCGTCATTTTTCATCAGCTAATGCTGGAACGGTCGAAGATCCAGTGACAGGGACTGCTTCAGGAGTAATGGGAGCGTATTATGCGATGTATTTGAATAAGGACTTTGATCATGAATTGAAGTTAATTGTTGAGCAAGGGCAAGAAATAAATAAAGATGGTCGTGTAACGGTGTATGTAACAAAAGATATAGAAAATGATAGTCTACAAATAGATATTGCAGGGACTGCAGTGCACGTAAAAAATTTTGAAATTTCAATATAGAAGAATGAAGCCCAGCATATAGCTGGGACTGTTTCTTATCTGTTCAACACTTCAATATACGAAGCATCTCCCGTTGTTCTTAAAGCGGAGCGGAAATTATTATTTTCTAACGTTTCAGCAACTTGTTTTAATTGTTGTGCGTCATCATGATGAATAATTAAACTGTCTACACCACTTTCTTCTATATGAATGTGTTCGACGTTTCCGATTGCATCATGTACAGCTTTTAAAAATTCAGGTTTCATATTTGTCCTCCTATACGTATGTAACATTGTTATTTAGTATTTCCTTATTTTTGAAATATAAAAGTAAATGAAAGGAGAAATAAAAATGAATATAACACAGTTTAAAGAGCATATAACATTACTATTTGAAGAGCATCTTCATAAATATGGAGATGATGAATATGGTTTTACTCATATTAGTAAAGAGGAATTTCACAAAATAGGTTACACAACTAATCTGACGCTAGAGACGATTGAGGAAGCATATAAAAATGGAGTCGATATGATAGTTACACATCATGCTCCTTGGAGTTTTTTATTTGGCATGGAAGAGGCTTGTATTGAGAAATTAAAACAATATGAAATAAATCACTTTTGGATTCATTTACCGTTAGATTTTGTAAAGTTCGGAACGTGTACGTCTTTGTTTCATGAAATTGGGATAGGTACAATACTGGAATACTCCAAGTATGAGGAAGAAGAGTTACCGGGAATAGGAGAATATGAAGAAGCGATTCCATTTTCAAACTTGGTTGAAAAACTTGAAGAGAGAATGGAAGAAAAAGTGAAGAGCTGGAGGAACCATGATAAACCAGTAAAACGAATTGCAATTTTAACCGGTGCAGGAAATAATACAAATTTGATTGAGCGAGCATTAGAAAAAGGTTGTGACACATACATAACAGGAGAAAAAACATTATATACAGTGCAACATGCGAAATTTAAAGGCATTAACTTAATTGTAGGTAGCCATACGTTTACAGAAGTGTTTGGTGTAGAAAGCTTGGCTCATCAATTACAAGAAAGAGATCGTGCAATAGAAATTACTAGATTATATGAAGAACATTTGGAGTGAAAAAATCGCATCGCAATATCATTAATGGAATGAATTATATGATGAAATATTTAAGGAAGCAGTTGCAATAAAACAAAATTATTTTTTGTAATATTAAGATGTTAGGAGGGTTTTCCTTGTGTTTGTCAAATAATAGTAAGGTTGTCTTTTGAAGTGAGGGAATCTTCGGAATTAAAGGGTGAGGGAATGGACATTTCAGTAATCGCTGAACAACTAGTTAATGAGAAGGTTATTTTACATTATCCACAAAACATTAAAGGATTGAACGGAGGGACGACAAGTACGGTATATTTGTTGGACGGACAATACGTTGTAAAGCTGAATGAATCGGAAGTGATACGTGAAGAAGCTTATTTTCTTCAGTTTTATAAAAGGAATGAGTCGTTTCCAATGTTATTGTATAAGGATCCTTTAAATCGATATATTGTTTACTCATTCCTTGAGGGGACTACTTCGTACAAACCGAGCCATAAACGGAGTATACTTCGCAAACTTGTAAAGGAAGTTATCAATAAGTATGAAATAGTTCCGAAGGCGAGTGGCTGGGGATGGAAGGGAAGTCAGGTTCAATCTTGGACCGAATTTTTAACAGCAAATGTGAGGGAAGCTCACGGAAATATAAGACCGTATATAAGTGATGAAGAGTATAGACTTGTTCTTAAGTTAGCAAATAGTCCAAATAGGGGTACTGTAATAAATCAGCCATTTTTATTACATGGTGATCTTGGATTCCATAACTTTATATTCCGAGAGAATAAGCTGTACGGTGTAATTGATCCTTTACCGGTCGTAGGAGATCCTATATATGATTTCATTTACGCGTTCTGTTCGACTCCGGAAGATTTAACAAAAGAAGCAATTGATTATGCGATGAAACAATGTGTGTTTCATAAAAAAGAACGAGATTTATATGAGGAAATAGTCATAGGCTTATATTTGCGTATAGATACGTGTTTAAGACACCACCCAAAAGATTTAGAAGATTACTTAGTAGCTTGGTGTTATTGGATTAATGAGATTTAATATATCAATTATCAGCTTAATAAAAATTTAGGGATGGGAGAATCATTATGAAAAATTTTGTTTGTACAACGTGTGGCGTGCAGTATGCAGCGAGTGTAGAGGAACCAGTGAGTTGTCTTATTTGTAATGAAGAGAGACAATATATTCACCCGAAAGGACAATCTTGGACGACTTTAGAAAACCTGCAAACGAGTGATACATATAAAAATGAAATAATCGAGGAAGAGAATGGACTTTATAGTATTACAACAAAACCAGAGTTTGCGATCGGTCAAACGGCATTTGTAGTAAAAACAGAGTCATATCGTTTACTATGGGACTGTATTACTTTATTAAATGAAACGACAATTGAGAAGATAAAAGAGTTGGGAGGATTAGATGCGATTGCATTATCTCATCCTCATTATTATTCAACGCAAGTAGAATGGGCAGAGACATTCGATGTACCAATTTATATACACGAAGATGATAAAGAGTGGGTGATGCGCCCAAGTAGTCGTATTATTTATTGGTCTGGTGAGTCTTTACAATTAGCTGATGGATTAGTCATTCATCGTTTAGGAGGACATTTTAAAGGTGGATCTGTCTTACATTGGGAAGGAGGTAATGATGGAAAAGGGATTTTATTAACAGGTGATATTATTCAAGTTGTAGCGGATCAACAGTGGGTGAGCTTCATGTACAGCTATCCAAACTTAATTCCACTTCCAGCGAGAAAAGTGGAGGAGATGGCGAATCGAGTAAAGCCGTTACAGTTTAATCGCTTATATAATGCTTTTCACAAAGTAGTAAAAGAAAATGCGAACGAAGCAGTAGAACGATCTGCTGAAAGATATATTGGAGCGTTAGAAGGTAAATTATTTCATACGTAAGAAGGAGAGCTAGCCTAATGAAAACGTTAGTATGCTTCGGTGATAGTATTACAGCTGATGATGCATTTTTCGATGGAACACCAAGATTAACGCCAAGATTACAAGGGGTGTTTCCGAATTGGAAAGTGGTGAATGCAGGTGTTCCGGGTGATAATACGTTTGATGCGCTAAATAGGATTGAAGAAGATGTACTATCATATAAACCAGATTTCGTAACAGTTTTTCTTGGTACGAATGATGCAGTCTCTTTTGCTCAAGTACCATTACAAGCTTATAAAGAAAACTTAGAGAAGATAGTGGATCAGATTTCATCAGATAAAGTACTACTTATTAGTCCTGCACCAGTTGATGAAGAAAGACAGCATAATAGAACCAATAAAGTGCTCGGGCAATATGCAGACGTAGTAGAGGAAGTGGCGAGGGAAACAGGAAGTCAATTTTTAAATTTATATGCTGAAATGATTCAAGAACAGCATTATAAAAGATTTGTAGAAGATGATGAAAAAGATGGGTTACACTTTGGACCAGAAGGCTATGAGTATTTAGCTAACTTAATTGGTGAAAAGTTAAAAGGGATTTCTTGAAGAGGCCCCCTTAGGAATTAATGCTCCTTATGCTTGGGGAATTAAAGGGGAAGATGGTCAAGGAGCAACTTTTGTAGATTTGGAAGAAGGCTGGTTATTAAATCATGAAGATTTAGTCAGTCAAAATATTAAATTTATGTCTGGAAAATGAGTAATTTTAAAGGTATATCCCGTTGGAAGGATATACCTTTTTGGTTTTTTGAAAGAGGATAATGAAATTTTAATTGTTAGTTAAGTTTAGAAACTGCAAATTTAGCTGTGAAATTCATCTTCTTCATGTACGAAGAATTTGCTCCTGCTTGAAACTGTACAGAAATATTACCGTCTTTTTGTGCTTTGAATACGCGACCATATGGTGAATTAGCATTGTAGGTGCCAATTACTTGGTTATCTGCATCAAAGATCGTATAAGAAATTGGGAACCCAGAATTTTGTACAAAGACTGTAAGTTCTTCTCCTTTATGGAGATTAAATGTTTCCTTTTGAGACACTTCATAAGAATTCATAGAGTAATATTTTGTAACTTCTTGAATTTCTAAATTCGTAGTTGCTGCACTTGCCTTTGTTGCCTCTGCACCTGGTAAGTTCATACCTGACAGTACTGCAATTCCTAGTGCCCCTGCTAAAATAACTTTTTTCATAATACTAGTTCCTCCTTTAATATATTGTGAGATTTGAAAAGGAAGTGAAAAATACAACCTCATGAAACCATTATAGTTACAACGAGAATAATTTTCAATAGAGGATGATATGTAATTCTGCATACATAAAGTAGCGATATAAGGTAATCTATTCGAGCTTTGAAATATTCTTAGAAAGAAGGGGAGGACAAATTTTAAAAATTACGAATGGGATTGTAGCTGAATTTTACATCCTTTGATCCTATAAGTGAATATTTTTTTGTAAATAAAATATTTCAATGTTGATAAAGTTTTACCGGCTGGGATTATTAGACAAAAATGATAAATTGTGTGTTGCAATAAAGAGGAAACAAGGTACACCATCCTGATAATATTGTGTACATTTAGTCTATGTATGTCGTTTGTATTAGAAAGTAAGAAGTCTCTTAAAAAGAGACTTCTTATTTTTTGTATGGAAGGGGGATTACAGATGATTGATTATTACCAAATATTTTTAATTACCATGGCAGGTATTGCTTTATTTTTTTATATATAACATGCAGGAAAGCCAACGAAAAGAAACAAATGGAAGTTCTTTATTGTAGTATTTTTATTTTTCTTTTTGAATTATTTATTTCTTAAATTTTTATAGAGAAATATAGGCTTGGGTAAGTTTTAAATTCTAAAATAAAAGAAAAAGGAAGGTGTAACCCTTCCTTTCATTATCCAGTATGTCCATGTGAATATTAAATAATATTATTAAAATATATACTATAAGATGTGAAGCGAACTCATTATTTAATTTAATAATGTAATTGGCGCTGTGTGCATTGTATCAACGTGTCCATCAACATGTTTTAATAACTTTAAAATCGTTTTTTTTGTATTTATTGTTAGTTATAAACGATCTAAAAATAAAACTAATGAATAAAGACCCTGGAGAAAATACAGGGCCGGATACAGGGTTAAGGTGACGCATAATTTCTTATCAAGATAATAGCATATATATTTTGAGCGAATTACTAAGGGTTTTGACAAATTTAATAACAAGAAGAAAGTTTTTAATACTAGAATTCTAAAAGCATTAAGGTAGAAATTTAATGTTTTCGGTAAAAAAGAATTGACTTCTATAATAGTTGTAACTAAAATGGTTACATAAAGTTGTAATCATTCGAGTTACATCCAATGCCTTTTTAAAGTAAAAATAAGATTTAAATATTTAATTAAGGATGGTGGCTCACACGTTGTCGCCGGTGTAGAAAGTTACTAATGTATTAAAATCAATGCATATTCCGAACTTTAGTATTTTCTTCTTTGGGGGCTTTAATTTGGAACGCTATCTTTTGTTAAAAATCTTAGCTGATCTTTTTTGGAAGGGTTAGTTTTGAAAAATATAGTAAGGTAACTCAAAAAAGAACAAGATATAAAAAAAGATGTACTTATATAAACCAGGAAGTTAGCTGAGAATTTTAAGTGATAGCTGGACTGGTTAATAAAAATAAAGGTAGGAGATTTAAATGAAGACGAAACAAGATAACCTTATATACGTATGGGATGCATATTGTGGATGGTGCTACGGCTTTTCAGAAAGTATTAAAGGATTTTACAAAAAACACACTGAAGTGCCGTTAACGGTTTTATGTGGAGGGTTATTTTTAGATAATTTACCAATGAAAAACTTCTCATATATAGAAGAGGGAAATAAAAGAATTAATCAACTTACAGGTGCAGAATTTGGTCCTTCATATCAAAAATTGGTGGAAGAAGGGACTTTTAAAATGAATTCGAAAGATGCTGCAATTGGCTTTTCGGCTTTACGCTCATTAGCGTCAGACCGTTTGTTAGAATTCACTTCGGCTATGCAAAAAGCGTTTTATTATGAGGGACAAAGTCTGAGTGATCCTGAAACATATCGTAAGATTGCAATTGAGCATGGTTTGGATCCTGAACAAGTAATAGAGCGTTTAAACGCTCAAGAAACAATACTAGATGTCCAAAACGATTTCAATAAGGTTCGACAGCTTGGTGTTAATAGTTATCCTTCATTACTTTTACAAAGGGATAATCAAATTATCCCTATTGGTGGTGGGGTAATGACGCCAGATAAAATTGAAGCACGTTTTAAAAAAGACTAGAAGTGGATGGACTTAAATTTTTTTGTAACAGTCATAGTTTCAATTTGTTTTTTAAAAGAGTGCAATTTTAATTTTACTATAAGCTACAAACCTGTTAGCTTACGCTAACAGGCATTCATCTCCTACCTATTTGCTGGTGCTATCACACCTTCAGGCAAATTAAAGAGGGGAGCTTCTGTCGGAACAAGATAAAAATGTGTTATCTATTTAATAACTTTACCAAAAGGAGAATAACATTCTATGTTTAAAACAATCGATACAAATCAAAAAGATGTGAAATTGACGGTGTTTAGTTCAGACGAAAAAAGTTTTATGGTCACTGCAACCTTAGTTGAGAAAGAAGGACATGCATTTTTAATAAACTCAAAATTTACTCAATCTGATTCGAGAGAAATTGTTGATTATCTGAAAAAAAACAACTTATCTTTAGATAAAATCTTTATTATTCATGGGGATCCTGACTATTATTTTGGATTGGAGAGCATTAAAGCGGCGTATCCAAAAGCAATTGCTTATGCGACAGAGTCTACTGTTGAGCATATTGTTCATTCTGTCTTAGGGAAATTAAAAGTTTGGAAAGACGCCCTAGGAGAAAACGCACCAAGCAACGTGGTATTACCTCAAGTGTTTAAAGAAAAAACGATTGATTTTCAGGGGTTAACATTTGAACTCGTAGGCTTAGATAATTACAGAACTAGCTTATTTAATAACGAGTTAAAATTATTAATTGGTGGTATTGATATATTTAACGAAATCCATGTTTTCTTAGCAGATACTAGCTCAAAAGCAGCAATGGAGGCATGGATTGAAAACTTGAAAGTATTACAAGCATTAAATGCCGACATAATTGTACCGAGCCATGGATCAATCGAAAAATCATTAGATAATCAAGCAATTAATGCAACTATGGATTATCTGAGAACTGCAATTCAAGCTTCTGAAGAAAGTAAAACTTCAAAAGATTTTGTGGCGAAACTTGAAGCGGCATATCCTGACTATGCAAATAAAGGTGTATTAGAATTAAGTGCAAAAGTTGTAACAAAAGAAATGCCTTGGGGTTAATGATATGAATAAATATCAAAAACTATTACATGAAACGTATGTGTTAACTGGTGAAGGAAGATTAGATGCTTTCAAAGCATATTTAAGTGAAAATGTATCTTGGACAGAAGCTGCTGGATTTCCATATGCGGGCACTTATATAGGTCCAGATGAAGTAGTGAAAAATGTACATGAACGTCTTGGCACGGAATGGGATAACTATAGTGCAAAAGATGAAATTTATACATTTAATAACAATACTGTTATCGTGTATGGAAAATATACTGGGACATATAAAGCTACAGGGAAATCATTTATAGCAGATTTTTGTCATCTATATGAGTTTGATGAGAACGATAAGGTTAAGAAGTTTATTCAAATTGTGGACAGTGCAACTGTTAATGAAGTATTAAGTTAGAATCGATGGTTTTAACTTATCTTGTATAAGGGGTAGTGTGAGGATAAACGAATTTTCCTGACATTACCCCTGGTAACACATTTTTGGGAAGGTTTATCCTTTTTCAAGTGTGTTATCGAATATAACTTATAATGATTAGAAGAGGTAGGTATATATGAAATTAGAGAAAAATTTAATAGTAATAATTATTTCTGTGTTTATTTTAGGAGTTGTGTCAACTTTGATATTTCAAGCTTCCACCGGTAATAACAAAGGTAACCCAATAAAGAATGAAAATGTTGCCTCAGTATCAAAAGAAGTGACAGAAAAAGAAAAGAATAAAAAGACGGTAGTTGATTTCTATAATGAAGTTTTTAACAAACATAATATCGATATTATCCCTAAATATGTAAGCGAAGATTATAAGCAACATAATCCTTTTGTTGGTGATGGACGAAAAGCCTTCATGGATTTCTTTAAGGAGGATTTTGTTAAAAATCCTAATTCCTCTGCAGAGATAAAACGTGTAGTAGCTGAGGGAGATACAGTTGCTCTTCATGTACATTCTCGTGCTAATTCTCAAGATAAGGGAGTTGCTATAGTGGATATATTTCGTATAAAGAATGGTAAGATTGTCGAGCATTGGGATGTAATTCAAGAGATTCCAAGTGAGACAGCTAATGATAATACTATGTTTTAGGTAGAAAATATATTTAATAATTGTTAAATTGCTAGAGATGTATAGGATCTAGAAATTTAGATTATTTATGTATAAGATAAATAATATGAAGGAGATGTCCTAGGTATGGTGCAAGGACATCTCTTTTTGTTTTAACAAGATTTAATTTAAGTGCGTATTGCATGTATTCTCTTATAACTTAATACTAAAACAGCATCGTTTTACAATTAGATTACTGTATTAGTTTGAATGGAGGGGGGAATATGCTAAATGTACTATGTTGCTCATTTCCTTCTTGGTTCATACTTGCTTGATAAGATGGAAATCCTTTATACGTTTTTCTTTTCCATTGCCACAAACCATTATTTTGATTGAATTCACCATAGTAATGATTGTAATCAAGTTTGTTTTCGGTGTTTTTATTGAAATTATTGCTAATAAAAATACGGTTATTAATTAGTCGCAGGGAAGTTAATTATACTTTGTAATCTCGTAGAAAGAGATTTCTATAACTATAAGAGTTGGCGGGAGACTGATGGAGAATAAACTTGAAATAATACGGAAAGAAATGGACATGGATCAAGTGTAATTTGTAAAAGTGTGAGATAGTACGCGGGAAAATAAGATTCGTCAATTTAATATATAATTTTTTCAATAAAACTATATACTTTTATTGAAAAAATATATAATAAACATAGACACGAAAATTTATGAACAAGGAAGTTGAAGAACATGACATTAACAATGGGCTTTATCGGGTTTGGGAAATCAGCTAACCGTTATCACTTACCTTATGTAAAAACACGTAAAAATATAAAAGTAAAAACAATTTTTGCCCGACAAATTAATGAAGAATTAGCGGCTCCATATGAGGAAAAAGGAGTTTATTTCACCACTGATTTGGACGAATTGTTGAATGACAAAGAGATTCAATTAGTGACGATCTGTACGCCAGCACATACGCATTATGAATTGGCAAAAAAAGTTATACTTTCTGGGAAATCAGTTGTCGTTGAAAAACCATTTTGCGATACAGTTGAACATGCTAAAGAATTATTAGCTTTAGGCCGAGAAAAAGGTGTAGTAGTTATGCCTTACCAAAACCGTCGTTTTGATGGTGATTTCTTAGCTGTGAAGCAAGTTGTTGAACAAGGATTTCTCGGTGAAATTATTGAGGTTGAATCACATATTGATTACTTTCGTCCTGGTTCAATCACTCACGAAGGTCCAAAAGAAGAAGGTTCATTTTACAGTTTAGGTATTCATACGATGGACCGCATGATTTCACTATTCGGTCGTCCGGATACAGTGACATACGATATTCGCAATAATGAAGTAGAAGGTGCGGTTGATAACTATTTCGATGTTGGTCTACATTACGGAAATCACTTGAAAATTAAGCTAAAAACCAACCATGTTGTAGCGAAAGATTATCCGCGCTTTATCGTTCATGGAACAAACGGATCATTTATTAAATATGGTGAAGATCAGCAGGAAAATGATCTGAAAGCGGGTATTATGCCTGAAAGTGCAGGATTTGGTGAGGATTCACCGATGTACTATGGAGTTGCTAAATATCGCAACGCAAACGGTGACTGGATTGAAAAACAAATTAAAACACCGCTTGGTGATTACGGTCGTTTCTATGATGCAGCGTATGAAACAATCGTAAATGATGCGACAAAACTTGTGAAAGACGAGGAAGCGGTAACGAATATTGAAATCTTGGAAAACGGATTTGCTGCACCATCACCTTCAGTTTACAAACTTGAGGCTTTAAATTGGAACGAATAGAAGGTAGTTAAGCAGAAAATACAGCATAAAAGGAGGATAGGGAAATGGCAAGCGGATCAACTCAAGTAAAATACCTCGGCATTTATCAAAAAATTAAACAGCAAATTTTAGACGGTGAATATAAAATCAACGAAAAAATCCCAAGTAGCCCCGTCCTTGCTGAAGAATTCGGCGTTTCAGCCCTCACTATTAAAAAAGCGCTGGATCTGCTAGTTAGAGACGGCTACATCATCCGCCGGCGCGGAAGTGGAACGGTGGTTCAAGATTGGCGTCAGCAGGAAAAGGCACGAATGATTCAAACCTTATCAGGTACGAAAGCTGTTTACGGCAGTGAGGTGGAAAGTAAGATTATCGAGTTTACGATTGTCGGTGCCGATGAAATAATTGCTGAAAAATTGGGGATGTCAGTCGGTGATTTCGTCTATAAAATCATTCGCCTCCGCATCATCCACAGTATTCCGACGATTATGGAGCATACATGGATGCCGATTTCGGTCATCCCAGGTGTTGAAGCTTCGGTTTTAGAGGAGTCGATATACTCACATATTCAAAATAGACTTGGCCTAGAAGTGGGAACATCCGTTGTCAGGGTCAAAGGAATTCGCCCAGATGATAGGGAAAAGCATTTTATGAACTTAACAAATCAGGATTTCCTAATGCGAGTCGAACAGGTAGCCTACTTGACGGACGGACGCACTTTCGAGTACTCTTACGCCGATCATCTGCCAGAAACCTTTGAATTTGAAACAGTCATTACCGCAAAAAATTATAAAGATTCATAAATGTAAACAGGTTGGGGCAAGTTTTGTCTCAACCTGTTTTTTATGTCTTCAATATCATTTACACATGCAATGAAACGATTCAGGCTCTATATAAACAAAGACGAAATCTTTAGTCAGACTCCGTCTCTTCTACGTGCATAGAATTATAAAATTAGTATCACTTCAATTAATGGCTTTCTTCATACTAAAAGTTCATTTTTCGTTTTAAAGTATTTGCTTTTCTTAGCTTGATAGTAAAGTTTTGACCCCCGAAAGGAGCTTCTTTTTCCAGTAAATGTATATAAATTCAATATAGATAATATATATTCTGAAAATTGATTTTTATATTTTAAAAATATCTATATTGATTATTTATCACAATAGCTTTCGTGTCTAAAATAAGATCTTTCAATAAAGGGGAATATAAGTATCTTTATAATGAGTCCTCCCAGATAAACAATGTTCTATTTTGATTTTCGACTAACTAATCCAGCTTCAAACAAATGGAGCCGTTACTACATGATAGCTGAAATTTATTATATATTGAAAATTCTGCCCGCTGAATATTTCTGAAAATAAAAAAATATTAAATTTATAAATATACACGTTATAATGAGGGCGTCGAGAGATAATCTATTATCTCTGGAGAAAATATAAAAAATGCGATTACTTTAAGAAAGGTGTGTGAGTAGAAGGGAAATGTATTCAAAATGCTTTAAGTAGCAGGCAGAGCGTTAGTTGGTGTACATAATAGCATCAATGCTGACGAAGTTATTGAAGTGGTGTATAGGGTTGGAAGACAAATGCCTCGTAAATTAAGAGAGGCAGATTTAGCTCGAATTGCGGAGATTATTATTAAAAGTAAAAAAGAGGGAGACAATTAAAGTAGTTAGGGATTCTATTCTATATTGTTCTCTTAAGGGTGTTTTTATATCGCGAGAGCCAGTATTGCAATTAAAATGTTTTGTGAACGCTAACAAATCCATCAGGTTGATGACTTTCGAATTTTTCGATTTTGATTAACTTAGAAGAGGTACATACGATGCGTGGCACCCTGTAAGTAATTCGTTTTTCAAGAATGTTCTATATTCCTAAGCCTTAAAAAGAGACGTAAGAATAGGATACAAGGAGGAATTATTATATGAATGGGAATACTGCAAAAAACATAGAAATTCAAGCTGAAAATAATGCAGTCAAAAATGAGAACTATCTAGATCCGAAAAAGTGGCATAAGCAGGATACTACCTGGGCATTGAGCCTATTTGGAACAGCAATTGGAGCAGGGGTACTCTTTTTACCGATTAATGCAGGTTCAGGTGGTTTATTATCATTACTGTTAATTACATTACTTGCATATCCAGTTATGTATTACTCACATAGGGCGCTTGCTAAAATGATTTACACTTCTAATTCTGCTGATGAGGGGATTACAGGGACAATAAGAGAGTATTTCGGAAATAAGGCAAGTATCATTTTTAACATAGTATATTTCGGTTCAATTTATACAATCGTATTGATGTATTCGGTTGCGCTTACAAATACTGCAAGTAGTTTTATCGTGCATCAATTGCACATGCCGGAGCCTCCAAGGGCCATTTTATCTCTTGTATTAGTGCTCGGCCTTATAGCTATACTAAATTTTGGTCAAGATATTACTGTGAAAATCATGAGTATGCTAGTGTATCCTTTCATAGCTTCTCTACTTTTTATCGCAATATCTTTGATTCCACAGTGGAATACGTCAATGCTTAGCTTTTCAAGTGTTTCTACTGCTTCAACAGGAACAGGATATTTGGGAACGATATTGATGATACTACCAATTATAGTATTCTCATTTAATCATTCACCTATGATTTCATCATTTGTTGTGAAACAGAGGGCTACGTATGGAATAGAAGCTACTGATGCCAAATGTGCTCAAATACAAAAAGTTTGTTATATCATGACATTTGTTGTTGTTATGTTCTTTGTTTGGAGCAGTGCGCTAAGTTTGACTCCAGATGATTTAAAAATGGCAAAAGAACAGAACTTATCAATTCTTTCATATCTTGCTAATGAGCTTAATTCGCCTGTAATCACTATTGCAGCTCCTATCATTGCTTTTGTGGCTATTACAAAGTCTTTCCTTGGCCATTATATAGGAGCATATGAGGTAATGCGTGACATGATTATGAAATTTGGTAAAACACGTGGAAAAGTTATAGAGGAAAAAACAGTTAAGACAATGATCCTTACTTTTGTCGTACTAACATGCTGGTATGTTGCTTATACAAATCCAAGTATTCTTGGACTTATTGATTCTCTTAGCGGTCCATTAGTTGCTGCTATCTTATGTCTATTACCGATGTATGCGATCAGTAAAGTGCCGGTACTAGCTAAATATAAAGGGAAAGCGAGTAATGTATTTGTTATTGTTGTAGGTGTACTTACGGTCTTAGCAAGTATTAAGTCATTATTCTAATTCAATATTGTTGGTTCTGTTGTAACAATAGTGGGATATAAAAAAGAAGGAGCAAGTTTTGAATAATCTTTTTTCAAAACTTGCTCTTAAAATATTGTAACGAATTAATTTTTTATAAATAAGTTTAATCATTTATTGTTTCGCTTACCCTAATTTCATTGATGTGAGGTTATAATCATCAATTGAAATATTTTTACTCTCTATAAACATGGGTGAAGTTTTTTGTACAAGGGGGTATTTGCTTTAATCACTTGATAGCAATGGGATAGCGTCACATCGCCATCAACATAAGAAAAGTAAATACCCAAAAATGAGAAAATTGGCATCTCCAGGTAGAAATGTACAATTTTTTTTGTTTTGGGGGCGTTATAAAATTTTTAATTTGATGGGCATGGGGTCTCGTCATACGAATGCGTATTTACAACGTTAAGAAATTGTCTATATGTACGATCTTATACAGACGGTGCACCAGCAGCATTTTTCTGCAAAATCCCAAAAAGACTTATAGTAACTGTGTTCATACGCCTTTGCATAAAAAACTGTAAGGACGTATTGTAAACAAAAAACCTCAAAACGCTGTACTATCAACGTTTTGAGGTTTTTTGTGTTCCTAAACTTTCATTTGGGAACGTTATTGCCTATGTGTTTGTATAACTTAAAACCTTACTGCATTATAGTTTATAATTGCAGAAAATCATTCTAACGCTTTATTAAAGTAGAACATCGTCGGTTGAATTTTGTTAAGGATGAAAATTTGGTGAAATAAAAAGTCATGAATAAAAGGAAAAATCTCTGTGGGACAGGGATTCAATAAGGGAGATATTGTTGTCGTGCAATATCGAAATTTGGTGTATGTGACAAAAAAGATATCGAATTTTCAGTATGTTTCGATAGTTAATGTGTCAGAAATGTGTATGGGTCCCATATGGAAGTGTTATTTAAATAGGAAAAGGGAAAAGAATTAAGTTCACTCGTTCTTAAGATTTTCCCCTTTGAAATTTACTGTTTATTCGTTGTTCTATATACGTCTGAAATTGATAAATCTTCGCCATGTAAAGCTTGAGTACTGTCCTTCTTGTTTGAATCATGTGCCCCCTGAGATGTTTCTTGCATTTGCTCTTGGGCCTTACTAGGGGTATTCAGCGCATCCAATGACACATGATCAAGTTGCTGACTTAGTAGATTTTTTTTATCCATGTTATATAGCTCCTTTTTGAATTTAGATATAAAAACGATGTAATTTTAAATAGTTACGTGGGTATTATGTATATTTGAATGGAATTATATACACAAACTATATTGAGAAAATAACTAATTATAAAAATTACTTGTGATGCCAAACTTAAAAAATGTAAAAACCATTAGTTTTTCATAAAAGTGTTATTTGAATAAAAGGAGCTGTGAAATATGAAGGATGTAAAAATCGAATATGTTGGAGAAAAAACAAAAATTCCTGTGGATGGTAAGGAAATTGCATGTGCTACTCATATGGAAAAGGCGATAGCAGAGAACTTATTGGTAAGTTTAGATCAAGCTGGGGCTATTAATCTCTCTATTGAAAATTTTAAAAAAACCTTATTAGAATAAAAAAAGGTCCTAGGAGACTAGGGCTTTTTTGAGAGAAAGGGTGCTTGATATGGATAAACTAAAACTTAATGAGATGAAGTGTATAGATAATAAATGCGGAAAAATCAGCTTACAAGAAATAAATAGCGAATATGAAAATTTTTGTCTGTATTGTGGTAACAATAAATAAAAGTGAACAGAAATTCCAAAATAGGTGATAAACGATGGTGCATATTAACAAAAATCAGTTATTTGTATTAATTATTTTATTTGAGATTGGAAGCACTACCCTATTTGCTTTAGGTATTGATACTGCAAAGCAAGATGCATGGTTAGCCATTTTGATTGCTTTTTTTGTAGGTTGTGGTTTGTTATGGATCTATACTGATATTCAAAAATATTACTTTGAACAACACTGGGGCGGTATTCTAACTGCGGTACTAGGAAGATGGATTTCAAAACCTGTTATTCTAATGTATGCCTTATATTTTATATACATAGCGTCTTTAAATTTATTTGATTTTGGTATGTCGACTGTTATTACAGTACTTCCAGGAACCCCTATACAAGTTGTACTTGCACTTATGGTAATGTTAATTATTTATATTGTTGTTTTTCTAAATATTGAAGTTTTGTCTCGCACGGCTGAAATTTTAATGCCTGTTTTTTTATTTTTTCTCATAGCGATATATATTTTAGTTATCGTTTCAGGAATTTTTGATTTTAAAAATTTATTACCGGTTTTAGAAAATAAGGTGAAAACGATTATGGGAACAGCCTTGTTTTCAATAGTTAATTTTCCATTTGGTGAGATGGTTGTATTCCTTATGTATTGGCATCATATGAATGCTAAACAAATCATTCGTAAAACATCTTTTCTTGCTTTTGGAATATCAGGTGTATTCATAATCATTTCAAATATTACTATTGTTGCTGTGTTAGGTGTTTCGGTAGCAACTATAGCAGATATTCCGTTATTTCATTTGATTCAAAAAATAAATATTGGAAATTTTATTACCAGACTAGATCCTTTAGGGATAGTAATATTATTTATTGGAGGATTTTTCAAAATGGTTCTCCATTTTTATGCAGGGCTGATATTACTACAATCGTTATTTAAGATAGCTCATAATAAGTGGATTATTGTAATAATTTGTATTTCGTTTTGGGGTTTTACATACTTTCACTTTCCAAATGTTGTTTTTCAGAGGTGGGTTGGATTGAAGGTAATGATTCCATATATTCATACAATATTCCAGATTATCATTCCATGCCTAATTTTACTTCTACTAAGAATTAAGTGTAAAAAACAAATGAATCAAAACGAACATGGGCAGTAATCATTTATTTTTAAATAAAATCATGAAAATGTGCCAAATATAAGAGTATAAAACTTAAAGTCAGATAGTCCAAGGATAAAAAATAATGGAGAGAGAATACACATGAATTTTATGAAGAAAATGTTCAAGTTGAAGTTAAAACATTCTATTGTCCAAGAATATAGCGATTTTGAAAATGTACAAAAAAAAGAGCACTTAAAAATAAATCTACAAGAGAATTTAATAAAGGTAAAAGAGACTTTCGGATATAGTACCGATCTTATAGTTAGAGAAATTAGCATTGGAAATAGAGAAAAAGTTAGAATCGGAATTTTATATATAGATGGACTGTCTGATAAAGACTCAATACATAGCTCTATAATGGAGTCTTTAATGTTAGACATAAATAATCAAAAGATGGAAGATGCGACTTCTTCAGGAAATGACATCTTAGAACTATTAGAACAATCGATTCTTACAATAGGTAACATAAAAAAGATAGAACATTTTGAGGATCTAAATACATCTCTTTTATCTGGAAATACTATACTTTTAATTGATGAATATGTTCAAGGTCTTAAAGCAAGTACAGCTGGATGGGAAAATCGTGGAGTGCAAGAACCTACTTCCCAAACTGTAATCCGAGGACCGAAAGATGGATTTTCAGAAAATTTACGTACAAATACAGCCCTTATTAGAAGAAAAATAAAAAGTCCGAACCTTTGGTTGGAAACGATAACCCTTGGCCGTGAAACACAAACTAATATAAGTATTATGTATATGAAAGGGATTGTGAATGATAAAACTGTAGAAGATGTGAAACAACGTTTGGAGTTAATTGATATTGATGGCATATTAGAAAGTGGTTATATCGAGGAACTGATCCAAGATAAAACTTATACACCTTTTCCGACCATATATAATACAGAGCGGCCCGATGTGATTGCAGCAGGTTTGTTAGAAGGACGTATTGCTATTCTTGTAGATGGAACTCCATTTGTCTTATTGGTACCAGCTATATTAATTCAATTTATACAATCAGCAGAAGATTATTATCAACGTTCTGATTTTGGTATTATCCGTATGGTACGCTTGTTAGCGTTTTTTTTAGCCCTCCTTGCACCCTCCATATATATCGCGCTCACTACTTTTCATCAAGAAATGATTCCTACCGCACTTTTAATAAGTGTAGCTGCTCAAAGGGAAGGGGTTCCTTTTCCTGCATTCATTGAAGCTTTGATAATGGAAATAACATTTGAAATTTTAAGAGAAGCTGGTGTAAGAATGCCAAGAGCGGTAGGACAAGCTGTATCCATTGTAGGGGCATTAGTCATAGGTCAAGCTGCTGTTGAAGCTGGAATTGTTTCTGCTGCTATGGTTATTGTTGTTGCAATTACTGCTATTTCTAATTTTGCCATTCCTTCTTATAATTTAGGAATTGCTATACGAATATCACGTTTCGGCTTTATTGTACTTGCTGCTGGGTTTGGATTATTTGGGATAATCTTGGGTATTTTTACTTTAATTCTTCATTTATGTAGTTTACATTCTTTTGATATACCATACATGGCACCTTTAGCACCATTCAACGTTACTGATCAGAAGGATACGATTTTTCGATTTCCTATATGGAAAATGAAAAATCGCCCTAAATTACTGAATCATAAAAATATGAAACATCAGAGTAACATAAGCCGAGACCGATTAAATAAAAAATGGAACAATTGAAAAGAAAGGGCATCTTAGATGAAAAGACAGATTATGATATTGTTCATTTTTACAGTTCTGCTTACTGGTTGTTGGAGTGGAAAAGAATTAAATGAAATTGCTATTAATTTGGCTGTAGGGATTGATAAAGTGGGAAATCAATATTTAGTTTCTTGTCAAGTTGTTAATCCTGGAGAAGTAGCTAATCTGAAAGGTGGAAGCGGAAGAACGCCAGTGGTATTGTTTCAAGAAAAAGCAAGTACTATAGCTGAGGCAATACGAAAAATCACAACGATTGCTCCCAGAAAGATATATTGGGCTCATATTCGGATGCTTATCATTGATGAAAAAGTGGCTAAAGAAGGGATTCATAAAATATTGGATCTCTTTTTAAGGAGTCACGAAATCCGTTCAGATTTTTATATTGCGATAAGTAAGAGCGTAAAAGCGGAAAATGTATTAAAAGTTTTAACGTCTCTTGATAAAATACCTGCGAATAAAATGTTTGCGTCTTTAAATGTATCTCAAAAATTTTGGGCTCCCACTGTTACTGTCACGATAGATCAATTGGTATCAAATTTAATGAGTGATGGAATTCACCCTGTAGTCACTGGAATAACGATAAAAGGTGACGTGACATCGGGTGAAAAAATAAAAAATATACAACAAATTAAACCGAGTACTAGTATACAATATTCCGAAAGTGGGGTTTTTAAAAAGGATAAGTTAATTGGGTGGTTAAACAAAAATCAAAGTAAAGGTTATAATTATATTATGAATCGCGTAGAAAATACGATTGCTCCTATACCATGCTCGGCAAAAGAAGATGTTGTCATTGAGGTTATAAAAAATAACACAAAAGTAAAGGAAATAGTAAAAAATAAAAAGCATATGATTGAAATTGAGTTATATCTAAAAGGTAATATTATAGAAGTACAATGTAAAAATCTTGATTTAACGAATCCAAAAACTATTCATCAATTAGAAAGAGTAGGTGAAAAAAGAGTAGCACAAGTCATAAAAGAAGCATTAAAAGCCGCACAAAAGAAATATGAAGTCGATATATTTGGATTTGGGGAAGTCATCCATCGTGAAAATTCTCAATATTGGAATGAAATCAAGAGTTCCTGGGATCAAAAATTTGTGAACTTGCCAGTAAGTATAAAGGCACACGTTCAACTTAAGCATACGGGAAACTATAAAAATTCTTTTTTAAAAGAATTCAAAAAATAACGACTTATATTCGGATAAATCTAGTCTTTGTAGTTTTATTTTAATCAAACTTAATTTTAAAACTGCATTATGAAGAAATAAATAAAGAATTTTTATAAAAAACCTCTCCACGGTGAACCGTTATAGCTCTATAATAAAGATTGATAAAATCACCTCGTGAGATATCGTTCTCTTAAGAGGTGATTTTTTTTCTAAGAGTAAATTCTATAAAGCAGAGAGTGAAGAGTATAATAAATAATTTTGTTTTATTGTTTTAATTATATGTGGTTTTAGAATAAAGTTGGATTGAAATCCTATATTAAAATAAAAACAGACCACTATTCGATTTAAAAGTTCCTCGATATAATGGTGAGAGTTTATGCCTGAATGAATATTTATATAAGAAGTGAGGTATTGTATGAAAAATAGAACCACTGACATTATTTTTATTATTATTGGTGCATTTCTTTTTACATTTTAAACTTTTCAATCAACGTTTGTAGCTCTTCAGCCATTTGTGATAATGTAGCGGCTGCGGTACTAATTTCTTTCATAGAAGCTAATTGTTCTTCGGCTGATGCCGAAATGTTTTGTGTACTCATCGCATTACTCTGCGCTGTTATTGCAATTTGATCAGTTGATTTAGAAACGTCATTTATTCCTTTAGACATTTCGTTTACATTTTGTACCATCATTTTAATTTGTTCTGCTATTTCATTTGTAGAGTGTGATATTTCCGCAAAATTTTGTTTTGTGTCATTGGCTATGATAATACCTGATTGTACTTCTTCATTCACATTCCCCATGGCTTTCACAGTCTTATTCATATCGACCTGTATTTCATTTATTAATTTTCCTATCTCACTTGCTGATACAGTAGATTGTTCTGCTAATTTTCGTACTTCATCAGCAACGATTGCAAATCCTCTTCCATGTTCACCGGCCCTTGCGGCCTCGATTGCTGCATTTAAAGCTAGAAGGTTCGTCTGATCAGCAATATTTTGAATAACCTCTAGAATATCATTAATTTGTTTTGACTTATCATTCAGTAATTGAATAACAGCATCTGATTGCAAGACAGATGTTGCAATCGACTGCATTTGATTGACTGTTTTTTCTACAAATTTCCCACCATCCTCAGCTTTTTTGCGAGTATATGAAGAGGCATTGTTAATGGAAGAAAAACAATTTTCTACATGCAGAATTTCCTCTGTCATATGATCAAGTAACATAGCTCCATTTTCAACATCCGTGATTTGTGCAGTTGCTCCACTTGATACTTGTTCCATTGCCATTGTAATTTGTTCTGTTGCCTCATTTGCTTGCCTCACATTTGCTATCAACTCTTCAGCTGCAGCTGCAACATGACCTGCCGAAGTATTAACCCTACCAATTAACGTTCGTAACGAATCTGTCATCTCATTAAAAGCTTTTCCAAGCAGGCCTATTTCATCATTGGAATAGATTTCAATTGTTTTCGTTAAGTCTCCTTCACTTATTTTTTGAGAAGAGGCAACTAGCCTTTTTAAAGGTTTTGTAATAGAAAGTGTTACAAAATAAATAAGCGATCCTCCTGCAACTAATGAAATAAACATAACAATTAACGTATTATAAAATACAGGTCGGGTAGCCTCAACAATCTCATTTGAGTACATTGTCCCAGCAATTTTCCAACCTGTTTTTAAATTTGTAGTAAATACTGTTTTCTTTTCACCATCTTCATCTCCAGAAGAGTAGGAGAAAGTACCGTGTTCATCTTTATAAATTTTATTCGTCCAAGCATCAGCTGCTTTATCACCTGGTTTTTCTCGCAGATGAGCAATTATTTTCTGTTTACTATCTAAAATGATAGCGAATCCTTTTTTTCCGATATTGACTAACTTTGTTGTTTTTAATAAGTGATCCAAGCTTAAACTTAGAGCTACCACACCATTTTTGTCTTCTGTTTGCTTGGCAATTGTTACTACAATATCTTCATATCCTTGTGCCTTATACGGTTCCGTAATAATGATTCCACCTTGTTTATTCACTGCATCTTTAAACCAAGAACGTGCCGTTGGATCATAATCGGCTGCCATTTGTCTATTAGGTTCCGCCACAAATTTCTTATTGTTTCCTGCAACATATACTCGTTCAACATCTTCATGTGTGATGATATATTGAGATAATACTTTCCTTAATGCATCTTGATTTTCACCTTGATACATATCACCATCAATTAATCGTGCAAGGTTATTCAAATCATTAAATTTTGCCTCAACCATTTGGGTAATTAGATGATCTAAAACTTCAATATTATCATAGGCATTACCCATAATTTGTTCTTCCAAATTCTTTTTAGTGGTTTGATAAGTCATGCCACCAATGGTAGAGACAGCCACAATTAATATCAAAAAAAATGAAACTAATAACTTGTTAACAACTTTCATATTCCTAAAAATATGTAATACTTTACTCACGAAATTCCTCCTTAAAACTTAATATACGGAATGAATAATGATGAGAATGTAATGACATTTCTTTTTTGATATATTATTTGTTTATACTTTAAATAATAATAAACAAATACAAAAGTGTGAATATTAAGTCGTATAACTAACTATAGTTATAAAAATATTTCTGCTTTTAAAGCGTTAGGTGTAACGATTTAAATAAGCTTTGTTGTAAACATAATCTAAGTTAATTGATGAAGTATAGAGGGATACAAATCTTTGCAAATAAAGATAATTCTTGTGCTTGGTACATATTTATAAAAGCACGTCACTCGTTCTCATTAACATAAGAGAATAGCAACGTGCTTTTGCTCCAATAATAGTCTAGTTGCTTAGGCTGATTGATGGATGTGTGTTGGTACCACATCGTTATCAAGCTAAGCTCACACAACTGCAATTAGTATAGAAATTGTTTCTTTTTCTAAAGGTTATGTGTAAGAAATTTAGAGTACTCCGTAAAATTACTCTATACGTATTAAAATAAACGCAAATCCGAATAAGGGCACTTAAAAAAGTAAACCTATTCGTGGACAGTTGCCCTTAAATAATTCAATTTTTTTATTTTCGCCAAAAAGTTAAGCAGTTTGCCTTATCTAAAATATTAAACTGGATCATTTTCTCAAGTAATGAGAAATCAACGGGACTATCCCACGGAATATATACTAAATGCTTGTTGTGATTATAGCCAGCTTGCACAATTTCCATAGAAAACTGCTTAACACATGCTCTTTCAGGGGTAACAGTCAAATGATGTTTGGTTACACTAAAACCAATAATAAATGTGCCCTGATTGGTAAACATAGGCTGATTCCATGAAATCTTTGGTATTAAATTTGGAAACTTCTTAGCTACCCAAACCAGAACCACTTTCGTTTGATCCCGATGCTCAGGGTTATCAATACGGGCTAAATATTCTGCAAAAATTTTCATGACAGTCTCTCCTAAAATAAATAATTATTTTTAAACGATGAAATTTTCCATGCCAATGCGCCATGACATCAATTGCACCATTTGAACCCCCATTCTTATCTTTGAAATAATACTTAGACACTGCAAAAATCTTCTTTTGTTCAACCATAAATTTGTATACACAATCGCACTGTAACATAACCGTATTGTGCATATAATGAAATTATTTAATTGCACCCAAAGGATACGACAACTTACTTATTGATTTAAGTAACAATCGGTATGACAACGTTCCCACCTTAAAGCTAATAAATAGTAATAATCTTGAGACAAGTATAATCAGCATTAAAGTTAATGTAGAATACAGATAAAAATACCCTGAATACTTTTTCCATAATCTCAGTATTTATCCCAACTGTATATACCCTTTACTTGAAAATTATTTCTATTTGGTTTCAGAGCAAGCATCATAAAGAACTGCTCTAACACCAATAAGTATTAAATCATCAAAGTAAAGTACAGAGGTAATGCTACCATTTTGTTTTGCGGTTTGAATTGAAAATTCACAACCAATTAATGAAAAGAATTTTTCATGAAAAACACCTCCTATTTTCTATAAAAAATGAAAGTATATAGAATTAAAAATATTAATTTAGCTCTATATATGGATATTATCATTTTAAAACGAAAAAAAGTAGTCTTTTTTTTCGGAAAAATCTTGTTATAATTAAATTACAAAGATTTTATATTTTACTATATGTATAATTAATGAGGGAAATACTAAATATACTACGTGAGGTTTCCGTGTAAGAATTTCAAGACACATGAAATGAATCTCGATACTGTTATTCAAAGCCACACTCCCTTTCATATATTTATTCAAAAGAGTTTATAATAGATAGTATCTTACTATAGCAAGCTTAATTCCAAAAATAAATATTGATGCCACAACAAAAAGAACCCTATCACGTTGAACTGTACCCCGAATCATGGAAACTTAAAAAGGCCCCATAATTCGGGGTTTTTGTGTATTTTTATAAGAAAATCTCGTTATAATGAAACCAGCGATAGAAATGAGGTACGGGAAACGAGTAAAATTATTTTTAATGAAATTCAAATGAACTAACTAGAGAAAAATAAAAATGTATTAAAAGTGTCTGAACGTTCGTTTAGCCATTATCCAGATTTCAAAGTAAGAACTGTAAAAGAAAATCAACAAGGAAAAGGCCCTAGCCAAATTTTTTTAGAGAATGGGTTTGACTTAGCTGTGATTGGTGCGGATAGTAATATAACAAAATCCTTGTTTGAATAACCAATTAAAAGAGCACACCTATAAGCGTGCTCTTAGAAAGGTAAGAATCCTATGAGTGGAGGATCTCTATACAATAACATATGATTGTCTCATTTAAACGTGTATAAAAATCAATAAAAACGCTATTTTAGTAGAAAGGATAGATTTCTTGATTAAGAAACCTGTCCAAAAGTAAAAGATACAGATTAAGTTATTATAAATTCAACAGTAACTGGGATTGCAGGATCAAATGCATTGCCACCTGGAATTGTGATTGCTCCAGTTGGGTCAGTAGTAACACTTGAGTCTCCGCCTGGTTAAAGTACACCGTTTAGGTAGAAATTATAATACACGAATGCTGTAGCAGCAATTGCAAAAGCAGCACCTGTATCTAGCGTGGAAGTAAATCTTCTAGAAGTTATAGTTTTTTAGAAAATTTATCCTACACTATATTCTATGAAGTTCTTAAATATTAGAAGCGGCTTATGAACTGATACATAAGCGTAAATATTAATATAGGTAGACATATTGTTGTTAAAAAAGGGTGATTATGTACTAAAATGAAATTTGAATTGTCAACGGGGATTGACAATTCAAATATAAACACATATTTATTTATGTTAACGTAAATATTTAGCGAATTAATTGCTAAGAAACCAAAAGTGATTTTACTTAGTATAAAGAGAAAAAAGAGCAGCTAGTAAAAACTAACTGCTCCGAGAATAGAAATGGGATTGTCTACATTAATAACGGAATATTGAGTTTTATCCCGCTATTTGCGGGCAGTAAAACTCCCACCTCAAAATTCGGCTGGAGCAAAGAAGTTAGGTGGGGATAGGAAAATAATTGATATTTGTGTGATTTGTAATGTGAAAATTAATTGCATGAAGTCGTTTACTACGTTCTTTATAGGTAATTTTTTTTTATGTTCTTTAGATGCTAAATCTTTTTGTCTACGTTTCATTTGCGTTTCAGTTAATTTATACAGAATTAGTCTTGCAGGAAGTTTTTGATACATCCCAATATAAAAAGATGCAAGACAAGATTCTTTCAATCATCACTACATAAGCGTCGGATATTTCACATGTTTTTCAACTGTTCAATTGCTATGGGATAATCCGGATTTTTATCGACTGTTATAACACGAGGCTTTGAAAAATAAAAAGATCGCAAAGTTTTCTTGAAAAAGCGCTTTGCATTCTGGAATTAGCCCCGTCAAGTAAACAATTTAAAAATAGAATAGGCGGTCATCGAGGCTTGATATTCAATCGGAGCCTGAGAGCGGAGTCATTTTTGGAATCGTTACATCCAATTTTCAGAATGTACTAATAATTTTATAAATTTACAAATTCTTAATAATTAGTAACTAAACATTTACACTTTTTTAATTTTTGCTTAATATTTGTTTATTATTATCATTTGGAATGTAAACAAAAGCAAACGAATAAAATATCAAAAAGGAAACTTTGTTGCATTTTTATTATTTATTATTGTTAATATTAGGTTTTATTGTTTTAAGGAGGAGTTTTGTGAGTAAAGTATTACATTTTTTAGGGGATATGAAAGTTGTTAACAAGTTATTAATTTCATTTTTTGTAATTTTAATTGCGGCCGTCTCTATTATTGGGGGAATGTCCTATCAAACGGCTAAAAAGAATTTTGAATCACAAATTATGAGGAGTGCTCATGATAATGTTAAAATATTAGATCACTTAATCACCCAAATGATTGAGACAAAATTCAATGATCTGGATAATCTTGCACGAGTGATTCATGGTGATATGTATCAAGGAGATACTCAAGATGCATTAAGGAAAATATTATCTTTATATAGTAATTTCAATAAAGATGTGGAACGAGTATATGTTGCAGGAAACAATAAGAAATTTGTGGCGGAACCCAATATACAAATGGCAGCAGATTATGATCCAACCACACGTCCTTGGTATAAAGATGCAGTGAGTAAGCAAGGTGGAATCGTTATCACGGAGCCATATAAGGTACCAGGACATGGGCATATTGTGGTAACGATCGCAAAGCAAACAGAAGATAAAAATGGTGTGGTAGCTTTAAGTTTAAGCTTGGAGCATTTATTAAAAACAACAAAGTTAATCAATATCGGTAATAAAGGATATGCTATCATTTTAGACGATAAGCAGAAAATTGTTGCTCATCCGCGAGAAAAACCAGGTGATAAAGCAGCTGATGCTTGGGCGAAGAAAATTTATGAAGATAACCATGGTACTTTTTCCTACTCTTATGGCGGTAGTGAGAAGAGAATGGAATATGTTACAAATTTAAAAACGGGTTGGAAAATTGCTGGGACAATGTACTCAAATGAGATTGTTGAGGCTGCACGACCTGTATTTTATAATACGTTAATTGTTATGTTTATTTCATTAGTTGTAGGAGGAGCACTTATTTATTTTGTGACGTTTTTAATTACGAAACCTTTAAAGAGGTTAGTTGTAACTTCTCAAGAAATAAGTGAAGGGGACTTAACGAAAATAATTGAAATCCATTCCAATGATGAAATTGGTCAGCTTGCTAAAGGGTTTAATGAAATGACGTATTCATTACGTACATTAATTGGAAGAATTAACACTTCAGCAGGACATGTTACAGCTTCATCTGAAGAGTTGACGGCAAGTGTGAGGCAAGCGAATGAGGCAACAGAACAAATTACAATGGCGATGGAGCAAGTATCAAGTGGAGTAACTACACAAACCGCGAACTTTGAGAATGGAGCAATGTTACTTCACAATGTGACAGAGGGAATTCAACAGGTAGCAAATAGCTTTTCTTCCATTAGAAATGCCTCTGCATATACTCGCGAAAAGGCTGAGGATGGCGGGGAATTTGTAGAAAAAACAGTGAAGCAAATGCAGTCGATTGCAACATCTGTCTTGCAATCAGATGCTGTTATTCAATTACTGAATGATAAATCGAAACAAATTGGTGATATTTTAAAGGTTATTCAAAATATTGCTGATCAAACAAACCTCCTTGCTTTAAATGCAGCAATTGAAGCAGCGCGGGCAGGTGAGCATGGGAGAGGATTTGCTATTGTAGCTGATGAAGTGCGGAAATTAGCGGAACAATCTCGTGTATCATCAAGTGAGATAGGTAAATTAATAGATGAAATACAGACTGATATGAATAAGACTGTGAAGGCTATGGGGAATGTGAATGAAGAAGTACAATCAGGTATTATCATAGCGAATGATACAAAGCAGAATTTTGCGGAAATATTGCATTCTACAAATGAAATAGCAGAACAAATTAAAATGATGGTACAAACTGTAAACGGAATATCTAAAGGAGCAAATGGTCTTTCTATATCCGTTAGTGAATTTGTAATAACAACGCAGAGTAACGCGATGAGCACACGAAATGCTGCGGCATCAGCTGAAGAACAATTAGCTTCTATGGAAGAGATTAGTTCAGCTGCCAGTACATTATCACAAATGGCTGAAGAGCTACAAATGTTAATTGAAAAGTTTAAAATGTAAAAAAGAGGTGACTGTCTTAACGATAGCTTAATTGTTATAGGATACAGATTTATAATATAAAAGCCATTGATATCTATTCATGATATCAATGGCTTTTTGTGTAGCTTTTATAAAAGTAAGACATAAATAAATGATTAGCTAATTCTTAATAGGGTAGCAACACATGGCTATCAACCTAACAATAGAAACTACCCCGTAATGAAAAATTTTTACATTTTTCTCGTTTTGGGGCTACTTCAAAATATTAGCTTGATGGGTATGTAGCGGTAGCCCGTAATGTAATAGATTGAAAATTTCAAGACATGTAACATTGGAAATATTATTCTATATTAAATGAAATATCGTTTTTTATGAATTGTGTGCTTTAATTTCGCATGCAAATATTCAATACTAATGTAACTGATATTAAGGTATAAGCGAAATACGTGTACAAACGGGGCGTAGTATTACAATATGTACCTAAAAATAATTTACCTATATGGGTTCAAATGTTTTTATTGAAAATTGTAAGTACTAGAAGTATCATATACATATTCAAACATTTGAAGATGTATATGATGTTTCTGGGTTTTTAATTAAAAATAAGTAGGTGTTTTAATGGGAAATGAAATGCAACAATTTAAAGCAGATTTCTTTAAAGCCTTAGCACATCCTTTGCGAATAGGTATCTTAGAATTATTGTCAGAAGGTGAAAAAAGCGTAAACGAAATTCAAGCTATTCTAAATAAGGAAGGCTCAGCTGTTTCTCAGCAATTAAGTGTACTACGTTCAAAAAATATTGTTGTTGGTACCAAAGATGGAAAAAGAGTTTTATATTCTTTACGAGATCCTATAATTATGGATTTATTGGTAGTTGCACGGAAAATTTTTAACAACCATTTAATCGATACAATTTCAATGTTAGAAGAACTAGATGAAACAGAACTTGAAACGATAGGTAAGGAGGGTTAGGTTGAGCATTGAAATTAAGAAAGAAGATATCATTCAACATGGTATGGAAATATTTCGCTCAATAGGTGCTTATCACGTTTGTAATGTTTGTATTAAAAGTGGGAATTCTTGTTGTTTTTCATGCCAGCATTTACAGGATGGAGTTGGATGTCAAAAGAGAAATACAGCTTGTACAGCTTGGTTATGCGGGATTCAAAGTTTTTTATTTGACCAAATAGGATTATTGGACGATTGGAATCGTTTTTGGAATGAAATCCCAGGGAAAATGTTTCGTAGAGATAATACCCCGGATAACGTAAGGATTAAAGCGTTTATAGAAATGAAAAAGCTAGATAGTCGAGATGGATTACTTCTAGCAGAAAGGTTAAAATCCTACGTACAAGAAGGTGGAGATATAGGTAAATTAGAACGTCATTTAAGCAAAACGTATAACCAATATTAAGCCTCTTGTAAAGAGATAAAAAGCGTAAGGATAAGAGCATGAGAAATGCATTTGTAATTCAAAATCATCAAAAGATAATATTCTTTAAGAAGAAATAAGATTTATTAAAAATAGAAAAGAAGGGTTTGTAATGAGAGGTTTATTTACGGGAAGGTTTGAAGGATATTCATTGGGACATTTTCAAAAGGATCTTCTGTCAGGAATGATTGTCGGAGTTGTTGCGATACCACTTGCTATGTCCTTTGCTATCGCTTCTGGTGTTAAGCCGGAGTATGGAATTTATACAACATGTATTGCCGGGATACTCATTTCACTATTTGGTGGTTCGAAGTATCAAATTGGCGGGCCTACAGGTGCTTTTGTCCCAATTCTTTTAGGGATTGTAATTACCTATGGGTATGAAGATTTACTACTTGCTGGTTTGTTAGCCGGAATTATCCTATGTCTTATGGGGATTTTTAAACTAGGATCTTTAATTAAATTTATCCCGCGCCCCGTAACAATTGGCTTCACATCAGGTATTGCTGTCATTATCTTTACGGGACAAATTGCTAGTTTTTTAGGGCTAACAGGTATAAAAAAGCATGAGGAATTTATAGCAAACCTGCAGGAAATCTTCACTCATATGGGTACTACCAATTTTTACAGTGTTATAACTGCTTTGATTTGCTTTTTAGTTATTCTCATAACACCGAAGATTTTACCGAAAGTACCTGCTTCATTAGTAGGTGTTATTATTTCAACTATAATTGCAACGGTATTTTTCTCAGGTCATGTACCTACGATCGGTACAGCATATGGTACGATTCCAAATACACTTCCTCAGTTTGATATACCAGCAATTACACTAGAGCGTATACAACAGCTAATTGGTCCGGCATTTGTTATTGCAATGCTCGGTGGAATTGAATCTCTTTTATCCGCTGTCGTGGCAGATGGTATGACAAATAGTAAACACAACAGTAACAAAGAACTTATCGGTCAAGGAATTGCTAATATAGTTACACCATTCTTTGGAGGAATTCCAGCAACTGGAGCGATTGCTCGCACAGCAACAAATATTAAGAGTGGAGCTGTATCTCCGATATCGGGTGTTATTCATGGGATATTTGTGTTATTCACGCTTCTACTGTTAGCTCCATATGCTTCACATATTCCACTTGCTAGTATGGCTCCTGTTTTAATGGTAGTAGCTTGGAATATGAGTGAACAAAAACATTTTGCTCACATCCTTAAAATGAAGACAGGAGATTCTCTTGTATTACTTGTAACATTTTTATTCACTGTATTTACTAGTTTGACAACAGCTGTGGAAATCGGTCTTATTTTAGCTGTGATTTTGTTTACAAAACGTATGAGTAATATGCTTGTCATATCTAAAGTGCTTCCTGATCATACAAAAAAGAATGAAAAATTGTTACCGCATGTGGTAAATAAAGCTCACGATTGCCCACAAATTAGTATTTACACAATTGAAGGGCCATTATTTTTTGGGGCTGCTCAAACATTTGAACAAAACATTTTAGCAACCATTCATTATAAACCTAAAGTTTTAATTTTACGTATGGGAAAAGTTCCTTTTATTGATACAACAGGAGAGTCCTATTTTAGGAATATTGTCCAGCATTTTAAAAAGCAGGGTGGCATACTTCTTGTTTCGGGAATTCAATCGGAGTTGAAAAATAATCTGGATAAAAATGGATTGTACACTGAGATTGGGGAAAAGAACTTTTTTGATCACACAGGGGATGCGATTAACCACGCTCTAGAGCACTTAGAGAAGAAAAAATGTGTAGGGTGTAAACATTTTGCTTTTCACGAATGTACGCAACTTTCTCAACAATTTCAAGAAGTAAATAATAAAGAAAAAGTATTAGAGTTTTAAAGAAAATAAAAAAATAATGCTTATCTATTCAAATGAATGATAACAAGCGGAGGAAATAAAAATATGTCTAATTTACCAAATTGTCCAAAATGTAATTCAGAATACACTTACGAAGATGGGAATCTTTTTGTTTGTCCAGAATGTGCTCATGAGTGGTCTTTAGAATTAGAAACTGAAAATAGTGAAGATACAAAGGTAATTAAAGATGCAAATGGAAATATTTTAAACGATGGTGATTCTGTAACAGTAATTAAAGATCTTAAAGTAAAAGGAACTTCATCAGTCGTAAAAATAGGTACAAAAGTAAAAAATATCCGATTAGTTGATGGAGACCATGATATTGATTGTAAAATTGATGGTTTTGGAGCTATGAAATTAAAATCTGAATTTGTTAAAAAGGTATAAATGCAATTTCATTACATCAGAATTAGTTTGATTTAATTGTTTAAAATCAATGAATATACAATATTTTCTCGGCTGTACCCTATGCCCATCAACTTAAGGGTTCAGAATTATCCCGAAATGAAAAAATGAACTTTTTTATTATAATTTAGCAGGAAATTTCGTTGTGGGGGTATTATAAAATTTTAGCGTGATAGCGATGGGGTGCTACTCAATATTTGAAATGGTCATCGGGCTATTCTTTCGATGTTATGATGAAAGAGACGGCAAAGGAATAGGTACCAATCAGACCCCGATGTTAATTTTCGCGATTAGCCATAAAAAATGCACCTCCAATTGTTAGACTGTGTCTAACAATTGGGGTGCACTTTACATAAGGTGGCTTTTTTGGTATTCACATGAGTAAAATATAGTATCTTTTTGCAAGGCCATTGTCGCACTGCAAAAAATGCAAACACCTTGATTTATATGAATTCGTCACGTCTAAATGAATCTTTTGAAGCAATGAGCTCTAAATTAGTACCATCTGGATCACGGAAGTAGGCAAGTCCTGTATCAAATCCTGATTTCTAGTCATCTTCTTTCTTGAAAACAATCGGCTCGCCACCTGGTTCTACCCCAATTGCTTTTAGGCGTTTCACAGCGGTATCAATATTTTCTATTTCAAAACAAAGATGCATCGCACTAATTTGATCATTTGAGTAAGATGCTTTATCTGATTTAGGGA
This sequence comes from Bacillus sp. NPDC094077, assembly GCF_050279465.1. NCBI lineage: Bacteria > Bacillati > Bacillota > Bacilli > Caryophanales > Bacillaceae > Bacillus > Bacillus sp. NPDC094077. Next base: position 171,413 of record NZ_JBNNUF010000006.1, on the reverse strand, counting down.
CAATATATTCTAAAATATCGATGTTCAAAGTATCTAAGTGAAGGTTTGCATACTTAATACGAGTATCATAAGAGTGTTTTTCGACTAGAAAAGAATCTAATACCGAATAGATTCTTTTTATTTTTGTTTAATTTGATAAAAGACTTCTTTGATGAATTTGGATTGTAGCCATTTTGAAAAAAGTTTACTAATAAAAATATTATTGTTTAGTACATACATTTTTAATATGTTAAATATATTTCATATGAGCCTATGTAAGAGGGGGATAAGTAGGAGAGTACTTTCAAGTACGTATTTTTTATTGTGTTGAATATAATTCATAATAGCACCTGTAAGAAGAAAACGAGCTTTACGGTACTAGTTACTAACTATGTTCCAGCGGTTTATTTAGACTCAGAATTATTGAAGGGTTGTACTATAGAGCCCGATAATTTTAAAAATGCCACTGTGGCATAAAACGATTAGGGAGGTTAAAGATATGAGTACTTTAAATATGAATGAAATAAGAAAACAAATTTTAATAGAGGAGGAAACACTTCAATTTTCCTCTTTTACAAATGAAGATGCCTTGCAATTAGGTTTATTTATCGTTGAAACAGCAAAGCGAGAGGGAAAATTGATTGCTGTTGATATAGCAAAAAATGGTGTGCAATTATTTCATTTCAAGATGACAGGGACAACTGAGGAAAATACCAAATGGATTGAGCGTAAAAAACGGGTCGTTTCTCTACATAATCATAGCTCGTATTATATGCAGATAGAAAGTGAAATAAATGGAATCCCATATCATGAAAAATACCGTTTAGATGCCTCGGAATACGCTGCGTTTGGTGGATCATTTCCCATCCAAATAAAAAACGTAGGGGTTATTGGAATGATAACAGTCTCGGGATTACCACCAGAAGAAGATCATGAATTGGTTATAAGAGCAGTTAAAAATCATTTAAACCAAAAGTTGTAGTTAGTGAATAGATAATCAATTTTAGGGGGCAATACCATGCCATTAATTGCGCTAAATACTTGGCCGACCATGTTAACAGAAGAAAAAAAGAATTCATTTATACTGTAACTGAACTTACAATAAAATTATTAAAGGTTGTCCCTGAGAATATTTCGAATCAAGATAAAATTCGATGATCAAATTACCTACAGTTCATATTTGTGTAAATATGAAACACGCAGGGTACATTAATAGAGATTGGATAAAATAGTATCAAACGATGACTGGATCTTATTAATGATTCTATAAGGCGTCTTTAGGTAAACTGAAGTGATTTGGACAAGAAGCAATGTATTTAGATTCAGAATGATTGGCAATTGGTGCTATGGAGTCTAATGATTAAAAATTCAAATCATATTATCTTCGAGATATATGATTTTGAAGGATATTAGAACTTAGGAGGAAATAAAGTTATGACAAAAGATTTCTATACTGCACTTAAAGAAAGACGTACTTACTATGGAATTAATAAAGAGGTACAAGTATCAGATGAAAGAATTAAAGAAATCGTGGAGTTTGCTGTCAAATATACTCCATCAGCTTTCAATTCTCAAACTGCGCGATTAGTTGTATTATTTGGTGAAGCCCATAATAAATTATGGGATATTACAACTGAAACATTAAGAAAAGTAGTTGGAGATAGAGATTTTTCAGGAACGCAACAAAAAATGGATTCCTTTAAAGCTGGTTATGGAACAGTACTATTCTTTGAAGATGAGGCTGTAGTTAAATCACTTCAAGAAAAATTTGCTGCATATGCTGAAAACTTCCCGATTTGGTCAAACCAAGCATCAGGTATGCACCAATTAGTTGTGTGGACGGCATTAGAAGCAGAGGGATTAGGGGCATCTTTACAACATTATAATCCATTAATTGACGATGAAGTGAAAAAAGAATGGGATATCCCTGCTAATTGGAAACTAATTGCACAAATGCCATTTGGTAACCCAACAGCTGCACCAGGTGAAAAAGAATTCCAACCGCTTGAAGAGCGTGTGAAATTTCATAAGTAATATTCTAATTTAATAACCTAAATGTGGTGTGAAAATAAAATTGTTTAGTGACAGTAAGTTAATTTCCTTTTTTTTATTAATAGGGTATATGTTATTGGTAAAGATTGCTGAAAACACTATTGTATTTACTAAAAGAACAAGGTGATTATTTTGGATCACCTTGTTTAAATTTCACATAATTTATCCTTCAAAGCTAATGATCTAAATTTCCTCTTGTATTAACCTATTCCTTTTATATCTTAAAAAATTGGGAATTATATAAATGTAGAAAAATACCTGTTTTCGATAAAAAGACAGGTGTTTTTGTCATTTTAATAAATTTAGGGATCTGCCGAAAATAAAAAATAGAAACCGATACTTATTGTTGTAATAAATATCTTATAGAAAAGGTATGCTCTGTTTGAAGCATACCTTTTTAGTTTACAATTTTATTCATTTGTATTTGGATCGTATTGATTATCAAATTTCTCTAAAATCTTTAATAAAATAGTTAAGATGATTGTGGATACAATCGCTACAATTAAAATGCCATGAGGTGATAGTTGAACCGAAGTTAATCCAACTTTAGCTATCCCAAAATATCCTACATAAGTAGCTAAAAATGATGTAACTATTGAAATTGTAAATCCTAAAAATCCTAATTCATCTAATTTATTTTCAGGTAATCCACATACACTTAGAATCTTAGTAAAAATAGCCGTTACTATGAATAACTCAATGGATAGAATAAATAATGACATTACTCCAGGATATACAATTTCATCTGGCATCCATTTTCCTAATGCTAGCATTAAAAGCGCAGGAAGGAAGAGTGGTAAAAATAGTCCTAAAATTATGACCAAGATTTCCATTTTATTTGGTGCTTCATTATTATTTTGATTGCTCATAAATCCTCCTAAATAGTAATATGAATGATAGTTTCATGAAGAGTTCAATATATAATATCACATTAAATTTATGAATTTAATATTATTTTTTATTCAGAAAATCGAATGCAATTGAGGTCCTCCAAATATAAATTATTTTCGTATTTTAACTGAAAAAAATTTTATAATAGGATTCAACTTGTCAGGCTTTATGCTATTGTTTCTGAAAGATATTAACTTGTTACTAAAAGAATTAACTTTGGTTTTAAGGGGGGAGATAGTTCAACAGTAAATTTTGGATATGTAGGTTCTTATAGAAGAGGAGTAGCTATCAAAGGTTTTAGTGATGTAGAAATATTAAAGATTTTACCACTTGATATGTATACATAATACAATAGAGGGTGTTGCAAAACTAAAATAAAGTTGCATAAATTGACCTTTATGCAACTTTACTATTTTCCTTATATTCACTAGCATCATGAAATTTGATAAATTATGTTAGCAATCAAGGATTTCTTATCACTCTTTTACTTTCCGACACCGAGTAATCGACATTTTTAATCGAGTTATAGTTACCAAGCGTTTTTCAACACTATTTTTCCTATTGCTTCTTTCGATTCCATATACTCATGTGCCTGTTCAACTTCATCAAACGTAAAAGTTTTAGAATCTAGCAATGGTTGAAGTTTTCCTTCTTCAACTATTTGTGTTATTTTATTTAAGATTTCCCCGCAATCGTTACGCTTATCTGTATGTAATATTTTTAACGCCATAAAAGTAACGTGCAGAGAGAGTCCTTTTGCGTGTAAAGGAGAGAGGTCATGGGTTGAACGAGCTGCAATTGTTACGACAGTTCCATTGATCGCGGCAGCTTCAAAAGAATTATCGAGATTCTTATTACCTACCGTATCAAATATAACTTCAAATCCCTTGCCATTCGTATGTTTTTGAACATATTCTTGAACAGACTCTTCTTTATAATTAATAGCTATGTCGGCTCCTAGACGATGGGCTATTTTAATTTTGTTTTGCTGAGAAGCTGTCGTAAAAACTTTAGCACCTGCCCATTTAGCCAGTTGAATGGCGACGTGTCCTACGCCACCAGTAGCCCCATGAATGAGGATGTTTTGTCCTGATTGAATTTTTGCACGATCAAATAAAGATTCCCAAGCAGTAATTGCAACTAATGGTAGAGCAGCTGCTTCTTCCATTGTTAAATTTTTTGGTTTGTGAGCAATCAATCGAGCATCAGCAAGCATAAACTCTGCAAGTGCACCACCAGTAGTTCCTTTAAAACCTCCAGCACACCCATATACTTCATCGCCAGGTTTGAATTTCGAAACACCATCTCCTACTTCTATAACAATACCCGATACATCCCCGTGCAATATAGCTGGAAATTCAGGAGCAACTGATGAAACAGCGCCACTGCGTATTTTCGTATCGATTGGATTTACACTTGTTGCTTTTACATGGATTAGAACATGTCCTGATAAAAGTTCCGGTTTTGAAAACTCTTCAAATTGAAATACAGATGAATCCCCAAAAGAATGGATGATTTGTGCTTTCATTGTTTATTACCTCCTGTTCGTGGTTATAGCATAGCAAAGTACAAAAAATAAGTATAATATTATGAATTTGGCTAGTGAGAATTTCATATATTCTTGTATTTTATTTAAGGGCATTTGTGTTCTCTTTAGATGATTAATGAAAAATATTCGAGCTGTATCTAATTGAACATACTGCCTATTATTCTCATTTCTTTTAGCTAGGGGAAGAAGTACTTCCTCATTTCCCTGCATTGTAAAGGAGTGGAAAGAATGAAAGCAATAGGACTTATACAATATGGAGATCAAAATGTACTACAAGAGATTGAATCGTCTTATTATCGAGAAGCCGTTTAGTCATAAATTTAAACCCACTTGCGATTGATGAAGTTAATGTGGCTAACATCATTTAATAAATAGACAAAAACTGAAAAATATTACGATATAAAAAATCTTTAATTCGAGATATTTTTCTTGACGATAATAATTTATGTAGTTAATATACTAGACATAAGGTTATTTAATAACTAAAAGTAATTAAATATATAATATTAAGTTAAATTCGATAAATAAGTAAGTTGTATTAGAAATGCTTTGAATTGCCACTATTAATATTGGGGACAATTAGAAAGCGAAAGGTATAAAAAGAACTGGAATTTGATAACTATTTATTTTTTGTAACAACATGAAGTTAGAAGATAAGAAGAAGTAAGAATGAATTAATAAGAGTATGAGCTTCTGTACAATTCATTTTTCATATATTGACAATGATTATACAACAAGAGGGGGACTGAAATTGGAATCAATGACCTTTGTTTTATTTGGAGCAACAGGGGACTTAGCTAAAAGAAAAATTTACCCCGCACTATATAACTTATATAGAGATCAAAAACTTCCAAAGCAGATATCTGTTATCGGGCTTGGAAGACGTCAACTATCTCATTTAGATTTACAGGGGAAAATAAAAGAATCAATAGAAACTTTTTCTCGTCATAGGGAAGAAGGTACTCCGGAAATGGAAGGTTTTTTAGATAATTTTCGTTATTGCCCATTAGATGTGAGTAAGCCAGAAGACTATGAGAGGTTATTACAAGTAATTCGTGAAAGGGAAAAAGAACGAAATATAAAAGGTAATAGAATGTTCTATCTTTCAGTTGCACCTGACTTTTTCGAGACAATTGCTTTAAATATTAAGGAAAGTGGACTGGATAGAACGGACGGATGGAAACGCCTGATGATTGAGAAACCGTTTGGGCATGATCTTAAATCTGCGCGTGAGCTTAATGATAAGCTTAGTCAAACGTTTGAAGAAGACGAGATATACCGCATTGATCATTATTTAGGGAAACCGATGATTCAAAACATTGAAGCACTTGAATTTGCAAATCCTGTTCTCCAATCAATTTGGAACAAAGAACATATAGCGAATGTACAAATAACGGCTAGTGAAACAGTTGGGGTTGAAGAAAGGGCAGGTTATTATGATCAGGCAGGAGCCATTCGAGATATGGTTCAAAATCATATGTTACAAATATTAATGATGACTGCTATGAATCTGCCGGAAAAAATTAACGCATCTGAAATTCGAGAGGAAAAACGAAAGGTAATGGAGACTCTTCGTAAAGTGAAAAAAGAAGACGTTCAGAACCATATCATTCGCGGGCAGTATGCTTCAGGTGAGATAAAAGGTCAACAAGTGGTTGCATATAAAGAGGAGCCAGGAGTAAATCCTTCTTCTAAAACAGACACATTTGTTGCCGCTCGTTTATGGATCGATAATCCATTTTGGACTGGCGTTCCCTTCTACATACGAACAGGAAAAAGAATGGAAGAAAAATCTACTCGTATTGTAATTGAATTTAAAAATACGTTAAAACAGCAATATCAAGATAATAATCCAAATGCAGAGCCTAACTTATTAATAATTGAAATAAGCCCAGGTGAGAATGTTTCACTACAATTAAATAGTAAAAATCCATTAAAAAATGGAGAGATTGAACCGATTCGTATTAACTTTACTTGCGAGCAAGCGGATGTAGGAGTGCCTGAAGCTTATGAAAGACTCATCCATGATGCTGTGAGTGGAGATTCTACATTCTTTGCTCATTGGAGAGAAGTCGAATTGTCATGGGAATGGGTGCAGCCAATTCTTGAAGCATTCGAGGAAAATTTATTGCCACTTCATGAATATGAGTCTGGTTCTTATGGTCCAGATGCGGCCAATGAACTATTGCAAGAAAGTGAATTTAAATGGTGGTTAGATCAAAAAATAGAAAAATAAATACATTCTTAAATGAAGGTATTTAGGGGGGACTATTATTATGGCAAAAAACATGAATCAATTAGCAGTGAATACACTTCGTACTTTATCTATTGATGCTATTAATGAGGCAAATTCAGGTCATCCAGGTCTTCCGATGGGTGCAGCGCCGATGGCTTATGCATTATGGGCGAATCATTTAAATTACAATCCTAATCATCCAGAATGGTTTAACCGTGATCGTTTCGTTTTATCGGCGGGACATGGATCCAGTCTATTATATAGCCTACTTCATTTAGCTGGATATGACGTTTCAATTGATGACTTGAAAAATTTCAGAAAGTTAAATAGTAAAACACCGGGCCATCCCGAATTTGGTCATACTCCTGGAGTTGAAGCGACTACAGGCCCGTTAGGACAAGGGATTGCCAATGCTGTCGGAATGGCAATGGCAGAAGCACATTTAGCAGCGAAGTTTAATAAGGATGGTCACTCTATTATAGATCACAATACCTACGCTTTAGTTGGAGACGGTGACTTAATGGAGGGTGTCTCTTATGAAGCGATGTCAATGGCAGGGCATATGAAACTTGGTAAGTTAATTGTACTATATGATTCAAATGAAATTTCACTTGATGGTGAATTAAACATTGCTTTCTCTGAAAACATTCAGAAAAGGGCAGAATCTGTACATTGGCAGTATGTAAGAGTTGAGGATGGAAACGATGTTGAGGCTATCACAAGAGCCATTAAATTAGCGAAAGAAAATACCGACCAACCTACCCTTATAGAAATCAGAACAATTATAGGGTATGGAAGTCCAAAAGTTGCTGGAACAAACAAAGCACATGGTAATCCGCTTGGAGTAGAAGAGGCGACAGCGACAAAACAAGTGTATGGTTGGCATTATGAGGAAGATTTCTTTGTGCCTGAAGAAGTGAAAGCTCATTTTAATGAACTTAAACAAAAAGGCATTGAAAAAGAGAACCAGTGGGATCAGCAGTTCAACTTATATAGAGAATCGAATCCTGCATTAGCAGATGAATTAGAAAAAGCGATTACAGGCGAGGTTTTAATCGAAGCAAATGACATTCTATCCTTTGATACTGAGAAGACTATTTCAACTCGTGTTGCAAGTGGAGAAGCTATTAATCATTATGTGAAATCGATCCCTTCTATTTTTGGCGGAAGTGCAGATCTTTCCCATTCCACTATGACAGATATAAAAGGTGAAGCAGTGTATGCAGTAGAAACGTTTGCTGGCCGAAATATATACTTCGGTGTACGTGAACATGCAATGGGCGCGGCAGCGAATGGACTGGCGCTTCATGGAGGAGTAAAACCTTTCGTTAGTACATTCTTTGTATTTAATGATTATCTTCGTCCATCAATTCGACTAGCTGCATTGCAAAAGTTACCTGTTACTTACGTATTTACACATGATTCAATCGCAGTAGGAGAAGATGGTCCAACTCATGAACCAATTGAACACTTGGCAGCTCTTCGGGCAATTCCTGGTCTTACAGTTATCCGCCCATCAGATGCAAATGAAACAGCAAGTGCTTGGGCGTATGCTTTACAACAAACGGATGGTCCTGTTGTTTTAGTACTTAGCCGTCAAAATTTACCGGTGTTTAATGAAACGAAAGCGAACATAGAGAATCTTTATAAAGGAGCTTATGTATTAACGCAAACAAATGAAAATCCGGATGTTATTTTAATTGCGACAGGTTCTGAAGTATCTTTAGCTGTTAGTGCGAAAGCAAAATTAGAACAAGAACATGTTTCTGTTCGTATCGTTGCAATGCCGAGCTGGGAGTTATTCGATCGTCAATCGAAAGAATATAAAGAATCGGTTCTTCCGTCTTCTATAACAAAACGAGTATCTCTTGAGATGGGTGTATCTCTCGGTTGGGAGCGTTATGTAGGGCAAGAAGGAAAGGCATTATCAATTGAAACATTTGGAGCTTCAGGAACTGGAGCTGAAGTCATGAATCTATTTGGATTTACGACAGAAAATGTTGTTCAAATTACACAAAATGTATTGAATTCTTAAGCTATGACTGTGAATACCTTTCTGGACATATCAACTTATAAGTGTTGAAAATGATATGTCAAAAAGGTATTCAAGATTGTAGTGATATGGATTTTTAATAAAAGATGATTTGAGGAGGAATTATATTATGCAAGTAGGATTAATTGGTTTAGGCAAAATGGGATTGAATTTAGGGAAAAATTTAATTGATCATAAACATCAAGTAGCAGCATTCGATTTAAATACGAGTGCAGTGGAAGAAATGAAAGAGTATGGGGCTACAGGTGTATCTAGTTTAAATGAACTTGTTCAGTCATTAGAATCACCAAGAATTCTTTGGGTTATGGTACCGCATGCTGTTGTTGATTCTGTTATTAATGAGGTTACACCGCTGTTATCAAAAGGGGATATTTTAATTGAAGCTGGTAATTCACATTATAAAGAGTCTATCCGCCGATATGAGCAATTAAAGAAAGATGGTATTCACTTTATGGATGCAGGAACTTCTGGAGGAATGGAAGGCGCTCGTAATGGTGCTTGTTACATGATCGGAGGAGATCAAGAAGCTTGGGAAATCGTTGAACCTATCTTCCGCGATACAGCTGTAGAAAATGGATACTTATATGCAGGAAAAGCTGGCAGTGGTCACTTTTTAAAAATGGTTCACAACGGAATTGAATACGGTATGATGGCTGCTATTGGTGAAGGATTTGAGATTTTAGAGAAAAGTGAATTTGACTACGATTATGAAAAAGTATCAAGAGTATGGAACAACGGTTCAGTAATTCGCTCATGGTTAATGGAATTGACTGAAAATGCATTTTCTAAAGATGCAAAACTGGATGAAATTAAGGGAGTTATGCATTCTTCTGGTGAAGGGAAATGGACAGTAGAAACAGCATTAGACCTTCAAACAGCAACTCCTGTTATCGCAATGTCTCTATTAATGCGCTATCGCTCATTAGACAATGATACGTTTACAGGGAAAGTTGTAGCAGCTCTGCGCAATGAATTTGGCGGACATGCAGTAGAAAAGAAATAAACATTTTAAAATTATAACTCGTTAAAGTTTAAAAACTGGAGGGAATTGATCATGAAGTTTTTTATTGATACTGCAAATCTTGAGGACATAAAAAAAGCATATAAACTGGGAGTTTTAGCTGGTGTTACAACTAACCCTTCTTTAGTCGCAAAAGAGGGTATCAAGTTTGAAGACCGTATTGCAGAAATTTGTCAGGCAGTACCTAAAGTTGAGTCTGTTTCGGCAGAAGTAACTCCAGATGCTGTTACAGCCGAAGAGATGATCGCCCAAGCAGAAGAATTGATTAAAATTAACGGTGGCGATAAAAACATCACAATAAAACTGCCGATGACGCTAGCAGGATTAGAAGCTTGTCGTTATCTTACTGAAAAAGATGTTAAAACGAACGTTACCCTTATTTTCACTGTGAACCAAGCACTTTTAGCTGCTCGAGCAGGTGCAACGTATGTTTCTCCATTTTTAGGTCGTTTAGATGACATTTCTGAAGATGGCGTACTATTAGTTGCTAAAATTGCTGAATTATTCGATGTTCATCAATTAGATACACAAATTATTGCGGCTTCTGTCAGACACCCAGATCATGTAACTCGTGTAGCGATGGCAGGTGCTCACATTGCAACAATTCCTTATAAAGTAATTGAACAACTTGCTATGCATCCATTAACGGACCAAGGTATTGAAAAGTTTGCTGCGGATTGGGCGAAAGCGCCTAAATTATAATGAAGTGAAGTTTTCACCAATTGCTTTTTCGCGAGAGGACCACTCTCTATGTAACTTCATCCTGTAAATTTAATCTCGAGTTTGGCATCTTATTACGTGAAAACGGCAATATAAAAAGAAACGATTCATTTTCAAAATAGCACAATAGACATGAAAAGGACCTCCTTATGAGAGTGAAGTTTGTTAAAACGTAGCTTTCATAAGGAAGAGTCTTTTTTCATATAAATCATGGTGCTCTTTTGTTATAGAAATATTTCGAAAGGGGTTACATAGTGAGCTTGAAATATATGATTGGTGTAGATATTGGGACAACTAGTACAAAATCAGTTCTGTTTTCGATTGATGGATCTGTTATTGCAAGCCATGGGATTGAATATCCTTTATATTCTCCCGCGCCAGAAATAGCAGAACAAGATCCTGAAGAGATTTTTCAAGCGGTGATACATACGATTAAAGAAACTGTGCAATCAGGTAACGTACAGCCGATTGATATTCTTTGTGTTTCTTTTAGTTCGGCAATGCATAGCGTCATTGCTGTAGACGAAGAGGGGAATCCGTTAACGAGATGTATCACTTGGGCAGATAATAGAAGCGCAAGATGGGCAGAGAAAATAAAGAATGATATGAATGGTCATGAAATTTACCTTCGCACCGGGACGCCAATGCATCCTATGTCACCACTTTCAAAATTAGTTTGGCTTAAGAATGAGCATGCAGAATTGTTCGCAAAAAGCTATAAATTCATTTCTATTAAAGAGTATGTTTTTTATAAGTTATTTAAGGAATATGTAATTGATTATTCCATAGCATCAGCAACAGGAATGTTCAATTTAAAATCTTTAAAATGGGATGAGGAAGCTCTACATGTTGCAGGAATTTCAGATGAAAAGCTTTCTAAACTTGTTCCAACGACGCACAGCTTAATAGGATTAGATGAAGATCTTGCAAGAGAGATGAATGTACTTGTTTCTACTCCCTTTGTAGTAGGAGCGAGTGATGGAGTACTATCTAATTTAGGTGTAAATGCAATAGAACCTGGGGTTGTTGCTGTTACAATTGGTACAAGCGGTGCGATACGCGCCGTAACAAATCATTCTGTAACGGATCCAAAGGGTAGGATTTTTTGTTACGCACTAACTGAGGAACATTGGGTAATTGGTGGGCCAGTTAATAACGGTGGTATGATTTTCAGATGGGCTCGTGACCAATTAGGTACTTTAGAGGTTGAACATGCGAAGCGTTTAGGAAAAGATCCATATGAAGTGCTTACTGAAATAGCAGCAAAAGTTAACCCTGGATCTGACGGTTTATTATTTCATCCGTATTTAGCAGGAGAAAGAGCTCCTTTATGGAATGCTAATGCGCGAGGATCTTTCTTTGGACTAGGATTGCATCATAAGAAAGAACATCTTATCCGTGCTGTTTTAGAGGGAATCATTTATAACCTGTATACTGTTCTCCTCGCCTTAAAAGAGCTAATTGGCGAACCGAGAAAAATTCAAGCAACTGGAGGCTTTGCAAGGTCGGAACTTTGGAGACAGATGATGGCGGATATTTTTCATCAAGACGTATATGTTCCTGAAAGTTTCGAAAGCTCTTGCTTGGGAGCTGCTATCCTCGGTTTATATAGTTTAGGTGAAATAGATACATTACATGTAGTTTCTGAAATGGTAGGTGCAAATTTTTATCATAAACCAAACATGGAAAGTGTGGAAAAATATAAAGATTTAACACCTATTTATATTCGTCTGTCTCGTCACTTGGAAGAAGAATATGAAAGTATAGCAGCTTTTCAGAAAAAATGGGTTTAGAGGCTATTGAGCAGAAAAATATGATAATTTATAAAGAGGTACTCCGATTTTTTAGGGTATTATTTCAACAAAAAATAGTTTAAGGTTGTTTCGTAACAAGTATGGTGAACAAAAACTATAGGGAGAGAGGGGTATAAAAATGATGGATAACAAAGAGTTTATTGGATATGTTGGAACTTACACGAAAGAAAATAGCGAAGGAATATATACTTTTACTTTAGACACGGAAGCAAAAAAAATTAATAATGTAACACTTGCAGCCAAGCTGGATAACCCTACATATGTAACCATTAATCGAAATAATCAATATCTCTATTCTGTTGTAAAGGAAGGAGAAGCTGGTGGTGTAGCTGCTTATTCGATTGATAGCCATACTGGAGAGCTTAAGGTAGAAAATAGACAAATAGTAGAAGGTGCCTCACCTTGTCATATTAGTGTTGATAGTAGAAATCGTACGGTAGTTACAGCAAATTACCATAAAGGAACGATTGAGTCTTTTGCAGTAAATCAAGAAAATGGAACTGTAAATACTGCCTCATCAATTATTACACATAAAGGTTCGGGTCCGAATAAAGAAAGACAAGAAAAACCACATGCACATTACGCGGGATATACTCCTGACGAAAAATATGTGGTGGGTGTTGATTTAGGAATTGATAAATTAATTACGTATGAAATAAAAGAGAGTACATTAATAGAAGTGAATAGCTTGTCTGTGAATCCAGGAAGTGGTCCAAGACATATTACTTTTCATCCAAATGGAAAGTATGCGTATGTGATGACTGAGCTGAGTTCAGAAGTTATTGTGTTAACATATAATTCGGAAGAAGGATCTTTTAGAGAATTACAGTATATTTCTACCGTTCCCGAAGAATTTGATGAAAATAGTCAAGGAAGTGCTATTCATATTTCTTCTGACGGCCAATTTGTGTATGCAGCCAATCGTGGTCATAATAGTATTGCTGTATTCAGTGTGAATCAAAATTCAGGTCAACTTACATTTGTTGAACATACATCTACAGAAGGAAATTGGCCGAGGGACTTTGTATTAGATCCTACTGAAAAATTTCTTGTTGCTACAAATGAAAAATCACATAGTCTTGTACTATTTTCAAGAAATGAATCTACAGGAAAGCTAACGCTTATACAATCTGATGTTGTTGTACCAGAGCCTGTTTGTGTTAAATTTTTAAATGTTTAACTTGTGTTTATAAAGGGCGATGGATTGAAACTGAATTCATGTAGAAATGTTGTTATTTGTCGATAGGTCGATATCCTTTGTTGAAACGTCGGTATAATTTCATGCACCAAAATAGGGCATAGTAAAAAGCAAAGCGATATCGCTTTGCTTTTTACTGTTTCTTTTTCGGTCTACGTACTAACTCCCCACCGCAATTTGGACAAACGTTTTGTCTTTCTTCAGTACAGGGTGCGCAAAATGTGCATTCATATACGCAAATGTAAGCTTCAGAATCTGGTTGAAGGGAATGATCGCAAATTTGACAGTTTGTTTTCATTTCTAGTGCCATAGTAACTCTCCTTTTAGTTTGAATATTTATAATTTAATTATAATTCATTAGGTAAAAATAGTCTTTTTCAATTGAAAGGAAATTGAATGATGTAGTTATGAATTGAAACGAAAGATGCCAGTTTATTTTAAAATTGATTATTTAATTCAATTGGAATATTATGAAATAGTCAAAAGACAACAGGGGGTATAGATTTTGACTAATCATAACGATCATTTAAAAGCAAACTGCGAAAAATGCTTTGGTTTATGTTGTGTAGCTTTACCGTTCGCAACATCGGTAGATTTTGCGGTGAATAAAGATGGTGGGAAACCATGTTCCAACTTACAATCAGATTTTAAGTGTAGTATACATAAAAATCTTAGAGGAAAAGGTTATAAAGGTTGTACCGTATTTGAGTGTTTCGGTGCCGGCCAGAAGATTTCTCAAGTTACATTTAACGGAATTGATTGGCGGAAAGATGCTGGGCATGCGAGGAAAATGTATGATGCTTTTCCGGTTATGCATCAGCTTCATGAAATGCTGTGGTATTTGAATGAGGCTATTCTTTTAAAGGCGACGCAGTCAATTCATAAAGATCTGAAGGAAGCAATTGAAGAGACAGAGCGTCTTTCGAATTTAAGTCCAGATGAGTTAATGAAAATAAATATTCCATTGCACAGAGCCGAAGTGAACATTCTTCTTTTAGAAACGAGTGAATTAGTATGGAAGGGAATGAATGCGGCACGTAAGAAACGAATCAGTCACCGCGGAGCAGATCTTATGGGGGCAAATCTGAAAAAGAAAGATTTGCAAGGTGCAAATTTAAGAGGAGCTTATTTAATTGCGGCTAACTTAAATGGTGCAGACTTACGAGGGGCAGATCTTATTGGAGCAGATTTGCGAGATGCAGATATTAGAGGGGTAGATTTTACAAATAGTATTTTTCTTACGCAAGTTCAAATTAATGCGGCCAGGGGGGATAAACATACGAAGTTACCGAAATTGTTGTCTCGTCCAGCTCATTGGACTGCGTAAAGTGTATGGAGTGAGTTTATACGAACAGGCAGAGATTAACTCTCTGCCTGTTTTTTCTTTTCGAAAGTAGTAATGATAACACTGCATATAATGAGAATACCACCAATAAAAAAGTTGTTGTTTAATGTTTCATTTAATAGGAACCAACCAAGTAATGATCCGACGATAGGTTGGAAAAAGAAAAATAATGAACCAATGCTAGCATCCATTAATTCTAATCCTTTATTCCAAAGGAAAAATGCACCTGCCGTTGATACAATTCCTAAATAAAGTACGCCTAATACTACATACAAGTTCATATGTTCAATAGGGGTAGATTGGAATTCCCATATCATAAAAGGTGTAATGAAAAAGAGTGAAAAGAATATTGCGTACGTTGTAATAACTAACGATGAAAATCGGGCTGAAGCAATTTTTACATAAATAGATAGTAAAGCCCATGTGATAGCGGCCCCAACTAAAATGATTGTACCGATAAAATAGGAGCCAATTTCAATATCCCATCCAATTACGATAATGACACCGATTGTCGCTATAATAGTAGATAACAATCTACGAGCAGTTAGTTTTTCTTTTAAAATGAGTGCTGCAAATATAACCATAAATGCCGGAGTGGCTGATGTTACTAACGAGCCTGTATGTGCATCGGATAATTTTGTACCAATAAATTGACATGTGATCGAAATGAAATATCCGATAAATCCGATCCAAGCGAAGAGCAGCCACTCTTTTTTGTGAATGGTTATTTTTTTCTTTTGTTTTTTCTCAGCTATTTTCAAAATCATATATAAAACAACAAAAGCGATAATAAAGCGTAGCCAAACGAGTGTAAGTGGTGGGATAAAGTCGAGTACATATTTGCTAACAACATACATACCGCCCCATATACTAGCTGCTAATGATAAGCATATAGCTCCTAAAATTGTTTGTTTCATGTAACGTACCTCCGTCTATTTTTAGGGTAATAGTAGTTCCCTAAGACGAGGCAAAGTGAATTTGTTATATGAATGCCCGTCTTAGTTTATAGACGGCCTACAGGTTGATCGTTTTCAAATAAAGTGTTGTAGTACATGAGCGTATTCCTCCTTCTTCTTTTATAATGATATTATAACTTAATTTTCTGATTATTGGAGGGTGTTATGAAATATATAGTAATGAAATCACATGTTAGTCGCTATCCGGATCCAATTCGTTTGGAAGAAGGGGATGTAGTCCATATTGGAGAAAAGTACGTAGGTACTGAAAGCTGGGATAACTGGGTGTTTTGTCATGAAGAGAGGTATAACCGGAAAGGATGGGTTCCGGAGCAAATTATAAGAATAGATATGGTGAATAGAGTAGGAATAATTACAAAAGAGTATACTGCGAAAGAATTAAATGTGAGGAGTGGAGAAAGGCTGATTGGATTAGAAGAGCTGAATGGATGGATTTGGTGTGGAAAAATAGACGGTGAGAAGGGCTGGATACCTAAAGGAAACTTGCGAAAATATTGGTAATAATATTTGGATAATAATAGGAAACAAATTTTTTATTCGTGAGTATATTGGCTGTAGGATAAAAAATAGATTGATAGAGAAAGAGGAGGAGATTTACATTACTACAACCGTTATATCTCATTTTTATAATGAAGAGTATTTATTGCCGTGGTGGCTTATGCATCATACGAAACTGTTTGACCATGGCATTTTAATTAATAAAGGTTCAACAGATCGCTCGGTTGAAATTTGTAAAAAATTTGCACCGCATTGGGAAGTGCGCGATTCTGCACATCCAGAATTTGATGCACTAGCAACAGATCATGAAGTAATGGGGGTGGAACAGGAAGTAGAAGGCTGGAAAATGATTTTAAATACGACTGAGTTTCTTTGTGTACAAGATAAAAATCAATTTTGGAATTCACTGAATGAAATGGGAGGAAGGATGTATTGGCTAGAAGGGCTAATTATGGTCGATGATCCTAATTATAATTATTCTACGCTTAAGTATGGAACCTCTCTAATGAAACAGCGATTTCACGGTTATTTACCAGAAGATTGGAGATTATGGAGAAGAGGTAGATTCATTCATAATCATGAACATGGAAGTTATACTGTTGGAAGACATTTAACTGCACATGAATCTATGAATTATCCACCTCTTGCGTGTATTGTATGGTTTGGGTTTAGCCCTTGGAACGATGCGATGAGAAAGAGGAAATTACAAATTGGTCCGACTCTATCTGAAGGTAGTAAGCATGCAGGAATGGGAACTCACCATATTATTACGCCTGAAAGGTTAGAAGAATGGTATAAGGAATTAGCGAGAGGGACGAAGGATTTACGTTTTAGTGATGCGTATCGTTATGTTTTTTTATAAATGATTCCCACCACAAAATTGTTTCTTCGATTCCAGTGTTTAGATCGTATTTTGGTTTCCAGTTTACTGCGTTTTTTAAACGTTCCACATTAACGCCGACAAATAAAGGTTCATCTTTAGGAAAAGGGATAGCACCTAGTTTAATTAAATTTTCTTTTCCTATCTTTTTAGCGATGATAGAAGCTAATTCTTTAATTTGCACAGATTGACCAGAAGCGATATTTATTGTGCCTGTAACGTTGCAGTTTAATAAAGTTACAAGGGCGTCAGCGACGTCACCCACATGGAGGAAATCCCTTGATTGTTTTCCATGTGTACATAGTGCTTCTTCGTTTTTTAATAAGGAAGTGATAATATTAGATACTAGACGATTACCCGCTTCATAAGGACCGTATAAATGAAAAATTCTTCCCCAGCACATACTAAGACCGGTTTGTTCAGAATAAGATTGTAACCATGAGCGTAAGGTATTTTTACACAATGAATAAGGAGTTTTATAGGAGAGGAGCATTGAATCTTCTGATAAGATACCATTAATCCATTCATATTCGGCCCCTGTACCAGCTACTACTATTCTTTGGCCACCAGATTTTGAAAAATGTTGAATTAATGAAATGCTGGATTGTAGCCAATAATAATTATTGATAGATTGATAACATTGTGGGGGTACAGCTTCCCATGCCAAATGAACAAGGTGAGAAGGTCTTATATAGTAAATAAGATCTTGTACTTCTTCATTATGAAGTAAATTTACTTTGTGCCAATTACATGAAATATGAGACGGTTTGTTGCTGTAATAAGTAGCATGCACTTCATAGCCCATTTTGATTAATGACGTTACTACGTACTTACCAATCCAACCATTTCCACCTGTCACAAGGATTTTTTTCATATTTAAATCACTTCTACTTTCGGTATAACAACTAAAAATTTCCCGCCCCATTCATGAATAAAGGAGCATTCTTCCATAATTTCGTCCTTTAAGTTCCACGGTAAAATGAGAATGTAATCTGGTTTTGTTTGTTTTATTTCTTCAGGATCTTTAATAGGAATTCGAGTACCTGGTAAATATAAACCTTGCTTATGAGGATTTTTATCTACTGTATAAGAAAGGAACTCTTTACCAAGTCCACAAAAATTTAAAAGCGTATTTCCTTTGGCCGGTGCTCCATAACCTACAATTTGTTTGTTTAAGGATTTTGCTGTAATGAAAAAATTTAAAATATCTATTTTTAACCGCTCTACTTGTTTAGAGAATAGAAGGTAACAATCTAATTTGTGGAGTCCATGGCGTGTTTCTTTTTGAATCAATTTTGTAACATTAGAATGGATTAATGCATCTTTGTTCTCATGTTTGATAAATAAACGTAATGAGCCGCCATGTGTAGAAAGTTCTTCTACATCTATTACTTGTAATTTATGATGGGACAGTATTTTTTGAAGAAATATAAGTGAAAAATAAGAAAAGTGCTCGTGATAAATTGTATCGAATTGCTTATAAGAAATGAGATTTAATACATGTGGAAATTCAATTGTGATTACACCATCTGGTTTTAACAATGTTTTTAAACCTGCAATAAAATCATGTAAATCAGGAACGTGGGCTAATACGTTGTTAGCTATAATTAAGTCGCCTTGATAATTTTCGGATAGTAATTGTTTCGCTAAATCACTTCCGAAAAATTCACTTTTAGTAGGAATGCCTTTTTGAATGGAAACCTCTGCAACATTTTTTGCCGGCTCAATCCCTAACGTACGAATCTTTTGCTTTTGGAAATATTGTAATAAATATCCGTCATTACTTGCAATCTCAATAACTTGTGAATTTTGCGTTAAATTAAACCGCTTGATTGCCATTTCTACGTATTGTTTTGCATGTAATAGCCAACTAGATGAGTAAGAGCTGAAGTATAGATAGTCATTGAAAATGTGCTGTGGTGATTCAAATTCATCTAATTGTACAAGCAAGCAAGTGTCACAAACAAACGTATGAAGTGGATAAAACGGTTCCATTTTATCTAAATTTTTTGGAAGCACAAATGAATTAGCAAGAGGAGAAACACCTAAATCTAAAAAGGTATGTGTCAGCAATGAATGACAAAAACGACATTTTTTATGTGACATTTTTTATAGACTCCTTATATGGTTTTAAACGTATCGATTTGTTTACGAGTAAATGATGAAATATCCTCTCCATTGACATATTTTCGATACCACTCAACAGTCCAAGAAATAGATTCTTTAGTTGATAATTTTGGAACCCATCCTAATTCTTTCATCGATTTATTGCTATCAAGTGTTAAAACAGATGATTCGTAATGGGAAGAGTCAGTAGGAGAGATAATTTCTAATTTTTTATTCCACAGCTTCATTGTCATATTGACTAACTCATTTACTGTCATATGAGGCTGATTGACTGGACCAAAATTCCAAGCCGCTGCATATCTAGGGGTTTTCCATACTTTTTCAGCAAGGAGCAAATAACCATGTAAAGGGTCTAAAACATGTTGCCATGGACGAATTGCATTTGGATTTCTGATACTAAATTTGTTCGAATTTATATAGGCTCTCACCATATCTGGAAACAGTCGATCTTCAGCCCAATCTCCACCGCCAATAACATTACCTGCTCGTACGGAGGCTAACTTCGGTGAAGAAGAGTCTTTAAGGTGAAAAAATGATTTTTGGTAAGAAGTTGTAACTAATTCTGCGCAGGCTTTACTTGCACTGTATGGATCATGTCCTCCTAGTCGGTCGTTTTCTTCAAAAGAGTGATTCCCAAACCCATCATTTTCATAACACTTGTCACTTGTTACGTTAATAATCACGTGCACGCTTTGTACATTCTTTGCTGCTTCTAATAGATGTACGGTACCTAAAACGTTGGTTTTAAATGTATCAATCGGATTTTTGTATGATGTTTGCACTAAGGGCTGTGCGGCCAAGTGAAAAATAATCTCAGGCTTGTAATCCTTAATTGCTTGCAATAAAGAAGGGAAATGAGTGATATCTCCCTTTGTAGATTTACATTCTGTTGTCGCTTGTGTTAATTCAAATAAATTAGGGGATGATGGTGGATGAAAAGAGTAGCCGCTTACATCTGCACCTAGTGATGCTAACCATAAAGTAAGCCACGTTCCTTTAAAACCGGTATGGCCGGTAATAAAAACCTTTTTCTTATGCCAGAAAGATGTATCGATCATACTACCAAACCTTCCAAGGAGCATTTTTATTTTCCCATAATTCCACTAACTTTTTCTTATCACGTAATGTGTCCATTGGCTGCCAAAATCCATTATGTTGATAGGCATGTAACTGTTTATGATTAGCTAATTGAACTAATACATCAGTTTCCCAAACGGATCTATCATCTAGAATATAATTAAAAACGGCGGGATTTAAAACAAAAAATCCCCCATTAATCCAGCCGCCATCGCCTAAAGGTTTTTCCTTAAATTCCAAAACCGTTTGATTTTGAAGTATAAGAGAGCCGAATCTGCCAGGAGGTTGAACAGCAGTAACGGTAGCGAGTTTTCCATGTTTTTTATGAAATTGAATGAGTTCATTTATATTTACATTACTTAATCCATCTCCATAAGTAAGACAAAACGGTTCATCACCAACATAATTTTGTATTCTTTTAATACGTCCACCAGTTTCTGTATTTTCACCTGTATTAATAAGTGTTATCTTCCAAGGTTCTGTATTACTTGATTGATTTGTAATTTCGTTTCTACTCATATCGATAGTGAAATCTGACATATACCAGTTATAATTTAAAAAGAATTCTTTAATTACATGTCCTTTATATCCTAAACAGATGATAAATTCGTTAATTCCATAGTGACTAAACAATTTCATGATATGCCAAAGAATTGGTTTTGCCCCTATTTCAATCATGGGTTTTGGTTTTAAATGCGTCTCTTCCCCAATTCGCGTACCATATCCACCTGCGAGAATAACGGCTTTCATTTTTTCCCTCCTATAACTGTAGAAGAATTTTTTGAACGAATTTCCTCCTCTTACATTATTCAACTTTTTATTTAATGGTGTTGTATTTAGCTGAAAAGATAAAAAAACAGTACGATTCTCCATTTTTATAGGAAACCATACTGTAAAATGAAACTAATAAAAATGAATGTATTCATAAAAGAATTTGCTTCAACAATGGATGGATTATAGGAATGGAAGGGGGATCTTAGTATGTTCTCTTTTATATTCAATAGGAGCTATAAATCAGGAAATAAAATTTTATATTCTGGAATTAAACGAAGATCTTGAGTGGCACTAGCATATGTTAGAAATCTTTCATCTAGTTCTTTTGATAAGGCTAGATGGTGAGTTCCTAGTCCATGTTGAATACTGTGTGCAGAAAGGGTAGGACCTATTTGTAATTTCCGTTTTTTCATAGCGTTATTCCAAGGGCTGTAAAAAAATTTTAAAATGAAAGCAGGATATAAGTATATGATGAATTTATGTGGTGACCAATGTCTACCAGCTGTATAGCTGCCGTGTACATGATTGTGAATGAGTCTACCAACATAAGGTGTAAGATCTTTGGGAAATAAACCGTGGTAGCGCTGTTTAACTAGAGGGAGTTCATATATTGGATCTTTATAACCATAATTAGGATCATCTACCATCATGATCACTCTGATTGAATACATGTTCTCTCCTAAAAGACTAAGTGATAAAAAAAAGTCATCCTTATTAAAACAGCAAAGAAACTCAGTGGTATTTAATACCATTTTCCATCCTGTCACTTCTGTTTCAATTTCCATAACTTCTTGATCGACTGATATTGCATCAAAGTCAGGAACTTTTGAATTTCGGACTTCCCAATGAGGAGCAAACTGTCGACAAATCTCAACAGACCGATCGGTAGAACCTCTATTAATCAAAATGCCATGATCAAATAATTTTGTATGGTGCATGAGCCACCATGGAAGCAAATATTCTTCATTATAAAAATGAGAAATTAAGGTGGTAGTAATAAGAATTCCTCCTTTCAAAAATGAAAAAACATTTCAATATATTTACTCTAGTAGCATATGATGCTTATCCATAAAAGCTCCTTAAATAATGTAATGATTATAAAAGGAAATAAATATACGGAAAATGTTATTATAAATCGGGAAATAATAATTGGTATTCTGGAATGGATCGAAGGTCTTGAGTCCCGCGGGCAACTTCTATAAATTTTGTTTCTAATTCTTCTAATGAAGTTGTATAGTGAGGTTTTAACCACTGCCAGCGTGCGGAAAGGGTAGGAGCGATTTGGAGTCTTCGTTTTCGCATAGCATCATTCCAAGGACTGAAATAAAACTTTAAAACGAAAACAGGATACGGATAAACAGTAAACTTATATGAAGATGAATGCCTTCCAGGTGTATAACTACCATGTTCATAATTATGAATAAGCCTCCAAGAACATCCCAGATGTGGATCGTAGGGGAAATATCCGTGATATCGTTGCTTCACTAATGGGAGTGAGTATCTTGGTTTTGAATAAATAGAATCAAGGGGATCCACCATTAAGATCAATCTAATTGCATGCATCTGGTTATGGAAACTAATAAGGGATGTAAAGAACTCACTTTTATTTTGACAACAAAGAAACTCAGTGGTGTTTAATACCATTTTCCAACCAGGCACTTCTTTTTCAATATCTATTACTTCCTGATCGACTAATATTGCATCAAATTCAGGAACTCTTGAGTCACGCACTTCCCAATGAGGAGCAAATTGGCGGCATATTTCAACAGACCGATCGGTAGAACCTCTATTAATCAAAATACCATGATCGAATAATTGAGTATGGTGCATTAACCACCAAGGAAGCAAATATTCTTCGTTATAAAAATGAGAAATTAGTGTTGTAGTAATAAGAATCCCTCCTTTAAAAAATGAATAAAATATTTCAATACATTAACTCTAATATTATATGATACTTATCCACAAAAGGTTGCTTTATAATCTTAAATGAATATTTTGACTATGGAGTGTGAAGAATAGGCATAAAAATAGTGAAATGAAGCACAATAAAAAATAATTGTAATATAACAACTGTATTACACTATATAAAATATGTAATAATCATTTTGTTGCAACATAAATAGAGACAAACAAGGGTATTGAGAGGAGAGGTTGGATGAGCTTTGCTTTTGAAATATTAATTCGGGCACCAATTGATGTCGTATTTGATTATGTAAATAATGATAAAAAAATAAAAGAGTGGAATACGCTAGTAATTGAAAATCGGTATTCATCTAAGTGTAGCAAAAGAAGATCCGCGTGTAGGAGAATAAGTATATTATGGTGTGAAAAATTAGAAAGAAAGCTTATGAATTTGAAGTGGAATTATTAGAATATGAAGCGCCATACATCGTTTCAGTTGGTGGTGAGATGAAACAAGGTTATTCTACCACAACATATATTTTAGAAGAAGGTGGGGATGGGATGTTACTTACACTTATTGTAGAATATGAGCCTAGCAATCGTTTTTATAATATTATATATGCATCAAATTGAACGTTTAGCAGAATGTGTAGAGTCTACATAATAAAGAAAAAGGGATGTAAGAGTAAAAAATCTGAAGCGTAATACAGATTTTTTTATTTTAGTTGAATGCAAACCGTCACGTTTGACTGTACAGTTTATGTGTTGTATGATGTTAGTAATATAAACAAGGGGGGAAGATCGTTGGGAAGGTGTATCGAATCGGACAGTTGGCTCTCATGGCTCACGTGTCGAAACGAACGATTGATTATTATACGAATCTAGGTATCTTAAAAGCGGAGCGATCTCAATCTAATTATCGCTATTACGACGAAACAGCATTTGAGACATTACAGTTTATTGAGAAGTGCAAAGAAATGCATATGCCGCTTTGTGAGATTAAAGAGAAAATCGAGGAGAAGAAAAAGCTGCTCGGTATCAATGAACACGTTTCGAAACAAGTGAATGAAGTGACAGACCATATTCATCGATTAGAAGCAGAGTTAACGGAGTTAAAGCCGCTTTTAGATGAATTGACTGATTCACAACGTGAAAAAATATCGAAATCTTTATCTGGTCAAACGACAGCTTTAATACAGACACTTGCTCTATTATTATAGAAAAAGTGAAATCCGACCTCTTTAATTTTTGTATAGGGCTATGTTTTCTAATGAACAAATAAGAAAACATTATAGTATACAGGAGGTGGACACCTTAGTTTTTTAACTAAGGGTATTCATTGGAAATATTTAATTTAGTCATGGTTGCGATTTTAATCGCATTTACTGGATTTTTCGTGGCAGCAGAGTTTGCGATTGTAAAAGTACGTTCAAGTCGCATTGATCAGCTTGTTGCGGAAGGGAAACGCGGTGCTTTAGCTGCAAAAAAGGTAACAACAAATTTAGATGAATATTTATCTGCTTGTCAATTAGGTATTACAGTTACAGCTATGGGATTAGGTTGGTTAGGTGAACCGACAATCGAAAAGTTATTACACCCATTATTTGAGAAATTGAACTTAAATCCTTCTATTTCACAAGTATTGACTTTTGGTCTTGCTTTTATGTTAATGACGTATTTACACGTTGTAGTAGGGGAATTAGCTCCGAAAACGATGGCAATTCAAAAGGCTGAAAAAGTAACATTATTATTTGCAAGTCCATTAATGATGTTCTATAAAGTGATGTATCCGTTTATTTGGATGCTGAAT
Source organism: Bacillus sp. NPDC094077 (assembly GCF_050279465.1). Taxonomy (NCBI): domain Bacteria; kingdom Bacillati; phylum Bacillota; class Bacilli; order Caryophanales; family Bacillaceae; genus Bacillus; species Bacillus sp. NPDC094077. Next base: position 146,510 of record NZ_JBNNUF010000006.1, on the reverse strand, counting down.
AGTTCAGCTCGTGTTATAACTGGTTTATTCGGTTTAAAACCTGCTTCAGAACATGAAGTAGCTCATACAGAAGAAGAATTACGTCTTATCCTTTCAGAGAGTTATGAAAGTGGCGAAATTAATCAGGCTGAATACAAGTATGTAAATAACATTTTTGAATTTGATAACCGTATTGCAAAAGAAATCATGGTACCGCGAACAGAAATCGTTGGTTTCTACCTAGAGGATTCAGTAGAAGAACACATGAAAGTAATCCAAAATGAGCGATACACACGTTATCCGATTTTTGGGGAAGATAAAGACGATATTATCGGTATGGTCAATGTAAAAGATTTCTTTATTCGATATATGACCGATGATCAAAAAGATTTATCATCTATTCGTTCGTATATGCGTCCGATTATTGAAGTGATGGAAACAACTCCAATTCATGACTTATTACTGCAAATGCAGAAGAAGCGAATTCCGATGGCTGTTTTATATGATGAGTACGGAGGAACGGCTGGAATTGTAACGCTTGAAGACATCTTGGAGGAAATCGTCGGCGAAATTCGTGACGAATATGATGAAGATGAAGCACCGCCAATTCAACATGTGAACGAGTATCATAAAATTGTGGATGGAAAAGTGCTTATCACAGAAGTAAAAGATCTATTTGGATTACACATTGAGGAAGAAGATGTGGATACAATCGGTGGATGGATTATGATGCAAAATCATGAAATTGAAGAAGGACAATACGTTGAAGCAGAAGGTTATGAATTTAAAGTGTTAGAAAAAGACGCTTATCAAATTAAACGTGTTGAAATTCGCAAAATGGATCATGAACAAGAACAAGAGAAAGCAGCAACTGTGTAAGTTGCTGCTTTTCTTCTAAAGTAAAAAAATGTGAAATTAGGAGCGGATATTTTGATTCAAGTAGCCTTACGTGTATATCGATTACAATTGTATGTGATCTTTAGTGGTTTACTACTTATGTGGACGATTACTCCGTTTGGAAAACAAGTGACAGGGTTTGGAATTGGATTAGCTGTAAGTGCATACTGTCTTTGGCTATTAGCTCGTAGAGTGGAGAAAATAGGAAGAAGTATCGTATTGAAAGAAAAGGCTCCTGGATTAGGCGTGTTAAATCGTTTTGCAGCTGCAATATTAGGGGCTATTATTATGTATGAAATTGAGCATGAAATGGAAATGTGGGCATTTGGTACAGGTATTTTAGGTGGTCACTTTTTAATGATTGCGAATTTAGCTTATGCAAATATGCAGCTAGTAAAAGAAGAGGAGAAGCAAAGGGAAAATGCTTCGAAAAAAATAGAGTTATAATGAAAGGGACCTAATGGGTTCCTTTTTTGATTTTGGAAATAAATGGAAATAGCCGAATTAACGACAAATATAATACGCTTCTTTTTTCGTTTTTTCAATAGTATGGAAAATAATTAAAAAAAATAAAAAAACCCATCGATTTCTAAAGCTTATGTATGTTATCATGACAAAAGACTTTTTGAAAGAGGTGGATATCAATGTTACAAGCGTTACTTATTTTTGTGCTTCAAATTATTTACGTTCCAGTATTAACAATTCGTACGATTTTGCTTGTAAAGAATCAAACAAGATCCGCTGCTGGCGTAGGATTGTTAGAAGGAGCTATTTACATTGTCAGTTTAGGTATTGTGTTTCAAGATTTATCAAATTGGATGAACATCGTTGCCTATGTCATTGGCTTTAGTGCGGGACTGTTATTAGGCGGTTATATAGAAAATAAATTAGCAATTGGTTATATTACGTATCAAGTTAGTTTACTAGACCGTTGTAATGAATTAGTAGATGAATTACGTCACTCTGGATTTGGCGTTACAGTATTCGAAGGTGAAGGAATTAATTCAGTACGTTATCGCTTAGATATCGTTGCGAAGCGCTCGAGGGAGAAAGAACTTTTAGAAATTATTAATGAAATCGCACCGAAAGCGTTTATGTCTTCTTATGAAATTCGCTCATTTAAAGGTGGATACTTAACGAAAGCGATGAAGAAGAGAGCGTTAATGAAGAAGAAAGATCATCATGCATCGTAAGGAAAAGGGAGTAGTGTAGCTTTAAAATTCAGCCTAATAAAAACACACGATAATCCCATATTTAAATGTAGAAGAGAGGAATCTAATTTGAAAAAGATTCCTCTCTTTTTTATAAAAAAGTTTGATTCAAACTTACCTCGCCTCTTTAACTGAAAAGAGGCGAAGTAACAAACGTTCCATATTAATCTTTAACATCCCCGTAGTTTTAATAAATACTTGAAAATAAAATACTCTCAAAAAATCCGAGAGATCCTTAAAATCTGTTTAATTATTTGTTATTGCTCATCCTCAAATTAACAATTAGCCATACGATTTGAATAATGATTGGGAATATAAACGCAATTAATAAAACTATAAATGCCACTGATTTAAGTTCGGGTGTTTGAGTAACACCAGCGCCATCAACCTCTCTTAGCCAAATGATAGCTGCCCATATTACAAAAATGATAATCCAAAATATGTTACCCATCCACCAAAAACTCCATCGTTTTTTCAAATTATCACTCCTTCCATTTCCCGTTCTTTTATAAGTATATTTTTGTTCGTTACATTTAAATTAAATACTATAAAACTAATCTTTTTCAACTGTATATCTAACTTGTTTAAAGGTTACCATCTCACCATCTTTATTATCATCTTTCGTTTGCAAAAGTTGAACTTTTGGCTTGTAGTCGGTCCTATGAGCATCTTTGATACCCTTAATGTCAAGTTTGTAGGATTCATCATTTTTTATTTTTTGTTCAAATACTTTTTTATTGGCAACATAAATAAAGGTCACTTTGTTTTCATCAATTCCCTCAGTCTTAATTTCTAATTGATTATCTTTTGTTGTAATCGTTGGTGTTAATAATTCAATACTGCCGTTTCCAGTTTCTAAAGAATGTTCTACTATAGTTGAACATCCGGATAGTATGATGCCAGTAGATAGAATAATACTTAATCCCATTATCTTTTTCATAAAGTCACCCCAACTCAAAAACTTTTCGATTTTGTCATTCCTAGACCATTAGCGTGGAACATAGATGATTAGCTATTAATCTTTTAAAATTATACCATAATATGTAAAAGGTAAACAGGGTGTATATCTACTGTAAGGGGTGTCTATGCTTTTACAACGCTAGAGGCAAGAAGTTTTGTATATGATTGATTCTAAATTCATCCAATAGAGTAAGTATGATTGAAAGGTGTGCGTATTGCAGTAAATCCGTATTTTTTAGATTCTCCCCCAATTGAAATGTATTAAAGGCGTTTCGTATCTTTACATAGGTATATATCTTCTTTAGAAATCTGTTTTTTCTTATTTAAAATATGTAGTGAAAAAAAGCCGATAAATCCAAATGTACCGAAAATAAGCCATGGTGCATACATTCCGTTTAAGTTCGAAGTAAACCATGTACCGGTATAATTACCAATGATAAAACCAAATGCGAGTGAAAGTTGATAAAATCCAAAATAGGTAGCAGTATACGATTCGTTACTGTAATTTGCAATAGCGATATCAGCGTTAGGTAATACGAGCGTTTCACCTATTGTAAATAAAATTACACAAGTAAATAGCCAATATGGGTGTTGGAATAAAGGAATGAGTAAAAAAGAAATTCCCATTAATGAAACACCGTATTTAATAATAGAAAGTGTGTTGTATTTATGAAAGAGTTTTCGGAATAACACCATAAATATGACGCCCGTTATTGCATTTATCGTAATAACTAATGTAGCGAGCTGGTTGCTATTACTAATGTTTTTCATATGAAGTGGAAGTGCGACAGTAAGCTGAGTAAACATAATATAGAAGAAAACCATAATAAATGAAAACAAAAGAAAGGTTTTATTTTGTAAGACTGCTTGTATTCCTAATGCAATAGACGTGTTTTCAGTAGAAACTTGGAAGTGGTTTTTAAGCAAGTAAAAGATAAGAGCGAATAATAGCATAAGAGATCCTGTTAGTGCGAAAGCGTATATCGGATCTAGAAAGAGTAAGAAACCTCCTGCAAGTGGTCCGATTATCGCACCGCAATTAAAACTAAGGTTTAAGTATGTAAATAAATTTTTTCTCATATGATCTGGTTGTGAACCGAATATAGCGCGAGCAGCGGGTTCGTAAAATGCAGTTCCAAAGCCGATAAGTGCAGAAGAAATAGAAATTGTATAGAAATCAGAGCATATTCCTAAGGCGATAAATCCGATTCCTCTTAAAAATAATCCGGCTATCATCATAATGATATAGCCTATTTTGTCAGCGATTAATCCTGAGAATAAAGGGATAACTCGTGATGTGATTGTCATAACTGTTAAAACTGTTCCTACTTGCACAGATGAAAAGTGGAGAAAATTTAATAGATAAATAGCTAAAAATGCATATACCGCAAAATACCCAAAAGACATAAAAAATGAAGAAATAAGCATGAAACGTATCGGTATTGAGAAATTTTTCATAGAACCCCTCCTAAATATGTAACCAGTAAAATTAATTGATGGTTAACGATTTTATATTATAATTATACATAAAGTCAGAAAAAAGTAAAATTTAAGAAGGTGAATGGAATTGAATCAGAACGCACCAAATGAATTAGAATATATTCGGGGATTTTTAAATACATGGAGAATACCAAATGATACGAGAGAGCCAATGGATGTGCTGCAAACAGAAGATGATATAAAGCAATTTATGAAAAAATATTTTCATGAAGAGTTTCATTTTCATACGATAGAGGAATTAAAAAGTTTTCGAGAAGACATTCGGCTAACAATTGAAGGGGAAGAATCATTACAAAAATGGTTAGAGAAATACCCATTTCATGTACATGTAAAGGAAGATATGAAAGGTATTACATATGAACCGGTATACGAAGAGAATGTGTATACAAAGGTATTAAGTATTGTTTTAATGGCGATTCAAGAAAATTTGTGGGGAAGGTTAAAAGCATGTCCAGATTGTCGCTGGGTATTTTATGATCATTCGCGTAATGGAAGTAAAAGATGGTGCGGTATGTATGCTGGGGAAGAAGGGGGAAGAGCGTGCGGTACGATTGCAAAAGTGAAAAACTACCGAGCAAAGAGAAAAGGGAGATCGGGTTATAATGTGTAATCCCTATTATGTTTGAAGCATTTAAAGGGGAAGATGTACAAGCGACATTATATAAGAGAAAAATAAGTACATACATAAATGAGTTAAATAAAGCGGGATTTACAATTGAGAGAATAGAAGAACCTGAACCATCTGGCTCGTTTGCTGAAGAACTAGCTAAGCCTTCTACGAAATATTATTCTTTATATAAAGCTAGAATGGTGCCGACTACTTTTATCCCGCTATTTGCGGGCAGTAAGACTCCCACCTCAAAGCTCGGCGAATGCGAGGGAGTTAGGTGGGAGATCAACTGCCCGTAAAAGCCCGATTGGTTCAACTAATAATCAGTGGGGGATGGACAAAACCCCCACTGACTAAAGTTTCACTTTATTATTAAGGCGAGGAAATAAATAATGTTATATAAAGGGGGAGGAAAATGGTCTATGTTAGTATGGTGAAGATTGGTGAAGTGCAATCTTCTATAGACGATAAAGTGTACAGTAATTGGGGAAGTGTTATTTCAAACATTAAAATATATCCAGAGTATATTGAAGGATTAGCAGGTCTTGAGGATTATTCTCATGCAATTGTTATTTTTTATATGAATGATTTTCAGGAAGAAAATAAACAGTCGTGGGCTAGAAAGCCAAGGGGATTAAGTGATTTTGATGAAAAGGGATGTTTTGCGCAACGGACAAAGCATCGTCCAAATCCTATTGGAATCACTACTGTTGAAATTTTGTCCATTGAAAATAATGTTATGACTGTGCAAGGATTAGACGCTAATGATCGGACGGCTATTTTAGATATAAAACCATATATTGCTGCTTTCGATACAAGGGAAAATGCTCGTGTTCCAGAGTGGATGAATAAATTAATGGTAAATTATTTTTAGTGGTAATACAAAAAGCTTTGCAATTATGAATCGCAAAGCTTTTTGTATTACATTATATTGTACGTACGGTTTCTTTATCTTTTCGGCTGAAAAATATGCTGAAAGAAGTATTTGTGATGTAAGTTATCTACAACTTTATTTGCTTGATATGTGCGTTGTTTTTCTAGGCGAAGTCTTTGCTCCATCATTTTTATTGCGTGATCAGATAAACGTAACATAATACATGTCCCCTTTTCTATAAATATAGGTGTCTATTTGGTATCGATCCCATATTTATAATTAAGGAGGCAAAATGTGTAACATAGGCAAAAAAGCACCTTCCTCTCCCGTTACGCTTACGAGGTTAGCTGTCGGACTCGGGAAGTGAGAGTTTCCCTACTTAAAAAAGATTCGCCCCAAGTAGCATAGCTACAAAAATGGTTCCCCCGCTCCAAAATTTGGACTCAGCAAAAGGTTTTATAAAGTAAAAAATAACATAATAAAACAAATAAGTCAAACTATTTATTGTTTTCTGTCTTTTTTAGTGAGGTTAAAAGCACTCCATCAGGTAATATGATATCTTGTACTTCAATAAATCCATGTTTTTTATATAAAGAAAGAGCGGGCTTATTTTCTTTCCCTGTTTGTACAATATACGTTGTGGAAGAGGAGAACATGTTAAATAAATGTAGTAGTAGCTTCGTCGCGATTCCTTTATGAAAGTGATCCGGTGACACTACTAAACGATGAATATCAACTTCATCGTCATTACTTTTAAAAGAAATAAATCCGGCAAGTACATTTTCGTAAAAATAGCCGTAAAAAATTTCGTCACAAGTTTGAATATCAGCTACAGTATCATAAAGGCGGGGGATAGCTGTACTATTTATATATTTTGCCTCAATTTCATAAGCAGGTATTTGAATTTTTAAAATAGACATAGCTGTATCATAAGAGTTTACTATTAATTTTTGAACCATAATTTATAATCTCCTTTTAGGTTGTTTTTTCATACGTTTGACAAGATTTTTCTTTTTTGGATATAATAAATGTAAGGATTAACTAATGAGTTAGTAGCTAAATAGAGTCATACTATTATAGGTACAATTGCAGTTTCTATAACAGGTAAAGATTTTCCTGCTCGTATGTTTGGGAATATAATCGCTTGTTTACTAGGAGTTTGGCTAGGTGATGAATTATTGTCCTTCGTTAGATGGTATGTATACATAGGGGCGATTGTTCTAATTTTCATTGTATCATTTATCGTAAAGGTCGCAAGAATATAAATTTATAATATATACAATGATGAAAAGCCCTTTATAAGGGCTTTTCATCATTAACTGAGGTGGTATAGTTGGATAAAATAAATTTGAGAAAAAGAGATAAGTTGAAAAAGTTTTTTAGAGAACAAAATTATTTAGCGGTGTTACTTGGATTTGCATTATTGTTCATCAATATATTGCTCTTAACAAAAATATCATTTGTATTTACGCCGTTTATCGTCTTTTTAAAAACAATCTTCTTCCCGGTGTTATTGGCGGGAGTCCTATTTTACATCTTGCATCCTTTCGTTTCATTTCTAGAAAAGAAGGGTGTTTCAAGAATTGTATCGATAGCTTCCATATATATACTTGTACTAGGATTATTTGTCTTTTTAGTCGTAACGGTTATCCCGATTATTAGAGACCAAATTGATGCGTTAATAAGTAACTTACCGTATTTCGGTCATGAAATCGAAAGAGCAGCACGTAGACTTGGAGAAAGTAATTTGCTTGGTAAAATTCAAGAGAATTTAAATATTGATGTTGCAAATATAATAAAAGACTATACAGTAGATTTTACAAAATCGTTATCATCAGTAACGGGAAATGTAACAGGATTTTTAAGCACAGTAACAGAGGTCGTTTTAACATTCGTTATGGTTCCGTTCATTTTGTTCTATCTTTTAAAAGATGGTGAGCAATTGCCGAATCACTTTTTAAAGTTTATTTCAGAGCAAAGACAACCAGCTGCAAAGAGAATACTAGATGATATGCATTATGCGATTAGCTCGTATATTAGAGGGCAAATTATCGTTAGCTTGTTTATCGGTATTATGCTATTAATAGGCTATTTAATTATCGGTATTAAATACGCGGTATTACTTGCAATTTTAGCGATGATTGTAAATATCGTTCCGTACGTAGGACCAATTATTGCAATTACTCCAGCGTTAATTATTGCATTTATTGACTCGCCAGGAATGGTTTTAAAGGTAATTATCGTTATGATGGTTGTACAATTAGCAGAGGGTAAATTTATTTCTCCGCAAGTAATGGGGAAAAAGCTAGATATTCACCCAATTACAATTATATTTATCATTTTAACTGCTGGAAACTTATTCGGTATTATGGGGATTATTTTAGCAATTCCAGGATATGCGATATTAAAAGTGTTAGTTACGCATGGTTATAGATTTGTTAAGTTGAATACGTGAAAAAAGAGCTAAAACAGATAAAACTGTTTTAGCTCTTTTTCATTAACAATTGATTTGCATATTGGCGCGCCCATTGATCAGCTTCTAATATAGCATCTAGAGAAGGATTTTTTACGTTATGATGAGCCTCAATTGTTTTGTAAATCGTCTTTTCAATATCAAAAAATGGTATTTCATTTTTTAGAAATAGTGCATTTGCAATTTCATTTGCTGCATTTAATACGGCGGGAGTAGTACCACCGATTTTGCCACATTCATATGCGTATTGTAGACATGGGAACTTCTCTAAATCTGGTTTTTCAAAATGTAAACTACCAATTTCTAATAAATTTAATTTTTCATAGGAAGAAGGTAGTCGAGTAGGGTAGTGGAACGCATATTGAATTGGCATTCTCATATCAGGAGCACCGAGCTGTGCCATGACTGATCCATCAATAAACTCTACTAAAGAGTGAATAATACTTTCTTTATGGATCATAACATCGATTTTTTCGTAAGGAATATCAAATAGCCATCTCGCTTCCATCACTTCAAACCCTTTATTCATTAATGTAGCAGAGTCAATCGTAAGTTTTGCCCCCATTAACCAGTTTGGATGTTTTAAAGCGTCTTTTGCTTGTAATGTTTTCATTTCTTCACGTGTTTTATCACGAAAAGCACCGCCAGAAGCTGTAACAATTAACTTTTCGATTTCTTTATTATTTTCCCCATTTAAACATTGGAAGATAGCTGAATGTTCACTATCAACTGGAATTAAACGGCATCCGTGTTGTTTCGATAATTCAGTAACGATATGTCCAGCCGCAACTAACGTTTCTTTGTTAGCGATGGCAATATCTTTCTTCGCTTTTAATGCTTCAATCGTTGGAAGTAGTCCTGAAATACCGACAACGGAACTTAATACAAGATTTGTATCAGGATGAGTAGCTACTGCAATTAAACCGTTATTCCCATATGTGATTTTCGTATTTGTTGAAATACGAGAACGTAATGTATCTGCTAATTCTTTTGTCGCAACGCTTACAATACGAGGTTGAAACGCTTCGATTTGTTGTTCAAGAAGATCAATATTATAATTTGCGGTTAAACCGATGATTTTAAAATGTTCAGGATGAGCTGAAACGACATCTAATGCAGAGGTGCCGATGGATCCTGTTGAACCTAAAATAGATATATATTTTACCATGAAAAAAACCTCCAAAGTTGTATCGAATATTTCTGCAAACCTATATAATATTAGACAATCAAAGTGGAAATTCCTGCTATATAAACCGGAAAATTCGGGTTTATTTGGAAGTTAAGTGTGATAAACTGTAAAAAATAACTAAAAAGCAATGAAAGAGAAGAGTACATATTCAAAACTTTTCAGAGAGCTGATATGTGGTGGGAATCAGTAAGGGATGAATATGGAATGGGCTCTGGAGCTTCTAACTGAAATGAAGTAGGTAAAGACGGTTACTTCACGTTATCGAAGTATGAAGTGAGCTAATGATAGCTAATAAAGGTGGTACCGCGGGAGTCTCTCGTCCTTTTTTAAGGATAAGGGGCTCTTTTTGTTTTTTATTTTGAGAAAGGAGGAGTTAGTATGAGTGAGAAAATAATGTTAACAGGAATTAAGCCGACAGGATATCCGCATTTAGGAAATTATATTGGAGCGATTAAACCTGCATTACAAATGTCAAAGAATAATGAAGGAAAAGCATTGTATTTTATAGCTGACTATCATGCATTAAATGCTGTGCATGATCCGAGTCAGTTTAGTAGTTATACGAAAGAGGTAGCGGCTACTTGGTTATCACTTGGACTTGGAGAAGATGTGATTTTCTATCGACAAACAGAAGTGCCAGAGATTTTAGAATTAGCTTGGATATTAGCTTGTCTAACTCCGAAAGGATTTATGAACCGTGCTCATGCGTATAAAGCGAAGGTAGAGAAAAATAAAGAAGCGGGTTTAGAAATCGATGCAGGAGTTAATATGGGGTTATATACGTACCCGATTTTAATGGCGGCTGACATATTATTATTTCAAGCTACTCATGTACCTGTCGGAAAAGATCAAATTCAGCATATTGAAATCGCTCGTGATATTGCGACGTATTTTAATCATACATTCGGTACGACATTTACGCTTCCAGAGTATGTGATACAAGAAGAAGGGGCAATTTTACCCGGACTTGATGGAAGAAAGATGAGCAAGAGCTATGGGAATGTTATCCCACTATTTGCAGGGCAAGAAAAACTCCAAAAGCTCATTTTTAAAATAAAAACAGATTCTTCACTTCCAAATGAACCGAAAGAGCTAGAAACATTATTTACAATATATAAAGAATTTGCGACAGAAGATGAAATGCAGTCGATGCGTAAAAAGTATGAGACTGGAATTGGATGGGGCGATGTGAAAAAAGAGTTATTCCGCGTTGTAGACCGTGAATTAGCAGGCCCTAGGGAAAAATACGCAACGTATATGAATGAGCCGCACTTATTATATGAAGCGTTAGAAAGAGGTGCTGAGAGGGCACGGGCTATTGCGAAGGTAAATTTAGCGGAAATTAAAAAACGGATTGGGTTTGAGAGGGAACGTTAGGCGTTCCCTTGTTTTTGTTTGAAATCTGTAATAACCCTTTCAATTACAGGAGGAAGATTACTAGGTAACTCATCAAGTGAAAAGAAGTGAAGTTCTTTCGATTCAGTATAGTCGCATACAAGCTCACCTTGGAATTCGCGGCAAATATAAATAACGAGTACACCATGCACTTGATCACCGTTTGGATAGGTTTGAAAAAATTCTGGGCCAGAATATGTACAGAACATTTCTGGATTTTTGATAATAAGTCCAGTTTCTTCAAATACTTCTCGTTTTAAAGCATCTTCTAATGTTTCGTTATATTCTAATGCGCCACCAATAATCCCCCAATGGTTAAAATCTGTACGGAGCTGCAGTAATATTTCATTTTTTTCATTTAATATAATGGCGTGTGAGCCTATTAAAATAAGTGGATGATTTCCTACTAGATTTCTCATGTCTTCAATATAACCCATATCTGTTCTCCTTATATTTAATAATAATTAGGAAGTTCTTTTAACATTCTTTCTGTTTTATGTGATGTAAAAGCTAAGTTATGATCATCTTTTGTTCTAAAGAATAATGTACGTAAAAAAGTTTTAATGTTTGCACATAAAATACAATACTCATTAAGCGAAAGGCGTTTTCTAATTTGAGGAAGCCTTTTTATTTTTTTTTGAATAATTGAAATTAACCCATCTTGCGGGAAGTCATGATACAGCATTGATAGTAACGGCGTAACAATGCGTTCATCTTCATTATTATGAAATAGATCCGATGGAATAAAAATTTTATTTAATAAACAATGAATTAATTCCTCATACCACTCAAAGGTCGCATAGGAATTGTGCACAATTTCAGTGAAGGCGTCAGATACATGGGCAATACAATGAGCCCATCCTTTATTTTCAATATAGCCTCGAAAATCCATTTCCAAGTTTGTATATGTAATGAGTTTGTTTTTTATTTCCTCGATATCCTCCTCTGTAAAAAAGTAGTGCGAGTTAGCGAATTGGAGTATTAACGCAATTAAAGAAACAGTGTAAGAACGTGTGAAAACCCCATCTGTATGTGGGGAGTAAATGTCACAATATAAATACTCATCACTTAAACAAGTATGTAGAAGTAATTTCAGCTGATCGTCCATAAGGAATTCATGATGAATAAAATGCGTAAAACATTTATATATAAGTTGGTAACGAACATAACTATCAGTCGTTCCGATATATTGAAGCATATTTACAGTTAACTCATTTATATCTATATGCTGCAGTTGCGTATAGTCATTTTGTTGTATAAGCTCTAACTGTTGTTGCAGCGCTGTAATATCCAATGGAGAACCTCCTCCGCACTTTAAAGATGCGATCTTTTCTAGTATTCTATATATTCAAGGACAATCCTGCTCATGCAAGGAGAACAATTAGAAATTCGAGTATGACATAAGATGAGGGAAGAATATGAAGAATATAGAACAGTTAGAAAAACATTTTAAAATAAGAAGAAGTGCTCCTTCTATAATGATAAAAGAAAATAATGCAGAGGTTTTTACAGAAGAGCAATTAGAAGAGATGATACAATATTGCATTGCTGAAGCTGAAAAAGAGGGGGTAGAAAACTTACATTTTGAGATTTCTTCAAAAAGTTCAAATTATGATGTGTATAAGAAATGTTTCGAAACTTATTCATTTGAATATATTACTAAAAACATAATTGTTTTTAAAGATATATATGAAGTCGATGATATAGAAAGTGAAATTGATTTTAAGCTTATTGAAGAAATAGGAGAAAACGCTTTTTACTCACTGTGGAATGAGGTGACAGGAGAACAAGTCGATTATGATCAATTTGTAAAGTTGCTGGAACAAGAAATTGGTGGGCAATGGAAAGAACATTGTTTAACAGCAGTTGTAGGTGAAGAGACGGTAGGAATTGTAATCCCTCATATTGAGAGAGGCACGTTAGAAGAAGGGAAACTTATGTATTTCGCAGTTGCTCAAAATATGCGAAATAAAGGGTACGAAGCAGCGTTATTCACTGGGGCGATGTTTGTCTTAAAGGAAATAGGCGCATCTTATTATGTTGGCGAGACAAATGTACAAGATGAGTGGATGAAGGGTGTCTTTGAAAAGAACGGATGTCAGATGCTAAGTTCTACCGAACGATATGTGAGAAAGTTTTAGGAGGATGAATGATATAGTCTCTCGAACTCATTTAGCGGGAGGGGCTATATATGTTAAAGCAAACATTTCATTCTTTCGTTTTACTATATCCAGAGGTATTGTTGGAAGGCTGGAAAATCGAAAAAGTTTCAGAACGTTTTGAAGGTGAACAGTGGGAAACTGTTTGGTTTCAGGTTGTTACGCCATCTGGAATGTTTCGTGTAAAAGAGTTTTTCCTCGATATAATGGAGCCAGTGTTTCCGGATAGTTGTATTTCTCAGGCAAAAGGAGATTGTTTTCAATATAAAAGGCTTGTGTATTGGAAAGGTATAAATTATAAGGGGAAAGATAGTTATGTTACATCTAGATGGAAAACACAAATTGAAATTTCTATTGATCGTGGATATGTAAACCAAGATGAAATGGAAAGATTTCTATTCGGGTTACAACCGGTAAACATGGAGTTTGCGAAAACGATATTACATACACCATTTCACTTATTAAGCTTTCAAGCGAAAAGAGGTGAAATTGGTGAGATAGGAAGATGCCGAGAGTGGAATTCTCCAGATGACGTATCCTATTTGAAATTGCCAATTCATGAAAAGTTAAGTTGGAAGCTCGAATCGATCGGATTCGGAAATGATGAAACGCAGTATGCATACTGGGACGAATATAATAAACTATATGCGCTTTGGGTTTGTAGGCATAAAAACAAAGCGTACTATCCTGTTTCTTCTTGGACAGTGAATTATGGCCCAAAACAAATCATAAACGGGTTAGAGTTTTATTCGCATCAGGATCGTGGAACCGTTGTATATGAGGATTTAGGTAATGAACAAATCGCTTATGTATTTCGGGGAAATCCGTGTACACATTATGAACAAGTAAAAGAACTTTTTGCCTGTTTGTAAGATAAAAAGAAAAATCGAAACGACAAAGTAAGCTTTCCTATAATACAATAGAGAAGGATTAGACTATATGAAGAAAGCGTTGGTGAAAGAATGGAGCAGCAAAGATATTGGCTACAAGCAACTGTAGAACGAAATGAAGATAATATGTTACATATAAATTGGGAAAATAATATAGAAGAAGTTCGCATTTATTGGAGTACTTCACCAGATCATATTGAAGAAAATGGAGAATTACTTGCAACGGTAAATGGAGAATCATCATGCACAATAGAAAACCCGAGTGAAAATGAGCGCCCTTATTTTAGACTAGTAGGAAATAATGGACAAGCAGTAACAGTAGCTGAGCGAAGACTACCATTACAAGGAGCGTTTAACTTCCGTGATATGGGAGGATATGAAACGACAGAAGGCCGTAAAGTAAAATGGGGTAAATTGTACCGTTCTGAAGAATTAGCAGGGCTAACAGAGTGGGATATCAAGTATTTACAAAACTCTGGCTTAAAGTTAATTTGTGACTATCGTACAGATTTTGAAGTGAAGCATAAGCCAAACCCAAGCATTACAGGCGCTCGCCAAGTGTGCTTACCAGTTATGCAAGAGTTGGCGAAGGACTTAAATATAAATGAGTTTTTCCAAGTTGGTGACCTTTCTATGTTAGGGAAACCAGGCGAATATCTTGTGAAAATGAATCAAGATTTCGTAAGTGGTAACGAGGCGTTCGTGAGCTTTTTACAATTAGCACAAAAAACGGAAAACTTACCGTTAGTAAACCACTGTACAGCTGGAAAAGACCGTACTGGATTTGGCTCAGCATTATTATTACTTTTACTAGGTGTACCTGAAAAAACAGTAATGGAAGACTACTTACTAAGTAACGGTTTCCGTGAAAAATTAAATGAAAAAATGATGGCCTTTTTAGGCGCAAAATTACAAAACGATGAAAGTAGAGCAATATTAGGTGCAATGTTTGAAGCACGTGCTGAATATTTACTAGCTGCGATTGAAGAAATCCAAAAGCAATACGGATCAGTTGAAGCATATGCTGAAAAAGCTCTTGGCTTTACGAAAGAATCGTTAGAAGAAATGAAAGTGTTATTGCTAGAAGATAAAGTGAAACTTTAATCAGTGGGGGGGCATCCCCACTGATTATTAGTTGAACCAATCGGGCGTTTACGGGCAGTCCGATTCCCACCTAACTTCTTTGTTCCAGCTGAATTTTGAGGTGGGGGTCTTACTGCCCGTTAATGCGGGATAAATAACGAGGAGGGAGGCTGATTTGGATTAGTCTCTTTTTCTTATTGTTGATATAATTTTGTTTATGAGGATGTTGTGCACCGAGGAGAAAATGGATGAAAAGAACTTACGGATCGGGGGATAAAATGATTCATACACGTTTAAAAGCAGAGGAATTAAGAGGAAAGTTAACAACAATATTAAGCCGAGAATATAAGGAATTAGCTGTTCAGAATTTAAAGGTGATTGGGACGGGAGTGCAAAATATTGTTTTTCGCGGAGATTCAGAAAAGGGACCTTTAGCATTTCGAGTGCCGTGGGAAAGAGAAGTGGAAAATATAAATGAAGATTTATTTAATAGTCGAATTTCGTTGCAAAAGGAAGCAGAACTTTCTAGTTTTTGTAATGCAAAAGGTATCCCAGTACCAAAGATACACGGATTACATCTTTCTGCCGAACTTGATTTTTTAATTTCGGATTGTGTGTCTACTGATCATATGCCAATTTCTGCGCACAAAATAGGAGAGTTAGTTAGCAAGCTTCATAGTATGTCAATTGAAGGGTTACATTACGAGCAAAATATTAGAGAGCCAATTAGTAAGCATATAGCGGAACGAATTGTGAAAAGAGTGGAAGGTTTTAATACAATTACGAACTGTGGTATTAAACTTCCAGATACACAAACGATTGAACATATTCTTAGTACAGCTGATCATGTAAAGAGTTTATTACATATGGACATTCGACCAGCCAATTTAATTGGATATAATGGAGAAGTTAAAGCGATAGTTGATTGGGATAACGCTCTAATTGGTCATCCATTATTGGAGCTTATGAGAATAGCTGAAACAAATGAGGTTAATTGGGAAGAATTTAAAGGTGGATATAAGAATGATAGTATCTTTAACGCTATCTCGCATATTGTTAGTTTATTTTATAAATTAGATACAGCGGTCATGCTAGCAAACTTATTTATAGCACATTTGAAAATAGAAGATAAAGGTGTATTCTATAAAGAGCGAGTCAAAGCACTTTATAATGAAATATATAAAAGCTTATAATTAAGCTATGAAAATGAAGCTTTTAAAATAGAAATTGAGGAGAACATCATGAAATACAAAGTTATATTATTCGACGTAGATGACACATTATTAGATTTCCCTGAAACGGAAAGAAACGCATTACATAACGCGTTTGTACAGTTCGGCATGCCTACAGGGTATGATGATTATCTTGCAAGTTATAAAGAGATTAGTAATGGTTTATGGAGAGATTTAGAAAATAAAATGATAACGCTAAGTGAATTAGCGGTAGATCGATTTAGACAATTATTTGCTCTTCATCATCTAGAAGTAGATGCGCAGCAGTTTAGTAACGTATACCTTGAAAACTTAGGGCAAGAAGTACATCTTATAGAAGGTGCAGTGCAATTATGTGAGAACCTTCAAGATTGCAAGTTAGGTATTATTACGAATGGATATACAAAAGTACAACAATCAAGAATTGGAAATTCGCCTTTATGTAACTTCTTTGATCATATTATAATTTCTGAAGAGGTCGGCCATCAAAAGCCAGCACGTGAGATTTTTGATTATGCGTTTGAGAAGTTTGAGATTACTGATAAATCAAGCGTACTAATGGTTGGAGATTCCTTAACTTCTGATATGAAAGGCGGAGAAGATTACGGTATTGATACGTGTTGGTATAATCCGAGTTTGAAAGAGAACACGACGAGTGTTAAGCCGACTTATGAAGTGGAGAGTCTGCTTCGTATTATGGAAATTGTGGAAGAAAAAGTAGTTTCCTTCTCATAAGAATTCTCCATTGTCGATTGGTGTCAGTAAATCGATATATTGAAAAAATCGCTGATATAATTTGAGTTGCGGTCGATATATTGGGAGTATGTTGTTTTGAAGGAATTCGCAAAGCAAAAATAGCGCTACTATACGAGGGTCATTCAAGTGTTATAATGCATGAATTAAATGTGTATATACATAGTTTCTCAGAGTGATGCAATGTTAGGTGTGAGCTGTGTAACAACTAGAGGTGAGTAAAGGATGTTAACGTTTTTATTTGAGTTAGACAAGAGTCTACCGCAGAAGGATGAGCCACGGTATGTTGCTTATGCAAATGGCTTTATCGAAGGAGATTTAACAATTTGTGTGGGTGACAGAGTACTTTTTCAGAAGTCATGCATGAAGGTCGCAGAGCTCGGTATTTATTTAGGACAGTGGATGGAACAAGTTCAAAACGGGCAGAACGTACATATGAATTATGAAACGACTGACCGTGATGAGGTAATTCTTGGTTTCTTTTATGAAGAGGACAATCAGTGGAGAATTTCTTCCAGTTGGCAAGAATTTGAACTTCAGGAGCGTATATCTACTACAACATTAGTAGAGAGTGTTCAACGCTATTTGTATGGGCTAAATAAGGAACTGCGCATGATAGAATATCCCGTGACGTTTGATCAGTACTTAAGAGGAGAGCGGATTATGCAGCTTTCTTACAAACGACTGTGTGATAGTAAAGCAGATACGACGCCGATAGAGGTTTACGATGGAAGCAAACCAGTAGGCGTAGTAAGGGGCTATTATAAAAATACGTTGATGAAAGTGCTAGACTTCATTCCGAAGGTTGGTAGTAATATCAATTATGAAATAAAGGATAGTAAGGACAATATTCGCATCATTGCAAAGGATATAAGTAGGCGGCGCCAAAGAAAGATTTTAGTAACGTACATCGATAATAATGATGCAGAGCATGAAATAATTGTATGTGACGGAAAGCTATTGGATGCAAATTTCTTATTTACCTTTACATTTAAGACAGAAGAATATGTTGTTCACAAAACTTCATTTGGGATGGGAAAGTTATTACGAAAGGGCTATGTAATCGCAGATTGGAATATTCGTCTTGAGGAAGATATGTATTATATCGAGATGAATGTATATGATGATGAATATATACAGGATCAATATTTACTGTTAGGTGTATTTCATGCGGTTTTGTATGGGTGATAAAGTGAAACTATAATCAGTGGAGGGGGTTCATCCCCCACTGATTACTAGTTGAACCAATCGGGCGTTTACGGGTAGTTGATCTCCACCTAACTTCTTCGCTCCAGTGAATTTTGATGTAGGAGTCTTACTGCCCGCAAATAGCGGGATAAATAAGAAGTACCGGTATTCTTCATGGGAAGGATGCCGGTATTTTTTATGTGGTTTTAGTGCAAAGATTGCATTTATTTGAAATGTGATAAAAACTATAAAAAATAGGTGTATCAAGCAAAGTGTTGATACACCTTAAAACTACACTGTTCAACAATATCCGTCATTGTGTAGTATATCTTTAATTACTTTAGAATCATACATATTAGACTTAGTGTGCTTAATTAATCTTCGAAAATAAAAATCTCATCAATCGTACTATGCAGTGCCCTCGCTATATCGTGAGCGAGCTGTAAGGAAGGATTGTATTCTCCTTTTTCAAGATGACTAATTGTTTTACGTCGTACGCCAACGTTCTTCGCTAAATCTTCTTGTGTCATGTTTAATTTGGCACGGTATTCTTTTATTTTCGTTACGAACGCCATGGTGCATCTTCCATTTCATCAACTGGTTTATCGTAAAAGAACATAGAGAAACCGAACGTAAGAATGAGTGTGCCGAAAATAAGAGCGATATCAATTTCTTGTAAGATCGGATTTGGAAACAGCATTTCAATAAACATAATGATAGCGGTCGTTAGTAATGTAACGATAAAGGCGTTGCGGCATGATTTATTGACGATTTGTTCAAAAAGTTCATCGTGATGCATCTTTCTATATGTCGTGAAAAAGGAGAAGAAACAGAACATAGTAAACAAACCTTTTTCATAAAAAAAGCCAAGAAAACCGAAGAAGCCGAGAAACCCTAAATATTTTATCCAAGTTGTTTTCATGATAGGTCCTCCTTATAATGTTAGAAATAATTCACGTTATGTTATAAATATATTACATATGGATATGAATGGTAATAATAGTTTTCCAGTTGGCTTCATAATAATAGTAAAAAAGAGAAATATGCTGCGAAATAAAGAGGATAATATTGTAAAATGGTTGTAAGGAGGGGGAGGAAGAAATGCTAACTTGGATTATGATCGTTGTATTACTTGTAGTGATTACTGTAATTGCGACGGTACTAATTGGGCGGAATGGTGATGCAAATTATAGTAAAGCGACAAAAGGGAATATTAAGCGGCTTACGATGATTTATATTATACTAGCTGTTGTTTTAATTGTTGGATTAGGAGTTTATATTTATTTTAAAGGTTAAAAAACTGAAAAATACAAAAATCTAAAAATAGAAGTATGCTATAATATCAATATAGTTATTTGGTAATTAAGGAAAGGATTGGATGGAATGATTGAAATTTCGAATGTGTCAAAAAGTTATAACGGGTCTACCTATGCAGTAAAAGATTTAAGTTTATCTGTACCTAGCGGAGAAATCTTTGGATTTTTAGGACCGAATGGTGCGGGTAAATCAACGACAATTAAGATGATTACCGGTATTCACGGGGTGGACAAAGGGACTATTACGATTAACGGCAAAGATATTATGAAAGAGCCGATGGAAGCGAAAAAGACGTTTGGTTATGTGCCAGATAGTCCAGATATGTTTTTACGATTAAAAGGAATTGAATATTTAAACTTTATGGCAGATATGTATGAGGTGCCGAAAGAAGTACGACGAGAACGAATAGAGTCATTAGCAAAGAAATTTGATCTTTATAATGCGTTATCTGATCAAATTCAAAGTTATTCACACGGTATGAGACAAAAGATTGTTATTATTGGTGTACTTATACATGAGCCAGATGTATGGATTTTAGATGAACCGTTAACGGGTCTTGATCCGAAATCTGCATATATTTTAAAAGAAATGATGAGAGAGCATGCAGATAAAGGAAAGATTGTATTTTTCTCTACACACGTATTAGAAGTAGCGGAAAAAATATGTGACCGCGTAGCGATTATTAATAAGGGGAATTTGCAGTTTAAAGGGAATTTAGATGAAATGAGAGATCATTTTAAATCCAATGAATCACTTGAAAAAATGTTCTTGGAGATGACGGGCAATGAGTAAAATTTGGACGTTAACGAAAGTATTATTGAAATTAAATTATGCAGATTTCATAACAGATAAAAAGAAACGATGGGCGTATTTATTTTCATTTGCAGCAATATTATTTGTTGGCTTTTTAATGTTTGGTTCTATAACGCACGCAATGTATGAGGGAATGAAACATTTAGGGCAAGATCCAGGAATGATTATCGCAATGGGACTTGCGATTGCGAGTATATGGGTATTTTTAATGAGTATTACGAACATTTTAACTGTATTTTACTACAGCAATGATATTGAAATGTTATTACCATTACCATTAAAACCAGCGCAAATTATTTCGGCAAAATTTTTAACGGTACTAATTACACAGTACGTAATGAGTTCATTCATTTTACTACCAATCTTTATTACGTACGGTTTAAAAAGTGGCGCATTTATTACATATTACATATACATGATTTTTATTTACTTACTCTTCCCAATTGTGCCGTTAGTATTAGCTTCGTTACTGATGACAATTATTATGAGGTATACAAATATAGCGAGAAATAAAGACCGAGGAAATATATTTATTGGAATCGTAAGTATACTATTTATTGTAGGAATTAACGTATTTATGCAGTGGAGAAATAAAAGTTCATTTTCTGAAGATGCAATTGCGAATTATCTTGCAAACAACCAATCTTCTCTTTTAGTACAAATGACAAATTATTTTCCAACTACATATTTTGGAGCAGTGGCATTAGTAGAAAGTACAAATTGGAAGGGTCCTTTATACGTAATAATCTTTGCAGTTATTTCATTTGTATTTTTTGTGTTGTTTTATTACATTGCAGAGCGTACATATTTAAAAGGGGTTATTGGACTTTCAACGAGTACAGCAAAAAAAGAGGTCATTTCAGCAGAAGGTTTACAGAAATCAACAGTACAAAGTTCACATTTGAAAGCGTATGTGAAAAAAGAATTTAAAACGTTATTCCGTACACCTCAATTTTTCTTAAATTGTATTGTACAAACTTTCGTTATGCCGATTATGCTGTTCTTTGTTTTATTTGTACAAGATGGAAATTTAAAATGGATTACAGCATATATTGATAATCCACAATCGGCAGGTCTTGCAATTGGTGTTGGTCTGTGTGCATCACTATTTTTAATGGGGAGTAACGTTATTGCAACTACGTCATTTTCAAGAGATGGAAGTTCATGGTTTGTGAATCGTTATTTACCAGTCAAGGCTTCGGATATCTTTTTTGCGAAAGCGATAACAGCTTGGTTAATTAATGTGATCATTTTAGCAGTATTCGGTATTATGATGGCAGTTGTAGCGGGGGTTTCTCCAGTATTTATGGTGCTTTGGTTTTTACTAAGTGCGAACGGTTTATTGTTAATCAATTTAATCGGTACACGCTGGGATGCACAAACTGCAGATATTCATTGGGATACAGAGCAGAAATTATTTAAAAGCCGATATACAACTTTGTGGAATTTTTTAGCTAATATTTTAATAGCTTTAGTTATTGTAGCGGGAGTAAGTGTATTATACTTCTTCCTTCAAGTAGGACTTTGGGTTATGTTTATTGTTTTATTTGTACTATTTACGATAGTAAATTATATCTTTATTAAAATTTTAAAATTAGGTGCAGAAC
Source organism: Bacillus sp. NPDC094077 (assembly GCF_050279465.1). NCBI lineage: Bacteria > Bacillati > Bacillota > Bacilli > Caryophanales > Bacillaceae > Bacillus > Bacillus sp. NPDC094077. Next base: position 124,401 of record NZ_JBNNUF010000006.1, on the reverse strand, counting down.
GCATATTGTCAAATATTCAATAAAAAGATAGATCCTCTGTATTCGTGCAGGGGATTTATCCATAGATGGAGGAGAAAAAAGGTGAAGAAAATAGCAATTGTAACAGGGGCAACTCGTCTGAATGGAATTGGTGCAGCTGTATGCAAGGTGCTTGCTCAAAAGGGGATAGACATTTTTTTCACGTATTGGCCTCAGTATGATAAAGCGATGCCATGGGGAATGAATGATCAAGAACCCTTTGTATTGAAAAAGGAGATTGAAAGTTTCGGGGTTCGATGTGAAATGGCAGAAATCAATTTATCGCAGTCGTATTCGCCAAATCGTTTGTTTTATATGGTATCAGAACGTTTAGGCGATCCATCTATTCTAATTAATAATGCAGCATATGCTACACATACGAAAATAGAGGAGTTAGATGTAGAACAGTTAGATAAACATTATACAGTTAATGTCCGGGCTACTATGCTATTGAGTTCATTATTTATAAAACATTATGCATTAAAAACGAATGGAAGTATTATTAATCTTACTTCAGGACAGTCACTAGGTCCAATGCCAGATGAACTTGCATATGTAGCGACGAAAGGAGCAATCGAAGCATTTACAAAATCTGTGGCACCAGTTGCGATGGAAAAGGGGATTACTGTGAATGCTGTTGATCCAGGACCGACGAATACCGGATGGATTACAGAGGAATTAAATCATTATTTAGTATGGAAATTCCCGCAAGAAAGAGTTGGAGAACCGGTAGATGTAGCACGTTTAATTTCCTTTTTAGTAAGTGAAGAGGCGAAGTGGGTTACTGGACAAATCATTCATTCAAATGGTGGTTACTCATAAATATATTATGTTAACAAATATTGAGAAACAAAAAAATGAAAGAAAATTTTATTTTTTTGTTTAAATAAAATGTCAAGAAAGATAAAAATTTGATAGGAGAGTATATCGTCATATGCAGATAGTAATTCTTAATGTGACAATATACTCTTTTTCTTTTATAGCAGAGCAGAAAAATGAAGTAGAAGAAACTCGAATATTAAAATGAGTTTATCAGTTTTTGTACGTATTATTATGAAGAATACTGTCGGAAAGATGGTAATTCATGTGAAAAGGGATTTTTTAAGGGGAAATAGAATCGTAAAGGGGAGGATAAAATTGTAAACATAGGGGGATTTATATGAAAATGAAAAAGGTCGCTATCGCATCGATAACAATTGGTACAATGCTTACTATGGCAGCTTGTAGTCCTTCAGCTGATAAAGAAAAAGAAAAGAAAGAGCAAGTAACGGCACAAAATGAAGGGGAAGTAAAAACGACAAGTACAGATGAAGCGTCAAAAACAACGAAAGATACTGAAAAAGAAACAAATACTTCTTCAAATGAAAAAACAGATAAAGATGCAAAAAATACAAAAGAATCATCGGGAACAGAAAGTAACGGCAAAACGTCAAAAGATAAAGAAACGACAGGAAAAACGAATGAGCAAACTACTAGCGGGAACACGACAGACCAAACGACAAGCGGAAAGACTACTAAAGATCCGAAGAAAAGTGTCGCTGTGAAAACGAACGTAAAAGAAGTCGTTACATTAATTGAAAGCTTAGACAAGCAATTAGCTGCTAATCCGAAATTGGAAACAGTGAATAAGCTTGGCAAACAAATTAATGAAAAGTGGGATGTAATTGAAAAAGAGTTAGAAGCATCACATCCGACGGATTCTAAAACAATCGGTCAAAGTATGTATCCGTTAATTGTAGGAGCGGAGAAAGAAAAAATTGATATTAATAAAATGAAGTCATTAACGACGAAAACGAAAAAAGATTTAAATCAGTTATTGACGAAGTTATCGTAGTGTAAAAGAAGCCTACTGGTGTGAGTAGGCTCTTTTTACGTAGAGAGTATAAATTTGTTATTTCTAAAGTTAATGGGAAGCCTAACTAAAAAGGATGGTGGAAATATGACAATTGATCGAATTTGTACAATTGGGCCAGCAAGTAATAATAAAGAAACGTTAGCCCAGTTAATAAAAAATGGCATGAGAATTGTTCGATTAAACTTATCACATGGTACCCATGATAGTCACAAAGAGATCATTCGTTTAGTGAAATCTTTAGATGATTCTATTAAAATTTTAGGTGATGTACAAGGTCCTAAAATAAGAATAGGTGAAATGAAGGAAGAGCAAGTTACACTTAAGGCGGGAGAGTCATTTATTTTACATACGCAGCCAGTTCCAGGGAGTAATACAGAAGCAAGTGTTGATTATGTAGGAATTGCGAATGATGTGAAAGTTGGAAGTAGAATTTTGATTAATGATGGAGAAGTTGAATTAATTGTTGAAAAGATAAGTCCGGAAAAAATAGAAACAAAGATCAAAACAGGTGGTAATATTTCATCTCATAAAGGGGTGAATTTACCAGGTGCCACTGTTAGCTTACCGGCTATTACAGAGAAAGATAAAAAAGATATTCAGTTTCTTTTAGAAGAGAATGTTGATTTTATCGCGTGTTCTTTTGTACGAAAATCTAGTCATATAAAGGAAATACGGGATTTTATACAACAGCATAAAGAAACTTCTCCAAATTTAATTGCAAAAATAGAAACGATGGAAGCGATCGAGAATTTTCAAGATATATGCAAAGAAGCAGATGGAATTATGATTGCAAGGGGCGATTTAGGAGTGGAATTGCCGTATCAATTTGTTCCTCTTTTACAAAAAATGATGATTCGTGAATGTAATCGAACGAATACATATGTCATTACAGCGACGCAAATGCTTCAATCTATGGTAGATCATTCTGTTCCTACAAGAGCTGAGGTGACTGATGTATTTCAAGCTGTACTGGACGGAACGAATGCGGTTATGCTTTCTGCTGAAAGTGCATCAGGAGAGCATCCAATTGAAAGTGTAAGAACACTACGTCTCGTTTCTGAATTTGCGGAGCATGTAAAAAAAGATGGTCCTTTTGCGATGACAGATATACTGGAATTGCTGCATAAATCTCTTTAATATATTTAGTCTGATAAGTGATGAATAAAAAAAGAGGGCGGATATATATCCCCCTCATAGACTTAACGAACGTTATTCTTGCTCATCCAAAATCTTCTCAAAAGCAGCAGATACTTTTTCAAACTCTTCGTCATTTTCAATGTATGAAAACTCATTATCTTCTTCTACTTTTAAAAAGAAGATATCAATGTCTTCCTCAGTTTCTGTTTGAATGTCTTCTACAAAGGCAACTGCTATGTATTCTGCTCCTTCGACATCCATCGCACCAAGTACTTCAACTTCTTGCTCTTCATTATTCTCATCACTAAGTGTAAACACTTCGCCAACTTCAATATCAGACATATTCATTCTCCTCCTGTCCAACTCTAAAAAATAGAGTGTTCAAACTGCATACTTACTAATATATCTTTCCATGAAAAATCAAATTCATACATAAGAAAAACAACTGATTCTTCTTTAGTATAAGTATCCAGCTATAAGGAGCATTATTTGTGAGTGCTATATTACTAAATCCATTCAACAATTGTATCCATAATTTGTCTTGTTTTATCACGCTTTGGCTCTTCTTTACGGTAACCAAAGGCAACCATAACTGATACTTCAAGATTATCGTCTTTTACAATCCCTTCTTGACGAAGTAAAGTATCTACTTTCTCTTTATCAAATCCTTCTATTGGACAAGAATCGATACCGATTTGAGCTGCGCTAGTCATCATATTAGCTAAAGCAATATAGGTTTGTTTTGATGCCCAATCAAATACAGCACGGTCGGATTCTAGCAAGTTAAAATCTGATTCCTGAAACTTTTTAAAGAATTCATATCTAATTTTTTGAGTGTCTTCAGGTAATCCAATAATATCGTTCATCATATATTTGATATACTCTGCATCATAGTGCATATCTTTAATGTTTCTTGAAAGGACAATGACAAAATGACTTGCTGTTGAAAGCTGTCCACCAGCTCCCCATGAATAAGGTAATAGTTTTTCTCTTACTTCTTTACTTTGTACCACTATAAATTTCCAAGGCTCATATCCAAAAGAAGAAGGGGATAGTCTTCCAGTTTCTAAAATAAATTTAAAATCCTCGTCTGAAATTTTGTGCATAGGATCGAACTCTTTACATGCATGTCTGAAATGAAAAGCCTCCATAATTTTTTCTTTTGTAATTTGTTTTGTGTTTGTCATAAAAGTTCCTCTTTTCATTCATTTATTTTATAACCAAATTATATTTTTTAAGTAACATTGATACAAGTACGCACATTTATGTGCTATAGTATCAAAAAAGATACTATTGTTAAGGGAAGGGATTTTTATGGATTGTTCAAAAGAAGATAATATAAATTACCCATTTTTAAATAAATATTCTTGTCCAGTCGAAGCTATGGTTGAGGTTATTGGCGGAAAATGGAAAGGGGTTATTCTGTATCATTTATTAGATGGTAAGAAGCGATTTAATGAACTAAAAAGATTAAAACCTAATATCACACAAAGAATGTTAACACTGCAGCTTAGAGAACTCGAGGCAGATGGCATCATACATCGTGAAGTATACCGTGAAGTGCCACCAAAAGTAGAATATTCGTTAACTGAGCTTGGTGAATCACTCCGTCCAATGATTCTATTAATGATGGAATGGGCAACTCATAATATGGAGAAAGTTTTGGAGAGTAGGAATACACAAAATAATAGTTAAGAGATGGAATTGGTATAGAAGAGACGGATACGAATTTCTCTTGACTTGGTAGTGGGGGCGGGGGGGGGAGTTAATGATAATTATGTTATGTGAACTAATTATCATTAACTATTATTTAGAAAAACTACCTAAGTCAGGGGACATCATGCCCATGAGGTTCAAATGAAGTAAAAGTCTGTTCAACTAGATTTTTTGGTTTTCTAAAGAGTTGATTTAATATATCCATTGTGTTTAGGGAATAGTAATTCAAAACTTTAAAAAATGAACAAAAAGATTGTGAAGCGGAAAGGAAATACAAATAGACATTTATATTTAAACAATAATAAGTAACGGTAAAAACTCCATTATTATTTAATGGAGTTTTTAGCTTACATAACTTACGTTTTGGGAACATTTCGCAATCATAACTTAGTAGGCATATTAAAATAATTATTTAATGTATTGTCTTTCAAAGAAGAAAAGGGAACTTTCACTTCACTACCTTCCTTCATATTCCGCAGCATAACTGTTTCTGTACATAGTTCCTCTTCACCGAGTATAAGCACATAAGGGATATTCTCTTTATTTGCATAATTAAGGGCACGTTTTAGTTTGCGTCCTGCTAGTTCAAGTTCGATTTTTAATGAAGTAGTAGCTCGTAATTGTTGTGCAATTTGTAAGCATTGTAATTCAGTCCCGAGTGGGATGATAAAAAGATCCGTTGTAGATGATGTTGTTTCTTTCTGTGATAGTGCTGCATAAATAACATCTAAGCCGAATGAAATACCGACTGTTGGATAGTTCATATTATCACCACGGAACGCTCCAATAATATTATCGTAACGACCACCGCTACCAATGCTAGATGTAATCGTGCCATCTTTTAGGAAGATTTCATATACAGTACCTGTATACATTGTGAGTCCTCTTGCTAAAAACGGATTGAATATCGTATTTTCATTTATTCCGAGAGCGATTAAATATTGTTGCAATTGTTGTAATTCGTTTATTCCATCGGTAACAAGTGTACTATTAAATGCTTCTTCAAATTCAGTGAGTTCAAACTTCATACAAGATAAAACGGTATTACATACTGATTCTACTGTTGGTGCAGCAATCCCTCGCTCTAATAAATCTTTCCTTACACCATCAATTCCGATCTTTTCAATTTTGTCTAATGATAAAATTACGTCATTCGTCAATTCGGCAGGAATGTTCATAGACTGGAGAATGCCATTTAATAATTTTCGATTATTATATTGAATTGCTACTTCTAAGTTTAACGTTCGGAACAGTTCAAACGCCATGCTCATGAGTTCAGCTTCCGCCATGACAGATTCTACACCAACTATATCAACGTCGCATTGAATGAACTCACGAAATCTCCCTTGTTTTATCGGACCATCTCGAAATACTTTCCCAATTTCATAGCGTTTAAAAGGGAGGCGAATATTTGGATTCATCGCCACGACTTTTGCGAATGGAATTGTTAGATCGTAACGTAAGGCAAGCTCACGTTTTCCTTGATCCTGAAGTGTGTATATTTCTTTTAAAATTTCATCACCACCGCCGTATTTATATGCCATAAGTTCATACATATTTAACGTTGGTGTTTCTAACGGTTTACATCCATATCGTTCAAATGTATCTTCACAAGCCCTTTTAATTTTATTTCGCAACACTTGCTCCTCTGGTAAATAGTCTTTTGTTCCTTTTACATTTTTCATTTCCATAGTAATCACTCCTTTTTAAATTAAAAAAAGCTATGCAGGTATAAAAATACCCACATAGCTTTATGAATGCTTCGTGGGTCAACAGGAAAAGCCCTGTACCCACGAAGAAAAATTTTTCTTCGGATACACGGCGTTACGTATGATGATGAAGTTGGAAAGAAGTATTAAAAATTCGCATTACAAATCTCTCCTTAACATAAGTTTTTCCAAATTATATCAGATGTTTTTTGAAAAAACAATATTTTCAGTTTTGAAATATACGTGAAGTTATGTAGGCGAAATTGAAAAGAGTGTATAATATAAGAAAACTTAATAATATGGAATAACTTTTTAAGGAGAAAATCATGAAAAAAGATAAAACAAATGCAATGCGAATTTTAGATAAAGAAAAAATTGAATATTCAATGATGTCATACGATCCGGACGATGGAAAAATTGATGGGGTATCAGTAGCTGAGAAAATTGGACGAGAAGTGAGAGAAGTATATAAAACGTTAATCGCTCAAGGAAATAGTAAAAATTATCATGTTTTTATCATTCCAGTAGATGAGGAACTGAATTTAAAAGCAGCGGCAAAAGTAGTTGGTGAAAAGAAAATTGAAATGATTCCTGTAAAAGATATTACGAAAGTGTCAGGATATATTCGCGGCGGTTGTTCACCAGTCGGAATGAAGAAGTTATTTTCTACATGTATTGATGAAAGCGCCCAATTACTTGAAACGATCATAGTAAGCGGCGGGAAAATTGGTACACAAATTGAGCTTAAAGTTGATGACTTGGCGAAAGTGACGAGAGCGCAGTTTGGTGAGATAACGAAGTAAATATACATAGGAAAAGAAGTTCTAGTTGTATGGAGCTTCTTTTTATTTTAGGCAGATGTTTCCTAACGGTTGATTTTGTTAACGGAAGTTTACTTTAAATCCATATTTTGTGTGAAATAAAAACATATAATAAAAGTATGAGGTGATAAAGTGAGAGAGATTCATATTCATAAAATCATTGCGGATAAGAGAAAAGAAAAGGGAATGACACAAGAAGAGTTAGCGGCTTATATCGGTATTACAAAAGCATCTGTTTCGAAATGGGAAACGGGACAAAGTTATCCGGATATTACATTTTTACCACTGCTAGCATCGTACTTTAACATAAGTATAGATGAACTAATTGGCTATGCACCGCAAATGGAACAAGAAGATATTAAAAGTTTATACCATAGACTTGCGGAAGCTTTTAGTGAAGAACCGTTTGATGAAGTAATGATGGAATGCAGAGAAATAATAAAAAAATATTATTCTTGTTTTCCACTATTAATTCAAATGGGAGTACTTTTTATGAACCATCATATGTTAACAAAGGATACGGATGAAAGAATTGAAATTTTAGAAGAGACAATTCATCTTTTTAGCAGGGTGCAGGAAGAAAGTGACGATGTTTCTCTTGCGAAAGAAGCGGTATCGTTTAAAGCAACTTGCTATCTTCTACTGAATAGACCGAATGAAGTGCTGCAATTGCTTGGCGGAACGATACGTCCTAACGTTCCAGAAGAAGACCTAATTGCACAGGCGTATCAAATGCTTGGAATTGCTGAAAAGGCGAATGAAATTATGCAAATTAGTATGTATCAACATTTAATGCAACTCGTTGCGACAATACCGAATTATGTATTAGTAAATGCTTCGAGCGCCGAAAAGGTAGAAATAATTTTAAATAGAGCTTTTATGTTAATAGACATTTATGAAATAGAAAAATTACATCCCCATATGACTTTAAAAGTTTACTATGCTGCTGCGCAAGTATATTGTATGCAAGAAAACTATGAAAGAGCATTAGAAATGTTGCAGAAATATTCAACAGTTTGTGCAGCTAGTTTTATAGTAAATAATCTGCATTTACACGGCGATTCATATTTTGATGCGATTGATGGATGGTTTGCAGAATTTCCGCTTGGCGCTAAAACGGTTAGAAATGAAGAAATTATAAAGCGGAGCATGTTACAAAGTATTGCAGAGAACCCAATTTTCGCATCGATGAAAAACTTACTAGAGTATAAAAATATGATAGCGAGTTTGAAATTTAAATTGGATATAAAAGAATAGAGGGGGGAAAATATAATGACCTTTGACGAATATGAAGTAGCGATAAATAGTGAATTAACTTTGCAAGGTACGATTACAAAGCCGAAAGATGATGGGAAGTATGCTGCAGTTGTAATTATCGCGGGATCTGGAGAAGTTGATCGTGATGGAACGATATTACCGCTAAAGCTTGAGTCAAATATATATAAAGATTTAGCACATGTGATCGCGAAACTTGGAGTAGTGACGCTCCGTTTTGATAAGCGCGGAGTAGGAAAGAGTGATGGGGAATTTACGAAGACTGGAATGTGGGATTTAGTTAGTGACATAGAGGCTACGATTACGTATTTAAAAGAACAACCATTTGTTGATCCGGAAAATATCATTTTAGCTGGTCATAGTGAAGGCTGTATGTTAGCGACGGTAGCAAATGCAAAAACACCAGTTAATGGACTCCTATTACTTACTGGAGCTGCGGAATCATTAGAAGAAGCTTCGAAAAGACAAAGAGAGATTGCTTATAAAGAACTAAAAGAGCAGAAAGGAATAAAAGGGAAGTTAATGCGTCTACTCAATGTGGAGAAACGTGGAGAGAAGCAGATGGAAAAAATAAAAGAGAAAATGATGAACACGGAAAAAGATACAATTAAAATTGGTTTTAAACCGATGAACGCAAAGTGGTTTAGAGAGCATTTTCAGCATGACATATATATAGATTTACAAAAAGTAACATGTCCCGTGCTAGCTATCGCTGGTGATAAAGACATTCAGGCTGATCCAGAAAAGGCGAAACGAATTGGTGATTATGTGAAAGGTAATTCTGAAGTACATGTAATAAAAAATATGGATCATAGTTTGAAAAGTTTTGAAGGTGAGTTCAGAGCTTTAGAGTTTAAAAAGAATTATGAAGAAGGGGCGGGAAAGCCACTTCATCCACAGTTGGAAGAAATAATTATGAATTGGATGGATACGCATTTTATCTCGCAAAATGCGGGCAGTAAGACTCCTACATCAAAATTAGGTGAATATGAGGAAATTGGAAGGGAGAGTAATTGCCTGTAAAAGATTGATTGTTGTGGGTTAATAATAGGTGTAAGTTTTTCTACATTATTCGTTTCAAGTACTGGAAATGTATGAACATTTTTGTCCATAATACTCCCTCCCTAATTTTAGATTTTCTAATTAGTTTAACATCACTTTTGAGCTAGTAGGATTTTATTATTTTATTATCATATTGCTCTGGCAAGTCCTCATATTCAATCCGATATGCTATTACATCCTGTAGGAGGGGGTGTTTGTATAAGAGTCGAAGTACAAATTCGTATTCTTCTTCAAAATTTCTATCTAAATCAATATAGATGTAGGTTTGAAATACAGTTTGACCATTTCTTCTTTTGTTATTTAAAAATCTCACCCGATATTTGAATAATGATACTTTTATCTAGTACTCTGGAAAAACACCCTATAAATAATCCAGGCTATTAAATATTAGGAGGAGGCCAACTATACACATAATCCATGACAGAGCTGATCCTGTACTATTAGCGATTTTCACTCGAAGCCTCTCGAGAGGTTTTTGCATCCACCGACCAAACAGGAGATAGAAGAGAAAAAGTACAAGAGAGGGCAATACCATGATAAAGTTGTATCCAGCTAAAATAGAAGACCATTCCACCCATGACAGATTAGAAGTAGTCATTATGCCAATTGCTGTAAAATAAGGTAATGCAGTTCCCACTTCAATTAATGAGGTAGTGAATCCTAGCGTAATCATTGAAAGAATGCTTTTTGATTTTGGTGCAGGTAGCGCTGAACTTTTCTTTGTTGGAATATAAAAGCTTGCGATGAATAATATGGCTCCAATAATAAAGAACGTCCAGCTTACGATTCGATTTTGAAATACGCCAGAAATAATCGCAAATAAAAAATCTAATCCTAACATGAGTGAAACTCCAACAGCAAAATAAAATCCTGCTACCGTCAATAAATAAACCAATAAACGTTTAGTAAGTCTCTCTGTATCTGTTAAAAGTAGATATATTGTTACTCCTATTGTAGTAGGGCTTAACGTGTCCAATATGGCCAATCCCCCTATTAGGAGAAGTTGTTCTGTACCCATCGCTCGATCTCCCTTATTTCGGTTGAGGATTATTCTTTTCAGTCATAAAAATGGCATATGCCTGGTTCATAAACTCAAGCACATCTTGATCAATTGGATATAAACTTAGTTTCTCTGATTGTTTTGGAGACATCCTTATCTCCCAAAGCTTATCTAAAAATTCATCCTCACCTTCAAATTCCTCTAAGCGTTTTTCATCCATTCTTCTAATGATATTTTGGACTTTGGTTGCTTTTGGACCGTCCTTCATATAACGCTTTAACTGACCTATCAGAGCAATCCATTCGAGTGAATCAGAGCAGTTACTTGCCATATTAGGAACCTTTTCCCATAGTTTTATTTCTTTTTCTTTAAATACAGATTCGCGATAATACTGTTGTATCTCTTTATCTTTGCTGGATAATTGCATGATCTTCTGAATCGCGATCCAGCTTTCTTCTCCTTCTATCGCAATTCCATGTATCATTTCCCGTAAGGATAACTCTATTTTCTTTAAATTTTCCTGTTCTTTTATCACATAGGATAATTGACTCTTTAAACTATCCGACCAATCCCACTCATTGAAGTCGAGCATATTCTTAATCTCTTGTAACGGAAATCCAACTTTTTTTAAAAATTGAACCTGCTGTAGTTTTTTTATTTCTTCATTTGTATATAAACGATGGCCACCCTCTGTTTTGGATGCTGGTTTTAATAATCCGATTTTATCGTAATAACGCAGTGTTCGTACTGTAACACCTGTCAGCTCTCCAACTTTATTAATGTGTATCAACTGATAAACCTACCTTTCTGTACGTTAAGATTCTATCGTTAACGATTATTTTCTTCATTCCACATCTATTCTTCTTTACTAAAAAAATTTTTAAGTAAGTAGCCTGCTCCTAAGCCAATTAGTACACCAGGAAATGCATGATCCAGTGGCAGTCCAATACCTGCACCTATAATGACACATCCATAAATAATAATATCGCCCTGTTTCATCTAAAAACCTCCTATTTTTCTAATTTCTTTTATGATATCGCTAAATAGTAGCTACTTAACAGTATATAAAATGACCCAACGTCAATTTCAAGCCTTATAGATTTTTAATTTTTATTAATAAATCTATATAATCCTTAAGTTGATGGATGTGGGGTAAAACTACATCACCATCAAGCTAAGAAAAGCAAATATCCCCAAAACGAGAAAATTGGCATCTCCAGGTGAAAATGTACATTTTTTTGTTTTTGGGTCAACTAGTTGTATTAGCTGATGGGCATGCGGCTGAACCTCTATTAGACTAATAGTTTCTTTACTGATTGCTGTTATATATGTAATGAATGTAAACGTAAAGTAACTCCAAAATATACGTGAGAGGCAATCTGATTTATTTAAGATTTCTTTTTTTGTTGGAAAAACTAAAAAGATAATTAGGGGGACATTTATATGCTAAAACTAATGGAAACGTATAGAAAAGAAGAAAAGTAGTTGGGACTAATATTAAAGTGTGTATGGGAGAAATGTAGCTTTAATGAAATGGCTATAAATGCTGTAAGAAGATTTTTTAAAACGAAATGTCATGTATATTAAAAACAAATCAACTTACAAAATCGTTTGAAGGAAAAGAGGTTGTTCTTCTTGTAGAAGTGGTATTTTACAAATTTTATACACTTAAGGAATTTGTAAGGATCAAGTAAGAGAAACGAGAGTTTTGTTTCGTATAATCAAAATATAAAGTGAAGGGAAGAACGAAACGTCATATATATTAAAAACAAATCAACTTACAAAATCGTTTGAAGGAAGAGAGGTTGTTTCTGGGGTTAATATGCATGTGAAAAAAGGAGAGATCTATGGGTTTTTAGGACCGAACGGTGCTGGTAAAACAACGATTATGAAAGTGATTACAAATTTAATCAAACCAACAAGTGGTGAGATTGAAATTTTCGGTGAGAAATTAACGGATACATCATTCGACGTGTTAAAACGTATGGGGACGATTATTGAATATCCTATTTTTTATGACAAATTAACAGCTAAAAAGAATCTCTACTTACATTGGGAGTACATGGGCTATTATGATAAAAAAGCATTGACCATGCGTTAGAACTTGTGAAATTACATAATATCGAGAATGAAAAAGTAAAAGATTTTTCCCTTGGGATGAAACAGAGGTTAGGAATTGCCAGAGCGATTACGACAAAGCCAGAACTGTTGGTTTTAGATGAACCTATCAATGGTTTAGACGATTTTGCTATTACACACTGATCATCACGTCCTTTTTTAGAGTAATAATATCAGTATGTCCAAGTTTGTGAGATTACTTGCAGATATTTTGAAGTTTTTGCACCAGAACCCTAATTACCATACCTGTTTTTTTACCATCACATATTGGAGGTTAAAACATGAATAAAAAAAATAAAATACAAAAATCAGCACTTTCCTTTACCCTACTCTTTTCTTTAGGCTTTTCATCTTTCCCGCTTACAACAGCTATTCACGCAGATACACGTGAGGAACAATCTGCAGAAAAGAAACTAGTCTCTTTAACGGAGCGTACATCATTATTTTTTGAATATCTCCAGCAAGGTAAGTATGCAGAGGCACTCCAGTTGACGTCTGCTGCTTTTCAATCCAAGTTTACAGCAAACACATTACAAAACTGGTGGACACAAAGTGGCTGGAGCAGGATAAAAAGCATGGGAACACCTGTAATAAAAGAACGAAACTTGGTCCATCAGACGGTGGAAATTTCAGGAGCTATCGAAGGAACTACCATACCGCTACTCATTAAATTCACACCTGGCGGGAAAATAGATGAAGTTGGGGAAAGGCCGCCCCAGGAATCTTATACCATCCCGCTTCCTAGCTATGATCAACCTGCTTCTTATCAAGAACGTGAAATCGTCATTGGAAATTCTACATATCCGTTACCAGCCACATTAACGGTTCCGAAACATAAGCCTGGTGAAAAGGTACCCGTAGTTGTTCTTGTTCATGGTGCTGGCATCCATGATCGCGATAGCACATTTATGGGAACAAAAATCTTACGAGACCTTGCGGTGGGCCTTTCATCCAACGGAATTGCAGTGTTGCGCTATGAAAAACGTACCTTAGAACATGCATTAAAGATGAGTGCAGAACCTGGTACGTTAGACCGTGATACTACAGATGATGCCATATATGCAGCGAAATCAGCAGCGCAGCAGGAAGGCATTGATCCAAATAATATTTTCATTCTCGGACATAGCCTAGGAGCTGGCACAATGCCGCGTATACTGAGCAAAGCGCCTTCCTCACTTGTCCGAGGAAGTATCTTACTCGCACCACCTGCACGCCCTTTGACTGACATTGCCATTGATCAGAATCAATACCTTGGGGCACCAAAGGAAGTAATCGATGAATTAAAAAGACAGTTCGCTTTTATCCAGGATCCTACTTTCGATCCTGATCACCCACCGGCTGGTTACAATTATCCGTCTCCACATTTCATGTATGATGTTACACGGTGGCGCCCAGTTGAGGAAGCAAAGTCACGAAAAGAGCCTTTACTGATTCTGCAAGGCGCACGTGATTATCAAGTAACAGTAAAAGATGAGTTTACAAAGTGGCAGGAAGGACTTTCAAACCGTGGGAATGTTCAGTTCAAAGAATACTCGAAATTGAATCATTTCTTCACGGAGGGTGAAGGGGAATTAAGTCTTCCAAGTGAATACGAAATCCCTGCCAATGTTCCCGAGTACGTCATCCAGGACATTATTATATGGGTCAACGAGACAAAAAAATAAGAAAACATCAAAAGCCTTCATGCAATCATTATTGCGTGAAGGCTTTTTTGAAAGTAGTGATTTCATCCAAGTGATTCAGACATATCTATTATTTTCGTTATCATTTTATATAATATTTTCCTTGTTATCCCATACCCATCAACTTAAGAAAAATAAACGCCTCCAAAACGATAAAAGTGAACTTCGGTGCAAAAAAACACAAAATTTCCATTTAGAGGGTACTTTAAAATCTTAGGTTGCTGGCAATGGGGTACCGCCAGCATTTCGAAAAACCCCACGCTAAGAGTATGCAAGATTTTAAACAGTTTTTTTGTTAATCCAGTAACAAACGGGACCCCAAAAACCCGCGCTAGGATAGGAATGTATAAAAAAATGAATAGAGTCATAGAAAAAGAAAAAGGCGGATTCCTTGTGAGGGTAAGGATCCTCCTTATCCTTGCTACCGATAATGATACATTATGTTTACTAAACATGTATGGGATATTCATGTTTTATTCTTTTTTATTATTGTTTTGACACCTAATGCAACACATATAATCCCTATCATTTTCATTAGAGTATTGCCTATATCTCCAAGACTATTAACTGTTAAACCAATTAACAAACTTCCCAATAGAATAAGAAATATACCAAATAACATTTTCAATAAGATTAGCACCTAACTTCTTTATAAATTTTTTTAAAGTTTTACCCTTTCTTTTAACAATTGGATAAATTTACATTTTATCCTTTTCTTTTTATGTAGAGTACTCAAGATCAAGAAGTATTCGCTATAACTTCCGCTTTCGAAAATTATGTAAATAAGCTGTTCACTGGATTCTCATAGAAAACTGTGGTGAGATGAAATTTTTGATTTTGAAGTACTTCAAAATCTTAGCTAGATGGCTATGTATCGGTACTCCACAATAAAAAGGCAGGAACATTTTGTACATATCAAATATGTTCCTGCCTTTGATTTTATTAAGTTTAACATCTATGACCTAAATATAAAATTTTATGGAGCTTCTTTTTTATTTTATAAATCTTTTTCATACTATAATAATGGTTGTGTTATAGGCTATCCAATAACTAATAAAATAACCTAAAAACTGACCAGAGATTAGTGTTTAATAGAATATTTGCAGTATTTAAAATTGGCATGATTCTTGCAGAGTAAAAAACTGTGAGTTCTGAATTTTACAATACGATGAAATGGGGGGGGATAGTCTATTATGGAGATAATCAAAAAAACGGGGAGAAATGCTTCAAAGGATAGAGGGGGAGCAAGGTGAAAACAGAATTTTTGAATTGGAGGATACTTTATGCAATCTATTAGGGAAGAGGAAGCAGTTGAAAAGACAGCTGATCAGGTGAGAGTAGAGAAGAAAAAAAGATTCGTACAACCTGACGCTTATGTTCTATTATTTTTTGTTGCATTGATTTGCGCTATTGCCACATACATTTTACCAGCAGGTGGATTTGAAAAGATAAAAAAAGGGGATATCACCCTAACAGTACCTGGAAGTTTTCATTATATTGATTCAAATCCCACAAGTTTTGTAGACTTCTTTACTACGATTCAGCACGGAATGGTAAAAGGTGCACCACTTATTTTCCTTATTCTATTTACAAGCGGAGCCTTAGCTGTCATTGAAAAATCGGGTGCGATCGATGCGTTTCTTAAGTCCACCCTTACTCGATTCAGGAATCGCTTGCTGTTTTTAATTATACCTGTAGGATTGCTATTTTCTGTTTTGGGAACGACTGGGATTGTGGTCAATTCGGTAATCGCTTTCATTCCGTTGGGATTACTTATCGCACGTGAATTGAAATTGGATCCTATTTTCGGCGTTGCTCTTATTTATCTAGGAACCTATACAGGTTGGAACGTACCTGTTTTTGCCCCTCAAACGCTTGGGTTATCTCAGCGTATTGCCGAACTTCCGCTTTTCTCGGGAATGGGCTACCGGATCATTATCTACCTAGCATTTTTGGCTGTTACTCTTATTTATATATATTTGTATGCACGCAAAATTCGAAAGGATCCGACTAGGAGTATCCTTGGCCCAAAATCGTTCACTTCTGAGATTGTCGTGAAAGGTGCTGAAGTAGAGACTACGGTAACGGTTTCCTTGCAGCAAAAGCTAATTTTATCATTTGCTGGATTGTCCTTGCTAGGTTTTATAGTTTTCTCTCAGATATATAAATGGACAGAAAATGAAATGGCTGGTCTTTTCATTTTTATTGCCATCGGTGCCGGCTTGATTGCTCGAATGAGTGCAAATGATATTGCATTGACATTTATTCAAGGTTGTAAACAAATGGTCTATGGAGCTCTTATTGTGGGGATGGCCAGAGCAGTGGGCTTAATCCTTGAGGATGCAAAGATATTAGATACCATCGTCAATGCGTTGGCTCAATTCCTTGAACCGCTGTCACCACTTGCTGCTTCGATTGGAATGTTTACTGGAAGTGCGGCACTTCACTTTTTAATTTCTTCCGGTTCCGGGGAAGCGACCGTATTGATGCCGATTCTTGTTCCGTTGGCAGATTTACTACATATTACACGTCAAGTAGCTGTCCAGGCAGTTATTTTTGGGGAAGGATTAGTAAATACCATTAATCCGACATCCGGTGTGCTGATGGGGATATTAGTAATGAGTGGCATCTCCTATGGAAAATGGTTGAAGTTCATGCTTCCATTAACGGCAGTTTGGTTTGTTCTCTCATGTCTTTTCATCATTCTCGGTGTGATGATCAACTGGGGACCTTTTTAAGAAATTGGCGATTAATAAAGGAGACTTTAAACATGGATACAGTATTAGAATATTTAAAGCAACACCAAGAAGAAATCTTGAAAGATCTAAAAAAACTTGTGCTAGCTGAGTCACCCTCGCATTCGAAAGTGCGGGTGGATCAGTGTGGAGAAGTGATTCAACAGTTGTTTAAGAAGCATCTTGACGTTGAGGCGGAAGTGATTCCCCAAGAACATGTGGGAAATCACCTGCGGTTTAGTTATGGGAAAGGCGATCCCCAAATTTTAATCATTTGTCATTTTGATACTGTTTGGGAGGTGGGAAGACTTTCCTACCGAGTAGAAGGAAATAAGGCGTATGGGCCAGGCATCCTAGATATGAAAGGAGGAATTATCCAAGCTCTTTGGGCCTTGAAAGCCTGCCGTGAGCTGGGGATTTCCTTAAATAAGAAGATCGTTTTCTTTTGCACTAGCGATGAGGAGGTTGGAAGCAACACGTCTAGGGTATTGATCGAACGGGAAGCTTTAAAGAGTCAGGCTGTTCTCGTTCCGGAGCCGGCAGCGGCACATACAGGTGCACTTAAAACGGTTCGAAAAGGAATTGGTAAGTTTTCAATCCAGATTAAAGGGAAAGCAGCGCATGCAGGGCATAATCATCAGGATGGAATCAGTGCGGTACAGGAAATGGCTCATCAGATTTTATTCTTGCACTCACTTACTGATTATGAGTTGGATACAACTTTAAATGTCGGTGCGGTACGAGGAGGGAGCGCCGGAAATGTGGTAGCAGAACAAGCGGAACTGGCTGTGGATTTGCGAATCAGCCAGTTCGATGAGGGAGAGCGTATTTCGAAAATCATTTATGGGTTAAAGCCACATCTGGAAGGGGTATCCTTACAGATTTCAGGTGGAGTTACTCGCCCGCCTATGGAAAGAACAGCTGAAAATGCAAAATTGTTTAAACTGGCAAAAACATGTTCATCTAAATTAGGGTTTCACTTGACTGAGGAATCAGTGGGGGGGGGCAGTGATGGGAGTTTTACTTCCGCATTAGGTATTCCAACACTAGATGGATTAGGTCCAGTCGGGGAAGGTATCCATGCCGAAAATGAGCATGTTGAAATCGAGCAACTTCCCGTTAGGTCAGCTCTGACCGCCCATCTACTCCAAAAATTATAATTTTAATACATAAAAGCGTAACTCTAGATTTGGCACTTGCATTTTTTTTCATAAGAAAGTTTAAATTAGAAAAAACGTGAAAAATGAACAACCTTTTCTATCTGGATAACACCTTCCTCTAATAGCCGTCTAGTTTTCTTGAAATACTCCGATAGAAGTTTTTATTAGGTATAGTTTTAGGTTTGTGTTTAAGTTATTATTATTCTAAAAAAGGGTTTTAAGAGGAGAGAAAAATGGAGAGACCAAGCATTTTACTGCTAACAAGAGGGGAAAAGCTAGCACAAACCTTTGAGACTAACCTGAGAATGTTTTTCGGTACCAATATTCAAGTTTATACCGTTCATGAGCATGAGGAGCTGGATAATCAATTAATGGACGAGTGCGAACTGATTCTAGTCTCCGCTGAAAGTATGTTGGAGCGTTTACCGAAACGACTCCATGAGCGGGTACTGTTTGTCAGAAGAACCGTTCATTTGCCAAATCTCGAAAAACTGATGGATTTAGCTCCGGGAACCCAATGTCTATTTGTCTCAAACAGTATGGATACGATTTTAGATGCCATTGAGCTTTTGAATCGCCTGGGGTTTGATTATTTGCACTTTATTCCATATGTTCCGCACCCAAATGAAATCCAGCCTGTACTTGAAGGCATCGGTGTAGCGGTTACTCATGGATTAAAAGAACTTGTCCCAGAGACAATTGGTAAAGTGGTTGATTTAGGCATACGCCCGATCGATTTGACAACGATTTATGATATTGCTCAACAATTGAATCTACCTATAGAAAATGCGCATTTCTATACAGCGGAGTTTTTTCGTGATTTTGTCCGCCTCGGAAGAAATTTAGCCAATTCCGTAAACAATGAAAAGCGGTTAAATCAAAAGTTAGAATCCGTATTTAATGCTGTTCATGAAGGAATTATCAGTATGGATGAATGGGGCGATATTACGGTTTTTAATGAAGAAGCGGAGACAGTTCTCGGCCTGTCTGCAGAGAATTGTCTTGGAAAGACGTATTGGGATGTAATTCCTGAGTTTAATCTGAATCAGATTTTTCGGTCCCACGTGGAGGAGTCCAATCAATTATTAGAGATACGGAACAAGGTTCTTCTGGTTACCAAGGTTCCCATGATACTGGATGGGCATTTGATGGGCGTCGTTGTTACATTTCAAGACGTCACAATTGTTCAACGAAATGAACAGGAAATCCGCAAAAATAGTAGCCGTCTGGGATTAACGACAAAATATTCTTTTGAAAACATCATTGGCGTAAGCGATTGCATAAGCTCTACGAAACAGGTTGCAGTCAGACTGGCAGAAAGCGATTTTACCGTATTAATAACAGGAGAAAACGGTACGGGCAAGGAAGTATTTGCTCAAGCGGTTCATAAGTATTCCACACGGAGGGATGGCCCATTCGTCCCGGTCAATTTTGCCGGACTTACAGAAAGTTTGGCAGAAAGTGAATTGTTTGGATACGAAGAGGGCTCTTTCACAGGAGCTAAAAAAGGAGGGAAAATGGGTCTATTTGAATTGGCCCATAATGGAACCATTTTTCTGGATGAGATTGGGGATGCACCTCTCGGTATTCAGGCAGCCTTGCTGCGTGTGCTCCAAGAGCGGCAGGTGATGCGGGTAGGAGGAAATCGCGTAATTCCCATTAATGTTAGGGTAATTGCTGCCACAAACCGAAACTTGAATAGTATGGTGTCGAAGGGTGATTTTCGGGAGGATTTGTACTATAGACTAAACGTTTTGCCATTAAATATCCCAAATCTTAGAGAACGACAAGAGGATCTTTTTATTCTCATCGACTATTTCCTTCGTGATAATGGGATAAAGCTACAATTTACACCTGAAGTAAAAAATGTTCTTTTAAACTACAGCTGGCCGGGGAATATTCGAGAGTTGGAAAACTTTATTAAGTACCTGAAGGTAATCGTAGAAGGAGATACAGTAAAATTACAACATATTCCTGAACGTATATTGAATAGCAACGTCATCTTGTCACGCTCTTACGGTGTAACAGCCGAAGGGGAAGATATCCTTCAATTTTTATCACGCCATGGTTCCCTGATGGAGTATGAGGAGATATTGACGATCCTGTGGAATATTAGTAAACGGCAGGAGCGGGCGGGCCGAAACCTTTTATGCTCATTGGTCTCCCGTCCATTATCCGAAGCTCAAATGCGCAATAAGCTATCAATTCTCAAACGGTGTGGATGTGTCGTGATAGGTGTCAAGAAGCAAGGTACAACAATCACTCCTACGGGAATACAAGTTTTACAAAGTATTAGAGAGAAAATCATTAATTAAAAAGGACGTTCATTAGTTATAAAAATATAGGGAGCCATTACTTTTGAATAGAAATAGCTTCCTATATTTTGTCATTTAATAGGGCCCCCACTCCATATTCACTCCAACAATAAGAAAAACAAGTCCAATGATAAACCAAATGAATGCAAGTGGAGCCATGAAACGAATCCATTTGCCATAAGAAATGCCGCTCGCTGCGAGAACGCCCATTAAAACACCAGAAGTTGGATTTAAGCAGTTCACTACACCTTCTCCAAGCATAACAGCCTGTACTGTAACTTGGCGTGTAATGTGCATGAAATCAGCTAATGGGGCTAATATCGGAATGAAAATAACAGATTCACCTGTACCTGATGAAATGAGGAAATGTAATGCAGCACTACTTACATACATACCAAGAACGCCAAATACAGGGCTTTGTCCTTCGAGAGCCTGCGCTAGTTGGTTAACGATTGTGTCCAGCAATTTTCCTTGTTCTAAAATGACTGAAATACAGCGGGCCATTCCGACGATTAACGCACCGTATATAAGTTTTTGGCAGCCTGTTAGAAAAGTAGAGGCGATATCGTTTGCTTTCATACCACCTATCATTCCCGCTACAATTGCTATGAAAATAAAAGTAGCGGTCATTTCTGCATCCGTCCAATGTAGCCGAAAAGCGCCCATTAAAAATACAATTAATGATAAAGCTGAAACGAGTAAAATTAACTTATGACGCATTGTCCAAGGAACTTCTGTTTTCTGCGTTTCTTCTCCACTTGAAAGAGCATTACTTGGAAACCAGTTGTCTCCAAGCATGCTTCCTTTATTCGATTCCTTTAAGCGTTTTACATACCAATGAATATAAAGAATGGTAGCAAGTAAAAAAGATATATAGATTGCTATACGTAAACCAATTCCTGAAAACATCGGAAGTTCTGCGATTTTTTGTGAAATACCTAAAGGTGAGGGAGATAAAATAGTAGCATTAAAACCAGCATAAGTGCCTAAATAGATAATTGCTACGCCGACGATAGCGTCCCATTTTAATGTGCGTGCAACGATGATACCAATGGGGATAAAACCGATAACTGAGTTAACGATAATGCCAGTCGTTCCAAGAATGGAAAAGAGTGCTGCGACAATACAAATGAAAAGTAATTGCTGATTCCGAAATTTGTTAATAACATGATAGATTAGACCGTCAAGAGCACCTGTTTTTTCAAGAATTGCAATGGCACCGCCTGTAAATAAAATTAAAAAGATGATAGGAGCAGCAAGTGTCATTCCTTTTTCAATAGCGGTAAAAAAGGAAACAAACCCTACAGGCGATTGTGGAACAGAATGGTAACTTCCTGGTATTGTTGTTGTAACAGTGCCGTTTGTAACCCTTTTAAATTCTCCAGCGGGAACAAAATAAGTAGCAATAGCGCAAAGTAAAGCAATAAAAAATAGTAGTACATATGCATCAGGCATTTTAAATTTTGATTGACTAGGCTGTTTTTTTGTCTCAGTTTGTAATTGCATGTAATCCCTCCTTTTTTCACTTGATTAATTTTAAATATTCTGAATTTTATCTGTGAAATAGATTATAATAAAGCTTTCTCCTTAAGGCAATAGTTTAAGTTTCTACAACCTATATTTGTACATAACTTTTCCCTCACATACAAATTATTGCAACATGAGACAGGGAAACGAAAAAAATCCAAGAATATGTTATATAGGGTGAAACGTTAATCAGTGGGGGACATTCCGCAGCTGAGAAATAGAAGGATAAAAAGGAAAAGAGGGAAAAAGATGTGGAAAACTACGGATCTATGTGATGAGTTTGAAAGTGAATTACAAATATGTCGCCAGTCTTTTCGGTCTTTTGGGAAGAAAGAACAATTTTATGGGAAAATTGCAACGGTAAAAGTGAAGGATGATAATGT
Source organism: Bacillus sp. NPDC094077 (assembly GCF_050279465.1). NCBI lineage: Bacteria > Bacillati > Bacillota > Bacilli > Caryophanales > Bacillaceae > Bacillus > Bacillus sp. NPDC094077. The sequence continues at coordinate 101,888 of NZ_JBNNUF010000006.1, read as the reverse complement.
ACTAGTGAAAGAGGGATTGCAAACATTGCCAGAAGGAACGGTATTAGTTGTTGATGGAGGAGCCTCTACTAATTGTGCGTTACTCGGCGATAATTTGGCGGCTATTGCGGAAGAAAGAAAACTGGCAGGGATTATTGTAAATGGATATGTTCGTGATTCTAGTGAACTGAAAAATATTAATATTGGTATTTTAGCGTTAGGGACGATGCCAAATAGAAGTGTAAAAGAGGGAAAAGGAGAACGAAATATTTCATTGCAATTTGGAAAAGTGGAATGGAAACCAAATGAATATGTTTATGTTGATGAGGATGGCGTTATTATTAGTGAAAAGAGTTTGCATAGTTAGGAGGTTAGAAAGTTAGTATTCTTAGAAAATAAATCCGATAAAGCATGGACAAAATTCTTTGTCAATAGTAAAATAATACAGAAATTTAAAATATACAGAATGTATAGGTTTATCGTTTTTACGATAACTTGAATGGAAGTTAGTTTTGCCTAGAAAAGTGAATGCTATCACAATGATACGTTCATAAACGAAATTATTTTTCCTATACAAATATAGCCGCGAATTATGCGGGTAGGAGGTGTTGTGCATTTTTGTTCGACACTTACAAAAAGAGAGTGTCAATCGCATGCCCTTGAAGGGCCTTTTTTTGTGTAAATGGTAGTAAGGGAGGAAATTTTGGGATGGCAATATTAAGAAAATGGCTGCTTACGTCGTTAATGGCAGTTACACTTGTATTTGTTTCTTTTGCGAATACGGTACATATTACGTTTGCTGAAGGAAATACAGCAAAACTTGCAATTATTGGCGAATCACAAAAGGGCATTATATTATGCCCGAAAGAAGAGCAAATTGAAGATGGGGAAACAGCTTTAAGTTTGCTACAAAAAGTCATGGGGGACAAAGTAACATCTGAAACAATGTCGTTTGGAACATATGTAAAAGGCATTGACGGCTTAATGGCTGGGGACACAAGCGGTTGGATGTACGATGTAAATGATAAATCTGCAGAAGTTGGAGCAGATAGTTATAAATTAGAGTCTGGAGACGTTGTTGTATTCCGTTTCGTTTCAGACTGGAGCAATATGAGCCAAGAAACATTGAAAGAAACGTTAGATAAGATTGGAACTTGTAAAACAGAAGATCCTAACGGTGGCAAAACTGACGAAACAAACTCAGAAGGTCAAGATGGTAAAACACCAGATGGTAACAAACCAGAAGGTCAAGATGGTAAAACACCAGATGGGAACAAACCAGAAGGTCAAGATGGTAAAACACCAGATGGGAACAAACCAGAAGGTCAAGATGGTAAAACACCAGATGGGAACAAGTCAGAAGGTCAAGATGGTAAAACACCAGATGGGAACAAGCCAGAGGGCCAAGATGGTAAAACACCAGATGGGAATAAACCAGAAGGTCAAGGCGGTAAAACGCCAGGTGGAACAACAGAACAACCAAAGCAAGAGAACATTCGAGTTGCAGCAACACAAGTAAACGAAGCAATTTCTAAAACGTCTGAAAAGATGTTACAAGATGGAATTGAAAGTGATTGGGTAGCATTAGGCCTTTCTCGTTCTGGAAATAATATACCAATTGAGGCGCAATTAAATTATGTTAAGGCAGTAACAGAAAAAGTGGAAAAACGTATTAATCGTTTTTCAGCAACAGATTTAGCTAGAACGATTATTATGATGAATGCAATGAATGCAGACCCTAAAAAGGTAGGCGGACATAACTTAGTTCAAAAATTGTATGAATCAGATAAGGTGAATTCTGTTACAGGTTATACATTTGCTTTACTTGCATTTGATACGAAGAAATATGAGATTCCAGTTGAATCAAAATGGAATCGAGTTGCTTTAGTAGAAGCGCTTTTAAACACTCAGCATACGGATGGTGGCTGGACTTATGATAGTACAAGTAGTAAAGATAGTGCAAGTAACGTTGATGTAACAGGTATGGTTTTATCAGCATTAGCTCCTTATCAAGATCGACCAGATGTGAAACCAGCTGTACAAAAAGCTGTTGCGTATTTATATAACGAACAACTAAAAAATGGCGGTTTTTCTGCTGATGGAAAAGAAAATTCGAATAGTACTGCGCAAGCGATTATTGGATTATCACTTGTTAAAGATGTAGATCAAAATCGCCTTCATAAGGCAGTGCAAAGTCTGCTGTCATATCAGCTTCCAAATGGTGAATTCAAATGGTTACCAAGTGATCAAAACGGTAGTGGAATGGCTACAGAGCAAGCTCTTTTAGCGTTGCTTCAATTTAAAGATATCGGTAAGTCTATTTATAATTGGTCTAATGTAGTCGTTGATGAAGTAATTAAGCCGAAACCGATTGAAGAGCCAGAAAAGGTAGTCGAACCGGAAAATAATGTAGTAGATAAAGAAGTTACAGAAGAACAAAAACAAGTACAACAAGAAACAAAAGATGAAACTATAAAAGTTGTTGTAGATAACGAACCGGTTAAAAATAAAAAATCCGGAAACGGTAGCAGGCTACCAAAAACAGGAGCATCTTCTCATAGTGCAGCTACAGAAGTAGGTATGGGTGTATTATGTATTGCTTCTGCATATGTATTATGGAGACGTAAAGCAGCTTAACAAAAATTAGGAGCAATGATTTGCTCCTAATTTTTATATGAAAGGTGAGAGAGAACATGAGTAAGATGAAGTGGTTCATTTCTTTAATGCTTTCGCTCGGGCTACTTGCTGGATGTGAAGAGGCAGCTGTAAAGCCTGAGAAGAAAATAGAACCAAAACAAGAAGAGGTAGCAAAACAAGAAAAACCGAAACCGGAAGAGAAACAAGCTGAACCGGAGCAGAAGCAGCAAGAAGAGCAGAAAGAGAAACAAGAACAAAAAGTAGAAGAAAAGCCGAAAGAGGAAAAGACACAGGAACAGTCTGAAGTAAAGAAAGAAGAGAAACCTCAGGAACAACCTGCCGCTACTAAACAACCAGAACAGCAAAAAGCACAAGAAGAGAAACAACAGCAACCGAAAGCACAAGAAGTAAAAGAAGAAGCAAAGGTTGTTAATCAGCCGAAAGAAACACCGAAGCAGGAGCAAAAGGTAGATCCGAATAAAGAGAATAAAGCTATACCGACTCCGCCGGTGCCAAATCCTGAACCACCAAAACCAGATCCAGTTCCTAAAGAAAAACAAGTCACTATCTCAGTAAAAGGTCATGAAGGATACTTATTAGGTGCGAAAAAGGTTGATGTACAAGAAGGCGATACTGTTTATAAAGTGTTGCAGCGTACAGGATTAGATGTTGATGCAAGTGGATCAAAAGATAGTATTTATGTAAAAGGTATTAATGATTTATATGAAAAAGATATTGCTGATACTAGTGGATGGAAATATCGTGTGAACGGTGCATTTCCAAACCGTAGTGCTGGTGTAGTTACAGTAAAACCAGGAGATACAATTGAGTGGGTATATGTATTAAAATAAGAAAGGCATTCGGTAAAGGACTATGAAAATAAGTTTTTCTTCTTTACATCCTTTTGTGAATTTTTTCTATTATATCGGGGTGATGATACTATGTATGATGTGTCTTCATCCTCTTTTTTTAATTGGAGCAATTATATTAATTGTTATTATAAATATAATGCAAGGGAATAGCGGAAAGATACGAAAGATGTTACCGAGCACAATCGTTTTCTTTTTTATGGTGATTTTATTTAATTCGTTATTCACACATAGAGGTCGAACTACGTTATTTTGGTTAGGTGATAGTCGTATTAAGCTTGAGGCGATTATGTTTGGACTAGTAATGGGATTATTATTAGTTGCGGTTATGTTTACGTTCGCGTCTTATAATGATATTATTTCAAGTCATAAATTTTTATATTTGTTTTCGAGAATTTCACCGAAAGTTGCATTATTAACGATGATTACAGTGAGATTTGTTCCTTTGTTTATTAGGCGGTTAAAGAAAATAACACTTGTCCAAAAAACGAAAGGTGTGCAGGTAGATTCAGGTTCAATTGTTGAACGAGTGAAAAATGGTATGCAGTTGCTGCAAGTATTATTAATTTGCTCGTTAGAAGATGCACTTCAAACGGCAGATTCAATGCAAGCTCGTGGATTTGGTGTAACGAAGCGTACGACATATATTCGATATAGAATGGAAAGACGCGATTGGTATATGCTCAGTTATTTAAGTATTCTATTTATAGCTGCTGTCATAGTGAGTAATTATGGCGGAGGTAAATTAATTATTTATCCGAAAGTCGAATCTATTCTATTTCAGCAATACGATGGAATGATGTTTGTACTATTTACGCTGTTTATTAGTTTACCAATTATAATGGAAGGAAGGGAATGGGTATGGTGGCGCATGCAGAAATAAACAATTTATCATTTGTATATGCTGATGAAAACGAAGAAGCGTTACAGCATATTTCTCTTTCTATTCAAAAAGGTGAGTTTATTACACTTGTTGGCGGATCGGGTTCTGGGAAGACGACTTTATTAAAACATTTTAAAAAGGAGTTACTTCCAATAGGTAAGCGTTCTGGATATACGTATTATGACGGTGCTTTATTAGAAGATGTACCAGATTTATTATCGGCCCAAGAAATTGGGATGGTATTTCAAAATCCAGAAAATCAGATCGTTATGGATACAGTGATTCAAGAATTAGCATTTTCTTTAGAAAATATCGGATTACCATCACATATTATTCAAAAAAGAATAGCAGAGCTTATTAGTTTTTTAGGATTTCAAGATTTACTGCATCAATCTGTTCATACGCTATCTGGTGGGCAAAAGCAACTTGTAAATTTAGCTGCGGTATTAGTTATGCAGCCGAAATTATTATTATTAGATGAACCGACAGCGCAGTTAGATCCGATTGCTGCGAAAGAGTTTTTAGGATTATTAAAACGTATAAATGAAGAACTTGGAATTACGATTATTTTAAGTGAACATCGTTTAGATGAAGTCATGCCACTTGCAACACGAGTTGTTTGTATGGATAACGGCCGAATTATTTATGATGGTAACCCTAAAACGGTTATAGCGAAAATGTGGGAAGTAAAAAACTTCCGTCCATTCATTCCGCAAATTCCAAGATTGTTTTTAGAATGGAATGTGGAAGATATTCCCTTTACAGTGCGAGAAGCGCAAATGAAAATGAACGATTTTTCAGCGATATCATATGTGGATAAGCAAGAGAAGCGACATGAAAAACAAGAAATAATTTTAAATGCAGACCATATTTCTTTTCAATATGAAAAAAATAGTCCACTTATTTTACGAGATTTAACAGTTGCGATTGAAAAAGGAAAATGGGTAGCCCTCGTTGGGAAAAATGGTACCGGGAAGTCTACATTGTTAACGATTTTAGCTGGATTGCAAAAAGCGAGAAGAGGGAAAGTAAAATGGAATGGTAAAGTGATACATAAAATTGATTCGAACGAACGATTTAAAAGTATCGGGTATGTATCGCAACATCCGTATTATCATTTTACATTTGATACAGTGTGGGAAGAAATTTATGAACGTGCTCGTGAATTATATGGGGAACAAGGAAAAGAAATAGCAGAAGATATGTTGAAAAGGTTTTGGTTAGATTCACTTAAAGAGCGGCATCCACATGATTGTAGCGGGGGAGAGCAACAATTACTCGCATTATGTACAACGCTATTATCAAAGCCAACTTTATTATTACTTGATGAACCAACAAAGGGATTAGATCCATGGAAGAAAGAAAGAGTAGGAGAGTTATTTAAGCAGCTGCAAAAAGAAGGTACAACAATTGTAATGGCAACGCATGATATTGAATTTGCAGCGAAATACGTTGATCAATGTATGATGTTATTTGATGGAACAGTCATTATGAATGATGCACCGAAAGAATTTTTTAGCGGTAACTTTTTTTATACAACATCCATTAACAGATTCATTCGAAAAAAGTTGCCATATGCATTAACGTGGGAGGATGTGTACGAAGCGTGTCCAAACGATATGTTGCATTCATAATATGTATTTTTGCAGTTATAATAGGCACATTACTCTTTACTACACTTATCATAGACGGTTATTACATGTTAAGTAGTTTGTTTTTATTAGTTGTTATTATGTTACCTTTCTATGTTCGTTTTGAAAGGAAGGCGTTTGTTTCACGTGAAATTGTTCTCGTTGCCGTATTAGCAGCAATCGCAGCAGTTAGCCGAGTACCATTTTCTATTTTGCCAAGTGTGCAACCGACTTCTTTTGTCATTATCGTTTCTGCAATCGTGTTTGGAAGTGAAACTGGTTTTATGATCGGTGCCACAGCTGCTATTGTATCTAACATTTTTTTAGGACAAGGTCCGTGGACCCCATGGCAAATGTTTTCGTGGGGCATGATTGGGTTTATAGCAGGCTTACTTCGCTATACATTTTTAATGAAAAAGCTATGGGGAAGACTCCTGTATGGAGTGATCGTTGGATTTTTATTTGGCTGGATTATGAACTTCTGGGGACTACTCGGTTTTATACGAGAAGCAACGTGGGAAACTGTCATTTCGTACTATGTCGCAAGTTTTTACTTCGATTTGAGCCATGCGATTTCGAATGTTATTTTCTTATTATTATTTAGTACCTCTTGGATTAAGATTCTTACAAGATTTAAAAAGAAATATGGCATATTAGATGAGCATAACGTGACATAGAAAAGCATACTCATATAAGGTAGGGTCGCGACTTACATATTCGTTTGCCTCTTTCATGCTTCTTACATATTGTAAGGAGCATTTTTTTGTCAAAAAATAGATTCAATATGCATCCATTATTATATGAAATTATTTGTATAATAGTGGGTGAGAATTATTTTCAAGAGGGAGGTGTATAGGTAATGAAGTTAGTTATTCCGAAGCAACATGGGGCATGGGCTATGCTTGTTATACCATTTCTATTAAGTATTGTACTTGGGAAACCTACTTTATATCATATTCCATTGTTTTTAGCTTGGTTTTTTATTTATTTAGCTACGTATCCATGTCTCATGTACATAAAGCAAAGACGAAAAAAAGAGTTTTTACACGCTGCAATTGTTTATTTTATTATTGCGTTCGTATTTGGGATGATTTCTTTATTATATGAATGGCGAATTCTTTTATTCGTAGTAATCATGATTCCATTGTTTATTGTAAATATATATTACGCTCGTCAAAAAAATGAAAGAGCATTACTAAATGACATTTGTGCAATCATTGTTTTTTGTATAGGTGGTTTAATTAGTTATTATTTTTCAATGAAACTTATAGATAAAACAGCATTATTTATTGCGCTTATTTCATTTTTATATTTTTTAGGAAGCACGTTTTATGTGAAAACGATGATTCGTGAGAAAAATAATCCGAAGTATCGTCTTATATCTTGGGGTTATCATATCGTGTTGACGATAATCGTATTTGCTATCAATCCGTGGTGTTCTCTTATCTTCATACCAAGTGTCATTCGAGCAATTATGTTGTATGGCAAAAAAATTTCTATCATAAAAGTAGGGATTTTAGAAATTGCTAATTCTGTATATTTTTTAATCATAACGGCAATAATAATGAAGTATGCCATTTGAAAAAACTTCCCATCAATTGATGGGAAGTTTTTAATCTTGTTCTAAAATGTGAACCGTGTAATCACAACGTTGCAATGCTTGTTCAATAGCATAAAGTGATTGTTCAATACGAGCGCGATTAAAATCTTTTTCAACTGTCTGTAGTGCTTCTTCTAAACAATGTTTTGCTTCTTGTAATGATTGAAAAGAATCTTGTACATATCCGCGAGCGTTTTGATGCATTTCATAATCCTCCTTGAATGTTCATATATGTATAGTATGAACATTGAAGAAAAAAATATAATTTGTTATATTTGTTTGACAATTAAAGTGAAATTACGTATAGTAAGTTTTAAGTGAATATTTTCTTATCCAGAGAGGTGGAGGGACTGGCCCGATGAAACCCAGCAACCGCGATGCAGGTGCTAATTCCAGCAGAACATATTTGTTCTGGGAGATAAGACGAAGATATATACGTAACTTCTTCTTATCGGAGAGGTTTTTTTGTTGCAAAAAAACCGATTACGAAAATTTATATTAAGAAGAAAGGGGTTGCGGATTACTGTGACACTCGAAAAATACGTAAAACTGCGCAGTACAGTTTATGAATATATGATAGAACAAGATAAGCCAATATCATTGTTAGATATTCAAGAACATATCGTTTCGCATCATGAAGGAAAATTCACGAAAAAAATGTTACATCAATTTTATTTATCGAGGCTATTAGACGAACTGAAACTGGATGGGAAAATTACTTTAGCTGATGATGAATATCTCTTTGCGGAAAAAGGGGTATATTATAAGGCGAGAAAAGGGAGCTAAGCTCTCTTTTTTTTGAAGTATGTAGTGTAAAAGACTGCTAAAGCAGCCTGATACAAGGGAATGGTGTTGAGTGTGTAGTGTCAAAAGTTGAATGTGCCTGAAAGAGGCACTTCCTATCGGCTACAAACGAAAAGAGACACCTTCGCCGAATAGGTGTCAGTTGTTTTGTCACGTAGGCTCGCTACTTGACAGTTAATAGAATAACATGCAGGGTTTTGGAAGTCAAAAGGGAATTAAAGGAAGAGGTGTTGTTATGTACGCTTACTTATTAAAAGATATAACGAAATGGATTCCGAAGTACATTATTGACAGAGGATATGAATATTATGAAGATGGACATGTAGAAGATGTTGAAATACACGACAATAAAGTGTTTGCTTTCGTTACTGGGAATGCTGGGAACTATGAAGTAATTATTGATCTCGAGGATTTTACAGAAAGTAGCTGCGAGTGTCCTTATGAGAACTTTTGTAAGCATATGGCGGCGGTTGTTTATGATATTCAAAGTGCAGGTGAGAGTACGGTTAAAGAGAAACTGAAAGGTTTAGAAAAAGAAGAGTTACTAACAGTATTAAATCGGTTGTTACAAAGTTCAAAAAATGTGCAAATTGTAGAGAAGATGTTAAAGAAGGGGAAACTGTAATTATAGAGGGGGTGCTTTGTAGTGAACGTACTAATTATATACGCTCATCCTAATCCTTCAAGCTTTAACGGGGCAATTTTAGAGCATGTGCAAAAAGGATTACAAGAAACAAATCATTCTGTTACGGTACTTGATTTATACAAGGAACAATTTGATCCGGTACTTGTATTTAATGAAGAGAAGAGAAGGCGTGATTTAGTAAATGAGGAAGAGACAGTGCGATATAGAAAATTAGTGGAAGAAGCGGATACTCTTCTCTTTATATATCCGATATGGTGGTGGGGGATGCCTGCTATTTTAAAAGGATTTATTGACCGTATTTTTGTAGCTGGATTTGCTTATAAATATGAAGGAGCTTTACCGAAAGGATTATTGAACGGAAAGAAAGCGTGGGTTATTAATACGTTAGATTCGCCTTTATGGTACGTCGCATTATTATATCGATCAGCGGATTGGATTGTGATGAAGAGAGGCGTTTTACGTTTTTGCGGCATTCGCGATATAAAACGGTCAGTTTTTCAATCTGTGAAAACGAGTAAAGTAACGAAGCGAGAAAAGTGGCTTTTACAAATAGAAGAAAAGGCACGTACATTATGAATGAATTTGATCGTATTATAAAGTGTTGTCAGTATGATGACGAACTTTTTCGGACGTATATTACGTGTTTACTTCAATTGAAGAAATGTAGCGAAATGTTTCAACAAGTTCAAATACAATTAAGAGATGACTATTTAGTGAGAGGAATTTGTGAAAGAGAAGTTGATGAGGTAGTACGGGGAAGTAAAGAATATGAAATACATTTTCTTCCTAAAGTATTACGCTGGAATTTCCTTAAGAACAATCCTCATATGATTGAAAAAATATGTGAAGATTTGTTTGCATATAAAGCATTAAATCTTACAGGTATAGAGTGGAGAAAGATTATAAAATGTATAAAAAATGAATGATTTATTATATAAAAAAGCTAGTATAAAACTAGCTTTTCGTTTAAATAAATAAGAAACATAGACTAATGATAAAACCTGCATATAGTAAGTTAACAACGCAAAATCCCATAATATCACGAGCACCTAAACCAGCTATCGCTAATGCTGGTAATGCCCAAAAAGGTTGAATTAAATTCGTCCAAGCATCGCCCCATGCAATGGCCATTGCTGTTTTTGCAGCAGGTACACCAAGTTCAGCGCCAGCTGGAATCATAATTGGTGCTTGCACAGCCCATTGACCGCCACCAGATGGAACGAAAATATTAACTATGCCAGCACTTAAAAAACTAAAGAGTGGGAAAGTCGTTTCATTTGAGATGCTAATAAAGAAATTAGAAATAGCTCCTCCAAGTGAAAGTCCTTCACTATTTGCCCCAATCATCATACCCATAATACCTGCGTAAAATGGAAATTGAAGTAAAATGCCAGAAGCGCTTTTCGTAGAGTCTGAAAAAGCACGAATATATTGAATCGGAGTCCGGTGGAAAATAAGACCTGCAATTAATAACATAAAAATAACGATATCTAGCGTAAGGTTAAAGCCTTTCGTATAAAAGTAGTTGAAAATGTAAATGAGACCTAATAATCCAACGCAAAGTGTAATAATGATGCTATTTTCCATTTTTTCAGCGAATGTTTTTTGCTCTACTTCTTGAGCGGCAGCTTCTTCATGGAATACGCTAGGGTTTACTGTAATCGTATGTTTTTCATCTGGATGCATCGCCCGGTTAATGAGAGGCATCGTAACTAAAAAGATAATAACTGGAACGAGAGCGTATGGTGAGAATAACGTTTCTGTTATTGGAATCGCTTCTTTAATACTTCCAGCTGTCGTTTTGATTAACGTTTCGCCGCCTGTTGCTAATGTAAGAGGGATAGAAGCAGAAAGCCCTGCATGCCAAATGAGAAATCCAGAGTAAGAAGAAGCGATTGCTAGTCTATAATCTAATCCTTCTAATTGTCTTGCCACTTCTTTTGCGTATAAAACAGATACAACAATGCCGAAGCCCCAGTTTATGTATGCGCCAAGTAAACTTACGATTGAAATGGCAATAATCCCTTGGCCATTCGTTTTCGGTAGCCTTGCAGCTTTCGTTAATCCTTTTTTAATAAGAGGAGCATTTGCTAAAGCAGATCCTGTCACGAGTACAAGTGCCATTTGCATAGAAAAGGCGAGCAGTCCCCAAATTCCATTGCCCCAATGATTAATCATCTCAACAGGTGTTTGATGCGTCGCAAACATGCCGAAGAAGATAACGAAAACAGTTAATAAACAGGATAAAATAAACGGTTCTGGCAAGAAGCGTTGCACTAAGGCGACGCAACCATTTGTAAAAGAACGAAACAAAATAGATCAACCTCCTTATGTATGTTTATTACAATATTCGAGGTTGTTTAGGTGATAACCTTCAGTAAATTGAAAATTCAGATATTTAAAACCGGCTAATCTTATATGTGGAAAATATACAGTTTCAAGTATAAAGAAAAGGTACCCCTGCTGCAAGGTACCTTTTCCGAGTGACATAACTCATAGTCTAATCGAGCGTTGGTCACATAAACCGCTTAGATTATGAAATGAGTTATATTATGCAGTTATTAGTATGATTATTGGTTAAAATCACCTTCAATAATCATGCTTTGCTCCTTTATCATCTAGATGTAGTGATGGCAATATGAGTGGAAGATTAACATAAAATGTTGTGCCTTCTCCAAACTTACTTTTTACAGATGTCGTACCGCCATGTGCATGAGCAATCGTTTGAGTAATAGAGAGGCCTAGTCCAGAGCCACCATGTTTTCGCGTTCGAGAATCATCTATTCTATAAAAACGATCGAATACATAAGGAAGATTTTCTTGTTTTATGCCTGAACCATTATCCTGTAATGATAGTTCTACTTGATTATTCAATACCATTAAAGAAATTGTTATTTTGCCTGTAGTAGAATCAGTATGTTGGACCGCGTTATGGAATAGGTTTAGAATTACTTGTTTAATCTTATCAGCATCATAAGTACCTGTTACTCCTTCTGTTAAATCATATAATATGTGCCTGTGTCCGCCTAAAACACTTAGTTGTGGCTGCATTTGTTGAATGAGTTCGGTTAGATTCGTTTCCGATAAATGTAGTCCAGGTTCACGATCCATTTTTGCAAGAAACAATAAATCTTCTACTAACTTTATAATACGTTTTGATTCGCCGTGCATACTATTTAAAGCATTATATAGCTGATTAGGGCGATCTGCTGCGCCTCGTAATAACACTTCTAAGAAACCATGAATTGATGTAAGGGGTGTTCTAAGTTCATGAGAGGCATCAGCAATGAAACGCTTCATTTTCTCTTTTGTTTCTCTTTCATATTGAAAGGCTGTCTCTAATCGCTTTAGCATGTCATTATAGGCTGAAGCTAATTGATCAATTTCTTCTTGTCCTTGGTGTGTAGGGAGGCGATCAGCCAAATTACCCGCATTTGTATTTTTTACTGCACTTACGATGTTAGAAAGAGGAATCAATGTATTTTTTAGAACCGGTAAATATAGCGCTAAACCGATAAGTAAAGCTAGTACAGATAGGACAATGAACGTTAGTAATTGCTGAAATAGAATATCACGTAAAGGAGCAGTATCTGTCCCAATTTGAAGAATTCGATTGGGTGCTTGATTAAAATCCCCATTGGAACCATTAGGAATACCTGGAATAGGTTTAAAAACGATTAATTGTTCAATGCCTTCTTTATTACGCACTACTTTATATGTTACTTGTTTACGATTCGAGAACTGTTCTAGTATTTTTTCATACTCTTTGCTTAATAACTTTGGAGAGGATAATCCGGTGCTCTCTGCGAAGTCCTTAAAATCACCAGCCTGTCCGATAATTGCGAATGAAATATCTTTTGAGAATAAAAATCTTGGTCGATTAGGATCAGGATATTTTTTTTCTTCATTTTCTGAGTTGAAAGGAAGTAAATCTATGTCTGGTGGTAAAGACATCATCTTTGCTCGTAATGTCTCAGCCTCGTTTTTATATAGGAAGTCTTTCATTACCCAAAATTGTAAAAAACCGATACTCAAAAGAATAAGAGATAAAATAAGTAATGTTCGTGTTAAAAGTTGACGTCGTAGGGAGCGAGGCAGGAGCCTTTTGTTTATAAAGAACTGCATTCGCTTAATCATGGTAGGTCCACACGATAACCTGCACCTCGAATTGTACGAATGAGTTGGTGTTCTTTATCTTTTAATTTTTCCCTGAGTGAACGAATGTAAACTTCTACAATATTTTCATCTCCTTGAAAGTCGTAGCCCCATACTTTATCGAGTATTATGCCCTTGCTTAATACAATTCCGTGGTTAATTACAATGTATTTAAGTAGTTCATATTCCGTCGGAGAAAGCTCTAAAACTTCTCCTTTAAATAACAACTCTTTTCTACGATCATCTAATTTAAATGGCCCGTAAATAACTTCGCTGAATAAATTAGGAAACTGATTGCGAAGACGTGCATGTATACGGGCAAGTAGTTCGTCAAAACTAAATGGTTTTATCATATAATCGTCTGCGCCTAACGTTAGTCCTTTCACCCGATCATCGACTTCGTCTTTAGCAGTAAGCATAATTACGGAAGTAAGAGCGCCGCTTTTTTTTATCATTCGACATACTTCAAATCCATCCATACCAGGCATCATTACATCTAAGATGGCTACATGAGGCTGAAATTCTTGCGCTAAGTTAATCGCACTTATTCCGTCGGCCGCTTTTTTTACTACATATCCTTCGTTCATTAACCCTATCTCTAAAAACTGTAAAATATGGGGTTCATCATCTACTAATAATATTTTAATCCCTTTAAGAGAGTTCATATTTTTTACCTCCGGTTATTTAATTATTTTTAGTATCTTCGATTATGCTGAAAATTTGCTGAAAGTAACATGAATAAGTGGTAAGCTTTTTTAATTTTTGTTTTTCCACTGTAATGTTACAGCTATTTTACGTTTTCAGGAAACTTTCAGCTTATATTCAAGTCTACTTCAGATGGAAGAAAGATAATACAGTCATGGCCTAGTGCAATGTATAAAATAATTAAGGAGTTGTAATTCTATGTTTTTACACTTAAAAAAACGATTGGATGTGTTTTTAATATTGATAGTTCTTTTAGCTATGTTTTTATATGGCTATAATATTTGGACGGATCAATATGTAAATACCTATTATACGACTGCAGTAGCAAGTATGCTGCAAAACTTTCATAATTTCTTTTTTGCTTCCCTCGATTCAGCCGGGTCCGTAACGGTAGATAAACCACCTGTTGCATTTTGGATTCAAACGATTAGTGCCTATATTTTTGGGTTGCACGGTTGGAGTGTAATTCTACCTCAAGCATTGGCAGGGGTAGGATCTGTATTGTTAATATATTTTTTAGTTAAACCTTCTTTTGGTGTAGTTGCTGCACGTCTTAGTGCTTTAGCCTTTGCATGCACACCAATTGCAGCAGCAGTGAGCCGAACAAATAATATTGATAGTTTGCTTGTATTTACTCTTTTGCTAGCTACTTGGCTCTTGTTTAGAAGCGTGAAGCTTAGTAGTATTTGGAGTCTGTTCGGATCTTTTGCGGTAATGGGGATAGCTTTTAATATGAAGATGCTACAGGCATATATGGTACTGCCTGCTATTTATCTCTTTTATCTGCTAGCTGCGAAAGTGAACTGGAAAAAAAAGATTGGTTTCCTTACTGGTGCAACAGCTATTATGCTCGTTATTTCTCTTTCTTGGGCGGTAATTGTAGACAGTATTCCTGAAAATAAACGTCCGTATATTGGAAGTAGTGAGACAAATTCAGTTTTAGAATTAGCGTTTGGTTACAATGGCATATCACGTCTTACTGGGAATCAAGGAGTACCTGGTTCGAAGGAAAATCAACAACCATCTCAAAATAATATGTGGGGAATGCCAAATGATGGTGCTGAGAATGGCAAACAGGAAGTTCCAGCAGATAAAGGAGTACCTAATGCAAATGATCAATCTCAACCGCTTCAAGGTAACAATGAAGTCATACAAAACGATAATACTCAAAATGGAGCTAATTTACCAAAAGGAAATGGTGATGGTCCGCCGATAGGTAAAAATGGGGGTCCAGGTGGAAAGGTAGGAGGTATGTTTGGAACTGGAGAGAAAGGGCCGTTCCGTCTATTCCAGTCTGAATTATCTGGACAGGCTAGTTGGCTTCTACCGTTTATTGCTATTGCTAGTATTAGTTTATTAGCTAGTGTAAGAAGAAAGAATATAACTTTAAAACATAAAGAAGCTGTCTTTTGGCTCGCATGGTTAATTCCAGTCATGGTATTTTTCAGTATTGCTGGATTCTTTCATCATTATTATTTAATAATGCTCGCGGCTCCTATTGCAGCTCTATTTGGAGCTGGTTGGGCACAGCTTTTTGAGGATTACAAAAATAATACTGGTTGGAAATCTTGGTTATTGCCAATTGCAGTTGTAGGAACGGCAGGCTTCCAATGGTATATAATTCATCCTTACAGTGATGTCATTGGGGCTGCGTGGTCTTTTGGTATAGCTGCAGCCGGAACTATCTTTACTCTCTTGCTTGTTTGGTTTAAGTGTAAAAAGAATCAATTGCCTTTTATGCTGCATATTGCCGGATTACTTATATTATTAATTGGACCATTGTATTGGGCTGCTACACCGATTACTTATGGTGGAAATAGTATGCTCCCACAAGCGGGACCAAGCTCAGCAGATGGTCAAGGAGTACCAGATGGAAGTGGAATTCCAAACGAACGAGATCACGCTTTAACAGAAAATCATATGCAAGTTCCAAGCACTAGTGGAAAACCTTCAGGAATGCTAGGAAACAAACAAAGAGGTATGGATAATGAGAGTTTAGATGATAAAACTTTGTCATACTTAAAGAAAAACAATACTGGTGAACAATACTTGTTTGCTACAACAAGTTATCAAACTGCAGCTCCTTACATTATAGATAAGGGGGAATCTGTAATAACGATGGGTGGATTTTCTGGTTCGGATCCAGTGTATTCTGTTGAGAAATTAAAAGAGTTGGTAGTAAGCGGGAAAATAAAGTACTTCCTCATTTCAAATGAAGGAATGAGAGGCGGAAGTTCTGAAGTAACGAAGTGGATTCAAGAAAATGGTGAGGAAATACCTTCTGAAGAGTGGCAAACAATAAAAAATGGTGAAAAAGAAAGTATGAATATGGGTGGTCCTGGGCGCTCAAATACTTTATATAAAGTAACTTTGTAAAGGATTGGGTATAGTGGAAAATAATATATGTTATTCGATAATAATCCCAATGTATAACGAAGAAGCTGTTATTGGAGAAACGTATCGAAGACTGAAAAACGTCATGTATTATCCACTGTAATTAAATATTCATAGTATGAAAGATGGAAGACAAAAATATTTACAGGGATGAGGTGAATAAAGAATGTTTCGTAATTATTTTTACAACGAAACGCAAGTGCGCCCTTTAGGAGGGACGGGGCCTGCGCAAAGTACTATTCAAGCGGTTCATCAGGCGATACAAGCACAACAAATGCAGCAAAGTTATTACCCATCACAATCGCATTATTCATTACAGCCCTATTACCCATCACAATCGCATTATTCATTACAGTCTTATTATCCATCGCAATCGTATTATTCATTACAGTCTTATTATCCATCACAATCGTATTATCCGATGTAGATTAAATAGAAAAGAATATCTTTGTAATCAATTTCGTATAAAACTATAAAAGTTTTATATTAACAAAAAATTCATTTTATCATAAATAAAAAGGCGGTTGTTCCTGCAACCGCCTTTTAGTAAAACAAAGCACCTTCTCAGAAATAAAATATGGATGATTCCTGAAAAAAGTTATAGGATATAACCCTGTTTTTATAATTCAATTGACGAGCTTAATTTTATAAGAAAGGAATGACTACATTATATGAAAGCTTGTCTATAAAAGTTACAAATAAAAGAGCAGTTAGCAAAAGCTAACTGCTCATCTCCATGGGGAATGGAGAAAATATAATGTTGTTCACATTATTGACGGAATATGGAGTTTTATTTAGGATGGATTATATTTTACAAATTAGATTATGATAGTCGATATTCTCCATATTGACCAGAAAAGAACTAAAAATTCTAGTGAAATTCCAAGTATTCTTTTCCTAGTTTTTTGAAATTCTTTTATTAAATAGCCAACAGCACTAATTGCTATAAGGGTGAAAAGAATGAGTTCAAGTGTATCAGGCATTTTACCTACTCCTAATATTGTTTTTAATTCATTATATATTGATTATGAAATATTTTGAAGGCTAGTGGTGAAAATTAAACAAAATAATCATTTGAAATAGAAGGTGAGGAATTAACAAGGGCTCTAGAAAGCTGTGGTATGGTATTTGAAATGCTTAAATGTATCAAAGAAGGGGAGTGGCACATATAAGCGTCCGACTCCTATGAAGGTACTAAATGGAAATGATTATATAAATGGAAAGAATACTTATCGTAAAGAGAATGGAGTATGGAAGCAACGAAATAAATAACGTGAGGATAAATGAGTTTGATTAAGTTTAAAGCAATTATTGTAGGCGCTACCGTGACCTGGGTGGCGTCTTGTTTGTTGATAAGGAAAGATAAAATGATAACTGGGAATAGGATTGATGCAAATAGAACACTCAAATAAAAAAGCTTACACTACTGTGAAAGCTTTTCTAAATGATGTGCAATATCAACATACATATTTGAGTAAGTTGAATGTATTTCATTGCTTGGCGCAGCGTTAGAAGAGAAGTGGACGATTACCATATTTGCTTTCGGGTCGATGTAAAGTGTTTGTCCGTAACTACCTAACACTTCGAAAGCACCTTGTTCATTGTGCGGAATCCACCATTGATTATGATAAGAAATAGAAGCACCACTGCCAATTGCGAGTTCACCTTCTTGTACATCTTTTACACTTTCTGTAATAGAGGAAGGGATGATTTGTTTGCCGTTATATTGCCCGTTATTTAGTAGTAGTTGTCCGAATCTCGCCATATCTCTAGCAGTTGCATTTAAACCAGCACTTGCTTGTTCTACTTTTGTTTCATCTGTAACGTAATACGCGTTTTCTTCCACACCAATTTGAGACCAAATTCGTTCACTTACATTTTCAGCTAGTGATTTACCAGTGATTGTTCGAATAATCCAGGCGAGCGTTTCCGTTGATCCGTTATTGTAAGAAAAAGCGGAACCAGGCGGTGCAGTTTCTTCAGCTTCTCGTAACATATCATAAATTTTCATTGGACCATCGTAATTTTTACCTCGAGGTAAAATATTGCTAGCTAAATATAGTTGTGCATCTTGATTTTCTAGTCCAGGCTGCACATATCCGTGAGTGGGGTATTCTACAGAAACTTGCATGTCCATTAATTGCTGAAGTGTTGCTTTTCCGAACGGTGTATTTTTTAATTCTTTTATGTAAGTGTCAGCCGTTTTTTCTACATCAATACGATTCTCTTCAGCGAGAGATTGTATAATTGCCCCGGTAAATACTTTTGCTAATGATGCCATTCCATGAGGTTCATTCTGTTTATACCCATTGAAATAGCGTTCATAAACAAGTTGACCATTATGTACAACGACAAAAGCATCTGTTTTGTTATCGTCTAAAAGCTTTTTTAGAGGAGTTGTATTTCCTAATCCACGTTGAACAGCAAAATCGTCTAAGTTTTGTAGTGCAGTAGGGAAGTGGGAAATTTGATTAGGGTTATTATTTACCTCGTTAATTAAAGTGAATTCTTTCATATGTGTGTACGACCAACGTAAGTAAGGATCATCTAACCAATTTTCTTTTGTCACGTTATTTTTCGATGGGGTCGTTTTATTCTGTTTGAAGTATGTAAAACCAAGCCCTGTAATTACAAATATGCATGTTATTATGAGTAAGAGTAGGGGAGATTTTTTAAATTTCATATAGGTCCCTCCTTTATTTTCTATTATAAGTATACGCTCGTCTTGAAAGAAATACAAAATAAGGAAAGTAAACGGGGAAGTTTACTTTCCTTATTCACGTTAAGCGGATATTTGTCCGTCTGTACGTTGTTTCTTGAATTTTTGTTTTCGCCCGTGTAATCCATAATATAGAAGTAAAGTGAACGCAACGATAATAGCTGCGATAAAATACATATTATGATAACTTGATTTCGCAGCGACGATACCTAAAATGAAAGAACCAAAGCCAATGCCGCTATCAAAGAATGAGAAGTAAGTAGCTGTCGCAGAACCACGTCGATGGTTTGGAGCGGCAGAAATTGCAATCGTTTGGAAGCTTGGAATTAATGTTCCGTAACCTAAACCGATTAACATACCTGCGCCAAGGAACCAAAATGAAGTTTGTGCTTGGCTTAAAATGAACATTCCAATTGTGAAAATAATAATAGCTGGATAAATAAGTACATTTTCACCGAAACGATCAAAGATTTTTCCTGTAAATGGACGAGAAATTACAACAACAAGTGCGTATAAAATAAAGAAGTAACTAGCAACCTCTCCTAAACCAAGCTCTTTTGCATAAATAGGAATAAAGGATAAAATACCACTATAAGAAAAGGCTAAAACAAATCCTGTCAGAGCGATCGGAATAGAGGATGGTTCAATTAAGTCTTTCCATTTCATTTTTTCTCGTTTTTGTTTGCTTACTGGTTTCTCATGTGGAATATTCACTACTAATCCTAATAAAAATGCGAGTAATGAAAATACGGAACAAACGATAAATAATACAGTAAATGAAAAATGAGAAATAATTGTTAAACCTAAAAAAGGACCAATTACCATTGGCAGACTCATAAATACGCCATAATAAGCAAGTGCTTCACCGCGTCTATGAGCTGGCGCAACATCTGTTACAATCGTACCAGTTGCAGTTGTTGCCATGCCGAACCCAATACCATGTAAGAAGCGAAGGGCAAGTAATAAAAATAAACTTTGTGCACCGAAATACATAACGGTAGCGGCTAAAAATAATGAAAGCGAAATAAATAATATTTTCTTTCTTCCTAAATCATCGAGCCATTTTCCTGTGAATGGTCTACATAAAACAGAAGAAATAAGAAAAACAGTTGCAACTAAACCAATTTCCTCAGGTTTTCCTTTTAGGCCGTCTATTACATAGACAGGCAGAGTAGTCATAAGCATGTAAAATGTTAAAAAGAGAAATAGACTACTAAAACAAGTTCCGAGGAAATCCTTCGTCCAAAGTTTCTCACTTTGCATCGTCATCCCTCCAATTTAATCATCTAAATTTTTAATAATTTGTTGTAACACTTGAAATGCTTGATGTAAATCATCTTCGTTAATACCATCTAGTGTCTTTTCTTCGAAAGTATCAACTTCCTCTTGCCATACCGGAATCATTTCTATCGCTGTTTCTGATAAAGAAATGAGCTTCTCGCGACGATCTTTTCCTTCTGTACGAATAATCCATCCCATTGTTTCCATACGTGTTAACGTACGAGTCATCGTTGGAGATTCAACATTTAAATACTGGCATAATTCTGTTTGAGTACAGGGACCAGTTTGATTAATGCGGAAAATTACAGCCCATTGCGCACTAAATAACCCAGTTGGAGATACGCGTTCATTAAATTTCTTCGTAAACTTTCGAGAAGTCTGGCTGACGATGTGAAAAAAATGTTGTTTTTCGTCCATGTATTTTGATCCTTTCAAATTAGTTACCTAGCTAACTATATACTTTTTTATTATAATTGTCTAGTAATAGACATGTAGTATTATGTAAAAATTTCGTATAGGTTTTATGTTGAGAACGTACATTCTGCATGGTATTCTTTAATTAAGTAAAGAATTTTCTTTCTATTAAAAAGAATGGGGGAACTTGTGATGATTAGGCCTGCAACAATGGAGTTTGTTTCACTATCGAACGGAGAAACGATCGCGTATCAGGAAGTTGGAAGGCAAAATACAGAAATTCTTGTACTCATTCACGGGAACATGACATCGTCACAACACTTTGATTTAGTTATTGAAAAGCTGCAAAATCAATACCATATTTACGCTCTTGATTTAAGAGGATTTGGACAATCAACGTATAATAATTCGATAGATTCATTGCAAGACTTTGCAGAAGATGTAAAACTATTTATCGATCAATTAAAACTAGAGAAATTTTCATTGATGGGATGGTCAATGGGCGGTGGTGTTGCGATGCAATTTACAGCGAATCACCCAACTTTTGTAGAAAAGTTAATTTTAGTAGAATCAGTAGGGATGAAAGGATATCCAATCTTTAAAAAGGATATTAACGGGCAACCGATCGTATCGAGTTTATTAAAGACGAAAGAAGAAATCGCGCAAGATCCAGTACAAATCGTTCCAGTACTAGATGCGATAAAAAATATGAATAAATTATATTACCGTACAGTATGGAATCTTTTAATATATACACATAATCAACCGGAACCGGATCGTTATGAGAAGTATTTAGATGATATGTTAACGCAGCGTAATTTCGTAGATGTGAATTATGCGCTCATTACATTTAATATTTCGGATGAACACAATGGGGTTGTAGAGGGGAATAAGCAAATTCATCGTATTAAAGCTCCTACACTCGTCATACAAGGTGACAGAGATTACGTCGTACCGCAAGTAGTAGGTGAGGAATTAGCAAAACATTTGCCGAATGCAGAGTTGCAGGTGTTAGAAGATTGCGGACACTCACCGTTTATTGATTGTTTAGATGTATTTATAAAACATGTAGAGAATTGGTTAGAAAATAAGTAGGGAAGGGGAAGAAGTTAGATGAAGCAAGTCTAACTTCTTTTTCATTATTGAAGAATTGATATAATTTCATTCACTATCTCTTTCTTATTAGAAAGAATACAGTTTATAATGAGTGTGTTGGATTACAAAAGGGAGAGATTAGGGATGTCAATGCGTTTTACTTTTTGGATTATGGTTGGGATTGTAGCAATTTCAGGTTTGTCACAAGGAATGCTTTTACCTGCCATTGCAATGATTTTTGAACAAGAAGGGGTTAGTTCAAGTATTAACGGTATTCATGCGACGGCATTATACATTGGGATATTAGTTATCTCACCATTTCTTGAAAAACCGATGCAAAAGTTTGGAATGAAGCCAATTATCGTCATTGGTGGGTTTCTCGTTATTATTTCATTATTCTTTTTTACACAAACATTTTCATTTTGGATATGGTTTATTCTTAGATTTCTAGTTGGAGTCGGAGATCATATGCTTCATGTCGGAACGCAAACATGGATCACGACAACATCGGACCCGAGTAAAATAGGAAGACAAGTATCAATATACGGTGTATTCTTCGGAATTGGTTTTGCCGTCGGTCCGTATTTAGCAAGCACTGTTCAGTATGGTCTTGCAACACCATTTATCGTATCTACTATACTTTGCTTAATAGGTTGGCTTTTACTACTCCCAACGAAAAATGCATTCCCAGCACTAGATGAAATGAAAACTGAAAGTGAATCATCATTTTCTCGTTATAAACAAGTTGTTGGATTAGGGTGGATTGCTTTAATGGGACCACTTGCATACGGTGTGCTTGAAGCGATGCTAAATAGTAACTTACCGGTATATGCGCTTCGTAAGGGATGGTCCGTTTCAGAGGTTTCCTTCTTATTACCAGCGTTTGCAGTTGGGGGCATTATTACACAAATCCCGCTCGGTATATTGAGTGATAAACACGGAAGAGATCGTATTTTAACGTGGACGTTCAGCATAAGTACTGGCATTTTCCTACTTGCAGCCGTATTTGATCAATATTATTGGATTGTCTTTACTTGTATGCTTTTAGCGGGTATGGTCATTGGATCGTGCTTCTCTTTAGGACTTGGATTTATGACAGATTTATTACCGAGGCACTTACTACCAGCAGGTAATATATTATCCGGAATCGCCTTTAGTATAGGAAGTATTATGGGACCTGTATTAGGAGGCATATTTATAGAAAAAATACAGTATACAAGCTTTTTTATTGCGGTTATGATTATAATGGGAATTCTCGCACTGTTATATATGATCTACATGAAGAATCAATTCGCATCAAGAAAAATAGAAAGTAGGTTAGGGCATGACAAAACAACCTAATAAGAAAAAATTTGAAGTACTCGAAAACGAAACGATTACTGACTGCTTAGCGCGCATGGAACAAGAAGGATATGCACCGTCTCGTCGTATGGAAGAGCCAATCTTTCATGAAGTGAAGAAAGACGGTAAAACAGTAGTTGAACCGTGCGGTAGAAAAATTGTTTTTGAGGGGAAATTGAAGTAATCAAATAACAGGTGTTCTTTTTGATACAGAATAAGCCATCCAATTCATTCTTTATGAGTTGGATGGCTTGTTTTTTTTACAATTGATCAGTGAAAGAAGAGGGAATGTAGCGGTTGAATAGGTGTTTTTTAAATTGACCACGATTTTATCTACAAGGGTGCTGTCTCATCCATGAAATAGCCTACTTTTCGGACAACCTCTTTTTGTATGCTATTGTTTCGTACTAGCCAAATACATTAGCTTATGGAATTTTTCGTCTATTACATGATAGTCGAAATAAGGTCCTGGATCTGTACAGTAACCGATATTTTCACTTTGCGTAATTTGAAATCCGTTGACCGATAAATTTTCTTCTAAGTATTTTGGATACAAAATATGCTCGTCGGAATTTGGATATAAGGTTGAAATGTTTTTCAAGGATTTGGCCGAGCTATCATAATACGAGTACCCGCCGACAATTGTTGAATTGCTATGGAAATAGTTTTTTAGAACGTGAATTGGGAACTGCGGATTGAGCAGTGAAAAATCTGTTACTGTAAAACTATCCACAAAAACATCGATGCTAAGTGGTTTTAATGGCAGATTTAAATCAGAATTCAAAATATAAAGGACGCGTGGCTTCGGATTCATCCGCTCAATTCTATTTCTAACCTTCTTTAGCATTGCAAGCGAATAGCCACTGAATACATAGGATGCGCTCGTTTCAAGAACATCGATATATTTGGGGAGTGACACAAAAGCGTCAATGTTTGTTTCTACAATTAATTTATTTTTCAAAGCTATATTTTGTAGAACTTTTTGAAACCAAAAATTACTTTTTTCAAATAAGTTAATCATTTTGGGATTGATCTCTTTAATCGTTTCTTTATCGTAGAAATAAGATGGATAAGGAGACGTCTCGTACAAGTTCGTAGTAATGATAATACCTTCCTCGATAGCTGCCTCGTATCCACAGGTGCAAGTTAAACTTCCTGTGTGAATGTCGACTTTTTTAATCGTTACATCTTTCATTTCAAGTGGAATGCGGCACTTCGGACAATAGAGTAGATTTACAAAGGAAAGTGGGATCCCTGTAAGATTTTCTTCTTTAGACGAAGGCGATCTAGTTTGAACCGCTGTTTCAATTAATTGGATAGCTTTTGATATGTCTTCTTTTTTCTTGGTCAACTCGTTCTTTTTATCAATGAGCAAGTTGTTGTAGTAGTCGATATCCTCATGGTCCGAGAAGTTTGTAACACGCTGATATGATAAAATTCGTTGGATTTCTTGCAATGAAAAATGAAATTTTTTCAGCTTAGTAATAAAAGCCATGTCGTCGAAGCACAATTGGTTCATTTGATACTGGGTGTTTTTTTTGTCTGGTATTAATAATCCCAGTTCAATGTAATAACGAACGGTATCAGTCGTAACATGAAAAAGCTTTGCAAATGTACCAATCTTCATAGATGTCCCCCCCACTGAAAAAAGTGGAGTTACTCCACTTTTTCACAAAAATGAATTAAAAAAACTCTCAAATAGCTATTGACTTGGAGGAAACTCCAAGTAATATGATGAACTAAAGAAATTTGAATATTTAGAATATTTTTGACTGTATTGTAACATACATGTCACGAAAGGAGAAGGATTAGCTATGGATAAGATGGATCGAATGGATACTCTGTCTCTGTGGACAGCGACTGCAAACAGCTATGACAAAGGAAAACCTCTTGAAGGAAACGAAGAGGCGGATGTTGTCATTATTGGCGCAGGTTTCACAGGTCTTTCTTCTGCATATCATTTGCAAAAATTAGGGAAGAGTGTCATTGTCCTTGAGCAGGAAACAATCGGATATGGCGCAAGCGGTCGTAACGGCGGAATGGTATTGCCAGGCTATAAGCCAACGATGCAGGAGCTTGCGAAGAAGTATGGTGACGACGAGGCGAGACAACTTAACAATCTTTCTCTGCTCAGTGTTGAGCTGGTTAAAAACATCATCGACGAGCATCAAATCAACTGTAATTTTAGAAAGACAGGTCACATTGTGGCGGCTTACAAAGCCAAGCATTTTGAAGGATTGAAACATGAGAGCGAATACTTAAATGAAAATTTTGGATACGAATCAAGCGTGCTGAATCGAAGTCAGTTGCATCAAGAAATCGATTCTCCACATTATTATGGCTGCTTAGTCGACAACTCGAGTTACTCGTTTCAACCACTGAACTATGCAATTGGTTTGGGAGAAGCAGCTAAATCGCTCGGTGCAAAAATCTTTGAGCATTCGAAAGCGCTATCTATTGAGTACGGTCGAAACAGCGTGAAAGTTGTAACAGAAAAAGGTGCTGTTACTGCGAAAGACATTATTGTGGCAACAGATGGTTACTCTGGGAAAATCATGAGTGAGCTGAATAAAGGCGTACTGCCAATTTCGGCACGTATTATTGCTACTGAACAGTTTCCAGAATCACTGGTGAATACGGTCATTCCTAATGATCGCATGGTTTTTGATACAAGTAGTTTTCTTTACTATTTCAGGCGTACACCAGATAATCGCATCTTATTTGGCGGTGGCGATGTTCGTCCAAACTTAGGTGATGCTGTTTATCAAAGTGTTTACGATGCTATGGTTAAAATAATGCCAAAACTAGCAGGAAGCAAGATTGATTACCGATGGGGTGGATTTATCGGGGTTACAATTGACACGTTCCCGGTTATCGGCAAATCCAAAGAAGGCGCATATTTCGCAACGGGTTATACGGGCCACGGCGCGTCTCTTTCGACATTGTTTGGTAAGTTATTGGCACAATGGATCGTTACGGGGAGCGCAGGTGGATATCGATTTGAAAAGGAACGTCTCAAATCATTCCCGTTCTATAATCAGAAAACGATGCTGGTCAATCTAGCACATATTGGTTTCAAACTGTTAGATATTATTGCGTGAAGGAGAGTTATTTATGAAAATTAACATGTTCATTGACGGGAAATGGGTGGAAGCATTATCGGGTGCTAGGCGAAACATTATCAATCCTGCAACCGGAGAGGTTATCGCAACGTCTGCTAATGGATCAGCAGATGAGGCGAAGATAGCAATCAAAGCGGCTCGTAAAGCGTTTGACAGCGGGATCTGGTCGGAATTATCGGCTGATGAAAGAGCTGACTATCTATATAAGATTGCAGATCGTCTTGAAGCGAAGGCAGTTGAAATCGCACGTTTGGAAACTGCAAATAACGGTAAGGTTATTCGTGCAACAACCTATGTGGATATTCCGGTGTCGATTCAATGCTTCCGCTATTATGCTGACTTGATCAAAGGTATGAAAAAGGAATCGTACACTCGTGCTGATTCTTCGGAAACAATGATTATTCATGAACCGATTGGTGTTTGTGGACTTATTGTACCTTGGAACTTCCCGCTTATGTTAGCTGTTTGGCAAATTGCTCCTGCACTCGCCGCAGGGAATACAATTGTAATTAAACCTGCTGATGTCACTCCTGTAAGCGTATTTAAATTATTTGAAATTATCGAAGAAGTTGGACTTCCTGACGGAGTGGCAAACTTAGTATTGGGACCTGGTTCAAAGGTCGGGAATGAGCTTGCAGAGAGCCATGATGTTGACAAAATTGCCTTTATCGGTGGAACAAAAACAGGTCAAAGTATTATGCGCGCAGCTGCGGGAAATATGAAAAAAATCACACTTGAACTCGGTGGTAAATCTCCACTTATTGTGTTCGACGATGTGGATTTTGAAATTGCAGTCGAGAATGCGATGTTTGGTATTTTCCACAATGCTGGGCAAGTTTGTTCAGCTGCATCCCGTTTGCTTGTACAAGAGACCATTTACGATCAGTTTGTTGAAAGATTAGCCGAGCGTGCGAGCAAAATTGTAGTGGGTAACGGGGAAAGCGAGAGCGTTGAAATGGGAGCCCTCACAAACGAGCCTCATATGAATGAAGTTTTACATTATATTAAGAGCGGAATCGAAGAAGGTGCAAAATTAGTTTGTGGTGGAAAGCGCTTAACAGAAAATGGGCTTGATCGAGGATTTTTCATTGCGCCAACAATCTTTGCTGATGTAAATGCGAATATGCGTATTGTTAAGGAAGAGATTTTTGGTCCAGTCCTTGTGGTACAGAAATTTAAAGATGAGGAAGATGCCATCCAAAAGGCGAATGATTCCATTTATGGATTAGCAGGTGCTGTATTTACTGAAGATATGGATCGAGCAAAACGTGTCATTAGTAAATTGCGTGCGGGAATTACTTGGATTAATAGTTATCATCTCGCTTATGTTGAAGGTCCTTGGGGAGGGTATAAGCAAAGTGGAATCGGCAGAGCGTTAGGTGCTGTTGGGCTAGAGCACTTTATGGAAACGAAGCAAATCAATATCCACCAGCATGCCAAGCCTGTAGATTGGTATGCGAATTAATTGAGCTTAACTTGCTATATAAATTATTTATAAGGGGATATGCTCATGAAAATAGTAGACGACCGTCCGTCATCGAAGAGAGAGCAACTAGAAGTAATGAATAAGCCGGCGTATGATTCAGTACTGGGAGCCAAAAGCATTCCGTTACTATATTTACGGTTTGCTTTGGCAGGAATTATGGCTAACGTAATTCTAGGAGTTGTATCGGTTGTCGATGGCTATTTCGTCAGTGGCTTTCAGGAGCTGGAAATCGAAGGGATAGGAATTGGATTTACGGTCATGGTTATTACCCGTATGATTGGCGTTCTTTTAGGTGTGGGAGCTGGAGCGGTCATTTCACTTCGACTTGGAAAAGGGAATATCGAAGAAGCTAGAGGTATTATGGGTCAAACCTTATGGTTTACTCTTTTTCTTTCCACTTTAATAGCTGTACTGGGATTGGTCTTTGAAAATGAAATTATGATTTTATTCGGGGCAAGTGATGAAGCGCTTCCGTATGCGGTGCAATATAGTCGACTACTATGGATTTCATTGCCATTAACGATATTGGCCGTTGTATTAAGTATTTTAACTAATATCGATGAAAAACCTGTATTATCAATGAACAGTTGGTTAGTCGCAGCAGTTGTTGCTGGGATTGCAGAATGGATTATGGTAACGAAGTATGACATGGGGATGATGGGGTCCTCATGGGCTAACACGATTTCACAATCGATCCCTGTTCTCCTAATCTTTTATTTCTGGTTTGGTAAAACAAGCCTTAAGCCGAAAATGAAAGATCTGATGATTAATTTCAAGACGATTGGTGAAGTGGCTTGGACGGGCTTCGCATCTTTCTCGAATCAGTTCATGATGTTTATTGCAATTATTTTCACCAACAACTTACTGCAAAGCTACGGTGGTGGTCTGCACGTTGCAGCTTTCACGATTCAAAACGGTTACATTACAAATCTGCTCGCCTTAGCAGCGCTCGGTGGAATGACAGGACTTCAACCGATCATTAGTTATAATTACGGTGCGGGCAACCTTGATCGTGTTAAACAAGCAATTAAGATGGGACTCATTTTTACGGTTTCCTTCTTTGTGATTGTGACAGCCATACTAATCATTTTTGCGGATCCAATTGTGTCATTTTTTTCCGGTGGTAATCCTGAATTGCAGAAATTGGGCATTTGGACGACAGTTGTATTCAATTCTTTGTTTACGCTTAGTGCAGTCAGCTTGCTTATCTCCGGTTATTTCGAATCACAAGAGAGAAACTGGTCCGCAACGTTTATTAGTGTTAGCAAAATACTGTTGTTCATGTTACCGTTTCTATTTATTTTTCCGAAATTCTGGGGTGTAGAAGGTGTATGGTACGCTGCTCCTGCTGCAGAAATTCCAGGCGTTCTCATTGCCATATACTTTATGAAAAAAGAGTTCAAACGTTTAAAAGATACAAATGTTAAGGCAGTACGTTTATAGAACTTCTTCCTTCAAAATTACCAATAAGAAAGAGAGAGGATCATCATGTTTTTTGCGAAAAAACTTACAGCAGAAGAAGCTGAGCAACTAGGTGTTGACACATGGGAACCATGGATAGGCGAACCGAATAAAGGAACTTGGCATGTAGAAGAACAGGAAGTTTTCTATGTGACAGACGGTGAAGTATGTATTACTGTTGATGGAAAAAAGTATCATGTTGCAAAGGACTGGATCGTTTCCTTGGCTAAGGACCTTGTCTGTGAATGGGATTGTCCAGTGTTTTTGAAAAAGAATTATAAAATGAACCATGAGATCAATCTGAAATAATGTTGAAATGGGGGGAGATGCTAAGCGGATAACGGATCCTATACATTCAGTAGACTGAAAGTTCTGAATGATAATAAAGCCTAATGAATCGAAAAGCTGACATTGTTCTCTCAAGTAATGTTGACGAAATGTAGTGAAATGTATACAAGTAAGTTTACATACCGTCTTATGAATGCGCTTTCTTTTGTAAGTGTAATAAATACATAGGACGGTTATCTTAAAATAGGAGGTTTCACCATGGTAGTAACGAAAAATGTAGAGATGTTGAAAAATCATATTGGCGGATAATGGATAGAATCCACAAGTAAACAGGTTGAAGACGTACCCAATCCTTCTATGGTGATCTCCATGCAAATGGAAAAGATGGTGTAGCATTTTATACTCGCAAGAAAATGCTTACGGCTCGTTATTGAAAGAGTGATGTGAAATCATAAAAGGATAGAATGGAGTTGGTGATTATGCAAGTGACAGAACAAACACAAAGTTTGAAAAAAGCAGATGAAAAGTACCTTTGGCATGCAATGAGAGGAGCAGCCCCTAGTCCAACGAATTTAATTATTACAAAAGCAGAAGGGGCATGGGTGACGGATATTGATGAAAATCGTTATTTAGACGGTATGTCCGGTCTTTGGTGCGGTGAATGTTGGGTATGGTCGAAAAGAGCTTGCAAGAGCGGCGTTTGAACAACTTGAAGAAATGCCGTATTTCCCTCTGACACAAAGTCATGTTCCTGCTATTAAAAAGCGGAAGAACCTATCGAGAGATATAGCTTTAAATACTGAATGAATTACTCTAAAAGAGTAATTCCGAAAGGGTTGAGTTTATGAAAGCTGATGTTGTATTGATAAATGGAGAAGTTATTACAGTAGACCAAAAGAATACAGTAGTCGATGCTGTAGCAATTAAAGATAATCGTATCGCAGTTGTTGGTTCAAATCAGGAGGTTAAGAGTTTTATAGGAGAAAAAACGAATGTAATTGACCTGCAAGGAAAAACGCTTCTTCCTGGATTCATTGATTCTCATATTCACCTCATTGCTCATGGGTTGAATCAGTTGGCGGTAAGTTGTAAAGCTGAACATATTGATTCTATCGAGGCTTTGTTAGATGATCTGAAAAAGAAGGCCTTAGAAACTCCAAAAGGTGAATGGATACGTGCTTGGGGCTTTAATGAAACCGCTGTGAAGGAAAAGCGTTATCCAACAATCACTGAGCTGGATGAAATTTCAGTTGAACACCCTATTATTGTATCTCGTACTTGCAACCATATAAGTGTGGTGAACAGCAAAGCATTAGAAATTGCGCAAATTAACGAGAACACACCGAATCCTAATGGGGGAGTTATTGAAAAGAATCAGGCAGGAAGGCTTACAGGAAAGTTAATTGAAGCAGCAAATATGGAGATGAGTGAGGTTGCAAATTATACAGAAAGTGAAATGATGAAGGCTGTGAAAATTGCATCAGATCATTTCGTTGCAGCGGGCATAACAAGTATACATGACGCAGGTGGAGATGGTCCTGAGAGTTTCCGTTTACTGCAACAAGCTGTGAAGAGTAAGGATATTCGTGTCCGAATATATGCAATGATATGTCAGTTAAATAACTCCCATGAATTTGTTAATAAAATGATCGAAGCTGGTGTGGTAACTGGTACTGGAGATGAGAGATTCAAAGTTGGACCAGCTAAATTGTTTACAGATGGAAGTAGCACTGGACCTACCATTGCAACACGTGAGCCGTACTCTAGTGACTCTAACAATTATGGCATTCTTTATTATAGTGAGGAAGAAATCTATCAGGTTTTAGGTGAAGCTCATAAAAAAGGCTATCAGATCACTGTACATGCACAAGGCGATAAAGCCATTGAAATGTATTTAAATTGTGTAGAAAAGGCATTGGAGGAATCGCCAAGAAAAGACCACCGTCATCGAATCGAACACGCGGGAATTTCTTCACCAGATTTACAAGAGAGAATGAAAAAACTCGAGGTGATTCCAATTCCAAATCCTCCATTTCCATATGAATTTGGAGAGATATATGTAGAGCACTATGGTAATCGTGTTAATCACATGTACGCTGTTCGTGATTTCATTGATCGTGGCATCATTGCAGCAGGTGGATCGGACGCACCAGTTACTGACTATAATCCTTTATTAGGAATTCATGTTGCTGTCAATAGAAAAAGCCAGTCTGGAATGGAGATTGGTGCTAATCAATCTATAAGCGTAATGGAAGCTATTAAACTATACACATGGAATGGCGCTTATGCGAGTTTTGAAGAAGAGATAAAAGGAAGCATAGAGGTCGGAAAGCTGGCGGATTTAGTTATATTAAATGACAGCATTTTAAGTGTTAGTCCAAACAAAATTAAAGATTTAAAAGTAGAAACAACTATTATTGATGGTGAAATTATCTATCAAGAAGAACAATCAGTGAAAATTTAATATATCATAGCTTGCATACCACGTAACTCTTGTAATGTTACGTGGTAGTTTATTTTGTTACCTTTATGGCAATGTAAAGCTAACATCGTATAGTAGTCGTTTGATAACAGTACAAATTCACATGATTTTCGATATAGGAAGTAACCATTCTATTCTTTTAACTGTTGTTAACAGTACAAATTAACTTTTCTAATACTTGTGCTGCACCATCTTTATCATTGGTATCGGTAATAAAATATGCAGCATCCTTCAATTTAGGTATTGCATTTCCCATAGCGATTGGAAAACCAGACGTATAGAATAGCTCTAAATCATTCCAATCGTCTCCAAAGACCATTATGTTATCCATAGAGATATTATTTTGAGTGCAGATTTCCCTTACAGCTCGTTCTTTAGAAACACCTTTTGCCATGATTTGAGTTAAAGTTCCTTCATCGGTACATAGCGTACTTACTTTATGCACAAACTGTTTTTGTAGTTTTTCATAGTGAGGATATTGTGAGATTAATAATTTCGAAGCACTAACTTTTTTTAATTCATTTAATGGAACTACAATTGGATTTACAACTGCATTCATGGTTTTGTTGAAATCCAATGTTTTATTACTGTACCATGTATCTTCCGATTCAACTGAAAGGCATGCATCAGCCTGGTGAGTAATAACAAATTCTATAATTTCATTTGTGATAGCTGACTCAATCGGGTAATGTTGTCTGTAACCTATTGCGTTATCTACTACCAAAGCTCCATTGTAGTAAATCATAGTTGTAATGTCTTGAAGTTCGTGAGGAAGAAACACTTTAACTGATCGTGGCGCCCTTGCTGTAGCAAAAATAACCTTTATTCCTTTCTTCAGACACTCCAGTATAGCCTTTCTATTTCTCTCTGACACTTTCTTTTGTGAATTTAATAAAGTACCATCTAGATCTAAAACGATTGCTTTAACCTTGGATTCTAATTCCATATGTATGTCCCCTTATTTACAGTATAAACTCCTCTTTTTTATGTTCTATATCAAGTTATAAAACCCTGTATATTCCATACGTGTGAAAGTGGTATTAGCGACATTTTGACTCATCCAAACACATAAAGCAACTAAGTCTTTTGCTTACTGATTGTCAGTATCAAGAACAAATCCTTCTAAACATGCTTGAGCATTTTTTAATCCAGAAATAGTTTGTTTAAGCTTAGTAATTACTGTCATAATTAAATTCCTCTTTATAATTATAAATTCACTATTTAGAATAGCTATTTTCTACTAAAAACATGATTTCTAAATTTTGGTTATCTTTATAGAAGGGATAGTGCCACACAGCCATCAAGCTAAGAATTTTAATTCCCCCATAACGAAAATTTCCTGCAGCGTTGACTACTGATAATGAATATTATATATATCATTTATACTCTGGTAACAATTCATATGATCAAGAATAATTAGGCTAACAGATTTCGTTAATTTACCATCATCTTTTTTGT
Source organism: Bacillus sp. NPDC094077 (assembly GCF_050279465.1). Lineage (NCBI taxonomy): Bacteria > Bacillati > Bacillota > Bacilli > Caryophanales > Bacillaceae > Bacillus > Bacillus sp. NPDC094077. The sequence goes on along the minus strand of NZ_JBNNUF010000006.1, from coordinate 68,438 downwards.
AACCGAATAGATTCATTACTGTTTCAGACCTACGTATTAATTCATAACCTAACAGTAAAAGGGGGGAATTGAAGATATGGCGATTAATGATGAATCAATTTGTCAACAGTTTGCAAGAATTATCGGCGGTCAAAAAGGATTCGCTGGTGGGAAATGCGTGGCAACAATAAATCGGGATGAAATACAAGCTACAATCTTGGGAAAACGTTTTAGAGTAACAACTTCCTTCTCATTCGAATCAAGAGATAAAAAAACTGGACGGGCATTATGTCTAGGCCGGGTAGCACTCTTACAAAAGGAAGTCACTGAATTTGTTGCTACAATTATTAAACAAGGAATAATAGTTTCGTCTATACACAATGAGTGGTTATGTGATGATCCAAATTTGATTTACGTTAATATCGAAGACGTTGATAATCCACTAATTTTCGCAAGAAAAGTCAGAAGAGCGTTAAGGAATTAACAAATTTCTTTAGTTAAATGAGCGATTATGTTAATTAGAATATTTCAGATTTTTGAAGGGTATATTTGAAAATAGGTTTAAGTTGATGATTTTATAATATAAAAGAAGGCGTTCCATATTTGGAATGCCTTTTCATGATGTTTTTGTTGCTAATGTGGGTTGTTATATTATTTTAATTGATTACATGGTGTTTATCTTACAACAAGAACTGGGTGAGGTACCCCTTAGAGTTGTTTGACTGTCTGTAGGGGATCTGATGCAAAAACTTAAAGACAATTGCAATGAATCTATTGTTATTCGTGTTCTTCATTATATATTTGCACCAAAACCTTTTAAATAATGTATATTAATAAACCGCTAGATGAAAATATCGGAGGATACTTTACGTCCTTTTTATGCATTATGAAATGGTTTATTCAATTTTGCATAGACCAAAAAGCAAGGAGAGAGAGTAATGAATCCCTTTTTACATGGCACAATTTTTGCATAGTAATAAAAGAAAAAATGATTTAAGGGAAGTTTCGTTAAATGTGAAAAATCATGCTTAAAAAGGGGAAATGCAAAATGAAATATCCACTCACACCAGACGTAAAACCAGAATTTTGTACGACAGGTACATTTATGAGATTACCTTCTAGTAATGATCAAGCAAAAATTGCTATTTTAGGAATGCCATTTGATACGGCAGCGTCATTCCGCGTTGGTGCGCGTTTCGCCCCGCAAGCAATTCGTCAAGCATCTATGACGTTGTTTCCCTATCATCCAATTCACCATGTATACCCGTTTGATGACACAAATGCAATTGATATTGGGGATGTTTCTGTTATCCCGCATAATATTCATCGTAGCTATGATTTAATTGAAGAAGCTGTTTTGGGATTAATGCAGCAAGGAATCATTCCAATAGGACTTGGCGGAGATCATTCTGTTACATTAGCAAGTCTTCGTGCAGCAGCTAAAGTTCATGGTCCTGTCGCGATGATTCATTTTGATTCTCACACAGATACGTGGGATACATATTATGAAGAAAAATATTGGCATGGTTCGCCATTTATACGTGCACATGAGGAAGGATTATTACAACCAGATAAGGTATTTCAAATTGGAATCCGAGGAACGTTGAATCATCCTGGTGATATAGAAGCTAGTAGTGATTTAGGTTATAACGTCATTACAACAGCAGAATTATGCAATCGTGGTTTTGAAAGCATTCTCCAGCAAATGCGAGAAATAATTGGTGATACGCCATGTTTCTTAACATTTGATATTGATTTTGTAGATCCATCTTGTGCGCCAGGTACAGGTACGCTAGAGGTAGGGGGATTTAATAGTCGAGAGACGCTGGATATGGTGCGAGCATTAAGCGGTTTTAATTATATTGGTTTCGACTTAGTAGAAGTATTACCGCCATATGATCAAGCGCAAATTACGTCCCTTTTAGCTGCGACACTTGTGCATGATTTTGCGAGCTTAATTGCGTTGCAGTTGAAAAATGGACAGAATACGTAAGCAGAAAATTTATATCGAGATATAGTGAAGGTCTATGAAATTATTTTTTTGCAAATTTTCTTTAATAAAGTCTTCACGACCAGATTTTTTTTATAAAAATGTTGATGATATTCTTCTGCTTCAAAGAAAGGAGCTGCTTGACGAATTTCCGTTACAATTGGATCTTTAAACATACTGCTTTCTGCTAGAGCCCGCTTTGATTTTTCAGCTAGCTCTTTTTGCATTTCATTGTGATAAAAATAGCTGTATGATTGGATGGACCAAGGTCAAAAAAATTGTCCACCATCATTAGTTGGATCAAATTGTGGCCAGTATAAATCCAATAACTCTTGATAAGAGAAAATAGAAGTATCGGATGTATTTTGAACAACTTCTAAATGTCCAGATGTTCCAGATTTTACTCGTTCAATGAAACTGATATTTTCAAATCCAACTTGGGGTCCCCCAGCATCTTGCATGCTCTTTGCGTGTTTTTTTCCAAAATGCTGGCGGTACCCCATGCCCATCAACCTAATATAATGAATAATCCCCAAAATGAAAAAATTCGTTTGGGGATGTTCTTATTTTATAATTGATAGATATTAAAGATGACTCTTTAAGGGGATTATTAACAATTTGCAATTTTCGCCAGAAAAAACTGTTCTGAAACTTTTCTTTTCCCCCATTTTCTTGACAACCATTGAAATCCTAAAAGCATATAATTAATCTAACTTTATATTAGAATTGTGATAATTTCTTTCTTAACTCTAATTCCTCAATTGTTTCAAAACCTTTAAAGAATAAACTTCCAATTACAAAAAAATAAAAAAAACTATCCTACATCAGCAATTGCTTGAATAGAATCAAGTCTCACATTAATCTTGTTTGGAGAACCTATAATATTATTAGTTAAATTACTTTCTACTTCTACATTCGGTCCAATAATAGTAACTAAATTATAACCTACATTCATTATAAAACCTTTAATATGAATCCCTTCTAAAAATAATACAGTACGCAAATTAAGTAACTGATAAGAATACAAAAATTCTCTAATCTCATTTGTTAATTCTAAAAAACTATTGTTAGAACTATTATCTACTAAATGATGAGAAGATGATTCCATTAATTCTACAGAATCATTAGAACTATTATCTACTAAATGACGAGAAGATGATTCCATTAATTCTACAGAGTCATTAGAACTATTATCTAGTAAATGATGAGAAGATGATTCCATTAATTCTACAGAGTTATTAGAATACATTTTTGACTCTAATAAAGCATCAGAAGATTTGTCTGATTCAGCTGAAGTATCAGACATTCTTCTAGATTGATACGGAGTAAAAAAAGGAATAGGTTTTATCTCAAATAATTTAAATTTACGTTCCTTATTTTTAAAATCAGAACAAAAATCACACACCCGTATCCCCCCCTTATAAGCATATGATATGTACTATATAATAAACATGTTATAAAAAATGTACTGGGTATTTATAAATACCCAGTACATTCTTTAATTTATTACGCTCCTTGATCATCACTAACCGATAAGATGTCACTAATTTTAACACTAATTTGATTTGGATTTTCAAGAGCTCCACCATTATCATTGCTTTCCACTTCAACGCCTTCTCCATTACCACGACGGAGAGTAACAAAAGTTTCTCCAATTCGTGTAATAAGGCCCTCTACATGGAACGATGGTAAAAATAATACAACTCTTGCTCCTACCAATTGAAATGCTTGTAACAAAGTACGAATTTCAGTTTCTTGCTGAAGTTCAGCCATATTCTTATACCTTCCTTTTCTACTAAATTTTAATAAATAACAATGAAATTAAATTCTATTAAATTATTTCATCACTACTTATATAAATAGAATATGTTTAAGCTTAATAAATGAAATAGACATGTTGGCAAAAAAATTAATCATTACAATTTTTTTTAAAACAAATATATCGATAATTGATGTTTCTTTTTAATTTCTTCAATTTGAATACTTTTTATGATTTTGCAAATATTTATTGTGTAGCTCTATCAATATCGTCTTTTCGTGCATTACATAATATATTAGGATTAACAAACCACTTACGGGATAACAGAAACCCTATCACTATCCCAAATAAGCAGTAGTAGAAATGAAACTAAACATTATTTGGCTTTCATTCAAAAGGAGTATTTTAAAACAGAAGATGTTGTAAATTGGCTAGATGATGAACAAGCCCGCAAAGCGAAAGGAAAAGTAACTGAGTTATATGCTTATTGGGACTAAGGGAGTGATAAAACTGTTTGGAGTGTTGTAGATCATTAAATATATCAAGTCGGAGGAAGGCACCTTAGGGTGTCTTTTCTTTATGGGGTACTGACGCATGCCCAGCAAGTTAAAATGTTGCAGCACCCCCAGAACGAAATTTTAGACCTTTTTGTAAAAAAGAAGATCATTTTATCGTTTTGGGGGTACTTAATTTCGTTAGCTTAATAGCGATGTGGTGGCCCCAAATTAGATTTGACAAAAATAGTAAAAAAATATATAATTCAATTAATTGAACGTTCAATCAAAAAAATGAATGTTCAATTAAAAATGGTGAACAATTTATAAGGTGGTTATTCTTATGGAAGACAGACAATCTTTTATAACAGAAGCAAGAAGAGAACAAATAATTAAGGCCGCTGTTGAAGTTTTAAGAGAAGTTGGATATGTAAGTACAAGTTTGTCGAAAATAGCAAAAAAAGCAAACATAAGTACAGGGTTAATTTCTTATCACTTTTCTGGTAAAGAAGATTTGATGAACAATACTTTAATGTATTTAGTTGAACAAGAATGGTTATTTATTAATGCAAGAGTTAGTCAAAAACAAACGTCTACAGAAAAATTAAAAGCATTTATCGAAGCAAGTTTAGCTTATCAGGTTATAAACCGAACAAATAATATCGCTTTAATTGAAATAGTTTTTAATGCACGAACACCAGATCATATTCCTTATTATTTACTAGAAGGCGATGAAGAAAATTTAATAAAGGGTTTATTACAAGAAATTCTCTTACAGGGGCAGGAATTAAAAGAATTTGGAGATTTTAATATTCAAGTGACCGCAACAATTATTCAAGGTTCGATATCGGAATCTTTGATATCTTCCCAAAGTAAAATGAGTTTAGAAGATTATAGTGAAGAATTGATAAAAAGTATATTGAAAATAGTTAAATAATGAAAACAAAAAAACATTTATATAAGTTAATAAAATGACATAAAAACCCCTTTCTTTTTAGGGGAGGACGAGAGCATCTGGCCGTTCCCAGAAGCGATCGGGGCCTTTTCCTGACACATGTGATGTTTAAAACAAAGAGAGTAAGCCAGTAGCGGCCATGTTGTATTCTGCATATCAGCGGCTTATATGTCGATATATAAGTCCAAAATATTATTTATAACTAATTTAATAGAGAGGATAGGGATTATGATAGAAAACGAAACATTTCTTGGACATAGTAAACCCCAAAAAACAATTATTGTTTTAGTACCCATGATATTAGGCGGTTTGATTGGTTGGTTTGTTCCCATCATTGCCAATTGGATACTAAAGCTTCCAGTAGTTCCAATGGAGAAGTTAATTTTACTCATTACATTCTTTAACAGCTTATGGGTTTCAAGTATTGCCACCGTTATTGGAACAATAGCAGGTTTATTATTGGGTTTTATTATTTTAAATGAGAGTCTCGAAGTCACAATTTCCTACAATAATTTGCAACTGAAATTTGGAGAAAAAATAAATATCATTGAGAAAAAGGACATTTTAGCAATCTATATAGAAAATAAGCATTTAATTATCCTTGGGCAAAAGAGTAATGAATTATATAGAGAAGTTATTGAAGTGAAGAAGGATACTGTACGAGAAGCTTTTAATAAGCATCAATATCCATGGAATGAAACTGATCCATTTGGTAGCGAATACGAGCGATGGGCTTTAGGACATACTGATTTTCCCGAAAAAATTAATGTATTACTTTATGCTAGAGACCGTGCATTGAAAGAAAAGAAAAAGGCAGATGCTAAATATCTACGAGAAGATTTAGCTCAGTTAGGAGCTGTCATTAGAGATGAAAGAAATGGTCAGTACGTGAGACTTGCCCAAAATGCTCATTTTGATGTTTAGTATTTAACTCGATTTAGATAAGACTATTTTCTATACTCCTTACCAATTCGAGTAATAATTGTGTGCTATCTTTAATCGAAATTTATTTCAAAGTAGCTGATCTTCCATGGTAATAGATAGCGGACTTCATGAAGACTACAAGAACGGTTTGAACTGCCAAATACTGTTGTGACAGGAATGTATGAAATCTTGCATACGGAGGGGGGAGGAAAGCTAGAAAACTATTGATATGAATGGCTTTCTGGGATTTGGTTACTACTGATAATGATAATTATGTAAATGAGCTGTCCATATGGGCAGCTCATTGTATTTTTTGCTTAGCGTGGTTTTTTTCCGAAATGCTGGCGCCCCATCAAGTTAAAATCTCATACCACCCCCAGAACGAGAATTTTACCTTTTTACAGCTATTTATAGAATTTGGCTCATTTTTTTCGTTTTGAGGCCACTTTAAAATATTAGCTTGATGGACATGTGACGCTATCCCTAGACCAGTAAAAAAGTGTTAAATTAACGCTTTTTTATTCTTTCATTACAGATTGTTTTTATCATTGTTTAAAATGTGTTATAAACTTGTTCACAAGTCGCGGCTGTTGGTTGAAAAAAACAGTGTTTTTTATAACGCCCCACAAAAGGCTGATTATACCATTGTTGAGGACAATCACCTGGTGGCCTAAAATACCACAAACTAAATTTCCCAGGCCAGAACCTCTCTCCATTGATTACTCGACGAGCTAAGCGTTTTTCACTTTCTCTTGCTCTTTGATAGAAATAACCGTGAGTAACAGCTTCAAATGCGTGTTCTTGGAAAATCATTTGTCTAATGGTACGAAGGTTTTTAAAATCGGAACAATTGGCTCTTATTCGGTTAATTCCTACATTTCCGACGAGCAACATCCCCTGAAGTCCTTCTCCTTCGGCTTCTGCTCTCAGTAATCTTGCTAAAAGTGCAATATCTGCATCTGTAGCGTTAACAACTCCCATGACTCCACCTCCATTATATTTTCTTCTTATAGTATTGTTTATTAGTCAGGATAATGACTTTTTCACATAATAAAGGTTATTATGTTTACGAAGTATGAAAGGGATAGTCATGTAAGGTTAACATAACCCTACTTATCGGTATTCAATGTATCTAGAAATCTAGAAAAGTCCCTTCAGAAGATCTGAAGGGACTTTTCATTCACATAATCACAGTTATAGGGAGGGAATATCAATCACTGAGCATCAATATTCTTTAACTGAGTAACAGTTCCAAAACTGATTTTTAAGTGTTTTTTGTTTTATACGATTCCTATAATGATTACAGGACTGAAGTATGGTTCGAAATAGCGTTGATTATATGATCCCAATCGTCACAGTGAATCTCGTGACCCGATTCTTCTAGGGTTAGCAATAAAGCATGCGGAATTTCATTAACAAGAGCAAGACCATGCTCGTATGGAAGCACTGTATCTTCTGTACCATGGATAACCAAAGTAGGTATATTGATTCCTTTTAATTTCCCTTCATAAGAATCATCGCCTTTAAGAAGGGAATGATTAAACATACTGAGTAGATTATTTGCTCGTTTTATTTCTTTTTCTACTTGCTTATAAACCCTCTTCTCATCGAATTTATGTTTTGAACCACAGAGTAAAGCTGATCCTGCAACCAAGTAATTAGCAACAGATTCTTCATCCGACCAATTTAGTTTGGCCGCATTAGCATGGTAAGCGAGTATTTTCTCATCGATCGGAGGCAAATTTCGGTTGTTGTCTTCAGAACCAAAAATACCTGATGCAATCAAAGTTATACTGAGAACTCTTTGAGGGGTTCTTAAGGCTACAATTTGAGCAATCATTCCACCCAATGACATTCCAACAATATGTGCTTCGTCAATATGATATGCATCGAGTACCCCAATCGCATCATCAGCCATATCTACCACAGTATAGTGGGAACTCCCCGGTTCATAAGTAGTTGACCGTCCGACATCTCTATTATCATAACGAATAACATATCGACCCGTATCAGCTAATTGTTGACAAAATTCCTCATCCCAATAAACCATTGAACACATGGCTCCCATAATCAGTAAGACTGCTGGATTTGCTGAATTGCCAAAGCTCTCTGTACATATATCAATTTCATTAATTTTAATAATCTTTTCAGTCATGATTAACTCCTCATTTCATTCGTATTTAGTTAATAAAAAAGACACACTCAAATAAACCCGCATGTTTTGAAAAAAATAGCTGGGCATAATGAATTGTGTTTAAAATTAACGTAAACGAATGAACTTGATAATCATGTTAAACACTCTCCTATAAAAAGTAAATAAGGGTAAAACCCTTATTCTGATTATAACATACCTCAGTCAGTTATAATACGGGTCCATTTTTTATTATTTAATAATTGAAAAAATTTTTGCTGTATGAATCCAAACTCTTAGTTGAAAAAAGACGATGTATACAGTATCCAAACCTAATTAATATAACGTCTCATTATAGGTAGCAGGGAAAAAGTCAGCTTCTTACTCCCACAAGGGAACCTCCTTTTTTTGTTCTATGGATCTATTCATTTTTTTATACATTCCTAACCTGGTGCGGTTTTAGGATTCTCGTTTGTTACTGGATTGACCAAAAAATTGTATAAAAATTTGCATACTCTTAGCGTGCTTTTTTTTCCAAAATGCTGGCGATGTGGTGGTATCCTTTATTGTGAATGTTATCTGTAATCTAGGTAAAGTTTCGGACAAACAGAAACTTTAGATTGATAGGCATAGGGTGGGACCACTTTTTATAAAGATTTATTACTTGTAAGGGACTATTCAGTGTGAATTGAAAAAATTTATCTATCATTTTTATTTGTCGTTTTATTAAAAAGTCTAAATTTGATCAATTAAATGCGATAAAATTTGGTCAAAAATAATGAAATTTTAGGAACAATAAGGTACACTAGTCAATGGTTTTAGTTTAAAATCGATTGATGTTGATGTATACGGGGGAAAGATTGATGAACAACAATACAATAAATGAGTCAGTTGAAGAAGTTGATAAAAAAAGAGTAAGATCAAGCAAACGTTTTACAAATTGGAAGCTTATTGCAGCGGGTGGTGGTATAATTACACTTCTCATTGGGGGAATGAGTTACTATCAGGCAACCCACTTCAATTCAAATGTTACGATTAATGACACAAAAGTCGATGGTTTGACCGCTGATCAGGCAATACAGAAATTAAAAACATCTGGATTAGAAAACAAAGTCTATGTCGGTCAACAACAAATTTTAGATGAAAAAGATACGCAAATGGAATTTACGGAAAAAGATTTGTCTCAAGTTAAGAAACTATTAAAAAGCCAGTGGACATTTTTCCCTTCCTCAAAGGAAACAAATTATTCACTGCTATCGAAAAAGGTGGATCAATATCGTAGCGAAACGTTGAAAAAACTTGTAGAAGAAAAGCTCGTCTCTATGAATAAAAAATTAAAAGCCCCTCAAGATGCTATGGCGAAGCTCGAACAAGGAAAATTGGTTATCTCGAAAAGCGTTGATGGGGATCAGTATGACGTTGCTAGTCTATTGAAAGATTACGAAAAGCAGAAGTATAAAAGCGAAATTCATCTGAAGTCTGCATACATACAGCCTATTAAAGAAGACAATCCGATTGTCAAAAAAGAGGAGAAAGCACTACAGGATCTTCTTCAACAGTCCGTTGATTATAAGGTACAGAATGAAGTTTATCCATTAAAAGCGAAAGATTTAATTCAAAATGCCTCTATGTCAAAGGATATGAAAGTTACAATCGATGCGAGCGATATTAAGAATAAGATTACTGAAATTAATAATGCTAAATCAACATTAAATAAAGATTTCACATTTACAACTCATTCTGGTTCGGTCATATCAGTAAAAGGACAGGGCTATGGCTGGGCACTAGATGTTGAAAAAGAAACAAAGCAAGTCCAACAAGCCTTTGAAAAAGGAGAAAAATCGCTTTCTGCTTCTAATATTCACGGAAATGGCTGGAGTAAGGAAGGCATCGGCTATGAAACAACATCGAATAATGGCATCGGAGACACGTATGCGGAAGTTTCAATTGCAGAGCAACAAATTTGGATTTACAAGGATGGAAAGTTAGCAGTCACAACAAATGTAGTAACTGGGAAACATAGCACGAGTGAAGATACTTCACCAGGTGTGTGGTACATCCTTTATAAACGATCACCGTACACACTCAAAGGCAGTGCAGTAGGTAAAGCTGATTATTCCGTTAAAGTAGATTATTGGGCTCCGTTCACAAATGGTGGCCAAGGGTTCCACGATGCCGGCTGGCGAACAAACTGGGCAAATAATGCTTATTTAACGGGAGGATCTGGAGGATGTGTTAACCTGCCTCCTAGTATTGCAAAGACTGTGTATGATAATTTAAACACGTATGAACCGGTTATCGTGTACTAGTAAATAGCAACCTCGTGTGAAGCGATGTATGTATTAAGAATGTAAATTTATAAAAGAATTAGTGAAATAATTATACATAGTGAAAAAGGATCTGATATGAATATCAGATTCTTTTTCATTAGTAACATAGTATACTTGCTTACCGTATCTGCTTAACTAGGCTTTAGAACCTGTTTGGTTTCCAGATACTACAATCTTAATCTCTTCATCTTCTTTGTTTTTGGGGACTAGAAATTTCTTAAGTTGATGGAGATGTGGAGATACCCTATGCCCACCAAGCTAAGGTTTTGAAGTACCCCCTAAATGAAAATATTCTTTCTCTATAGTTAGTTATTTTGAGAAGTCGGCTCATTTTTTCATTTTAGGGGTTATTTTGTTTTATTAGGTTGATAGCAATGGGGCGGAACCCCTAACTAGGCATGTATATTATACTCAATCAAAATTTTACTAGGGGGAAGAGTCCAATAAGCTCTTTTCCACTATTACTAAGTAAATGGACTATACCTAAAGATGATGGAAAAAACCTTCTACGTTTTAATAGAAAGCTTCTTTTTTTGTTCGAGCACTTTTTGGAATTTTATATAGCAAGCAATTCGCCACGGAACAATGTAGCAAATGATAAAGGTGAAAAATAACAGACCAAGTGTACCTGAATCGACTGTCGTAATGTCTTGTCGGATAAAATAACGTAAAAGGAGCATTAGGATAAAAGCCACGACAAATTTCCAGCTTTTCTTTGCGTAAATGTTACCATGCTCTCTAATTTCGTAATCTGACAAAATGATAATAAGCACCGAAAAAGCAAGCCCTAAGACAACACTTACGCATAATTCAAAAAACGTCGGGTGCCCTAATTGAAGAAAAAATGAAAGTCCCGGCGTTAAGTAAATAAGTGGCAGGAATATTCGCACCCCACTTCCCTTGATTGGTTTATACATCGAACGAATCCTACGTAGTAAAATGAGCGCGCCAATAAATAAAAACAAATAAGACGGCATAACAGTTTGCATATACATCCCCCTTTTTATAATCTTCTGAATATTAATATACATATTATTCCATGCAACTGTAAATATATTTGTTATATATTATGTTTTCCAATTCATCAAGAAGAGGGAGAGAGGCTGGTTAGGATAGGAGTAATTCCAAATCTATAAAGCAAAAAAAGATTAGTATTTCACTAATCTTTTTTTGTTGTCGGTTTACTAACGATAACGATAATTATGTAAATGAGCTGTCCATAGGGACGGCTTATTGTATTTTTTGCTTAGTGTGGTTATTTCTGAAATGCTGGCGGTACCCCATCACAATCAAGCTAAGAAAAGAAAATACCCCTATAAGATTCAATTCAAATCGTACTTCTAAGTAGGACTTAGTTTTACGTGTTAGTAATAAGTTCACGACTTCTGCACGACTTCTGCACATATTTATGGCGATTCTATGTCATGATACATTCATAAAGTGAAATATTTCACAAAGAGGGGAACCAATACATTACACTATAGTTTATATGTAACGTACGTATACCCCGAAATATGATTGCCCTTGTTATACTTTTACATCAAAGCCCACATTCCACTACAAAGCATAACAAGAAGGGGACATAGACATGAATAATCGAATTTTAAAACATTTACAGAACATGACAATGAACAAAAAAACTTTTGGAGCTGTTGCATTAACAGCTGGAATTATTGGAACGACACTTATTCCTCAAAATGCATACGCTCACGGTTTTGTTGAAAAACCAGGTAGCCGTTCCGCTTTATGTAGCCCAACTTATGGTGCACTAAATGTAAACTGCGGAAGTGTTATGTATGAACCACAAAGTTTAGAAGCTCCAAAAGGTTTTCCGCAAGCTGGCCCGATTGATGGACAGATTGCTTCTGCAGGCGGCAAATTTGGTGGTATTTTGGATCAACAAACAGCGGATCGTTGGTTTAAAAATACAATCACTGGTGGGGAAAATACGTTTACTTGGAAATATACAGCGCCTCACTTAACAAGCAAATGGCACTACTACATTACCAAAAAAGGCTGGAATCCAAATAAAGCGCTAACAAGAGCTGATTTTGAGCCGATTGGAACTGTACAACATGATGGTTCTGCAGCTTCAAATAATATAACTCACACAATCAATGTACCTACTGATCGCAGTGGATACCACGTGATCTTAGCAGTATGGGATGTAGCGGATACAGCGAATGCGTTCTATAATGTAATTGATGTGAATCTCATTAATGATGTGAAACCAGACACAGAAGCTCCAAGTATTCCAAATGGACTTCAGGCGCAAAAAGTAACAGCAAATAGTATCGAACTAACATGGAACGCTTCTACGGATAATGTAGGGGTGAAAGGATATCAAGTCTTCCGTAACGGAGAAATGATTGACACCGTACCAGGCACTCATTTTATTAATAAACAGTTACAACCAAGTACGCAGTACACGTATACTGTAAAAGCGATTGATGCAGCTGGCAATGTATCAAAAGAAAGTAAAGCAATTACAGTGAAAACAACAGTTGAAACGCCAGATACAGAAGCGCCAACACAACCAAAAGGATTACATAGCATGGGAACAACAGCGTCAAGTGTAGACCTAATGTGGAGTCCATCTGACGATAACATTGGCGTAGACCATTACGATATTTATAGAGAAATTGCAGGGTCAATGAAAAAAATTGGAACTTCTAATACGACTTCTTATTTAGAGAAAAATTTACTTGCGAATACTACATATAAATATACAGTGAAAGCTGTGGATGTAGCTGGAAATGAATCCATACAAAGTGACATATTCACAGTTACAACAAAAACTGAAAACGCTTCATATGAAGCGTGGGATGCAAAGAAAGCATATAAAAAGGGAGATAGAGTTCTACACGAAGGAAAAGTATATGAAGCAGTTCAGAATTACCAGGGGAATGGGGACCCGAACTGGATCTATGCTTTATCATTATGGAAAACAGTGTAATCTTTATCTAAATATAAATTAAGGGATAACGGGCTTTGATGACTCAAGTTAACATCGAGAATTCACTTTGAAATTTATAAAAAGACGACATTTCATATGTCGTCTTTTTAAATTGTATTTTTTCGTTACTGAGATTATAAATGTTTTATTTTTTGTGATATAGGCTCGTAAGTTTATCCCACTATTTGCGGGCAGTAAGACTCCCGCCTCAAAATTCGGCGAATGCGAGGGGGTTAGGTGCGAGATCAACTGCTCGTAAAAGCCCGATTGGTGTAGGCTAATAATCAGTGGGGGAGGGACAAAATCCCCACTGATTAAAGTTTCACTTTATCTAAAAAAGAATATAGCTGATTATTCATTAAATATAAACAAATCTATACAATTGTCTATTGATTGAAAAGGGCGTGTTAGGAAAAGATGAGGCACTGCCTCCCATACGACAACTGGCAGATTCACTTCATGTTAGTAGAAATACGACAGTATTAGCATATGAACAGCTTGTAGCTGAAGGATATATTCGTGGTGAAAATCGGAGAGGTTTTTTTGTAAATGAATTGGAACCTAATTTTTCTCAAAGAGGGGAAGGGGGTAAGGAAAAAGAAGTAACGCCAATTATGAAAGAAAGTATTATTAACTTTAAAGTATAGAGTTTCTGCAAAATATAGATTCGAATTTTATAGTAGACATGAACGATCAAACTAATTCCCTTTCTTAAGAGGCCTTTAGAAAATAAATATTTCGTTTTGGGGGAATAGAAATTTCTTAAGTTGATGGAGATGTAATAGTACCCAAAACACTATGATTGATAGTGTTTTTTTATTTGTTAGCATCTTACAAATTTTGTTGAAATGAAATAGTTGGTGTAGGGAAAATATTTTAGGAGCTGAATAGGGTGAAGAGATATTTTGTCAATAATCGAAATAAGAAAGAATTGGTCCTTCTCTCAAACAATGATGTAAATGAATAGCTTCTACAACTATAGATGAATTGGATAAGAAATAAAAAAACACTGCGATTGGTAGTGTTTTTTTATCAGATATATTTGAATCATCTACGGACCAGAAAAAGAGTAATTCATTTATGTGGGCGATTATTGACTATTAGTCGCTCAAATGAAGAACAACAATTAAGCTTTTATTATATTTAAAACCGATACCCTATTAGTAGTGAACAATAGATAATTTTGCTTTACTGTTTTAATTAAAATACGATCAGTTGTACCATATGCTGTTCCAATGCGAATTACATCTTTTTCTTCAACACCAGCATATGTATTATCTTCGATTACCTCAATAATCTCACTTAATGGAATATGAATCTTAGCTAATTGCCATGAAATAATTAATTCTTCATTTGTTTTTTTAACATTGATACCTAGCATGTTATCAAGACCTTCCTATATTAAGATGTCGCTTTTTATTTTATTATACAAATTTTGGGATGTTTTTTCTATTATGTAATGTGATTTTTTTATTTGGTTACATGTTTTATGCAACTAACAAAGAGGATGATGTTCACTACTACTCTCATTTCTGCTATAACGAATTCTATAATAGATAGTAGAACGTATATTTGGTATAATCGAAACATGCTATTTGAAACGATGTACATAGTTTATGAAATTCATGACAATAACTAAATTAAAAAGTTCCAGTACATATAGAATTCAGTTCATGTTATACAAATCCATTGTTAGAAAGGAAAAGATGTAATGAATCAAATTTCATTTGAAGATTTATTTGAAGAAGAAAAAGAAAAGGTGGAGGTAGCTGAGATACCAGTACCTTTATCGCCATTGCAAAAATATATTTTGGAATTAATTGATTGTGAAGAAATAAGTGCGTTGGAGCTATGCGAACAATTAATACGATCTGGTAAAATACCAGATGAAAGATTCACAACGGATAAGCCGAAAGCATATGGGCAAGTATGCTTAATATTAGAAGGTTTTGTTACAGAAGGAAAGCTTACTTTTATCAAAAATGATGAGAAAAGAGATAGGGTATATAAATTGAAAGAAGAAGTTTCTAACATATAGGATATACAGGGGAAAATGAATGATTTGTTCCCTGCAACTTTCAGTAATTTACACAAAATAGGTGTCAATCTGTCCTAGATTGACACCTAAATACTAAGCTGGTTTTTAACATCTTACATATTTACGTTTAAAACCAAGTCTTCCTCTATCAAGTTCTTTCTGAATACTTTCGGAAGCATTTAGAAAACTGCTTTTTTTGTTGTCACGTTTTACTTCTACTATACCTACTTCTTTTGCAGTCTCGACTGCCTTTTCGTGTAGTGGCACATATGAAATTGCCACAGTGTTTAGAAAATTATTCATAGCGGATTTTGTTCGTTCTGGTGAATCATGAATCGTATTCTTCACAATTTCAAGCATAGCGGAAATTTTGCTTTCGGAAAATTCATTGTCTTTGCGATTCCCCAAAAGCCAGCAGTAGCAACTCCAGCCTGCTGACATTCTAAGCTCGTCACCGCTCGCAATCCATTTATCAGCAACATCTTGTGCAATATTTGACTCTGATAAAGTCACTGCCACCACATAATCGGAAAGCATATAAAAATACGCTCCGTCAATCCAGCGATCAAAATCTGACTCACTCATAGCTTTTGGATCCGCAATAATGCCTGCAAAGTACATTGCATCGTAGTTACCTGTGGAATAAAGTTCCTCAGCTAAATCTTGATTTGATTTTATTTTCTTAGCGATCGGTTTCATAGCACCTGTAGCAACTCCAAAAACCGGCTCATGCGCGCCATTGGATATGTATGTTTTTTTCGTTCGTTCCTTACCGAGGGTCTCAAGCTCTTGCATAACTGTTTTAAAATCCATAGCTGTGCACTTCCTTCCTTAATATAAAGATCCTTTTAATTGTAATCATCTAGTTTATCCCGCTATTTGCGGGCAGTAAGACTCCCACCTCAAAATTCGGCGAATGCGAGGGAGTTAGGTGGGAGATCAACTGCCCGTAAAAGCCCGATTGGTTCAACTAATAATCAGTGGGGGAGGGACAAAACCCCACTGATTAAAGTTTCACTTTATATTTTTTATCAAGTCTTCCATACTTCTCAAATTTTATATTAATTGTATGTGAGTAGGATGTCTACTTTCTATAGTTCCTCGACAATTCAGTTAGTGATTTTAAAAGTCCAGCTATCTATAATTATGAGAATATTCCATTAAGATAAACGTGAGAGAAACAATATAGTTGTATAGCTTTCAAAATAGATTTTCGAAGTTAGGAAATGTAAAAAATATTTTATCTTTGGTTCGTTCTCCGTATTATCATGTTATTCTTTAATAAGGAAATAAATAGAATTTTAAATTAAGCATGTGAGGTTGGTTATAAATGATAAAGAATTTTACTAGAGTAGTATTAACCGCAGTTATGCCAATCGGTCTTATTACTGGTTGTGGAACTGCTGAAAAAACTGAAGCACAAGAGCCGAAAGCGGTACAAGCGGAGAAAAAGGATTATACGGATTACTCATATGGTAGCAAAGGTATATTAGTAAGCGGAAAAGCGAAAGAACGTCTACAATACGAGGTTGGATATATTGATGATAACAAGTTAATTGGAATTGATGAAAATATTGAGGACTGTATTATTTTAGATAATAAAGATGAAGCAGGTTACATTTGGAAACAAATAGAGCGCGGATCTATTATTGAAGTGCAATATGGTAAGGACCGCAAAGACATCATAGGGGTACAATTAGTAGGAGATCGTAAGCCATACGAAATTAGTGACAAGTTTGATCGAAATACGATAAATGAGATTGTCGGACAAGTTAAAGGTACTTTGTAATAGATGTATTTCGCTAGTATATGATCTATTATCATGAAATGGCGAATCGCATACATAAAAGTTTGGAATCAACGACATTTTTAATATGAAAATGCCGTTGATTTATTTTAAAAAGTAAATGGTATTCTATAGTCTTGTAGAAAAATACATATTAGAAAACATACAAATGAATTCTTCTTTTAGTTATGATGATTGTCGTAAGGTCATTGCCCAAAATAAAAGAGCACAAGCACTAACGGATACACCTAATAGGCATACTCCATTCCATCCATATTTTGCATAAACATTTGTTGAAAGAATTGCACCCGTTGCACTACCGATAGAATAAAAAATCATGTAACTGGCAGTGATTCGACTTCTTGCTTCAGGGCGCACTGTGAAAAGCATACTTTGATTGGTGACATGTACAGCTTGCACAGCTAAATCTAAAAGGATAATGCCGAAAATTAGTAACAATGGAGAGTGGTTAATAAATTTAATTAGGAGCCATGAAAGTACTAATAAAGATAAGGCTATGCCAGTTGTTCGTTGTCCGAATCCTTTATCAGCTAATTGTCCCGCTTTAGTAGCAGCTAATGCACCCGCAACTCCAGCAAGGCCGAATGCACCAATAGCTGTATGTGATAGATTATGTGGTGTTGCACTTAGAGGTAATACTAAAGAAGTCCATAAAATACTGAATGAAGTGAAAATGAGCAATGCTAATATTCCGCGAATGCGTAAGAGTCGTTCTTCTACAAATAATAAGAGAACAGAACGTATTAACTTTCGATAAGGCATAGTTGTCATTCTTTTATGTTTAAGAGTAGGTAAATTCCGATATAACAAAACAGTTACGAATAGTATAAGTGTAGCGGAGGTGAGATAAACAGACCGCCATCCAGCTAAATCTGTTAATGTGCCTGCAAATGTACGAGCAAGGAGAATACCTATTACAACGCCACTTGTAACGAAACCTACTATGCGTCCACGTTCTGCAGGATGAGCTAAAATTGATGCGTATGCGACAAGTGTTTGCGTAACAGTTGCAAGAATACCTACTAAGGACATACCTATAAAAAGTACGGTGCTTGAGGGAGCGAACCCGATTACAATTAAAGCGAAAACAGATAAAAGCATTTGAACAATAATGAGTCTCTTTTGGTTTAATAAGTCACCAAGTGGAACGAATAAAAGTAATCCGAGTGCATAACAAACTTGAGTAATAGTAATTACAATGCCGATAGTTGAATGACTAATTTTAAATTCATTTGATAATGAATCAAGTAGTGGATGAGCGAAGTATATATTTGCCACAGCCATCCCGCAAGCTATTGCGAATAATAGAATCATATAGCGGGACATGGATGCACTGACAGGTGAATGTAACTGGGTATTATTATGTTTTAGAGTGGTCATCATTTCTTCTTTACTATTCATAAAATCAGCTCCTTTTTGTATTAGTGAAAATAACATACCAAACGGTATGTTATTTTGTAAGTAAAATATAATCCTGAAGAAATAGATATGTCAAGTTTATTTTGAGGTAATTTTGGTTTCTTTTGACACGTTGTTTATAATTTAATACTATATATAATATACTGATTGGTACATAAAATGGTGATTTATCCCGTAAAAGCCCGATTGGTTCAACTAATAATCAGTAGGGATGGACAAAACCCCCACTGATTAAAGTTTCACTTTATAATTTTAAAAAGTAGATGAAGAAAGGAGAGGGTTTTAAATGGCTCGACTACGCGAATTTGATGAAGAAAAAGCTTTGGATGCTGCTATGCAACTTTTTTGGGAGAAGGGATACGTTGCTACTTCATTAAGCGATCTAACTGCTAAAATGGAAATACAAAAACCGAGTTTATATTCAGCCTTTGGTGATAAAGAGGGTTTATTTGAAGCGGCATTAAGGAGATACACAAATTTACATGCAGCTAGTATACGAACAAAACTTCAAAACGAACAATCTGTAAAAGAAGCAATTCGGACATTTTTTGAAAATATGGTGGAAGAGGAATATAAAAAAGAATTAAGTAAAGGCTGTTTTTGTATTAACACAATGGTTGAGCTTGCTCCTCATAATGAAAAATTTGAAGTATTGACTAGAGAACATCAAATGTATCTCTCAGTTATATTTCAAGAATTAATTACAAAAGGAATTCGGTCAGGAGAACTGCAAAGTGATTTGAACGCTAAAGCATTAGCACAAACATTAGTCACTTCTTTAATCGGATTAACAGTACTAATGAAGTCTCGGCCAGAACGTTCAGTTATAGATAATTCGGTATCTATAATAGTATCGTTATTAAAATGATTTTTGTAGAAGTGTATTTCAACTAACCTTATCAATTTTAGCCACTTTCACCTATAAGCTTTCAATCGTAAAGTACTGGATTATCTACTAAAGAAATTCAGTGCTTTTGTTTTTGTGAATAATATAATTTTATAGTTGTACACAATGTACGAATATTGTAGGAGGAAGTGTAATGAAGAATTAGATGAGAGATTGAAATGATTAGACGAGAATAAAAACACTATATAAGCCTCTTTCAAGCCCCCTTCAAGCCCCTTATAAGCACCTACCAAGTAATAAATCATTAAACAAAAACAAAACAAAAACAACTACAAGAACACAAAAGCGCGAAAAAATAAAACCGTCGTCGTAGTAGTAAAAAAATTTGGAATTCAAATGCCAAAACCATTACCTCATTCCTATATTTATATTGAAGGATTGGAATTTTCCTATTTGCTAGCAAAGAGTGGAGGGAAGTAGATGGCGGTATACCGGAATGTGCAGGTGAACTTTTGGCAAGATGAATTCATATTAGATTTAACGCCAGAGGAGCGTTATTTTTATATATATTTGTTAACTGGTACGAAAACGAAGCAATGTGGTATTTACATATTACCGCAGCGTTTGGCAGAGCTTGAAACAGGTTACAGTATGGAAACTGTTGAAAAGTTATTGAACCGCTTTGTTGAATACGGGAAGATTTTATATGATACGGAAACGAAAGAGTTATATATTACAAATTGGCTACGCTATAATCCCATTTTAAATACGAATGTAGAGAAGTGCGTGTTACGTGAGTTAAAGACTGTGAAAAGTAAAGGATTCATACATAGTTTTTTACGTAAATGTCTTGAAGAAGAATTGAAGATTCCATTATTACTACAGCATTTTGGTATGCCAAAAGAAGAGGATAATAGTAGTTCACAAGCTGTTATGGAAGAAAAGGAAGATGTGAAAGAGGTAGAAACGGTAGAAGAGACTACTCCGCATAGTGAAGTTTATAAGTTTTACGAACAAAATTTTAGTAGTCTATCTTCATATATCGTAAAGGAATTGAGGGAATGGATGAAAAGAGTTTCAGGAGAGACAGTACTAGAGGCACTTAAAATTGCGTTTGAAAATAATAAGAGAACGTTCGCTTATGTAAAGGGGATTTTGAGGAATTGGTGTAAGAAAGGGCAAGTAAACTTTAGTAAAGGAAAGAAAATAGTGCGTAAGAGAGAGGCATTGAGTTTGTATGATCCATAGCATGGGAAAGTAAGGATTTTTTCTTTTCTAAAAGGTTCTTTTACGATAGAAGCGAATAGTTTGAGAAAGGAGGGGGTTATATGGAAGTCGTCATAAAGAAAAAACGAAGTAAGGGAAAGAGAATTTTTATTTGGTCTAGTAGTATTGTACTATTGTTGGTTCTTTGCACTGCAATTTTTTTGAACGTATATACGCTGAGATCTATGCCAAAGATAGATGGAACGATAAAGCTAGAGGATTTACAACATGCTGTTACAGTGAAACGGGATAGTAAAGGGGTACCGCATATTAAAGCGGAAAATGCACATGATTTATATTTTTCGCAAGGGTATGTACAAGCGCAAGATCGTTTGTTTCAAATGGATTTAAGTAGAAGGCAGGCTTCTGGAATGTTAAGTGAAGTTGTTGGGGAAGTAGCTGTTGATAGAGATAAGTTGTTTCGAACACTCGGTTTACGGCGAGCAGCGGAAGCGTCTGTTAGTCAATACGATGGGGAAGCGAAATATGCTTTACAGTCGTTTGCTGATGGGGTGAACGCTTTTATACGTGAGGCGAAAGAGGAAAGAAAATTACCAGTTGAATTTACGCTATTAGGTTATGAACCTGCTAAGTGGTCAATTGTGGATTCTTTAACAATTGGAAAGTATATGGCCTTTGATTTAGGAGGGCATTGGCACGGACAAGCGTTTCGATATTGGGCGCTGAAAAATCTTCCGGAAGAGCAAGCAAATGAGCTATTTCCTACATATCCGAAAGATGCACCTAGATTGCTAGCTGAATTGAAAAATACAAATGTGAATGTAGCGCAAAGTTTTTCAAAAACGGTAATTCCGCCGGAGTTTAATGGGAGTAATAACTGGGTTGTGAGTGGTGAGAAGAGCGCTTCCGGTAAGCCTATTTTAGCGGATGATCCGCATCTTTCTCTCGCAACACCGTCCATTTGGTATCAAACAGAGTTAGAAATGAAAGATGTAAATGTGAGTGGAGTTATTTTCGCAGGTGTTCCTGGTGTTATGCTAGGGCATAATAAGGAAATTGCATGGGGCGTTACGAATACAGGACCAGATGTACAAGATTTATATATTGAAAAGCGAAATCCTAATAATGAAAATGAATTTTTGTATAACGATAAGTGGGAAAAGGCTACTGTTGTTGATGAATCTATTAAAGTGAAGGACGGAAAAACAATTCCTTATAACGTTACAATTACGAGGCATGGTCCAGTTATTTCGGAATTTGCGGATAAGGGTAAGGAGAAGACGAAAACAGTATTTGCTCTGAAATGGACTGCTTTAGAACCTTCAGCTGAATTAAAGGCAGTTTTAAATATGAATAAAGCAAAAAACTGGAATGAGTTTGAAGCTGCCCTTCAAGATTTTCACACACCGACGCAAAACTTTTTGTTTGCATCAAATGATGGCACAATTGCTTATAAAGCGAATGGAAATATACCGATACGTAAAAAAGGCGATGGTAGCTTGCCAGTTCCAGGATGGACAGATGAATATGAATGGGAAGGGTATATTCCATTTGATCAGCTACCAAAAGTAATAAATCCGACACAAGGGTTTATTTCAACTGCAAATAATAAAATTGTTAATGATGATTATCCGTATCATATTAGTAATACGTGGGCGCAGCCATATAGGCAAATGCGTATTCAAGAGTTTTTGCAAGAGAAGGAAAAGTATACGGTGAAAGATTTAGAAAATTTACAGATGGATCAAAAGAATTTATACGGGAAAGAGTTTACTCCTATATTTTTAAAGGAGTTAAATAAAACAGCTTTAACTGAAGTAGAGAAAGAAGGCGTCAAAGAATTAACAAAGTGGAATTTTTACGATAGTAAAGGTGAAGCGGCACCCTTAATTTTTCATTTGTTAATGAAGGAGGTTTCGAATACGTTATTTTCAAAAGAAATACCGAAAGATGTAATGGAGCTATTTGAAGGGAAGCAACAAGTTGTCGATGAATTGATCCGTAAGCAAATAAACGGTGAAAATAGTGCGTGGTTTACGAAGTACGGAGGCTTCACAGAAGTTGTGCATATATCGTACGCAAATGTAATGAAGAAATTAAAGAAGGAGTATGGATCCGATGTTGGAGAATGGAAGTGGGGCGATTACCATCAACTTGCTTTTACACATCCAATTTCGAAGTCATCTAGTATATTAGCATTACTTGCATTTAATCGTGAGAAACCAGTTCCAATTGGCGGAAGCCAAGTTACCGTTCAAGCAGCAAGTTATAACGATAACGGTATTGTATATCATGGGGCTTCTTGGCGATTCGTTATTGATACGAAAGATATGTCAAGCGGTTATCATATAGTGGGACCAGGGCAGTCGGGACATTTTAGAAGCGAGTGGTATCATGATCAAATAGATGATTGGGTAAATGGAACGTATCATACGACTACGCTGAATACAGCGGGAATAGAAGGGAAAGTATTAACGTTACAGCCACGATAATGTTAGAAGAGATTCTTACTATGTGTAAGGGTCTCTTTTTATGACGTAACAAAATTTGGTCCAATTAAGTTATCAGAAGGAATGCAATAATTTCAATCGTAAAAGGATAAAAAAAGGAGCGGAAATCCGTTCTTTTTTTATTTACCTTACTATTTTTAGGGGCTTAATATGAATAAGTAATGAATAAAGGATGAATAACACTTTTATTAATGAAAATCTTATTTATTTTTTCTAGAATATATGTGAAAAGTTGCATAAAATAATCAGGAAAGCCAAAAATTATAGGGGGAAAGTTGTGAAGAAAAATAAGAGTTTAATAAGTTTTTTAGGAGTGTTTATCATGTTGTTTTCTTTTTGTTTTCAAGGAAATGTACAGGCAGATGTTAATACTGTTCAATCTGGAAAAATAAAATCAGGAAACGTAACGGTATGGGAAGTTGGAAATGTAGCAAAAGTATTGGCTGATGTGGAGCGCTTAAATTTAAATACAGTAAATGTACCGATTCAAGTTGATGTTTCGAATGTGACTTCTACTAACATGGTGATTAATCAGGCGCAAAAGCAACAAGCTATTATTTTAATTCAAGAATTATTAAAGCGTAATATTCAAGTTATAGTGGAACCGTTCCCGTATATTCAGCAAGGGAATGTTGGGGAGACGGAATGGAATCCAAATAATATTAATGATTTCTTCTGGAATTGGAAGACGGTTGTTCTACAAGATATTTTTAATTCTATTACAAGTAAATATAATGTGTATGGACTAAAGATTGCTTCTAACTTCGTTAATATGGAATATGCCGAAGGATATTGGAGCGATACGATTGATTTTGTCCGTCAGCAGTATAAAGGAAATGTTTTGTATCAAATGAACTGGTGGTTAACGGCAAGTTGGGATCCCTCTTATGAAGCGAAATTTGTGGAAAAAATAAATCGTCCATATTTAAAAAAGGTGGACATTGTTAGTATCGATAGTTGGTTTGAAGTTTCCGGAAAAAGAAATCCATCGTACGGAGAAGTGAAGCAAAGTTTATTTGCGACGACAGTATATAATCGTGGGCAAAATGTTGTTCAGCAACTGGAACAATTACATAAAGCAACAGGAAAGCCAGTTTACTTTGGTGGATTTAACGTTCCAGCACGTGAACTTGGACTACAAAATCCGTGGAATCCAAATGTTTCAAATGTGTTTTCAAAAGATGTACAACTAAACGGATGGCGCGCTTACCGAGATGTATTAGAACCGAAACCGTATTTTAAAGGTTTTTCAATTTGGTTTATTGGCTCTAATGATAGTACGCATGCGTATCAAATACAGAGTAAAGAAGCAGAGGTAGTTATTAATGGGTGGTATAAAGTGAAACTTTAATCAGTGGGGGGTTGTTCATCCCCACTGATAACCAATCGGGCTTTTACGTGTAGCCCGACTCCCGTCTAACTTCTTTGTTTTACAACTGAATTTTTGAGGTGGGAGTCTTACTGCACGTTAATACGGGGCAAAAAAAAATTTATAAAATAGGTAAGTTTTGAAGTTTACTACATATATTTCTAGTGAAAGGCCTTTCACCATCTTATCACCTAGGGGGCAATCATAATGAAATTTTTGTCTTACCTTACAATAATTTTGGTGATTCTTGGCGGTTTGAATTGGTTATTTGTAGCGTTAGATTATAACGTAGTTGAGAAATGGTTTGGTTCTATGCCGGCGCTTGTGGACACCATCTATTGGCTCTTTGGTCTTTCTGCTATTTATCAAATTTTTGATCGGTTCTTTACGAACAAGTAGCTATTATTCTTTTATTATTAGAGTGTTAAGTACGATTATGTACTTAACACTCTTTTGTATGCTTATAAAAAATAGTTTGCATGTGCAAGCGATTCCATTGCGTCTTGCGCCGTAATAACAGAAAAGAAATTGACCGTGTATTGTATTGTGAGGTATAATTCAGAAAGTTTAAAAAATAAAATGAGAAATAGGGAGGTTACCTGGGTGATGGAGAGAGTGTACAATTTTTCAGCAGGACCATCAATACTCCCTTTGCCAGTGCTAGAGAAAGTGCAAAAGGAGCTTTTAAATTATAACGGGACAGGCATGTCTATTATGGAAATGAGTCATCGATCTTCTTATTTCCAAAGTATTATTGATGAAGCGAGCAGCTTACTTCGTGAATTAATGAACATTCCTGATGAGTATGATGTTTTATTTTTACAAGGCGGTGCTTCATTACAATTTTCTATGATACCGTTAAATTTAATGAATACGTACAAAAAAGCTGGGTACGTACTGACTGGCTCATGGTCTAAAAAGGCACGACAAGAGGCAGAAAAAGTAGGGGAAGTACAAGTGATTGCTTCTTCTGAGCAAGAGAAGTTTACTACGATTCCTAAACTGGATGGTTTACTAAATGATGAAAAACTAGATTATGTACATATTACAACGAATAATACGATTGAGGGGACAAAATATGTGGACATTCCACATTTAGAAAGAGTGCCGCTTGTTGCAGATATGTCCTCAAATATTTTATCAGAACAATATGATGTTACGAAGTTTGGTCTTATATATGCGGGGGCGCAAAAGAATTTAGGGCCAGCGGGCTTAACAATTGCTATTATAAAAAAAGATTTAATTGGCGGTGCAGATCGTCCTTGTCCTACAATGTTAAACTATGAAACTTACAGTAAAAATAATTCCTTATATAATACACCGCCATCCTTTAGTATTTATGTAACGAAACTTGTACTAGAGTGGTTGAAAGAACTAGGCGGAGTATCTGCGATTGAAGAACAAAATAGAATGAAATCGTCACTTCTTTATCATTTTTTAGATGAATCTAAATTGTTTACTTCACCAGTTGATCCTACGTATCGATCACTTATGAACATTCCGTTTACAACACCGTCAGAAGAACTTAACAATCAGTTTTTACAAAAAGCGAAGGAACGCGGTTTCGTTACGTTAAAAGGACATCGCTCAGTAGGTGGTATGCGTGCAAGTATCTACAATGCGATGCCAGTGGAAGGTGTACAACAATTAGTAGATTATATGAAGGAATTTGAGCTTGAAAATAGATAGGGAGATGGGGATATGTTTCGTGTTCAAACGTTAAATCAAATTGCGGAAAAAGGTTTGCAAGTCCTTGGCGGAGAGCGCTATGAAGTAGGGAATAGAATGGATCATCCAGATGGTATTTTACTTCGCAGTTATTCTTTACATCAAGAAGAGTTTTCAAAAGACTTAAAGGCGATTGCAAGAGCTGGTGCTGGTGTAAATAATATTCCTGTAGATCGATGTACAGAAAAGGGAATTGTAGTATTTAACACGCCAGGGGCAAATGCAAACGCAGTAAAGGAACTCATTATTGCCAGTCTTATTATGTCTTCACGTAACATTATTAATGGAGTAAGCTGGACGAAAAATTTAGAAGGCGAAGAAGTACCGCAGCTAGTTGAATCAGGAAAAAAACAATTTGTTGGATCAGAAATTGCGGGGAAACGTTTAGGGGTTATTGGCCTTGGCGCAATCGGTGCTTTAGTTGCAAATGATGCGTTAGCTTTAGGAATGGATGTTGTCGGATACGATCCTTATATTTCAGTTGAAACAGCTTGGCGTCTTTCTACACATGTGCAAAGAGCATTTAGTTTAGATGAAATTTTCGCAACGTGTGATTATATTACCCTTCATATTCCTCTTACGAATCAAACGAAGGGGATTATTGGTGAACACGCTATAGAGACGATGAAAAAAGGAATGCGTCTATTCAATTTCTCTAGAGGAGAACTTGTAGATGAAAAGGCTCTTCAAAAAGCGTTAGAAGAAGATATTATTACACATTACGTAACTGATTTCCCAAATGAAAATGTTATTAAAATGAAAAATGTAACAGCGACACCTCATCTTGGTGCATCTACGTCTGAATCGGAAGAAAATTGTGCGGTAATGGCAGCTCGTCAATTGCGGGAATATCTAGAGACAGGAAATATTCGTAATTCAGTAAACTATCCAAACGTAGAACTACCGTATATCGGAAAGAAACGAATTACAATTATGCATCAAAATGTGCCAAACATGGTAGGTCAAATTACAGGATGTTTAGCAGAACATCATATAAATATTGCCGATATGATTAATCGTAGTAAACATTCCTGGGCGTATACAATGATTGATATCGATAACGGGATTGATGATATAATTAAAGAGAATGTTGTGGAAAATATAAGAAAAATTTCAGGTGTTGTAGCCGTTCGAATGATTGTGTAAAGGAGAGAGGGAGTTGGCAAAAATCCGACCGTTTCGGGCCATTCGTCCAGTAGAAGAAAAAGCAGTGCAAGTTGCAGCTTTACCTTACGATGTATTAAATAGTGAAGAGGCAAGAGATGTTGTAAAAGGGAATCCATATTCTTTCTTACACGTTGATAAAGCAGAAATCGATTTAGACCCGGCACTTTCACCGTACGATGATCGCGTATATGAAAAAGCGGGTGAAAATTTAAAGCAATTTATACAAGAAGAAGTGTTCGTTCAAGATGAAGAGCCAGCGCTTTACATTTATGAACTGACGATGCAAGGAAGAACGCAGTCAGGCCTTGTCGTTTGTACATCGATTGACGAGTATGAAGATGATACAATTAAAAAACATGAAAGAACGCGTCATGAAAAAGAACTAGATCGCATTCGCCACGTAGATGTGTGTGACGCAAATACAGGTCCTATTTTTTTAACGTACCGTACAAAAGAAGAAGTGAAGCATTTCATTGCAAGCTGGAAAGAAGAACATGCGCCAATCTATAAATTTACAGCAGAAGATGGTGTGGAGCATGTTGCGTGGAAAGTTGCCGATGAAGAAGTAATTGCAACTTTAGTAAATGCGTTTGAAGACATTCCTAACTTGTACATTGCAGATGGCCATCACCGTTCAGCATCTGCAGCAAAAGTTGGACTTATGAGAAGAGAACAATATCCGAATTACACAGGAGAAGAGGAATTTAATTTCTTCCTATCTGTTTTATTCCCTCATGATGAATTATCAATTTGGGACTATAACCGAGTTGTGAAAGATTTAAATGGATTATCAGAGGAACAGTTTTTAAAGCAAATTGCACAGTATTTTTATGTGGAGGAAGCAAGGATTTCACCATATAAACCAAATGAGCCAAAATCATTTGGCATGTATGTAAACGAGAAGTGGTATAAGCTTAATGTGAAAGAGGAAACGTTTGATGCGAACGATCTCGTTAAAGGTTTAGATGTATCTATTTTACAAGATCATTTATTAAGCCAAGTACTTGAAATACATGATCCGCGCTCAGATTCACGCATCGATTTTGTCGGTGGAATCCGCGGGCTAGAAGAACTAGAACGTCTTGTGAATAGCGGTGAATATACAGCAGCGTTCGCATTATATCCGACATCAATGGAAGATTTATTAGCAATCGCAGACGCTGGGGAAGTAATGCCACCAAAATCAACGTGGTTTGAACCGAAACTGCGCAGCGGGTTGTTTGTTCATTCGTTAAAATAAATAGACTTCTTTAGTTTTGAAAAACCGAAATGATTTTTAGTTTCGGTTTTTCTTATTTAAAAAGTTTTTTTGAGGAGGGGTATCGATGAAATTGCAAGTAGGCGAAAAAATCACCTTTGAGCGAACTTTTACAAAAGAAGATGTTGTTTTATTTACGGAAGTATCTAAGGATGAGGGAATCCACCATGTTACACCAGATGAACAAGGACGATTTGTTGTACAAGGACTTTTAACATCAACACTGCCTACAAAAGTTGGTGGTGATTACAATGTGTTAGCTCGTAAGATGGATTTTGAATTTTTACGCCCCGTTTTTAGCGGTGATACGATTCGTTGTGACGTAACAATTGAACAATTTGAACCCGATGAAAAAAATCGTAAAAAGATTATTGCGACGTTTACATGTACGAACCAAGTTGAAAAAGAAGTATTAAAGGGAAGTTTTTCTGGGATTATTCTTTAATTATTAGGCAAAGGGATCAAATGAAAAAGATGTAATCATTCAATGGGGGAAACTTGGAAAGGGGTTTGCTTCATGTAATAATTAATTAAAAAGGCTTTTTCATATAGGGCCTTTTTAATTTGGGATATTTTCCTTTCTTAGGCTGATATGCATATGGCATTACCCCATCGCAATCCTCAAAAGTACCATAAAACCCCAATTAGAACTACTTGAAAGGTGAAAATGGACACTTTGAGATGACCCACATGTCCATCATGGTGAATGATAGAGAAAACAATTAACAGGACAATATAGATTACACGAAGTTAAAGGAGTAATAAAAAATCTATATATATGGAATTATATTTTTTACATAAATTTCAAAATTATGATTGTGAATCAAAAAACGACATCTCAGATTCCTTTGTAAGCATTTTAAACAGTTATATCAATGTCTTAGGTATCGATGGGAATTAAATCCCACACGAGTGATTCCAAGCTATTTAAACCTTGTCTTGTTTTTATTCATAATTTTAAGTCCATAATACTTAAGCTGATATAATACAATTTCATTTATAAGTAATCTATTTCTTTCACACTTTTCCTATCTACTCCGATATGTAGATGCTAATTATAAATAAATAATATATGATTTTCATAAAAAAGATATAGTAATATTTTGTTGTAAATTGTACTAATTTGATATTTTATGGTAATACTTTGTCGTGAATTATATCTAACGGAAAACAATTTATGAATCCATAAAGGAACTATGTTAAAATTTATCAATGAATTTACTTAAAAGGAGAATGTAATGAATAATTCCATCGATATACAACACCTGTGTGATCTCGCACATAAGGCATTTAATGCCCCTGTGCACATTTTATCTACAGACAAAAAAATTTTATATCATTCTACTTCGGATGATGTTTGTAGTCCTTTTTATTCTTCAAAAGAAGAACATCTTAGTGATATTTATCAAGAAAACGATCCCTATAACTTGCCACTTTTCAGATGTAACAGCTATCTTGAAAATTTCGTCCTAATTCATATAGAAAATCATGACTATATGAAAGGGACTATTATAATCGGTCCCACTATACATCCAAAAGGTTCAGATGATATGACCTTAAAACTTCAGAAAGAATTTAACTCTAATGATAAAATTCAAGAAAGACTAGCCTATTATCAGTGTTTATCTGAGATTAAAAAAACTGCTTTAATTGATATGGGAATTTTATTACATTACATGATTTTCAATGAAAAGTTAGATGTAGGCATTGTTTTAGAAAAAAATAAAGTACTAGAGGAAGTTCCTAATAAAATTGTGAAACCTGATTTATATATTTTAAAACGCCGACAAAATAAACCTAAAACTCACAACATGGCATTAGTACATGATTATTTTTCAGCAATCAAAGAAGGAAATAAAAAAAAGTTAATACAATATATGTATGCAGTGTCACAAGAAGATGTTGAACTTATGTTAATAGAGGATCCACTCAGGAACCAAAAAAACCTTGGAATTATTGCGATTACCTTAGCTACTCGATATGCGATAGAAGGAAACCTGCCACCAGATATTGCTTTTGCTCATAGTATTTTGTATATACAAACCTTGGAACAATTAGATAACGTAGAATCTGTAAAGCGATTGTCAGGAGACGCTTTACGTACCTTTGCAGATCGTGTGAAAGAATACAATGCACAAAAGTATTCATACGCGGTTACTACATGTATGAAACACATTAATAAAAATGTTTACGATGGAATATCTCTCAATGAACTTGCTAATCATTTGGATATTACCCCTACTTATTTATCTAAACTATTTAAAAAAGAAATGGGAATTCCTTTAAGTGAATATATTCAAAGGGAACGAGTGGAAGAAGCAAAAAAATTATTAACACTAACTACTTATTCGTTATCGGATATTTGTGCTTGGCTCAACTTTAATGACCAAAGTTATTTTACAAGGGTTTTCAAAAAAATTACTAACATGACCCCTAGACAGTACCGTGAAAAATATACCGTAATATAGGCTTGTTATCTGGTTCCGATGTAAAAACTTAAACATAGGTGTAAGTAGTCTCTAAAACTTGGACATACTGAACTTATTACTCTAGAAAGAGTATGTGATTTGTCTGGAAAATGAACCTGTATTCAAATAGACGAATTATCAACCTGATATTATTTTGTTAACGGAACAGCTTCAATTTTCGTGAGTTGGTAAAAAATAATGGGGAAATGAGGCGTATATATTTTTTACATAACGATTACGCGCTGGATTCATCGGTATGGTTCTGAATTGGAGAAATGAGGTCTGACGTCAGCTCAAACAAATACCTCTTGAAGAGTCCATGAAACATATATCCAAGCAAGAGCACAATGGAAACGATTATCCCGCTATTTGCGGGCAGTAAGACTCCCACCTCAAAATTCGGCGGATGCGAGGAAGTTAGGTGGGAGATAACTGCCCGTAAACGCCCGATTGGTGTGGGCTAATAATCAGTGGGGGATGAACAAAACCCCCACTGATTAAAGTTTCACTTTATACCATGTTGTTAATTTGAAAGAATACACTAGGCATTATTTTTCTAAGGAAAACCAAAAAAGAAGGCTGCAAAGTTTTTTTTAAGAAAGCTTTGCGGCCTTTTTATATTTTAAAACCTATTGTTATAACGATCGATAAGTAAATAGTTTATTATCTTTATGTTTAAGTATTGAAGTGGCTGGAATGAATTGTATGTCAAAGTTTTTTTATGACTATATAAAGATATTTTTGAAGAATATGGTGAATTCAAGTGAATGATAAATTATGTATTTATTGAGGTAATATTGGCGATTATTCCATAAAATTTAACAATATAACATATATCACTTGATATATCTATATTTTATGCAATTATACATAACTAAATAAAGGTAAAAAAGTATAAAAAAACCTATTAAATTATTCTATAAGTATTTTTTCTAAAATAAAACTGCTCGATTAAACTAAAATAGTTATTTTTAAACCATATACACATTAATTTGTAATCATTACAATTACAGAAGTGAAATCTAAAGTTAATTATATTGGTATAATATTTTTAACCCATATTATTACTCAACAGTTAAATTATCGAGTACAATCGACAAAATTTTGCTATTTACGCATCGAAAATTTAATGTTTTAATGAACAACATAACTGGTATGACCAGACAGAAAGGAGAAGATTACGCTAATAGGAGTAAAGTGAAGTTGCAAGTAACAGTATGTCGAGTAGAGTTTTCTTAATAATCAGTTAATTTTTGAGAGGTCTATAATCTCAAAAGGATCAAGTTTGTAATAAAAGTGTTCAAAGTTTCTGCATAACAAAAGTGAATGTATTCCGCAATAAAAGTATAAGCAATGTACAGTATAATTTCATCTTTTGTAGTCTTGTAAGGCTCTTGCTGACAAAACTAAGAGACATATTATGAAATTGATATTAAAAAAGGTCACGACAGGATTAACTGTAGAAGCAATGGTTTATCTATCTTCGCGGCTCTGTAAGTTAAACAGCAACTCTAGAGAAAAATTAATATTTTACTATTCATTGGGCAGCTCATTCAAATATAGCTGATGAATTTTTATCGTTTACTTATGAAAAATAGGGTATCTAAATGAGATGAAAGTAAAATCCTTACATCCTATTAGAAGTAAATAATAACGATAACACCCTATCTGAAAGACTTCTCCTTCCTCATGCGTGTACAAGGAGAGAGCCTAGCGCTAGGTCGTACAAGTTATATGAATCAAGTTATAAAAAACAGTGGTAAAGGAGTGTACGGAATGAAAAATAAAATAATTAAAGGATTTTTAATAACATCCATTGTAACTGGAGTAGCTATTCCTATCAATACTCTCGCAACACCAATCGTTCAGGCAGATACTCAACAGGAAAGCATGGATATTTCCTCATCATTACGAAAATTAGGTGCGCAATCTAGATTAATCCAAACGTATATTGATCAATCTTTAATGAGTCCTAATGTACAGCTAGAGGAAGTCCCGGCTTTACATACAAATCAATCCCTAATCAAGCAAGATATGAAAGAATGGTCATCGGAACTCTATCCACAGTTAATTCTATTAAATTCAAAAAGTAAAGGATTTGTAACGAAATTTAATAGCTATTATCCAACATTAAAAGCGTTTGTGGACACGAAAGAAGATAAAGAAGGATTTTTAGATAGACTTGAAGTTCTTCAAGACATGGCTACGACGAACCAAGAAAACGTACAACGTCAAATTAATGAATTAACAGATCTTAAATCACAGCTTGATAATAAACTTAAAAATCTCGATACTGATGTGACAAAAGCGCAGGTTGCCCTAAGTTCAGATGGAACAGGGAAAATCGACCAGCTAAAAAATGAATTACTAAATACCCAAAAATCGATTCAAAATGATTTACAACAAATAGCATTATTACCAGGAGCTTTAAATGAACAAGGGTTTGTTATATTCAAAGAGGTTTACAATCTTTCAAAAGATATTATTGAACCGGCTGCTCAAACAGCAGTGGCAGCGTATAACAAAGGAAAAGAAATTAACAACTCTATTTTAGAAGCAGAGAAAAAAGCAGAGAAAGAAGCGACAGAAAAAGGTAAATCTGCTCTAGAGATTGAATCAGCTAAAAAAGCAGCTCGTGAAGAAATTGAGAAAAGCAAACAAGCTGAAATAGCTGCAGCTGCAGTTACAAAAACGAAAGAGTATGACCTGACGAAAGTTATTGATCCTGAAAAAATTAAAAAAACATACAGTGCCTTCGCTGAGGTAAATAAACTAACAGCAGAGCAACGAGCACATTTAGCTGATTTAGAGGCACAAAATCAAAAATTTTATGATTTAACAAAGAGTCTAAAAGTAGCAGATTTGCAAAAATCTATGCTTCTTATTATGCAAAATGATTTACATACATTTGCAAATCAAGTGGATGTAGAACTTGAGCTACTAAAACGCTATAAAGAAGATTTGAATCTAATCAAAAATAATATTACAAAATTATCTACTAATGTTGATACAACTGACCAGCAGTCTCAAAAAGATACATTAAGACAATTAAAAAATATAACAAGTTACCTTGAAGAACAAGTTTATAAGTTTTAATATTATGAATTAAATAAAAATAATACAAGGATTATAAGAACCTATCAAAAAAATGAAAAGGAGAATAGTTATGAAAAAACTTCCATTTAAAGTGTTAGCTGTAGCCACTCTAGCGACATTTATAACTGCTACTAACGGTAACACTATTCATGTACTTGCACAGGAACAAACCGCTCAAGAACAAAAAGTAGGGAATTATGCATTAGGGCCTGAAGGACTGAAGGCAGCATTGGCTCAAACAGGGTCTCATATTCTTGTAATGGATTTGTACGCAAAAACAATGATTAAACAACCGAATGTAAATTTATCCAATATTGATTTAGGTCCAGAAGGGACTGAATTAATTAAAAGTATTCACCTTAATCAGGAACTGGCGCGAATCAATGCGAATTATTGGTTAGATACAGCGAAGCCGAAGATTCAAAAAACAGCACGTAATATTGTAAATTACGATGAACAATTTAAAAATTATTACGATGTATTGGAAGCTGCTGTACAAAAGAAAGATAAAACAGAGTTAAAAGAGGGCATAGGTGATTTAATCACTACAATTAATACAAATTCAAAAGAAGTTACAGAAGTAATTAAGATGTTACAAGACTTCAAAGCAAAACTGTATGACAATTCTACAGGGTTTAAAAATAATGTTGGTGGGCCAGATGGACAAGGTGGATTAACGGCACTATTAGCCGGAAATAATGCCCTAATTCCACAACTTCAAGCTGAAATTGAGAAGCTACGTTCTACTCAGACAGAGCATTTTAACAATGTATTAGCATGGTCAATTGGTGGTGGATTGGGAGCATTCATTTTAGTTGCTGCAGCCATTGCAGGAGGAGTAATAATTGTTGTGACTGGCGGTACAGCAACACCAGCTGTTGTTGGTGGCCTTGCAGCTCTCGGTGCAGCTGGTATCGGTTTAGGAACAGCAGCTGGTGTCACGGCGTCTAAGCATATGGACTCCTATAACGAAATTTCTAAAAAAATTGGTGAACTAGGTATGAAAGCCGATACTGCTAGCCAAGCAGTTATTTCGCTTACTAACGCGAAAGCAACTTTGACAGATCTGTATCAAACAGTGGATCAAGCGATACTGTCTCTAACAAATATTCAACAACAATGGAATAAAATGGGGGCTAATTATACAGATTTACATGATAATATCGACTCTATGCAAGAACATAAATTCTCTTTAATACTTGATGATTTAAAAGCTGCTAAACAAAGTTGGAGTGATATTCATAAAGATGCAGAATTCATTTCGAAAGACATCGCTTTTACACAAGAAACAAAGAACTAAAAATCAAAACCTTTATAGGAGGAATATGAAATGATGAAAAAAATCCCTTACAAACTACTTGCTGCATCGGCGTTTTTAACTTTAACAACAACTTCTGTAGTCTCACCAGTACCGACTTTTGCAAGTGAAATTCAACAAACTAACACTGAAGATTCTCTTTCAGCAAATGACGTGAAGATGAAAGAAACCTTGCAAAAGGCTGGATTATTCGCAAAATCTATGAATGCCTACTCTTATATGTTAATTAAAAATCCAGATGTGAATTTTGAAGGAATTACTATTAATGGATATGTAGATTTACCTGGTAGAATTGTACAAGATCAAAAGAATGCAAGAGCACATGCTGTTACTTGGGATACGAAAGTAAAAAAACAGCTTTTAGATACATTGACGGGTATTGTTGAATATGATACAACATTTGACAATTATTATGAAACAATGGTAGATGCGATTAATACAGGGGATGGAGAAACTTTAAAAGAGGGGATTACAGATTTACGAGGTGAAATTCAACAAAATCAAAAGGTTGCACAACAATTAATAGAAGAATTAACTAAATTAAGAGACTCTATTGGACAAGATGTTAGAGCATTTGGAAGCAATAAAGATCTCTTGCAGTCGATTTTAAAAAACCAAGGTGCAGATGTTGAGGCTGATCAAAAGCGTCTAGAAGAAGTGTTAGGATCAGTAAACTATTATAAACAATTAGAATCTGATGGGTTTAATGTAATGAAGGGTGCCATTTTGGGTCTACCGATAATTGGCGGTATCATAGTGGGCGTAGCAAGAGATAATTTAGGTAAGTTAGAGCCTTTATTAGCAGAATTACGTCAGACCGTGGATTATAAAGTAACATTAAATCGTGTAGTTGGAGTTGCTTACAGTAATATTAATGAAATGCATAAGGCGCTTGATGATGCTATTAACGCTCTTACTTATATGTCCACGCAGTGGCATGACTTAGATTCTCAATATTCGGGCGTTCTGGGGCATATTGAGAATGCAGCTCAAAAAGCTGATCAAAATAAATTTAAATTCTTAAAACCTAATTTGAATGCAGCGAAAGACAGTTGGAAAACATTACAAACAGATGCTGTTACATTAAAAGAAGGGATAAAGGAATTAAAAGTGGAAACTGTTACTCCACAAAAATAGGGAAATATTAATTCTGTTGCAAAGTGACCCAAAACATAGAGAGTCTATGATTACACTGTTAGACAGTAAAGCGATAATTAATAAATCCTTATATACCAGAAGGCGGAGTCTCATTAAAGACTTCGCCTTTCACTTATATATAAGTTTTATCCAAATAAAAATATAACCGTGTAGTTTACTTGTTTTTTTAAACTTTGCAACAAAAACGATTACTTGGTGACAGATTATAAAGATTTGCTTAATAATATCGAATCTATGTAACAACATAGATTCCCTTTAATATTTGATGATTTAAAGGTTTCTAAAAAAAGCTAGTATGATACTCATAAAAAATGTAGAACTCATTTTGAAAGACATCGCTTTTAAAGAAGAATAGAATTTGAAATCAAACCCTATATAGGAGGAATATGAAATGATGAAAAAAATTCCTTGCAAAATACTCGCTGTATCAACGTTTTTAACTATGACAACTACTTATGCAGTCACACCAGTAGCAGCTTTTGCAAATGAAATTGAACAAACGAACAATGGAGATATGTCTCTTTCAGCAAATGAAGAACAGATGAAAAAAACTGTACAAGATGCTGGGTTATTTGCAAAATCTATGAATGAATATTCTTATTTGCTAATCAATAATCCGGATGTGAGTTTTGAAGGAATTACGATTAATGGGTATGCAGATTTACCTAGTAAAATTGTACAAGATCAAAAGAATGCAAGAGCACATGCTGTTACATGGAATACGAAAGTAAAAAAACAGCTTTTAGATACATTGACAGGCATTATTGAATACGATACAAAGTTTGAAAATTATTATGAAACATTAGTAGAGGCGATCAATAATGGGGATGGGGATACTTTAAAAAAAGGGATTACAGATTTACGGGGGGGAATTCAACAAAATCAAAAGTCTGCAAAAGCATTAATAGAAGAATTAACTAAATTTAAAAACGCTATTGGAGAAGATGTTAGAGTATTTGGAAGCCATAAAGAGACCTTGCAATCGATTTTAAAAAACCAAGGAGCTGATGTGGAGACTGATCAAAAGCGTTTAGATGAAATTTTAGGACAAGTAAACTATTATAAAAAATTAGAATCTGATGGATTAACAATGGTGAAAATCCCTTTTATTCCCACGTTGATTTCTGGCGGTATAATGATAGGTACAGCAAGAGATAATTTAGGTCGATTAGAGCCTACATTATCAGAATTACGTAAGACTGTAGATTATAAAATAACATTAAATCGTGTAGTTGGAGTTGCGTTTCATAATATTAGTGATATGCATAGTACGATTGATAATGCTATTACTGCTCTTACTTATATGTCCACGCAATGGGATGATTTAGACTCTAAATATTCGGGCGTACTAGGACATATTGATAAAGCTGATCAAAAAGCTGATCAAAATAGATATAAATTCTTAACCCCTAACTTGAATGCAGCGAAAGACAGTTGGAAAACATTAAGAACAGATGTTGTCACATTACAAGAGGGGATGAAAATTGCAGAGGAAAAAGAACAGGCTCTTATGAATCAGCTTCGTCCATCAAACGTTTTCTACTTTTATAAAAATATTCATAACGCATACACATTTGAGATAAAGACTGGAACAAATGCACCAAATGCGTCTTATAAAGTTATGAATTTAACTAAAAACACTGTTCATAATATGTGGAGTGGAGGACCAAATACAAACATGTGGGCTGACTGGCTTTCATTCAATCCAAAAGATGAATTTGCGGTGGTAGCAGTAGTGGATGGGAAAGAATATGTTGTGTATAAAGACAAAGTAGAAAATATAATGAACTGAACCGGAAAAATAACGCAGTAATTGGAGATGGTACACTAAACTAGACACCAAGTTAAGTGAAAAATTGCAACGACATATCTCTCCTTATGCCCTAGAACGCCTAGCTAAAGAAAAAGAATTCGTTCAGCGAAAAAGTAAATATGGAGCAAAGGAGTTAGTTGCTTTATGTGTATGGCTTAACCAAAAGGTCGCAAGTACATCACTCACACAATTATGCAGTTAACTTGAAGCATTTACAGGGGTTCTTATCAACCCTGAAGAACTACTTAGCTCCCGAAAGTGAGTAATTTTATGCACAATTAAGTGAGCGTTTTTGTACATAGATTAGTCGATAGTTATATAGGTTTCATTCATTTCTAAAGATAGTTTTGCTTTATTTTGTTTTATTTTTTGAAAATATGGATAAAATTCACTTGTTTACGAACTCAGCGGATAATGGTTGTTGGATGAATTGAAATACCACGTTCCTTTAGAATTTCAGACATATTACGATAACTTAAAGAAAAAAGATAATAGTAGCCAACGGCTACTATTATCTTTTTCGAACTATTTTTCTTTAAACTATCTCATCTGTTATGCTCCTTATTTGCTTTTCCAGAGTTTATCCTAGTTTAAAAACCTTGCACCAGAACCCATATTGTTCTGGTGCAAGATTCGCTGCAATATAAAATACACAACAGCAAGGGTAAAACATACTATGTGATGGCAAATGAAACTTACGTATATGTGAAGTAAGGTGAAAGAGGGTCTGCTCATAATCAGTAGCCCTTTTTTATAACGTTTCTTTGCAGGAAAGAGTTCGCAAATGCGTTAATGATTATATTCACAATGCCAGTTTATACGTTTGTAATAACGTATAAAAAAGAGTACCTTTAGACATGCAACATATAACTTTTTAATTAAGCATATTCCCCTTTTTCGGAGAATCAACAAAAACACTTTGTTTAAAAATTTTCACAACAGAGCCAGATAACGTGTTAAAGTATTAATTGCTGTGCATGCAATTATAAAAAAAGAGTCTTACGAAATGATGTTTAGCTTATACGATTTTAGGAAATTAATAGCATTTTATACCGCTATTATTAACCTAATTTCCAAGAAATAGGGGTGATTGTAGGATGACTAAACCTTTTAAAAAAAATAGTCGCTATATGGTTGGATTGGACAGTCTAAGGGGCCTAGCTATACTAGGTGTTATTTTGTATCATATTAATTTTAATTGGATGCCTGGGGGATTTTTAGGGGTTACTGTATTTTTTGTACTTTCAGGTTATTTAATTACAGATATTCTAGCGATGGAGTGGAAGAGAAATAAGAGAATTGATTTGAAAAAATTCTGGCTTAGTAGGGCAAGGAGATTGCTACCAGGAATGCTTGTTATGCTCGTTATAACGTTGGCATGGATTACGGTTTTTCATAGCTCTTTACTTGAAAAAATGCGTGGAGATTCATTAGCGGCGTTATTTTATGTTAGTAACTGGTGGTATATTTATCATAAATTATCGTACTTTGATAATTTTAACCAGCTTTCTCCATTGAATCATTTTTGGTCGTTAGCAGTTGAGGAACAATTCTATGTTGTATGGCCGTTTATCATTAGTTTAGGGCTTTACTACATAAAAAAACAATCCCGTATGATTTTATTGATTTGTCTGGGAGCTGTCGCTTCAGCTTTAGCGATGGCAATTTTGTATGAACCTGGAGCTGATCCGAGCAGAATTTATTATGGCACAGATACGAGGGCTTTTTCCTTACTTATTGGAGCGGCACTTGCCTTAATTTGGCCAAGCAATAGGCTTGCAAATAAAATTATTCCAAAGGCGCGTTTCATTCTTGATGTAGTGGGAGGAACTGCTCTTATTATTATTTTGGTTATGTTTTGGAAGACTAATCAATATGATCCATTTCTATACAATGGAGGAATGGTTCTCTTATCAATTGCAACAGCATTGTTAGTGGCGAATCTTGCTCATCCAGCTAGCCGCATTGCTCAATTTTTACGATTTAGACCTTTACGTTGGATAGGGGTAAGGTCGTATGGCATATATCTCTGGCATTATCCAATTCTTACATTGACGACTCCAAAAGTAAGTGCTGGGGATTTTTCACTAATAAGAGCAGTTCTTCAATTTCTTTTGATTATAATGATTGCGCAAATTTCATGGAAGTTTATCGAAAAACCAATCCGACAAGGTGCGCTCCGGAACATTCAGTTTAAGAACTTAAGACTTCAAAATGTCACTTTAGGTGTTAAGTTAGCTTTAATTTGTACATTATGCGTTTCGTCGATAGCCGTATTAGGGTTAACAAAAGCTAGTAAGGCTAAGGAGAATCCTCAACTAGATAAGGTGGAAGCAGTACAAACACAACCAGCGAAACATCCAGTTGCAGTTTGGGAAAATCCAACTCAAGAGACGCCTAAAAATCAAGAAGAATCAAAAGAAGTAAATTCTGCGCAACCTAAAAATTCTCTCACAGTTACTGCGATAGGCGATTCCGTTATGATTGATATTACTCCGTATTTAAAAAATACTTTTCCTGATATTAGGATTGATGCACAAATTGGTCGCCAGCTGTCAAAAGCGATTCCTGTAGTTGAACAGTTAAAAAATGAAGGGAAATTAGGAAACTATGTCATTATTGGATTAGGTACAAATGGAGCCTTTACTACTGAGCAACTTGTTTCATTAATAAAATTAATTGGAAATGAACGTAAAATGATATTTATTAATACGAGGGTACCACGTCCGTGGGAATCAATCGTGAATGAGCGATTGAAAGTAACGGCATCTGAATATCCGAATGTAACTCTTGTTGATTGGTATGCAGCAAGTGCTGGAAAGAGTGACTACTTTGCACCTGATGGTGTGCATTTAACCAAAGTAGGTGCAGAAGCATACGCAGCACTTGTAGCCAAAGCGGTGAAACAATAATTAGATGTATAAAAGATCTATAGTTGAGGAAGACAAATTTTTTGCAGTCATCAATCATTCCTGTAATTCATTATACGTCGAAAAAGCGAAGTTTGGTTGAAGACTCCGTCTTTTTTATACGGGACATGAATGGTTGCGATGCCTTTTACTATACGTGAGGCATGACGGAGGATTTGAATTTCTGCGGATTTGGAAAAGGGTCTGTCACTTTACATGTCGATGATCATGTTCTGTAAGATTCTTTAACGGACTATTTATATTTTTACTTACAAGCTGATTTATCAGTTCAGTCAGTCATATTATTAAGATGTTTGT
The DNA here is from genome assembly GCF_050279465.1 of Bacillus sp. NPDC094077. Lineage (NCBI taxonomy): Bacteria > Bacillati > Bacillota > Bacilli > Caryophanales > Bacillaceae > Bacillus > Bacillus sp. NPDC094077. Next base: position 26,470 of record NZ_JBNNUF010000006.1, on the reverse strand, counting down.
ATAGAGATTACGACGTTCAATCTCCTTAATTCCGTATATTTTAGGCGGATTCTATAGAAGTTTTTATAAATATTTTAACGATGAAATTATAAAGAAAGCCTGCATAATGCAGAGCTTTTTTCTTTTCAGTAATGTATTAAGTCATGTGTGATGATGATTGTTAGAATACGATACATGAGGAGAGTAAATTTGAAGCAAGTTATGAAATAGTAAAAAATATGAAGAAAGTAATCCTTTAAAGGCAAAAATAATCAGTCTGATATTGGTTATGTGTTCCCTCAAACTGAAAATATATATGCTGAAAAGAAAGAGTGAAGTGGAAAGTGGTCTGATGTAAATAAAGGCGGATTCAGTAGTCAAGTAAGTAACATGTTTGCAACGCTATCAATACCTCATGGAAATTCTCCGTCTGGTGGCAATTATGTGTATGTAATTCTTCCCTGGTAAGAATTAAGAAGAAACATCTATTTACGCTAAAAAAATGGATGTATCAATACTCTCTAATACACCAATGCAGCAGGTAATTTATGATACAGCTGATAATGTATGGATGGGTAATTTTTATGAAATAGGGAAAGTGGATGAAGTAGAAGCTAAAACTAGAGGGGCAATTGCAATAAACTATCAGGACAATAGCATAAAAGTAGTAATGGCTGATCTGATGAAAGAGCAAGCTAAAGTAATTTTTCTTATACCTAAAAAGATGGGTTACAGGGTAGCAGAAAAGGGCGATGAAATAACTGTTAAGGAAGATACAAGCTCTTGGATAATTGAAAGGGATAGTTCGGATAAAAGTAGGAAAAGTGCACAAGTGTATTTTGAAAAGTAAAAGTTAAAAAATAGATTCCGATATGCAAATTGTATAATGGTTTCTATATAAAACACGAATAAAAGTCAAGAGTTTTTTTGAAAGCCTTGACTTTTATTATGCTTGCAACTTATGTTTCTAGTACAAAACTAAATGATAGCAAAATATACACGAAAATATAAATTCACTTCGACTATTTAATGGGTATCAGTTCGAAAAATACGTATTTTGTTTTGGAGTTTTAAAAATTTATTCTCATAATCGTTAAATATTTAGTTTGGAGCATTTATGAAATTATTTTTGTACCTCAACAGAAATTATATTCATTTTTCCTAAGTGGCCCGTGAAATAATTTCTTGTTCATCAAGTAAGGACTTCAAGCTGGATAAAGAGATTGTTTCGAAATTCTCTTTCGACATACGTTTTCGATAATACGTAGGTGTTTCTCCAGTCACTTTTTTAAATATGCGGCTAAAGACTACTAAACTACGAAAGCCCACCTGATAAGAAATGTTCTCTACTGATTCATTTGTCATTGAAAGTAAATACGCTGCGTGATTAATGCGTACCCTTAAAATCCAGTCCTTCATGCTCATCCCGAACTGATTTTGAAAGACCCGCGAGAGATGGCTTCGATTGACCGCAAGATGATCTGCCACATCACTTACTGTAATCTCCTCTACATAGTGCTCTCCAATATATGTCATCGCTTCAATCGCAAGTCGTGAAAATTTTTGTTTTACTCCTGCTGAGAATTCGACACCATCTGTAAGTAATACTCTTAAAAACCGATAGGTCAACTCATTCAACTTTAATTCATCCTCTAATGTACCGCGGGAGCAATTCATACACTCCAAGATAATATCCGAATATTGTTGAATATTACTTGAGGCAACAGAGTAGTTATCTTCTTTAAAACTCGAATAATGAATAATTTCTTCTGCTACCTTCCCACCAAATGACAGCCACGCATACAACCATGGTTCTTCTGCATCCGCGCGATAAAAGGTCGACTCTCCTGGGGGAATGAGAAAAATATTTCCTTTCTTTAATGAATATTTTTTATCTTTTACATAGTACATTCCTTTTCCATCCAACACGATATGAATAATGTAGCTGTTACGTACAGTTGGCCCAAAAGCATGAAAAGGCAGTGTTTTTGAAAAACCACAAAAAGCAAAATAAAGTTCGCTTGAGAAGTGATGCTGTTCTTTTTTCATAAAGATTGCTTGCTCCATGGAATTCTCCCTTCGTCGTGATACCTATAACCTAATCTTCTTATTGAAGGAAGAAATGCAACAAAAGGTTAAATCAAGGTCACAAAATGATATAAAACAGAAAGCGCTTTCTTGTTAAACTATACTGGAGAAAGAAAATAAAAGGAAGGAGATTAATGTAGTTCGTTAGTTTTTTTATATTTCACTTTGTAAACGCTCTTTTATCATTATTAAAATTAACTGGTGGAAAAAATTACAAAAAAGGAGAATGAACATGAATGGAAATTTAAAACAACGTGTTTCCTATGCCATAGGTGCATTTGGTCATGACATATTTTATGCAACTTTGAGCACCTATTTTATGGTCTTTGTTACGAGTGCAATGTTCACTGGGGCTGATAAAGCAACAACTGGAAAAATGATTGGAATTATTACGAGTTTAGTCGTAGCAATTCGATTGATAGAAATTATTTTTGACCCGATTATTGGAGGAGTAATTGACAACACAAAAACGAGATTTGGGAAGTTTAAGCCATGGTTAGTCATTGGTGGTTTAGTTAGTTCTATCCTTCTTGTATGCATATTTACTAATTTCTTTGGTCTGGCAATTCATAATACTACATTGTTCATCATTTTGTTTGCAATTGTTTATATCTTACTCGATAGTTTTTATTCATTTAAGGATATTGCTTTTTGGTCGATGATTCCAGCGTTAAGCACTGAAACCAAGGAACGAGAAAAATTGGCAACATTCGCACGACTTGGTTCATCACTTGGTGCAAATGGGACTACACTAGCAGTTGTACCAATCGTTACCTTCTTTACTTTCTTGATGACTGGTGACCATTCTCAAGGTGCCTCTGGTTGGTTTTGGTTTGGCGTGATTGCTGCTGTTATTTCTGGTGGAACAGCGATTGTTACAGCACTTGGCACAAAAGAAAATGATAGCGTAATTCGTCAGCAACAAGAAAAAGTAGCCTTTAAGGATGTTTTCAAAGCTATTGCTAAAAACGATCAGTTGATGTGGCTAGCGCTTTCATATATTACATATGCGATTGCTAATGTTGCAACTACTGCTGTGTTATTCTTCTTCTTCAAATATATTCTAGGAAATTCAGGTGAGTTTTGGATTGTGGGATTAATTGCAGCTGTATTAGGCATAATTGCTGTTCCACTTTTCCCAACGCTCACGAAATTAATGTCAAGACGTTTTGTCTATATTGGCGGTATTGTGATGATGCTTCTGGCATATGTATGTTTCATCTTAGCTGGAACCAGTTTACCAATGGTTATTGTGGGATTGGTGCTCTACTACTTCCCTCAGCAGCTAATTTTCCTTTCAGCTTTGATGACTATTACCGACTCAGTTGAATATGGACAATGGAAAAATGGTACTCGAAACGAAGCTGTGACTTTATCAATTCGTCCATTACTCGATAAAATTGCCGGGGCTTTATCAAACGGAATCGTTGGATTTGTAGCTGTTGCCGCTGGGATGACTGGCAATGCTACAGCAGCAGACATTACAGCAGAAGGTGTCTCAACGTTTCATCTTTATGCGTTCTATCTTCCAGCAGCACTCATGATTTTCTCTGCCATCATTTTCGCATGGAAGATTACATTAACAGAGAAAAAACATGCACAAATCGTTAAAGAACTAGAAGCAAAGCTAAATCATGGCAGGGAAGCAACTGAAGAGTTCAATTCTAGTGCTGCACTTTCTCATTCTAAATAAAGGAGTAGAGGATATCTAAAATGAACATTACAACAAAAGATTTCGGTGCGGGTTATACGATTATCACTATTACCAATCTGTACGGCCTGCAATTGACTGTTTCAGATTTAGGTGCTCGCATTACAAGTTTAAAGATACCAACAACGAATGGTCTACGTGAGCTTGTACTTGGTTTTGATACGGCAAAGGAATATCTTGAAAAGGATTTATATATTGGTGCCTCAATTGGACGAGTAGCTGGAAGAATTCAAAATGGAACTTTTCAAATTGATGAGAAAATCTATAAAGTACAAATTGATGAGACAACCGGAAGCACTTTACATGGCGGTACCCCAGGATTTGAAAGTAAAAAGTGGCAATATCAAGTTATCGATAATTATGATGAGGTCTCAGTGGTATTTCATACGGTGAGCCCAGATGGTGAAAATGGTTTTCCGGGTAATCTTGATGTCGAGATACGTTACACGTTAACTAACACAAATGTTTGGAAAGTAGAAACTAGGGCGACGAGTGACAAAGATACCTTGTTTAATCCAACAAATCACGTGTACTTTAACTTAACTGGTGATGTAACGCAACCTGTAGATGAACACACATTATGGGTGGATAGTGATAGATTTGCACCACTTGATTGGGGAAGTATTCCAATTGGTGAAAAGTGTCCTGTAGAAGGAACAGCGTTTGATTTTCGAAAACCAGTTAAACTCAAAGAAACCTTCGATAGTACTTTTGGTCAAAAAGAATTAGTGGATGGAATTGATCACCCATTTTTCTTGAACCGACCTGAGCTATCACATAGTTCAGTGAAACTCATTAGCCCGGATGAGGTGGTTACAATTGAAATATCCACAAAAGAACCAAGTGTCGTCATCTTTACGGCAAATTTTGGTGAGGATACGCCTCTCATGCATGGAAAGCAACTTGCAAACCACGGGGGAATTACCTTTGAAACACAAGTTTCCCCGGGTGCTGAGCAGTATTCTGATTTTGGAGATATGGTTCTTAGGGTGGATTCAACTTATCAAGCGATGACAGAATTTCATATTATTTGAGATTATATTTTGGATAGTCTCTTTAAATATGAAACATGTATAGGAAAATTTAGATACTGCTATCAGAATGTATTTAAAATACGATGTTGTGTCTATAAATAATGATGAACGGTTAGAAGTGGCCAGTGAATACTGAGATAATTCCCTTATTTAAAATGAATGCAAAAGGAAGTTGGATACTTATGGAAAAGAAACGTGAACTAGTTTTAAAATTTGCTGAGGTATTTGGTCCTCAAGAAACAACCCAATATTTTTCTCCAGGACGTATCAACTTAATCGGAGAACATACAGACTATAATGGTGGCTATGTATTCCCCGCTTCTATTACTTATGGAACTTACGGAGTAGCTAGACGTCGGGAGGATGATAAAGTATTAGTTTACTCAACGAACTTTAAAGAAGTTGGTGTGATTAGCTTCAAGTTGAATGAATTAGATTACGATAAAAATGCGAATTGGGCAAATTATGTAAAAGGGGTTATCTTAACACTGAAAGAAGCAGGTTATAAAATAGACTGTGGCTTTGAGTTATTAGTTGAAGGTACGATTCCAAATGGAGCAGGACTTTCAAGTAGTGCTTCACTTGAATTACTTGTAGGCGTAGTATTAGAAGACCTGTTCAACTTAGACGTGAAGCGACTTGAATTAGTCAAAATGGGTAAAAAAGTTGAAAATGAATTCATTGGTGTGAATTCTGGTATCATGGATCAGTTTGCTATTGGATTTGGTGAGGAAGACAAAGCGATTCTCCTGGATACCAATACATTAGAGTATGAAATGGTACCAGTAATTTTAGATGACTATGCTATTGTAATTATGAATACTAATAAACGTCGTGAACTAGCAGATTCAAAATATAATGAGCGCCGTGCTGAATGTGAAGAAGCACTCGCGCGTCTCCAAACGAAGTTAGAAATTAAAGCACTTGGAGAACTAAGTAAAAAAGAATTTGATGCAAATCAAAATCTTATTGGGGATGAAACCTTAATTAAACGCGCAAAGCATGCAGTTTATGAAAATGAACGCACAAAAAAAGCCAAAGCAGCTCTTACTGCTAGTGATTTAGAAGAATTCGGAAAGCTATTGAATGCTTCTCATACATCTTTAAGAGATGATTATGAAGTTACAGGGCTTGAATTAGATACATTAGTAGCCACTGCCCAAAAACAAGAGGGTGTACTTGGAGCGCGTATGACTGGAGCTGGGTTTGGTGGATGCGCCATCGCATTAGTAAAAGAAAGTGAAATTCACACTTTTAAAAACAATGTTTATGATGAATATCTCAAAGTTGTAGGATATGCGCCTGTCTTTTATGTGGCACATATTGGTAGTGGAACTACAGTGATTGGATGATGAATGAGGTGAAAACGATGAGCACATGCCAAGCAATTTATGATTTTACTACACTTGCAATCAATAATGGAGCCATTGAGGAAGGTGACCGAATTTATACACACAATCAATTATTACGTTTGATTGGCGAATCGAACATGGGAGAGATTACTAGTGTAGTCGAAACGGACCCACATGTGCTGTTAGATACGCTTATGGGTAAAGCGACGGAAAATCTAATTATCTCTAAAAGCCAAGTTAATCGTGATATGTTTGAAGCGCTTTTAATGGATGTGATCACACCACTTCCATCTAAGGTTAATGCGAATTTTCAGAAGGCATATCGTAAAGGTCCTAAACAAGCAACAGATTATTTCTTTGAACTTAGTAAACGCAATGATTATATAAAGACACGTGCGATTGAAAAAAACATTCATTATTTAGCAGAATCAAAATATGGTGAACTGGAAATTACCATTAATTTGTCCAAGCCAGAGAAGGATCCCAAAGAGATCCTAGCGGCTAGAAATACACCGAAGGGTAATTATCCAAAATGTTTACTTTGTATTGAAAATGAAGGATATTTCGGTCGCCTAAACCATCCAGGTAGAAGCAATCACCGAATCATTAATATTGAACTAGATGGAGAAGGATGGGGGTTTCAATATTCACCATATGCATACTTTAATGAACACTCCATCGTATTGTCTAAAAAGCATCGACCAATGAAAATTTCTGGTGAGGCATTCTCTCGTTTATTTAGTTTTGTAGAAATCATGCCACATTATTTCATTGGTTCAAATGCGGATTTGCCTATTGTAGGAGGATCTATCTTAAGTCACGATCACTATCAAGCTGGACGCCATAACTTTCCAATGGCAAAGGCTAAAATTCTTAAATCATTCGAACTATGTGACTATCCAAATATTTCTTGCGGTATTGTCAACTGGCCAATGAGTGTGATTCGACTCTCTTCTTTAAACAAAGAAGAACTAATTAATGCCAGCACCTTTATCCATGAAACTTGGAAAAACTATTCAGATGAACTCTTACAAATTCGTGCGTATTCAAAAGAGGGCACAAAACATCATACGATTACACCAATTGTGCGGCGTCGCGAAGAAAAATATGAAATTGATCTTGTACTGCGTGATAATAATGTGAGTGAAGAATACCCTGATGGAATTTTTCATCCACATTCAGATGTACAGCATATTAAGAAAGAAAATATCGGGCTTATTGAAGTCATGGGCCTTGCGATTCTCCCTCCACGTTTGATTAAGGAGCTTCATGAAGTTGTGCTGTACTTGTTAGATAAGGAAGCCAATGTTCTTGAAATCCATCAAAAATGGGCAGATGAATTAAAAACCCAGGGCGGCTATACGGAAGAAAACATCCAAAGCTTTCTTCAAACTGAAGTTGCAAAAAAATTTGAACGAGTCCTAGAAGATGCTGGTGTCTATAAGATGAATAAAGAGGGTAGAGCAGGGTTTGATCGTTTTATAAAAGAATTACAAAGTGTAAATCGAGAGGTAATGCCTAAATAACAGTTTTAGTTTTAGGTAGTGCAGGTTATATTGGTTCACATCCCGCAAGAACAATTATCAGGTCAATATAAAATTTCACTAAAGTTAAAGGTATATCCCGTTGGAAGGATATACCTTTTTGATTTTTTGAAAGAGGATAATGAAACTTTGATTGTTAGTTAAGTTTAGAAACTGCAAATTTAGCTGTGATATTCATCTTCTTCATATACGAAGAATTTGCACCTGCTTGAAATTGTACAGAAATATTACCGTCTTTTTGTGCTTTGAATACGCGACCATATGGTGAATTAGCATTGTAGGTGCCAATTACTTGGTTATCTGCATCAAAGACCGTATAAGAAATTGGGAACCCAGAATTTTGTACAAAGACTGTAAGTTCTTCTCCTTTATTGTAAATAATCCATCATCCTCTAACTTGACTTTAGAACCATCAAGAATTACATTTTCATCCTGATAGTTTTGAAAAGTAATCGGTGCTCCTGAGGCACCAGAATGAGTTACGTGTACCTTTTGGTTATAAACGCCACCTCTTATGTAAATTGTGCTTCCTTTTTTTTATTTTACCGATGTATGCTGCTCGTAAAAAGTCTTCCATACAGGTGCATGTTTATAAGTTGAAATATCCACTTGTAACAAGTTGTTATGTAAATGAGAGGAGCTACGCATAAGGATACAATTACTTACAAATTTTAAAAGATTTCCGTTTGTGTAACAAGAAGCAAAATATATTTATGATAAAATATAGAAAAAGATGATTAAGAAGGGACAATTAAAGTGAAACCAACAATTTATGATGTTGCGGAAAAAGCAGGTGTATCAATAGCGACTGTATCTAAGGTAATTAATCAAACAGGGCGTATTAGTGAAAAAACAATAAACAAAGTAAATAAAGTAATGGATGAATTAGATTATCAGCCAAGTAGTGTAGCAGCAGCGTTAACAGGTAAAAAAACATATACAATTGGGGTACTTGTCCCAGATATCTCAAACTCCTTTTTTGCAGAAGTAGCAAGAGCTTTTGAAAATAGTGCACGAGAATCAGGGTATACACTCATTTTATGTAGTACAGACCATCAAACAAAACGTGAGCACGAGTACCTTGATTTATTATTTAAAAAGCAAGTAGATGGCATTATCATTGCGACGGAGCTAAATGATTATAAACTAGTTAAAAAAATCGTGAACCGAGATTTGCCACTTGTATTATTTACCGTAGATCATCCTTCCATTACAACTCATGTTGTGACAACTGATGATACGAGGGGAGGCTATCTAGCTGGGAGTTATCTGACGCAGAAAGGCCATAAATCTTTAACGATTATGATGGAGAAGGATAGAAAAAGTAGCTTAGGAAGACTGAATGGTTTCAAACAAGCTCTTACGGATTCAGGGATTTCATTAGATGATGATGCTATTATTAGCTGCTATTCGACAGTTGAAGATAGCAAACGTGCAAGTAAAGAATTACTTAATTTGCCTAATAGGCCTACAGCGGTTTTTGCTTGTACAGATTTAATTGCTATATGTCTTATGAATGAAGCAAGAAAACAAGGACTTTCGATTCCGGAAGATTTATCAATTATCGGATTTGATAATACAATCTATGCTGAGATTGCAGATCCAGGGTTAACGACGATTGAACAGCCAATTACACAAATGGCAGCCTGTACGTTTGAACAACTTTTAAAAACGATGGAAATGAAGGCGCATGCCAAGCAAAAAATTACAATTATTCCTCAATTAGTAGAGCGATCCTCAGTAAAGGATATTACATGATAGTTTTTTCTAGCCTACTTGAATGCAACAAAAAGAAGGTCATCGTAACTACGTGCAGTTATGATGACCTTCTTTATTATTAAGAATCTATACCGAGAATTGCTCTCCGCTTTTCGTATTTAAATCCTGCTTAATCTCATTTTCCTTTGGAATAGTCAGGAAATGAGTTAAAAATGCACCAAAGAAGTACAAACCAGCAAAGATCCACATCACACCGCCAACACCTAATGGACCGATAAAAGCAGTTACTACTAATGGACCAACGAAAGCTGATAATCCAGAACCTAAATTTAAGACCGACATTGCAGCTCCTTTATTTTCAGGAGATAAAGATGGAACTAAAGCTGTAAGAGGTACATAACCGGCAAGTGTTGCTCCGTAGCAACATGCAACAAATAATATTGCCCAATAATTATGTCCTACCATCTGTGGTACATAATAGAGTGCAAGAGTTACAATTCCGCAACCGACTCCTCCGAACCATTTAATCGTATTTACCCAACCAAACTTGTCCCCAACAATACCAAAAATAATATTAAACACCATATTTACAAAGAATAGAGTACCCCAAATTTGTAGCCATTCAGTCATCGTAAAATTATATTTCATCATATAAGTAGGCAGAAAAACAACAAATCCAAACTGAGCGGCCGAGTTTATAATTTTAACAATACCACCTATACCAACTTTAGGATTTTCAAATGCGATGGTAATGCCTTTTAGTAATTCACTTGATTTGTTAGCGCTTACGGTTTGGGCTTTAAATCTGTCTTTATTTACAACAATTGAGAATAATCCCCCGACGACAACAAAAATTAAAGCACTCCATAAAGTAGCGATTTCCCCAATTTTAGGAACCATATAGCTAGAATAAAAGGCTCCTATAACACTAAGCCCAAGCTGGAATACGAACCAGAACCAGCCAACTGCTCTTGAAAGCATTTGCTGAGGAGTACTGTAAGATACCCAAACTAGGAAAGAATAAGCAAATAAGGGATACCCAAATCCTCGTAGAGCGTAGCAAAGTAATATTACGGGATAATTCATATGTTGAATTCCTATACCTATGAACCCGATTGAGCCTAAAATGAATGATACTAAACCAAATGTCATTACTTTTCTTGGTCCCCACATTTGTACAAATACCCCCGAAAACCAGGAAGAAGCAGATACAGTAATTCCGTAAATAGTAAACAGAAAAGCAGCGTGTTCTAGTGTTAGGCCTTTCTCAACGAGATAAGGGGATAACCATCCTTGTTCTAAACCATCCCCAATCATAAAAACAATAATCCCTATGTATCCCCAAGTTAAATTAGAAGGGATACCAATCCTGTCCATAAATGTTTTGTTTGAACTAATTGCGTTCATTCTCCCACCACCGATAAATTATTTTTGGTTAAGCGCTTAATTCTTTTTGATAAAAAAAGTATACGCTTACATCGTGGGGTCGTCAATGAAATTTTTTGACAATTTACAACTTTCTTTCATAAGAGTGCGATCTATTTACATATTGGACACTAAAATAATCGTGAGTATGAATTGAAATAAAGAACATAAGGATAGGATTTTATTATTTATAAAGTTTAGTTTTCTTTGTTGTATCAGTATTTTAATGGGGGGATTTGTAACTGTTTAAAACATTTGTTTCTTATTATTACTTTGTAGTTTGATGTAGTACGTTTGTTGAGGGAATTTGAAATTCGGATCAAAAGAAAAGTATTCAAAAAAATAAAAATGTTTTCAATTTAGGGTCAAGTGTGTATAATGAAGAAAAATAGGGAAAGCGCTTAACTTAATTTTAAAGTGCTAAACCTTATAGACTTTCATTTTGTTTCTTAAATTTTAATGAAGAGGGAGAAATCATATGAATGTTTTAACGATTGGGATTATTGGTGCTGGACGAATTGGGAAACTACATGTTGATAATTTGCAGCTTATGCCACAAGTAAAAATTAAAGCGGTTTCAGATGTAGTGATTAGTCATCTAGAAAAGTGGGCTCAAGATAAAGGGATTTCCACTTTGACAACAAGCTATCAGGATTTATTAGCAGATCCAGAAATTGATGCTGTATTTATTTGTTCACCAACAAATACACATGCGCAAATTATTAAAGAAGCGGCTCTTGCGAAAAAACATATTTTCTGCGAAAAGCCTGTTAGTTTCTCAGTAGAAGAAACATTAGAAGCATTAGAAGTGGTAAAAGAACAAGGGGTATCACTTCAAGTAGGTTTTAATCGTCGTTTTGATCCTAATTTCAAAAAAGTTTATGATCTTATTCAACAAGGAGAAGTGGGAAACCCACATATTTTAAAAATTACGTCTAGAGATCCACAACCGCCAAGTATAGAATATGTTCGCTCTTCGGGTGGACTGTTTATGGATATGATGATTCATGATTTTGATATGGCTCGGTATGTGATGAATAGTGAAGTTGTTGAAGTATTTGCATATGGAACAACATTAATTGATCCGTCCATTCAAGAAGTAAATGATGTTGATACGGCAATTGTCACATTGAAATTTGCGAATGGAGCTTTAGGGGTAATTGATAATAGCCGCCAAGCTGTTTATGGATATGACCAGCGTCTTGAAGTGTTTGGTGAAAAAGGAGCGGTCGCTGCGGATAATTGCTGTCCGACAACAGTACAAGTTTCAAAAACAGAAGGTGTTGTAAAAGATAAGCCGCTTTATTTCTTCTTAGAGCGCTATACGCAGGCTTACATTGAGGAAGTAACACAATTTACAAAGTCAATTATGGAAGGACAAGCCGTTATTTGCAGTGGTAATGATGGGTTACAAGCAGAACGAATTGCGAAAGCTGCGAAGGAATCGTTACTAAAAGGAAAACCTGTTCAAATTGAACATAAACAGACTGTATTAAATCAATAAAGAGAGCGTTTACTTCTAGATAGTTAAAGAGTCGTGAATCGTATGGTCATAAAAATTTCTTAACCATATCATTTACCTTTACATAAAGCAAGGGAGGTAGTAACAATGAATCCACTTAATTTTAAAGAAAATAGTCCATTAGACCTAATTGCAGTTGGACGGTTATGCGTTGATTTAAATGCGAATGAAACACAACGCCCTATGGAAGAAACGAGAACATTTACTAAGTATGTGGGGGGATCTCCTGCGAATATTGCAATTGGTGCGGCACGTCTTGGTTTACAAACAGGATTTATCGGTAAAGTGTCTGATGATCAAATGGGCCGTTTCATTACAGGGTACCTAAAGGATAACAATATTAATACAGATCAAATATGTATTGATCGTACTGGTGCAGTGACAGGTCTAGCTTTTACAGAAATTAAAAGCCCTGAAGATTGCAGTATTTTAATGTATCGTGACAATGTCGCAGATTTAAACCTTGATCCGACAGAAGTATCTGAGGACTATATTAAACAATCAAAAGCACTCTTAATTTCAGGAACAGCTTTAGCGAAAAGCCCTTCTCGTGAGGCAGTATTTTTAGCGCTAGAATATGCGCGTAAGCATGATGTAGTCGTATTTTTTGATGTTGATTACCGCCCTTATACATGGCAGTCAGAAGCTGAAACGGCTGTGTATTACAATCTAGCGGCTGAAAAGTCTGATGTCATTATTGGAACGCGTGAAGAGTTCGATATGATGGAAAAACTATTAAACTACGAACAAGCTAATGATCAAGTCACGGCTGAAAGATGGTTTTCTCATCATTCGAAAATCGTCGTAATTAAGCACGGCGGGGATGGTTCAATCGCTTATACGAGAGACGGTCAATCTCACCGCGGCGGTATCTTTAAAACAAAGGTACTAAAGACGTTCGGCGCTGGTGACTCGTATGCTTCTGCGTTTATTTACGGCTTAATGCAAGGGCTTGAGATTCCTCAAGCGATGCGATTAGGAGGCGCTTCTGCTTCGATTGTTATTTCCAAGCATAGCTGTTCTGATGCAATGCCAACGAGTGTAGAGATTTCTGCATTCATGGAAACGGCTGAGGAAATTGTATAGAAACTTCATAAACCAATAATCAAGTAAGAGCGTATCCTATGGACGCTTCTACATTAAATAAAAGGGAGAGAATGAATATGACAGTACAAACAGCACAAATTGTAAAAAACTACATTGGCGGCGAATGGGTAGAATCCTCTTCAACTAAGATGGAGGCTGTATATAATCCTGCAACAGGAGAAGTAATCGCTCAAGTACCACTTTCAACAAAAGAAGATGTTGAACAAGCTGTACTAGCAGCAAATAAAGCATTCAAATCTTGGTCTAAAACAGCTGTACCAAAACGTGCTCGTATTTTATTTAAATATCAACAATTACTAGTAGAGAACTGGGAAGAGTTAGCGAAACTTATTACGATTGAAAATGGAAAAAGCTATAACGAAGCTTACGGTGAAGTTCTTCGTGGTATTGAGTGTGTGGAATTTGCTGCAGGTGCTCCTACATTAATGATGGGAAAACAGCTTCCTGATATTGCGACAGGTATTGAGTCTGGTATGTATCGTTATCCAATTGGTGTTATAGGCGGGATTACACCTTTTAACTTCCCGATGATGGTTCCATGCTGGATGTTCCCACTTGCGATTGCTTGTGGTAATACATTTGTGTTAAAACCTTCAGAGCGTACACCACTTCTAGCTGTAAAATTAGCCGAATTAGCTGAAGAAGCTGGTTTACCTAAAGGTGTATTAAATATTGTCCATGGTGCACACGATGTAGTAAATGGTCTTCTTGAACATAAATTAGTGAAGGCAATTTCATTTGTAGGTTCTCAGCCTGTGGCAGAATATGTATACAAAAAAGGAACAGAAAACTTAAAACGTGTTCAAGCACTAGCGGGTGCGAAAAACCATTCCATTGTATTAAATGATGCAAATCTTGAATTAGCAACAAAGCAAATTATTAGTGCTGCATTTGGTTCAGCTGGTGAGCGTTGTATGGCTGCTTCTGTTGTAACAGTACAAGAAGAAATTGCAGATCAATTAGTTGGTAGATTAGTAGAAGAAGCAAATAAAATTGTGATCGGAAATGGTCTTGATGAAGATGTATTTTTAGGACCAGTTATTCGTGGTAACCATAAAGAGCGCACAATTGGCTATATCGATTCAGGTGTAGAACAGGGCGCTACATTAGTTCGTGATGGACGTGAAGATACAGCAGTAAAAGGAGCTGGTTACTTCGTTGGGCCAACAATTTTTGACCATGTTACAAAAGAAATGAAAATCTGGCAAGATGAGATTTTTGCTCCTGTTTTATCAATTGTTCGTGTGAAATCATTAGATGAAGCGATTGAAATTGCGAATGAATCTCGCTTTGCAAATGGTGCTTGCATTTATACAGATAGTGGGGCAAGTGTACGTCAATTCCGTGAAACAATTGAATCAGGTATGTTAGGTGTTAATGTTGGGGTTCCAGCGCCAATGGCATTCTTCCCGTTCTCTGGCTGGAAGGACTCCTTCTATGGTGATCTTCATGCGAACGGTACTGACGGCGTTGAGTTTTATACAAGAAAGAAAATGCTTACATCTCGTTGGGAAAAGTAATCATTAAGAGAGAAGTAGAATCTCTCTAGTTGTTCGTAAGCGAAAGTAACGGAAGTATTACAACATAAGAAGGAAGTATTAGGAGTCTATCAGATTCCTGATACTCCTTTTTCATATGCAGAATGACTGATAGAGGGGAGCAAATAATATGCAAACTGTCAGAATGACGACGGCGCAAGCATTAGTGAAATTTTTGAACGAGCAGTACGTAGAGTTTGATGGAGAGCGACAAAAGTTTATTAAGGGAATCTTTACTATTTTTGGTCATGGAAATGTAGTAGGCCTAGGTCAAGCTTTAGAAGAAGACGCAGGAGAATTAGAAGTATATCAAGGGAGAAATGAACAAGGGATGGCAAATGCTGCGGTTGCTTTTGCAAAACAAAAACATAGAAAACAAATTATGGCATGTACTTCTTCTGTTGGTCCTGGATCAGCAAATATGATTACCTCTGCTGCAACAGCTTCTGCAAATAATATTCCCGTTTTACTGCTTCCAGGTGATGTATTTGCAACGAGACAACCTGATCCTGTTCTTCAACAAATTGAACAAACGCATGACCTATCTATTTCTACGAATGATGCTTTTCGTGCGGTAAGTAAGTATTGGGACCGGATAAATCGTCCTGAACAATTGATGACAGCTATGATTCATGCCATGCGTGTTTTAACGAATCCGGCAGATACAGGAGCTGTAACAATTTGTTTACCACAAGATGTCCAAGGAGAAGCGTGGGATTTTCCAAGTTACTTCTTTAAAAAGCGTGTTCACCGTATTGAACGTCGTCTACCTACAAAAGCCAGCTTAGCGGATGCGGTTGAAATGATTAAGAGAAAGAAAAAGCCAATTATGATTTGCGGTGGTGGTGTAAGGTACGCAGAAGCGGCAGAGGAACTCAAACAGTTTGCTGAAACATTCCACATTCCATTTGGAGAAACACAAGCTGGGAAAAGTGCGATTGAAAGTAGTCATCCATATAATCTCGGCGGCATTGGGATAACTGGAAATTTAGCAGCTAATACAATTGCAAAGGAAGCGGATCTTGTTATTGGGATCGGGACGAGATTTACTGATTTTACAACGGCATCTAAACAATTATTTCAAAATGAGGAAGTTGAGTTTTTAAACATCAACATTTCAGAATTTCATGCGAATAAGCTTGATGCGTTGAAGGTTATAGCAGATGCGAAAGAAGCGCTTCTTGCTCTAATCGATGAACTGCAAGTAATTGATTATCGATCCAGTTATACAGTAGAAATTGCAGATGCGAAAGAAGCTTGGTCTACAGAATTAGCACGTCTACATAATATTCGCTTTACAGGTCAAGATTTCACGCCAGAAGTCGAAGGTCATTTCGATGAGGATTTAAATGAGTATGTGGACGCACTTGGTACACAATTAACTCAGACTGCAGTCATTGGACAAATTAATACATTACTTGATGAAGATGCAATCATCGTTGGTGCGGCAGGAAGTCTTCCGGGTGATTTACAAAGAATGTGGGCATCGAGAAAACCAAATACATATCACATGGAGTATGGATACTCTTGCATGGGCTATGAGGTTGCAGGCGCACTTGGTGCAAAGCTAGCTGAACCATCGAAGGAAGTATATGCAATGGTAGGGGATGGCAGTTACCAAATGCTTCATTCTGAGCTCGTCACAAGTCTTCAAGAAAACAAAAAAATTAATGTTTTATTGTTTGATAACTCCGGATTTGGCTGCATTAATAACTTACAAATGGGCAACGGAATGGGGAGCTTTGGAACAGAGTTTCGCTACCGAGACCAAGAAACTCGTAAATTAAACGGGAGTATTATGAAAATTGATTTTGCGGCTAGTGCGGCTGGATATGGTGTGAAAACGTATCGTGTTACATCGATAGAACAATTACAGGAAGCCCTTAAAGATGCGAAAAAACAAACGGTTTCTACATTGATTGATATTAAAGTATTACCAAAAACAATGACAGATGGATACGAGTCATGGTGGCATGTAGGGGTTGCAGAAGTATCTAATAGTCAAAGTGTACAAGCTGCGTACGAGAGTAAATTAAATAACTTGCAAAAGGCAAGATCTTATTAGGTCAGGACACAAAGAGAGTTTTTTATCTACATGCATATTTTTTAGGAAGCTCTCTTTTTAACGACAGATAAGAGAATTTGGCGAAATTCTATAACATTTTGCAAAGAGGAGAGACAAGGGGATGTTCAAAGAAAACACGATTAAGCTTGGAATTGCACCAATTGCTTGGACAAATGATGATATGCCGGAGCTAGGAGCAGAGAATACGTTTGAACAATGTATTAGTGAGATGGCACTAGCTGGATTTAATGGAAGTGAAGTAGGTAATAAATATCCGAGAAATATAGCTACATTAACAAAAGCTTTAAAATTACGAAGTTTAGAGATTGCTAGTGCATGGTTTAGTGCGTTCTTGACAACGAAGCCGCTTGAAGAGACGGTACAAGCATTTATTAAACATAGAGATTTCTTGCATGATATGGGTGCAAAAGTCATCGTTGTATCAGAGCAGGGTCATAGTATTCAAGGTTTAATGGATGTACCGCTATTTCAAAACAAGCCCGTTTTTACAAAAGAAGAGTGGGATAAGCTTACGGAGGGTTTGCATCACCTCGGTAAATTAGCTCAGGAAAAGGGTCTGCATATTGTATACCATCATCATATGGGTACGGGTGTTCAAACAACGGCAGAAATTGAAAAGTTAATGGAAATGACTGATCCAGAGCTTGTATCTCTGCTTTTTGATACGGGTCATCTTGTTTTTTCAGGAGAAGAGCCGCTTTATATTTTGAAAAAATATTTACCTCGTATTAAACACGTACATTTAAAAGATATTCGCCAGGAAGTAGTAGATGCTGTAAAGGAAAACGATTTAAGCTTCTTACAGGCAGTGAAGAATGGTGCGTTTACAGTTCCAGGAGATGGCGTAATTGTATTTGACGAAGTGTTTACTATCCTTGCAAACTCTGATTATAAAGGGTGGTTTGTGGTAGAAGCAGAGCAAGACCCGGCTTTAGCGAACCCTTTTGAATACGCATTAAAAGCCCGAAAATTTATACAGGAAAAAGCAGGTCTTTAATTTTCGCATTGTGAAATTACAAGTTTCAATGACGTATAAAGAATATGTTGTAGTAGGAAAAGGAGGTGTCATATGAAACCAACAATATATAGTGTTGCTGAGGAAGCTGGTGTATCTATATCAACTGTTTCAAAGGTAATTAACCGGACTGGGAATATTAGTGAGCGTACAAGGAGAAAAGTACTTCAGGTTATGGATCAACTAAATTACCATCCAAGTGTCGTGGCATCTGCTTTAACAGGAAAACAAACAAAAATGATTGGTCTTCTCATCCCTGACATCTCCAATCCATTTTTTGCTGAAGTAGCAAGAAGTATTGAGGACCGAAGCTATGAGCTAGGATTTCATGTGATGATATGTAATACAGATAATGATGCACAGAAAGAAAAGAAGTATTTATCCTTGTTAACTCGTCAAAGAATTGATGGTCTTATTATCGCTTCAGCTTTCCGAAATGCTAGTTTACTTGAGAATATGGTAAAGCAGGATGTACCTGTTAGTTTAATCGCTTCCGAAATCTACAATTTACCCGTTAACACTGTAACCGTAGATGATTATAAAGGCGCTTATTTAGCTACTTCCTATTTACTATCTTTACAGCATAGGAAGATTGCTATCATTACAGAGGATGCCAAAAGTAATCAGCTTCGCTTACGTGCTTTTAAAGATGTTTTGAAAGAAGAGGGGATAATTGTACCCCGAGATTATGTAGTGAAAACGGAAGCGACAATTCAAAGTGGATATGAGAGTGCTAAGCAACTCTTGAGACTACCAGAAAGGCCGACCGCGATTTTTGCCTGTAATGATTTATTGGCGATTGGGGTCATGAAGGTTGCTAAAGAAGAGGGTCTGAATATCCCTGAAGATTTATCAATTATTGGTTTTGATAATACCGTACTTTCTACTACGACAACCCCTATGTTAACGACCATTGCCCAGCCAATGAAGCAAATGGGTACAAAGGTAGTAGAATTGCTCGTTGAAGAAATGAAACACCCAAAACTTTGTAAGGAACGTTTGCTTCTTACCCCTGAGCTAATTATTCGGCAATCAACTTGTCCTCTTATATAAGGAGTAAAGAGACGGGACGTTTGTTTTTACATTTAATAAATAATATTGAAAAAGGTGAATGTGTAATGCCATTAGTTCAAATGAAAGATATTTTAATAAAGGCAAATCAAGAGAATTATGGTGTCGGAGCTTTCAGTGTCGCTAATATGGAAATGGTAATGGGAGCTATTAAAGCAGCAGAAGAGTTGCGTTCTCCACTTATTCTACAAATTGCGGAAGTTCGTTTGAATCATTCGCCAATTCATCTGATTGGTCCTTTGATGGTAGCTGCGGCGAAAAAAGCGACTGTCCCAGTAGCAGTTCACTTTGACCATGGTATGACGATTGAAAAGATTAAAGAGACGTTAGAAATTGGTTTTAGTTCGGTTATGTTTGATGGCTCTCACTATCCATTGGAAGAGAATATCCAAAAGACAAAAGAAATTGTAACGCTCGCGAAAAAGTACGGAGCGACGGTAGAGGCTGAGATTGGCAGAGTTGGTGGTAGTGAGGACGGATCAGAAGATATTGAGATGTTGCTGACAAGTACTAAAGAAGCAAAACGATTTGCAGAAGAAACAGACGTAGATGCGTTAGCTGTTGCGATTGGAAATGCGCACGGTATGTACAATGGAGATCCTAATTTACGATTAGATCGTCTACAGGAAATTAATGAAGTAGTCCATATTCCACTAGTATTACATGGTGGTTCTGGAATTAGCCCAGATGATTTCAAGCAGTGTATTCAACATGGTGTTCGAAAAATTAATGTAGCAACAGCCACATTTCAGAATGTAATTACTGCGGTTAACACTGCCGCCCAGAATACTCCTTATTCAGATTACTTTACGTACCATCAGGATGTTATTGAGGCCGCATACGAAAATGTTAAAAATCATATGCGAATATTCGGAAGTGAAAACAGAGCATAACCAAAAAAGCTTTCTTCATTTATATATAGAAGAAACTTGGAATTTAGTTAGATGAAAAAGGTAGAAAATTATAGAGTATCCATTAAACAAGGGGGAGAACGCCATGTTAGGAAAATTAGGTGAATTAAAAGAAGGGTATAATGTATTAACAGAAATGAACGGTCAATGTAGTGATATGTTAATGGATATAGGCATATATAAGATGTCTAGTGAAAAAGAAGAGCTGTTATTAGATAGTAAGAATGAAACGGCAATTCTTTTACTAGAAGGGACAATACGTTTAGAGTGGGAAGGAATTGAACAAGTTATTCAAAGACAGTCTATTTTTGAAGAAAACCCTTGGTGTTTACATGTAGCTAAAAATGTGAAGGTTACAATTACTGCTCTTTCAGATAGTGAAGTGCTTGTTCAAAAAACAGATAATGATCAAGAATTCGCGTCCAAGCTGTATACTCCAAATGATTGTCAAAGTGTTGTAGCTGGAGAAGGAGTATGGGAGGGAACAGCGCAGCGTGTTATTCGGACAATTTTTGACTATAACAATGCAGCATATTCTAACATGGTGGTAGGAGAAGTTATTTCTTATCCAGGACGATGGTCTAGTTATCCGCCACATCATCATGATCAGCCAGAGGTATATTATTATCGCTTTAACAAGCCACAGGGATTTGGATGTGCAATGGTTGGTGAGGATGCTTATCGCGTTGTACATAATAGCTTTATTACAATTCCAGGTGAGCTTGACCACCCACAAGCAACTGCACCTGGATATGCAATGTATTTTTGTTGGATGATTCGACATCTTGAGAATAACCCATGGAATGATCGTATCATGGAGGAAGACCACAAGTGGTTATTAGAACCAAACGCGAAAATTTGGCCAGAAAAAGAATAGACGAAAATATCACCCTACGTACATTAATAGTAACGTGAATAGTCCGAAACAAATGTGTTTCGGACTAGGGGTTCAATATTTTATCCATTTTCATTCAACATTCGTGTAAAAAATAAGAGTCTTAATTTTCTGATTTTTAAAGCGAGAAAAATATATTACGTTAATCAATAGATACTCCACCAGAGACACTCGGTATTGTTGGTGCTGGTGTATCTCCACCATTAAACGAAGATTGTTGTGATACATGTAAACTAATCATGCTACATGCTAAAGCACTTACTACTACCATACTTAATACAACTTTTTTTATTTTTTTCATTATTTTAACGCTCCTTTTCTCAAATGTTTCTTTTCAGCATTATTGCTAATATAGAAATATTTGCTCGCCTTAACATGGTTATCTGCATCATAAAATTGGATTGCTAAAATCTCTGCATATTCTTTTACACAATCCCACATTTCCTCTTTTTCAAAATAAGAAATTGCATCAGTAACTACTTTTTCTAGTTTAATTCTAGGTAGTTCTGTGATTAGTTCATTTAAAACTGCGAAACGATGCTTATATTCCTCATTTCCTGATTCATTTGTATACTTCATTCCTTGCTCGATATATGATTTTGCTGTTTCAATGCCTTCTAAATTATAATATGCTCTTGCTAAGACAAATAATGCTTTAAAATGATTCGGTATGGTATTTATAATTTCAGAACTCTGTCTGATCGCCAATGGATATAAATCTTGAATATTATATAACCAGCCCAAATTATAACGTACTCTTAATAATAATTGTTCTTCATCATACTTCTTAAAAACATCAATAACCGTATTGAGACACTCTTCAGCTCTTTCAAACTCTCTTAAATCTATACAAGCTAAACCGTATACATTGTCGCATAAAGCAACATTGATTTCATAGCCTACATGATTCAGGTATATTTCTTTGGCCTTTACTACATGTTGAATCGCTTCAAATGGTTGATAAGATTGATAACAGTAAGTTGAAAATCTATACTTAAACTCGGCTTTTTCTACTTCATCAGGTATATCAATTAAAAGTTCTTCCGCCTTTTCATAGTGTGTTTTCGCTTCAGTATAATTTGCTATAATTGTAGAGTGGATTGCCTTAAAGAAATAATAATAGTAAGCTAAAAATAAAAATTCATCTTTGATATTAGGGAGTTTTTCTATTTGATTAAAAGAATCTTTTGTAATACTCATTCCATCTATCAAGACTTTATATCTAAAATTCAGTAGGGAATAATAGAATGATACATATTGGTCTGTTTCTAGTCCCTTTATACTTTCTTTTACTTTTAGATATGTTTGTTTTGCTTCTTTTACATGATATAAACGAATTTCTTCATACCATTCATTTAATAATTCCATCAATTGCTTATTACTTTTTTCTTGAACAGTCATAATATCCCCCATTTCTCTGTAAAGGCTTATTCTGATAATAACAGGAATTAGATACAAAAAATTTAACTACGAGTTTTTTTCACTAATATACAGAATATTCTGAATCCAATGAATGTCCATGCTTTTAAATTTGAAAAAGTATAGTTAAGACAGTACAAGTTTCGTTAATGGATTTTTTTGATCTTTTAACGCATTATCCGAAAGAAGTCTCCTTCCTCAAGCGTGTTAAGGCCGATAGCCCAGCGGTAGGTGGGAGATGAATTTCGGTTTGGCGTAGCACTATGGTAGAAAAAGAGAGAGCTTATACAGTTATTGTATTGAGAAATATATAGGGCTTATTAAGCTTCAAGGACTTCCTCGAAAATAAATAGAAGTATCCACATATCTATTTACATTGAAGAGGGAGCGTTGGTTTATGATAAGTTTTGGGATTAATTTACGCACTATTATTAGTTATATACAAGAGAGTAGGAATCGTAATAATATACAGATTTTAAGTAAGTTGGGTATAAGGTTATTTGATATATATGGAGAACCATTACCTGTATCAGATGTTAATCGAGAATTAGTAACGGCATTAAAACGTCAGGACATAAATAAGCAAAGGTATATATTAAGTCATTTACAAGGATAGAAAAACCGATATTATGCTGTGTTTCTTCATAAGAGACGTTTTTATTTTGCGTAGAGAGGAGCACTTGATACTATTTGTTTGATAGAAAAAGATTCGTTTACAGGAAAGCGTAGACAAGTGAAGAGAAATGGCATCATTATCCGTTGTAGGTTGTCTTTTACTGATTAAAAACATATTGAATTACGGCGATCAAAGCAGACACTGATGTTGCAATCTTATTTGGACAGATATAACGTCACCACAATTGTCGTGCTAAATGCGAGTACGTACATGCATGTTGAACAAAACTTAATATCTGATGTTATCTAAAATAGGTATACGCTATATTAAGTATTACCAGTAGACCGCTGTAAGTAAGAGCTTATCCTTTGAACTACTCCAACACGGCCTGAATAATCTCTTCCATGCACGAAAAACGTGCATCGTAATCCACACAATCATAACCTAATATCTAGCAATGGGAAGTGTTGTTTTGGCTAAGCATATATTGATGTATCTGTAATGATGACCTCAAAAAGCTTTTCATATCTTCAATTTTTTAGTATAAGAATACGTTGGAAGTATTGATATGATTGATTTAATTTAAAACAGACCGCCCCAATAGGCGATCTGTTTTTTGCTAGGCTTGACGACTGCTATACTTTAACTCATCTTATATTGCGTTTAGTTTAAGTATTGAGAGTAAAAGAATAGTAATAGAAAAATTAATGTTTTGCTGAATAATTTATTAAATAAGCTTAAAGGAATAAAAAGTTCTCCTATTGTAAGGCTTTTGAGTTTATTCCTATTCGATCTTTTTATTAATTCTTTAAATGTTTGGAAGTTTATTTTATTAACGAAAGACCAACCTGGCATAGCTTTTGTATCTGAATCTATTTTGAAAATGATATGAATACTATGGGCATGAAAACCGCTTATACCTAAAATAAGCATAAATCCTAAAATAATGAACCAAGTCATTTTTCAACATCTCCTTTCAGTATTTAATATTAAGATATTAAAACCGTTGAGGAAGTGTGCTATTGTCCATGAAAAATATTGAGAATTTGTTGAGGGAACGTTGAGAATGTTGCAATGCTATTAGTCGCAGAGGAGTTAATTATACTTTGTAATATTTACGAAACAAGGAAAATAAAAAGAGAACAGTTGCGTAGACTGTTCTCTTAAGGAGCGGAAGTGCTGAACATTTTAAATGACAAGGATTCAAGCATGCCGTTACTAGTATGCGCATATATTTCTAATTCATACAAGAAGGCAGCTATAAAAAATAGCTGCCTTGCCTCAGGGAGAATTCAAGAAAATCAGAGATTCATCTTGGATATAGATTATCTGTTATCAACCTATTTATAGTATTGGAAAAGATTTTATAAATTATTCACTCGTTAAAGTCACTTTATTATATAGAAAATGGCTTGCAAAGTGAAGAGAGCAACCTTTGAAAGGAGCTCTTTATAAGATGTGTATTAGGACTTGAAAGAGGTATCAATGACAATTTAGAAGGAGATATCTATATACAACATATGGAGATACTATGGAAAGATGACAATGAAAAATAAAAAGAGCAGCAGGTTTGTTTTATCTTATGTTTTTACGCATTAGTTGAGTAGGTCCTTTTGAAAATAAAAAAAGATGCATTATGCTATCTCCCTAAAACTATTAACATATTATACATTCCTTGAAAACTAATAATTTAATTATATAAGTAAATTAATGTAATATATTAATTCTAACAGAAGGGAGGATTAGCCATGCAATTAGTTTGCTTTAAAGTAGTAAATGGTCAATACTTTTTATTTGTAGAAGGTATCTAGGTTTCCTATACTAATTTCAGCGGTTGCTGCAGCTCTATTAATTGGTTTAGGATTAATCCCACTTTGTTCATAGTTTAAGGAATTCCAAACAGTTCTACCTTTCAATCGATAGACCCCTCAAGTATATGAATACTTGAGGTTTTTTTATAATAGACAAGAAAAGACACCCTAAGGTGCCTTCTCTTGTTTTGGTAAATAAGAAGTAAAGTTTCCAATCTAATTGGAATAATACAGCAGCTGGTTAGAGTTTATCACATTTTTTTGTTGAATGAACATGCATTATTACATATCAATGTACCTCCCTCTATTTTCCATTTGATAAAATGGAATCCTAATATTATCAAAATTTAAATAAATATTTCTACAAATTCAATATATTTACAAATTTTACAAAGATAATACATTTAAGGTGCAAGTTATAAAAATATTAAGGGGGAATTTTTATGTTCAAGAAATTAGTAGTTGGGGCTTTAGCAACAGGTATTGCATTGACTGGGGGAATTGGAGCAGCGTCAGCAAGTACAGAAAATGTATCAAATACACCAAGTTCTATAAAACAATTAGGAGTATGCTATCCAAAAGAAAACGGTAAGTATGTAAGAGAAGTGAAAAATTCTAACGAGATTTTTGCTAATTATTTTACTGAACAAGCTTGTGGTGGGACGGTGCATTGGTATTTGAAAGGAATCAAATATACAAATGAAAATGGCGGGACATATATCGGTAAGTATGAAGGTTGGATTCAATAGTGTGTTAATTTTAATACAGTAAGTAGATTGTAAATAAATATTACGCATTCAGTTTTTTACTAAATAAGCAGGGCATCATTCTAATTAGAATGATGCCCTGCTTATTTTAAATATGATCTACTGAGCTACTTTTTCAATTGTAGGCATAACAGCAATTGATGGAAGAGATTTAGTCCATGCAGCTGCATATACATTTAATTTCTCACCTAATGCGTAGTTTTCACCATCTGAAACAGGAACTCTTAAAATCTTATTCTGAGGAACTAACTCCCACCAATCATTTTGATAAGTAAGTGCTTCATCCTTTGTAGAAGTAGCAGCAACTGACTATATTACAGGAGCATTCACGGTGGGATATAACGGAGAATTGAAGAGTGAAGTAGGATTCAAAAGCATCGCCCAAAAGGTGGTTGTTATAAGTTATTTACCTACCAAAATAATCAATCTTTGTTTAAAATATAAGATTACTATTTTGTTATATCGAGTAATTATTTACATTATTTAATAATTACTTAATACATTATTAATGTGGTTACCTTACAAAAATGTAAGATTATTTTAATTGACACTCGTGTATATAAGTAACTATACTAGTTACACAATGTTGGTGAATATATTTAATAGTCTCTATCTATAAGTGTATGTCTGAGGATTCTTTTCGGAATAATAGTTCGATTTTAAATTCCGTATATGTAATATAGTGATAATACCAACTTAATCTATTCTTTATTCTAGGTCGTATTATTTAAAGATTAACTATAAATGATATATTTACCAACTTGTAATAACTTGTTAGAGGTGTTACATTTTGAAATACAAATTAATTGCTACAGGAATTCTTGCTGGAAGTCTACTATCCTACTCATCTAGTACATTTG